>NZ_JBWDNR010000018.1:0-65751 GCF_056269295.1 Paenibacillus sp. J31P13
GCATGTATTAGGCACGCCGCCAGCGTTCGTCCTGAGCCAGGATCAAACTCTCCAAATTGGTGTTTGACTTGCTCAAAAACTTTTATCGCTTTTTTCGCTCATCCCGAAGGATTTGCGAGGCAGTTTGTTACTCGTTGTTCAGTTTTCAAAGAGCAATCTTTGTTGCTTGTTTTTCTCGTGTGCGCCGTGTGTCTCAGTGGCGACTTAAATAATATATCACAGGGGCCCAAATAAATGCAACCCCTTTTTAAAAGTTTTTTTAAAAAAGTTTTCAACGGTAAGAACGAGCGTTAAGTGTATACCGGGACAGCTCTTTCGGAGAGGCAATTCGGGCGTACATGCGGAAGATGGTTTTGTATCTTCTTGTGATGGCTTCCTTGATATCTCCATCTAATCTAGAGTCACTCAGATCAAGCAGCATTTCATCCAGTTCTTTGCGAAGGACGTAGTCGAGTTCTTTGCATTCTTTATCATTGAATAGTATTCCGAGCATAACAGTGAGCGACCTCCTTTTTATGTAAAGCGCAACTAGATCGTTTTAAAACGAACAAAAAAGCAACGTCTCACGCAAATGCGTTACGACACTGCTTTACTGTTATGCTCAAATATTGGAAATTTTATTACATCGAAAGCAGCCAACCTGTAATTGTGCTTTCAATTACAGACGCAATCAGCAATGTCACGGTTATAATGACCATCACCGGAACGCTCCTAATTATAAAGTGTTTGATTTCATAACCGA
This sequence comes from Paenibacillus sp. J31P13, assembly GCF_056269295.1. Taxonomy (NCBI): domain Bacteria; kingdom Bacillati; phylum Bacillota; class Bacilli; order Caryophanales; family Paenibacillaceae; genus Paenibacillus; species Paenibacillus sp. J31P13. The sequence continues at coordinate 743 of NZ_JBWDNR010000018.1, forward strand.
TCTCATTAAGCTTTGATCTTGCAAATAGGGCAGAGAATAAACCTTTCGTTGTAAGTAAGCCAAACCGCATGCCATAAGCGCAAGCGATGACGATTGCAGGGATCTCAAGTATCCCGTGCGGCAGAAGCCCTTTAAAGATCAATTCTGCTACATAGGCCCCGCCTTGTGCCTCTCCGACATAAGTAAGCAGGAATCCAATAAGCATACCGTTCACAACCAAGAAGAATATAGGCATTAACCCAAAGAACGCGCCTATGTAAATAACGAGTATCGATTTTATCGCATTATTCATGAAAATAACGATGATCATGGTCAAGGTTGGATTTTTGGAATCATCAATAATAGAAGTAAGTCCCTTCAGCGCTTCCATTTGCCCTACAAGAAATTGTTTGAAAGCAGGGTTTGTACCTCCAATTACCATACCCGCAAAAAATAATATAAATCCAAAAATAATATAACCATTCATTTGTTTAAAATGATCCCCAATGGCTCTCCATTTAAACATCATATCTCCTCCTTTATTAGTAAGTTGTCAGCTTGGACGAATATCTTCGTTGTACGAGCATAGATTGTACTACAAGAGTAAATGGCTGTCGCCAAAACCCGTTTTCATTTAGAGAGGAGCGCCCTTCCCATGAACGTTTTTTATGTATTGAACGGTCGTAAGCTGAAAAGGTATTTTTTAATTGCTGTTGGAATTGTTTTTTCAATTGGTATTATTTACGCTGAACGCGACAACATCACCGTTTTCTCCCCACAGCAGCCGGCTGCGATCTACAGTGTGCCAACGAATAAGAATGTCGTCGCTCTAACATTCGATATTAGCTGGGGTGATAAAAGAACAGAACCTATCCTTAATGTACTAAAAGAAAAGAATGTGAAACAGGCCACTTTCTTCTTATCTTCGCCTTGGAGCCAATCACATCCTGAAATTGTTAAGAAAATTCAAGATGCAGGCTATGAAATTGGAAGTCACGGACATAAGCATGATAACTACAGCAAGCTGAGTGACGAAGAAATTCGCAAACAAATTACAACGGCTCATACCATCTTATCTGATATCACAGGAAAACAACCTAATTTAATTCGACTGCCTAACGGAGATTTTGATAAAAGAGTGCTGCGGATCGCAGAGGATCTTCAGTATAAGGTTATTCAGTGGGATACTGATTCTCTTGATTGGATGAACATCGGTACAGAAAAAATTATTAACCGCGTCGTAACAAGAGCTCATCCTGGAGATATTATTTTGTTCCATGCGAGCGACTCAGTCAAGCAGACGCATGAGGCACTTCCAGTCGTCATCGACCAGCTGCGGGCTAAAGGCTATGATTTCGTTACAGTAACCGATCTTATCACTCAAACGGAAATCGACGGCAAAGCCGTGCAGGATAAGGCAACATCTACCTTCCCGCAGCTGCATGCCGCCGATTTGGAGTATTAATTCATTTATACAACCGGCTTTGCAGCGATTGCTGACGAGTCGGTTGTTTCTTTTTTTACTATACGGTGCATCATCATAATTTGGTATGCATTGCAAACAAAGAGCGGAACCATCATAAATACGATTGCAGGTACGTTTGTGTCACCTTTCAGAGCAGGCCATGACTCAATGAATGTAATAACAAACATTAGGAACATCGTAGATACGAAAGCTGTTTTGTTTGTTTGTTTTACTTTTAGCCAAGTAATTAAACCTGAGAAAACGAGCAACAGCAGCGGTAACAACCAGAATAACCAATTGTTAATGCTCTTTTCATAAAGCAGATATCCAAAACCGAGTACAACAAAAATAGTTGTGTAGCCTTGCAGGGCGTTCCACAAATATTTTTTTCTAAATACACTTAAGGCAATGTAATTCAAAGTCAGATATGCAAAGAAGCCCATTTGACTAAAAGCTCCAATCATCAAACCAACCATCGCCATCATAAGCGCGTTAAAACCGACTGCCTCTAATCCCAAGAAACCGAATTCTGGGTCCACCCATGACATGATCGCTCCATTAACCACACATGTAAGTGCTCCCACGGCCATGCAACTCCAAAATAAGAAGAAGAACTTTTTTAAATTCACGCTTGATATCCTCCCGATAGTAATATTCTTTATCTTACCATGTTCGTAACAAAAAGCTAATAACTCTCCATGATAATACGGTGAACAATGTGCATAATAAGCTCATGAGTCATCATTCTCAAAAAATGAGCGGTTCATTTCCCATGACTAGATGAGTACTGACATAGAAGGGAGCAAGCCAAGAATGCGTAAGAAATGGGCTTTAATTATGGTTGCTGCAGCTTTAGTGCTTGTCATGACAGGCTGTGGCTCAGAGTCCTCAGGTGGCGGCAGCAATCAACAAGCGAGCTACAAAGACCTCAAGTCGATGGTCATTGATATTTTGAAAACGGAGGACGCTCAGAAGGCGCTTCAAGAGTCTTCACAAAGCCTATCCGGGTATAACGCACAATCCTCTAAGCTCCTATCCATTCAGGACCAAGAAGAGGTTCGCTTAGCTGTTAAGGATGTATTGATCTCTCCAGAATACGATAAGGTCATTAAGAAGCTTATGTCCGACACTCGCTTCGCTGGTGAATTCGCTAAGGCTGTTAATAAACAAAACAAAGAAATCCATAAAGAGCTCATCAAAGACCCTAGTTATCAAGCAGAAATGGTTAAAGTAATGAAAACACCAGAGATGGATAAAATGATCCTTGAGGTGCTTCAAAGCTCGCAATACCGCAAAGAGGTCATGTCGCTTATGCAGGAGTCTATGCAAAATCCATTATTCCGTTTAGAAGTGCTTGATCTCATGAAAACAGCGGTACAGGAAGAACTGAAACCAAAGCCAGATGAGAAAGTCGATAAAAAGAAAGACGATAAATCATCGGATGAGCAAGATAAATCCTCCGAGGAGGATAAATCATCTGAAGAAGACAGCTCAAGCGGGCAATAATTCACTTTTAAAGAGAGCTGCGTAGTATTTACTTTAATTAACATGAAAGCCCGAACAGATTCGTCTACAGAGGCAGCTTCACTGCTTCAACCGACAATTCGTTCGGGCTTTTGTTGTGTTGCTTTAATTAGTCATTAAAGATTTATTATATAAATCAATATTGTTCTTTAGTTAGCCTTCGCATTTGCTAAGAACACTGTCTGCCAGCTCTAAGTAAAGCTTGCCTGTCTCGGAATCCTCACTGTATACAGAAGGTGCAAAATCGGGATCTGTCGGCAGGTTGTCCGGCGCGCCAAGCGGAATTTGGGCCAGCAAATCAGCATGCAAGTTTTCTGCAAGGCGAGCGCCGCCTCCGCGTCCGAATACATATTCCTTCTCTCCCGTAGAGGTAGACACGTAATAGGACATATTTTCAACGATACCAATAATCTCATGTTCTGTTTTGATCGCCATTGCCCCTGCTCTTGCTGCTACGAAAGCTGCAGTTGCATGAGGCGTTGTTACGATGATTTCTTTGCTCTGAGGAATGATTTGATGCACATCAAGCGCTACATCCCCCGTGCCTGGCGGCAGATCAAGCAATAGGTAGTCCAGCTCGCCCCATTCAATCTCTTGGAAAAAGTTGCGAAGCATTTTGCCGAGCATAGGGCCGCGCCATACGATCGGACTGTTATCTTCAACGAAGAAGCCCATCGACATGACTTTTACACCGAATTTCTCAATTGGGATTACTCGTTCATTCACAACGTCAGGGCGCTCTTCAATGCCCATCATGTCAGGCACACTAAAGCCGTAAATATCAGCGTCGATAATGCCGACGCGCTTGCCTCTGCGGGCTAACGCGACCGCAAGATTGACGGTCACTGTCGATTTGCCGACGCCGCCCTTGCCGCTCGCGACGGCGATGAACTGCACGCCGCTGCTAGGATCCAGCAGCGGGTTTGCGAGCCCGGCCCCGTGGCCTTGCACGGGTGCGGGGCCGCCAGCTTTACCGGCACCGGCGCTAGCCGCAGCCGGTGCTGCAGCTGCCGCTGGCGTAGGCGAAGCCTCGCCTGCGGATGGCGCGCCCTCGGTACGAAACCGGCAATGCACGGTTTCGGCGCCTATGCGCGTCAGCGCCTCGCGAAGCGAGGCTTCAAGCGCGGGCTGCGCAGCCGCGCCAGCACCAAGGACCGTCATAGAAACTTGGCGGTCCCGAACCATAACATCGCGGATGGTGATTCCTTCCGCTTTATGTGCTGTCGTCACAGAATCGACGACCTCGATTACTTGTTCTCTTGTTAGCATTATATATGTCCCACCTTTATGTAATTACGATTATTTAATAGTTATTATAACACAGTCAGCATGGTGCCACTATTCAAATGCTCCCATTCAACTGTACGCATTCAAAGTTGCGCCTACTCTACATTCATTTCCTGAAGGACACCGCCGCTTAATTTTTCCCCTGAGCTAAAGCGCAAAATACCCTCATAAATGGATGCGGCAACCTGTCGTTGGTATTCCGTATCTGCAAGTCGCTTCGATTCCCCTTCATTCGATAGAAAGCCTACCTCAACGAGTGCAGTAGGAATATTCTCAATTTCCTTCAACAAATATACATTCGTAACAGTAGCAGCGACACGGGTTGTATTCTCTAAGTTACGTTTGATTTCGTCCTGAATAAAAGTTGCTAACATAAGATTATCTGCGTGAGTCGATGGATGATAAAAGGTTTGTGCGCCTGACCACTTGGCTGAAGGAATACTATTCATATGTATACTGATAAGCGCAGATGGATTGCTTGCTTCAATAACAGCTACACGCTTCTTGAGATCCTCTGTCTTGCGCTTGCTGTATGCTCTGGCGTCGCCTGTCGCAAGGTCATAATCCCCTTCTCTAGTCATAACGACGACAGCACCAGCCTGCTGTAAATAATCTCTCAAATATAGAGCGATTGCCAAGTTCAAATCCTTTTCAATAATACCCTGCTTACTGACTGCCCCTCCATCCACTCCCCCATGACCAGCATCAATCGCGATTGTCTTCCCCGAGAGCGGTGTCGACCAATAGGACCAAGCTCGCTTGGTGGGCATGGACTGTGTTAATAAAATACCGGTTAGCGTAATAACCATTAGACCAATTCCAATTCGAATTGCTCCTTTATACGTCATCCAAATGACAATATGCTTGCTAATTCGCCGCATAAAAAAACCACCCCGTCTTCCATCAAATGAATAAGCAGTTCAAATGGCTATTTGATCTTTAAGCCATATGCTCTCATTCATTTATATGGGACGAGATGGTTGTTTATGAGACAAACCTCTATTAAAGCTTTACGAACTAGCCTACGGGCTGTTCGGACATGCCTTCAATCAAGATTTTAGCAACCTCAGGACGAGAAAACTCAGGAGGCGGGCAAACGCCGTCACGCAGCAAGGCACGAACTTTTGTACCAGACAACGTCAAATGGTTCTCCTTATCATGTGGACATGTTTTGGAAGTCGCCATGTTGCCGCAAACCTTACAGAAGAAGCTATGCTCGAAGTATAGCGGTGTAATGCCTAGATCCTCTACAGGAATCGTTTTTAGCAGATCCTGTGCCTCATAGGTGCCATAATAATCGCCTACGCCAGCGTGATCACGGCCCACGATGAAATGCGAGCAGCCGTAGTTTTTGCGAACAAGTGCATGGAAAATCGCTTCACGAGGTCCCGCATAACGCATAGCGGCAGGGAATACACCAAGAAACACGCGATCCTTCGGATAGTAGTTTTCAAGCAAAGCCAGATAACTCTTCATCCGAACGTTGGCAGGAACATCATCGGATTTGGTTTCGCCAACAAGAGGATTGAGGAACAAAGCATCTACAATTTCCATTGCCGTTTTTTGAATATACTCATGTGCGCGATGAACAGGATTGCGAGTTTGGAAGCCAACAATGGTTTTCCAGCCGTTTTCTGCAAAGATACGACGAGTTTCAGATGGATCAAAATAGAAGTCTTGAAATTTCTCAGGCTGAGGACGGTTCAATACTATAATTTCTCCGCCGAACTGAATGGAAGAGCGTTCAAACAGCTTCTGAACACCCGGGTGCTCCACGTCATCGGTTTTGAATACATTAACAGCTTCAATCTTATGATCAACAGAATAAATGCTGTCAATTGAAATAACCGCATAGATAATACCATCTTCTCCAACAAGAGCTGCACGTTCACCTACAGCAAATTGCGAAGCCTTTTCTTCCTCAACAGCTAGTGTAATCGGAATGCTCCATACCGTCCCATTAGCCAAACGCATATTTTGAACGACGGATTGGTAATCCGACTCATTCATAAATCCTGTTAGCGGGGAGAATGCTCCCACACCTATTAGATCAAGATCAGAAATCGTCCAAGCGTTTATTGAGATGGATTTCAAGCTCTTTGCTTCTGTCAGTAATGCATCACGTTGTTCGCCGGTAGCGACACGGTTAATCAGCACGCCGCCGTGCGGTAAAATTTGACTCATAATGCTAGCAGCCTCCTATTTGTGCAATCCGCACTCTGTTTTCTCTTGACCAGACCAACGACCAGCACGAGGATCTTCACCCGGCATTACTTTACGAGTACATTGCTCACAGCCGATACTCGGATAGTTTTGGTCATGCAACGGGTTATAAATAACATCATTCTCACGAATATAGTTCCATACATCCTCAGTCGTCCAATGTGCAATAGGATTAAATTTTACTAAACCAAACTTCGTGTCGTACTCCACTTTTTTGGAATTAGCTCGTGTTGGTGCCTGGTCACGGCGAATACCTGTAATCCAAGCTTCATACTTTGTCAAAATATTTGTCAGCGGTTGTACTTTACGAATATTACAGCAAGCATTGGCATCCGATTTCCAAAGCTCTTCACCGAATTGAGCAGCTTGCTCCTCTGGTGTTATTTCAGGACTTACCTTTACGAAAGGAATCCCAGGGTAGCGTTCTTCCATGCGAGCCTTCGTTTCATACGTTTCTTTAAAGTGATAGTCTGTATCCAAATAGAAAATATCAGTTGTCGGGCTAATTTTCTGAAGCATATCGACTAGCACAACATCTTCTGCCCCAAAACTGCATGCAAAAGTTATGTTAGGAAATGTTTCTACTGCAAATGCGATTACTTCTTCCGGTGTCGCGTTTTCCAGTTCAACCGCTTTTTGTGCAATAAGCGCTTCTTTTTCAAAAAGGTTCATTATGATGGCCTCCATTTTTAATTCCAAGTAAATTGATCTGTATTATAATTATACGTCGTACTTGGTCATTGATCAAGAAAAGTTTTACCCAAACTGAAATAAAGTTTTTTAGTTTATGTAAACACAAAAAAATGCCTCCTCTGCAAACAGAGAAGGCATTTTGTAACGTAATATTAACGTTTCGAGAATTGTGGAGCGCGACGTGCAGCTTTAAGACCGTATTTTTTACGCTCTTTCATACGTGGATCACGTGTTAGGAAGCCAGCACGTTTCAAAGCAGGACGGAATTCAGGATCTGCTTTAAGCAGAGCGCGTGAAATACCGTGACGGATAGCGCCAGCTTGACCGGACATACCGCCGCCGTTAGCAATTACAAGTACATCGTATTTCGACAATGTATCAGTAAGGTTAAGCGGTTGTTTTACGATCAATTTAAGCGTTTCTAGACCGAAATATTCGTTAAGGTCGCGTTTGTTAATAATGATTCGTCCTTCACCCGGCACAAGACGTACACGTGCAACAGAGTGTTTACGACGACCGGTTCCATAGTATTGCACTTGAGCCATGAAACTTGTCCTCCTCTTTATTACCCGCGAAGTTCGTAAACTTCAGGGTTTTGTGCTTGATGTGGATGTTCCGCACCTGCGTATACTTTAAGTTTAAGCTTCATTTTGTCGCCAAGACGGTTCTTAGGCAACATACCGTGAACTGCGAATTCAATAACGCGCTCAGGTTTGTTTTTGATCATCTCGTTAGCTGGAGTTACTTTCAAACCACCAGAATACATCGAGTGACGGTAGTACATTTTGTCGGTAAATTTCTTACCTGTCAAATGGATTTTCTCAGCATTGATAACTACGACGAAATCGCCTGTATCAACATGTGGCGTAAAAGTGGGTTTGTGCTTGCCGCGAATTAGAGCAGCAACTTCACTAGCCAAACGGCCTAGTGTTTTGCCTTCTGCATCAACGACGAACCATTTACGCTCAACTTCATTTGACTTAGCCATATAAGTGGTACGCATGGATGATCCTCCTTAATTTCATACATTAATCATTTTTATAACAACGTAATCGTTGGTTTGTTAGTTCATTTTAATTCGCCAAGTTTGTGACAATCTCAGTCGGGGCTGTGGGTTAGCCACTTCGAAAGCACAAGTTATATTCTACTATAAAATATAAGTAAGTGCAAGTGATTTATAGTGAATTATCCCTGTTTTTAACTGGAATATTCAACATCTATAAGCGTCAATCCATGCGGCATAGCCGTAGGCCCTGCAAGCGATCGATTTCGACCTTCAAGAATGCCTTTTATCTCAGATGAAGCCAATTTTCCTTCACCGACCCATAGTAATGTTCCCATAATGACCCGAACCATATTGTATAGAAAACCATTGCCTGTCACGTACATATGTACGATCGGGCCTTCCTTTACAAAGTCTGCTTCGTAGATCGTTCGAATATGATGAGGCTTAGTTGAATGAATGGATGTGAAGGAAGTAAAGTCATGCTCGCCTACTAGACAAAGCAATCCTTCTCGCATCGCATCCACATCAAGCGGAGTCGGATGATGAAATCGATACTGCCTGCCAAAAACGTCCGGAAACTTCCCCGTATCAATCGTATAGCGATACGTCTTGCGCTTAGCAGATCTTCTAGCATGAAAATGTTCCGGCACATCGAATGCTTCAATAATGACGATGTCCTTCGGTAATCGCGTATTAAGCGCGATCGCCCATCTCTCTGTCGGAATCGTAGAATCCGTATAGAAATTGAACACCTGACCCTGTGCATGCACTCCCGCGTCTGTACGTCCCGAACCAATAATAATAGTCGTCTCGCCCGTTAGCTTCTTTATGGCCTTCTCTATTTCACCCTGAACCGTTCTGCCGTATGGCTGCGTTTGAAATCCGTTGAACCCGGCCCCGTCATAGCTGACTTTTACACAAATATTTCTCAACCGTTTCCCCCCTTAACTTAAGGGACTCCCAACTCCCTAAATCTCCTCGTAAAAGGAGATCGGGTTGCTTCACACTCCCATTACCTAAGAGGCGCCGCACAAGCTCATCTATCGCTCCTGGTGAGCCTCAATGATGAATAACAACCCAATTTAGCAAATAAAAAAAGGTGGCCGCAAGGGTCCACCCTTTTCCTAAGTATAAGCTTGAACAAGGTTTAACTCTGTGGACAAGCTTATAATAATCTCGTTTGTAGGGTTAACTACGCACGGTCAACCAATTCCAGGTAAACCATAGGCGCAGCATCGCCGCGACGGGGTCCTAGTTTTAGAATACGTGTGTAACCACCTGCACGCTCCGAGTAACGACCAGCTAGTTCTGAGAATAGTTTTTGGATTGCATCTTGCTCACCATCAACTGTTTCACGACGAACATAAGCTGCTACTTGACGACGAGCATGAAGATCACCTTTCTTAGCTTTAGTGATCAACTTCTCAGCGATAGAACGAACTTCTTTCGCCTTAGCTTCAGTCGTTTGAATACGCTCATAAAGGAACAAGTCAGTAACGAGGTCACGGAACAATGCTTTCCGTGCACTTGCGTCACGTCCTAATTTTTGATATGCCATCTTGTTTTCCCCTCCCTTGCTCTTTTGTCGACACTAGTTGAATACTACTCTTCCATGCGAAGGCCCAAACCGAGCTCTTCAAGCTTCTCTTGAACTTCCTCAAGTGATTTACGGCCCAAGTTACGAACCTTCATCATGTCCTCTTCGGATTTCGTGATAAGCTCTTGAACGGTGTTGATGCCAGCGCGTTTCAAGCAGTTGTAAGAACGGACAGAAAGATCAAGTTCCTCAATCGTCATCTCTAGAACTTTTTCTTTCTTGTCTTCTTCCTTCTCAACCATAATTTCCGCATCTTTGGCTTCATCGGTCAATCCAACGAACAAGTCCAAATGCTCGGTCAAGATTTTAGCGCCAAGGCTTACAGCCTCTTCCGGTCTAATACTGCCATCAGTCCATACTTCAAGTGTAAGCTTGTCGTAGTTAGTTACTTGACCAACGCGAGTATTTTCCACGCTATAATTGACACGAGTAATTGGCGTGTATATCGAATCAACGGGTATTACCCCAATTGGCTGTTCGTCCTTCTTGTTGCGGTCCGCTTGCACGTAACCACGACCCCGATTAGCAAAAACCCGCATATGGAGTCGCGCGCCTGAGGCCAAGGTTGCGATGTGAAGATCAGGGCTTAAAATCTCGACATCGCTGTCAGCTCGAATGTCGCCTGCTGTAATATTCCCTTCGCCATCCGCATCGATTTCCAAAACCTTTTCTTCATCGGAGTGGATTTTCAACGAGAGGCCTTTCAGGTTCAGAATGATTTCGGTAACATCCTCAATCACTCCGGGAACCGTAGAAAACTCGTGAAGCACTCCGTCGATTTGAACCGAGGTTACTGCTGCACCCGGCAACGACGACAACAAAATTCGGCGAAGCGAATTTCCAAGGGTCGTGCCGTATCCGCGTTCCAGCGGCTCGACGACGAAACGTCCGTAAGTTCCTTCGTCATTTAGTTCTACGGTTTCGATTTTCGGCTTTTCGATCTCAATCACTAATAGTACCCTCCTTCAAACGTCGCTCCGTTACTTACCGTTATTACAAGTCAAACCTTGTAGTATGCCAAACCTTCACAACCATTATTCACAAGTTGTTGCCATTTGATACCACAGCGGATCCAACTATACGCGACGACGTTTCGGAGGACGGCATCCGTTATGAGGAACTGGTGTTACGTCTTTAATGAGGTTAACTTCCAATCCAGCAGCTTGAAGCGAACGAATCGCAGCTTCACGGCCAGCGCCTGGTCCTTTAACCATCACTTCAACGGTTCTCATGCCATGCTCCATCGCTGCTTTAGCAGCTGTTTCAGCAGCCATTTGAGCTGCGAAAGGTGTGCTCTTACGGGATCCTCTGAATCCCATGTTACCTGAGCTCGCCCATGAAATAGCATTTCCGTGAGGATCCGTGATCGTAACGATCGTATTGTTGAATGTCGAGCGAATGTGCGCAACGCCAGTCTCAATATTTTTCCGGTCGCGACGTTTCGTACGAACGACTTTTTTTGGTTTAGCCATTGTCCATTATCCTCCCTTCTTATTTCTTCTTGTTAGCTACAGTCCGACGAGGACCTTTACGTGTACGGGCATTCGTTTTCGTACGTTGACCGCGAACAGGCAAGCCACGACGGTGACGAAGACCACGGTAGCATCCGATTTCAGTCAGACGCTTAATGTTAAGTGAGATTTCACGACGCAAGTCGCCTTCTACTTTAACAGATTTATCAATTGCTTCGCGCAAGCGAGCCAATTCATCTTCAGTCAAATCACGAACACGAGTGTCGTAACTAACTTCAGCAGTATTCAAAAGTTTATGCGACGTTGTTTTGCCGATACCGAAAATGTACGTCAGGGCGATTTCGACGCGTTTGTCACGCGGCAAGTCTACACCAGCTATACGTGCCATAGGCTATATTCCCCTCCTTCTATCCTTGTTTTTGTTTGTGTTTCGGATTTTCACAAATCACCATTACGTTGCCTTTGCGACGAATGACTTTGCACTTCTCGCAAATCGGCTTTACCGAAGGTCTAACCTTCATTGTGATTACCTCCCGAATCTTTCGTAAGCAGGCCGCTATAGGTCCTACTTCCGATAGGTGATGCGCCCTTTTGATAAATCATAAGGCGATAACTGTATAACCACCTTGTCTCCTGTCAGAATACGGATAAAATGCATTCTGAGCTTACCGGAAACGTGTGCGAGAATTTGATGACCGTTCTCCAGCTCCACCTTGAACGTGGCATTCGGCAACGGCTCAATAACCGTACCTTCGACCTCAATGATGTCTTCCTTAGCCAATCGTCATTCTCCTTTCACAAGTGCATACTTCTCAATAACATAACGTAACTTTGCATTGGTAACCCTGCCTGTCTCAAGCATGCTGCTTGAAACCTCTTGACTAATAACAGGCTGTAACTCGAGATGTAGAACGTTCTTTTTCTTCGGTTGATCAAATCGACGCTTGTTGCCATCCGCAATCATGACAAAACGTTCATCAACAATTGCTAGAATAACTGCAAAGCGCTCTTCATCTTTACCGCGAAGTACTTTGACGAACTGACCAATCTGGGGACGAGCATCCATCACTTATGCCTCCGGTTGCTGCGGCAAAATGGTCAATATTTCAAAGCCGTCCTCTGTTACGGCGACTGTATGCTCAAAATGAGCACACCATGAACCGTCTTCCGTTACAACTGTCCAATTGTCTTCGAGCGTACGGACATATCGTTCACCGATATTAACCATTGGTTCGATTGCAAGCACCATTCCAGTTTTCAGACGAGGTCCGCGATCTGGCATTCCGTAGTTCGGTATTTGTGGTTCCTCATGGAGGTCCGCGCCGATTCCGTGCCCTACGTATTCCCGTACAACGGAGAATCCTGCATCTTCAATTACCTTTTGAATAGCGTGGGATATTGTATATAAACGAGTATCAGGTTTAACTTGCTGAAGTCCCGCAAAAAGCGAAGCTTCCGTAACGTCAAGCAGTCTTTGAACTTCAGGTGTTACTTCTCCAACCGCATAGGTCCAAGCCGAGTCACCATGATAGCCTTCGTACTGCGCACCGATATCGATACTAATAATATCGCCTTCGTTTAACTTGCGTGACCCAGGGAAGCCGTGCACCAGCTCGTCATTTACAGAAGCGCAAATGCTGGAAGGAAAACCATTGTAACCTTTAAAGGATGGAAGCGCATTTTGACTTCTAATGTAAGTATCAGCGATTTGGTCAAGCTCACGAGTCGTGATGCCTGGTTTCACAGCCTCTTTCATTAGTCGGTGCGTTTCCGCAACGATGCGTCCAGCTTCTCTCATATATCGCAGTTCCGAATCGGATTTGCATATAATCATTACAATGAACCTCGCAAGCAGGATACGATATCGGATGTTACAACATCAATGTCCTTTTCGCCGTCGACTTCGCGCAGGAGATCTTTAGCGCTGTAGTAATCTAGAAGAAGCGAAGTTTTGGATAAATACTCATCCAAACGAGTTCCGACTTTCTCCTCTGTATCATCAGAACGTTGATACAGTTCTCCACCGTCTTTGTCGCAGATACCTTCGACCTTAGATGGATTAAAGATTACATGATAGGACGTACCACAAGTTCTACAGATGCGTCTACCCGTAAGACGAGCAAGCAGCAGTCCGCGGTCAACCTTTAAATTCACGACGTGGTCGATGCTGCGATTAAGTTCCGTCAACATGCTGTCAAGCGCTTCGGCTTGTTGCAGCGTGCGTGGGAAACCGTCGAGCAAGAAACCTTTTTTGCAATCATCCAGTTCTAGACGTTCCTTCACAATACCGTTCGTAATCTCATCGGGAACGAGCAGGCCTTGATCGACATACTCCTTCGCTTTGATTCCAAGTGCGGTTCCTTCTTTCATAGCTAGACGAAATGCATCGCCAGTAGAAATGTGGGGAATACCGAACTCTTCTACGATCCGTTCAGCTTGTGTACCTTTACCGGCACCCGGAGGGCCCATGAATAAAATGTTCATTGCTGAGTTCCTCGCTTTAAGCACAATAGGCTCGGGCGGGCCCATCGCCCCATCGAGTTGACGAACGCGAAAAGCCCGGTCAGAACCTATTGTTATTTATTGATAAACCCTTTGTAATGGCGTTTGATCAACTGGCTCTCGATTTGCTTCATCGTATCAAGCGCAACACCGATAACGATCAAGAGTGAGGTGCCGCCTAGCTGTACTGATTTCGGCAATCCAGCAATTGCTCCGAAGAACACAGGAAGAACAGAGATAAGAGCAAGGAAGATCGCACCCGACAACGTAATCCGCGACATAACGCGTGTTAGGTAAGACGAGGTTGGCTTTCCTGGACGAATACCAGGAATGTATCCACCATTTTTCTTCATCTGATCAGCCATTTGTACTGGATTGATTTGAACGAATGTATAGAAGAACGTAAACCCGATAATTAGCAATACGTACAATACCATACCAAGCGGCATAGTGATGTCCATATTTTTAATGATCCAGTCCGCCCAACCCTGAGTAGACCAGAACTGAGCAATCGTTCTTGGGAACATCACGAGCGATACCGCGAAAATAACCGGAATAACGCCTGCACCGTTTACTTTCATCGGAATGTGCGTGGATTGTCCACCGTACATTTTGCGTCCAACAACGCGTTTAGCGTATTGAACTGGAATCTTACGAATACCTTGTTGTACGAATATGACACCAACAATAATTGCGATAATCGCAATTACAATTAGGACCATTTTAATGATGTTAAGGAACAGTTGATCTTCCGCACCAACGAATTGATCTTGATAGATCGTACGAATATGTCCAGGAATGCCAGCTGCTATTGCTGCAAAGATCAGAATGGAAATACCATTTCCGATTCCTTTTTCCGTGATTTGCTCACCAAGCCACATCAAGAATGCAGTACCTGCAGTCAAGATAATAGCAATTAGCAAGTAATCAACGAACGATGCACCAACAATCATCTCATAACTGTATGAACGGTTAAATCCGATTGCCGTTGCAAAACCTTGGATCAAACCAAGGACAATCGTTCCGTAACGGGTAATTTGAGCGAGTTTACGTTTACCGTTCTCGCCTTCCTTTGCCCATTCCGCAAATTTAGGAATAACATCCATGGATAACAACTGTACGATAATCGAAGCAGTGATATATGGTGTGATACCAATTGCGAAGATGGAGAATTGGAACAATGCCCCGCCGGAAAACGTGTTAAGCAAGCCGAACAAGTCTGCACCTGCTGCGTCAACTTGCTTAAACACATCTTTGTTTACACCAGGTACCGGTATAAAAGCACCGATACGGTACACAAGTAGGATGAAAAGGGTGAAGAGGATCCTTGTACGAAGATCCGCCACTTTCCAAATGTTGGACACGGTCTTGAACAATTAGATCACCTCGGTTTTACCGCCGGCAGCCTGGATTTTCTCTACCGCAGATTGAGAGAACTTGCTTGCTTTTACAGTAAGTTGAACGCTAATTTCACCATTACCCAAAATCTTGATTCCAGCGAGCGGGTTTTTAATGATACCTTGCTCGATGAGAACTTCTGGAGTGACTTCAGTACCTGCTGCAAAGCTGTTAAGCTCTTCAATGTTGACGATCGCGTACTCTTTACGGAAGACGTTGTTGAATCCACGTTTCGGCACTCGACGATACAAAGGGTTTTGTCCACCCTCGAATCCAGGACGTGTACCGCCACCGGAACGAGCGTTTTGGCCTTTATGACCTTTACCGGCTGTTTTACCGTTACCGGAACCGATACCGCGGCCTTTGCGCTTTGGCGCTTGGGTCGATCCCGGTGCTGGTGCTAGCTCATGCAATTTCATCGTTCGTGCACCTCCTTATTTATTTCTTTAAATCCATATATTCTTATACTTCTTCGACTTTAACCAAGTGGCTTACAGTGTTGACCATGCCGCGGATAGCTGGGCTATCATTCAAAACAACTGCTTGACGAATCTTTTTAAGACCAAAAGATTCAACTGTAGCGCGTTGCTTTTCATTGCGACCGATCAAACTGCGAACGAGGGTGATTTGCAATTTAGCCATCGTAATTCCCTCCTTATCGTAACAGTTCTTCGACTGTTTTTCCACGTAGCTTTGCAACATCTTCCACACGTTTCAAACGGGAAAGACCTTCAAGCGTTGCGTTAACCATATTCATGGAGTTCGAAGAACCGAGCGATTTCGTTAAAATGTCGCCAACGCCAGCTAGTTCGAGTACTGCACGAACCGGGCCGCCGGCGATAACACCAGTACCTTCGGATGCTGGCTTCAGAAGAACTTCTCCTGCGCCAAAATGACCGAGGACTAGGTGAGGAATTGTTGTTCCAACGATTGGTACATGGATCAGGTTTTTCTTAGCATCTTCGATACCTTTGCGAATCGCGTCAGGTACTTCGCCTGCTTTACCGATCCCTGCGCCTACGTAGCCGTTACCGTCGCCAACTACTACAAGTGCACTAAAGCTGAAACGGCGTCCGCCTTTTACAACTTTGGATACGCGATTGATATTTACAACTTTTTCAGTCAGTTCTAATGTATTTGGATCTACACGCAAGTCGTTTAACCTCCTTATATATAAAGTCGATTAGAATTCTAGGCCAGCTTCGCGAGCTGCTGTAGCTAGCGCTTGAATTCTTCCGTGGTACAAGTAGCCGCCGCGATCAAATACTACTTGGGTAAACCCTTTCGCTTGAGCGCGTTTCGCAATCAATTCTCCGACCTTGCTTGCTGCATCGATGTTGCCACCGTTGCCAATTGCTTCAACCAATTCTTTATCCTGTGTGGATGCAGATACGATTGTTACGCCTGAAACATCGTCGATCAATTGTGCGTACATATGCTTGGAGGAACGGAATACAGATAGACGCGGACGTGCAGCTGTACCGTTAATTTTTTTACGAACACGAAGGTGTCTTTTTAGACGAGCCTTGTTCTTGTCGCTTTTCGTAATCATACAAAGTTCACTCCTTTCTTAATGCCTTAAGACGCTATCTTAAGCAAACGAACCGTTTGCTTATTTTTTCTTACCAGCTTTACCTTCTTTGCGGATGATGCGTTCGCCTTCATACTTGATACCTTTACCTTTATACGGCTCAGGCTCACGTACGGAACGAATTTTTGCTGCAGTAGCACCTACAAGCTCTTTATCGATACCGCGAACAGTAATCTTAGTGTTCGCTGGAACGTCGAACTCGATGCCGTTCTCAGGTGTGATCTCCACAGGGTGAGAGTAACCTACGTTAAGAACGATTTTATCCCCAGCTTTGTTAGCACGGTAACCTACGCCTACTAGCTCCAAGTTTTTGGAGAAGCCTTCAGTAACTCCGCTCACCATGTTATTGATGATGCTGCGAGTTGTTCCGTGCAGGGAACGATGCAATTTATTATCAGAAGGACGTTCGATTACGATTTCTGTTTCCGTAACGTTCACAATCATTTCTTTGTGAACTTCGCGGGAAAGCGTACCTTTCGGTCCTTTAACAGTAATAACTGTGTTGTCCAAGTTAATGCTTACGCCATTAGGCACTTGGATTGGTTTGCGACCAATACGGGACATTGTTACACCTCCTATCTTTGTGACTTGTTACTTACCAAACGTAGCAAACTACTTCGCCGCCAGATTTAACTTGACGAGCTTCTTTATCCGTCATAATACCTTTGGAAGTGGAAATGATAGCAATTCCAAGTCCTCCGAGTACGCGAGGGATTTCAGTTGATTGTGTGTAAACGCGCAATCCTGGTTTTGAAATACGTTTCAAACCTGTAATTACACGCTCTTGGTTAGGGCCGTATTTCAGGAAAATACGGATAATCCCTTGTTTGTTGTCTTCGATATATTCAGCGTCGCGGATAAAACCCTCGCGCTTCAAGATTTCAGCGATTTGCTTCTTCATTTTCGAAGCTGGCATTTCAACTTTTTCATGACGAACGACATTCGCATTACGAATGCGCGTCAACATATCTGCAACCGGATCAGACATAACCATTGTGTTAACCTCCTTCCCGAACTAGGCTTATTACCAGCTTGCTTTTTTAACGCCAGGAATCTGGCCCTTATGTGCTAGTTCGCGGAAACAAATCCGACAAACTTTAAACTTTTGCAAAACAGAATGCGGACGGCCGCAACGCTCACAGCGCGTATACGCACGCACTTTAAATTTCGGTGTGCGTTGTTGCTTCACTTTCATCGAAGTTTTTGCCACTGGGTATTACACCTCCTAAAAGTGGATTACTTCGTAAACGGCATGCCCATTTGGGTTAGCAGTTCACGAGATTCTTCGTCCGTTTTTGCCGTCGTGACGATGACGATGTCCATACCGCGCACTTTATCAACCTTGTCGTACTCGATCTCAGGGAATATCAATTGCTCTTTCAAGCCAAGCGTATAGTTACCGCGACCGTCAAAAGCTTTGTTTGATACGCCACGGAAGTCACGTACACGTGGAAGTGAAATGTTGAACAACTTGTCTAGGAAATGGTACATGCGCTCACCGCGCAATGTAACTTTAACCCCGATAGGCATGTTCTCACGAAGTTTGAAGCCTGCAATTGACTTCTTCGCACGAGTAACGACTGGTTTTTGACCGGAAATGATACGTAGTTCTTCAACAGCTACATCAAGGATTTTCGAATTGGAAACCGCTTCGCCTACCCCCATGTTGATAACTACCTTCTCAATTTTCGGCACTTGCATAACAGACGTATAGTTGAACTTCTGCATTAGAGCAGGAGTAATTTCGTTTAGAAAACGACCTTTCAATCTTGCTGCCATTGATCATGGACCTCCTTCCTACAGTAACAATTAGTCGATTACTTCGCCGGAACGTTTCGCGATCCGGACTTTCTTGCCGTTGTCTAGCACCTTGTATCCGATACGTGTTACTTTACCGCTTTTCGGATCGATATGCATAACGTTTGATACGTGAATTGGTGCTTCTTGTTCGATAATACCGCCCTGTGGATTAGCTTGGGATGGACGAGTATGTTTCTTAACATTGTTTACACCTTCTACGAGTACGCGGTTTTCACGCGGATACGCAGCGATGACACGGCCTTTTTTACCTTTATCTTTACCGGTAATAACGATAACCGTATCGTCTTTTTTCACGTGCAATTTATTGTTATGGGACTCAAGTACTTTTTTCAGCCTTGGCATGAGTTACACCTCCTGCAAGCTTGTGCTATCAAGCTCTTATTGGTTCTTAGATAACTTCTGGTGCTAGCGATACGATTTTCATGAAATCTTTATCGCGAAGCTCACGAGCAACAGGTCCAAAGATACGTGTGCCACGAGGGCTCTTATCTTCTTTTACGATTACAGCAGCATTTTCATCAAATGCAATGTACGAACCGTCTTTACGACGAACCGAACGTTTTGTACGAACGATAACCGCTTTAACAACGTCACCCTTTTTGACAACGCCGCCTGGTGTTGCTTGTTTTACTGAGCAAACGATCAAATCGCCGATGTGTCCAACGCGACGTCCCGTTCCGCCTAGTACACGGATACACATCAATTGTTTAGCGCCAGAGTTGTCAGCGACAGCTAAGCGCGAAAATGGTTGAATCATTTCAACGTCCTCCTTCCGGAAAAAATCCTTAGATACTGCATACGCTCATTAGATAACGATAGCTACTTCGACAATTTCAACTAGTCTGAAGCGTTTGTCTTTTGAAAGCGGACGAGTTTCCATGATTTTCACGATGTCACCAATTTTAGCTTGGTTGTCTTCATCGTGCGCTTTAAATTTTTTCGTAACTTTAATGCGTTTATGGTACAAATCGTGTTTTTTATATGTTTCAATAGCAACTACGATTGTTTTATCCATTTTGTCGCTTACCACTTTGCCGATTAATACTTTACGGGCATTGCGTTCACTCATGTTGTTCCTCCTTCCTTCAGCCGTGTTTATGCTTTCATGCAAGGTTATTACTAGCTGCTGATTCCGAGTTCTCTTTCACGCAAAATCGTTTTAGCACGAGCTATTCCCTTACGCACGTCACGGATCCGAGTCGGGTTATCCAATTGACCAGTAGCCAGTTGGAAACGAAGATTGAAAAGCTCTTCTTTAAAACCAGCGACCTGTTGTTCAAGCTCAGCAGAAGTTAGGTTGCGAAATTCACTAGCTTTCATTTGCTTCACCACCCACTTCTTCACGCTTCACGAATTTAGTCTTGATTGGCAATTTATGAGCCGCAAGACGCATCGCTTCACGAGCGGTTTCTTCGGATACGCCAGCCAATTCAAACAGGATTTTACCTGGTTTAACGACTGCTACCCATTTCTCAACGTTACCTTTACCACTACCCATACGCACTTCTAGAGGCTTTTGAGTGATTGGTTTTGCCGGGAAGATTTTGATCCAAACTTTACCGCCCCGTTTGATGTAACGAGTCATTGCGATACGAGCCGCTTCGATTTGACGGTTCGTGATCCATGATGGTTCAAGAGCTTGGAGGCCATATTCGCCGAATGCTACAGTTGTGCCGCCTTTAGCGCGGCCCTTCATATGTCCGCGTTGTTGTTTGCGGTGTTTGACACGTTTAGGTACCAACATGATTAGTTGCCTCCTTCCTGGGGAGCTTTCTTCTTAATCGGAAGGACTTCGCCGCGATAGATCCATACTTTAACGCCAATACGGCCGTATGTTGTTGCCGCTTCAGCCGTGCCGTAATCAATATCAGCGCGTAATGTATGAAGTGGAACTGTTCCTTCGCTGTAGCCTTCCGAACGTGCGATTTCCGCGCCGCCGAGACGTCCGCTAACTGCGGTTTTGATCCCTTTAGCACCTGAACGCATGGAGCGTTGAATTGCTTGCTTCAATGCGCGACGGAAAGATACACGACGCTCAAGTTGTTGTGCGATGCTTTCTGCTACTAGAATAGCGTCAAGATCAGCATGTTTGATTTCAGAGATATTGATGTGAACTTTCTTGCCTTTAGTGATTTTGCCAAGCTCCGTACGTAGGTTTTCTACCTCGGAACCGCCTTTACCGATTACCATACCTGGTTTAGCAGTTTGGATCGTTACGTTCACGCGGTTAGCTGCACGTTCGATCTCGATATGAGAAACTGCTGCATCTTTCAGCTTGGTTTTCAGGTATTCACGAATTCTAACGTCTTCCATAAGAAGATCGCCGAAATCTTTGCCTGCGAACCATTTAGATTCCCAATCACGGATAACTCCGACACGGAATCCTACTGGATTTACCTTTTGACCCACACGTAATCCCTCCTTTATTTTTCAGATACCACCAAGGTAATGTGGCTGGTTCTTTTGTTGATCCGGCTTGCACGACCCATCGCGCGAGGACGGAAACGTTTCATCGTTGGTCCTTGGTTTACGAAAGCTTGCGATATAACCAATTTGTTAACATCAAGCTGATAGTTGTGCTCCGCGTTAGCGATAGCAGAGTTAAGCAGCTTCTCCAAAATTGGGGATGCAGATTTAGGCGTATGACGCAGAATCGCGATTGCCTCACCAACTTGTTTACCGCGAATCAAATCCGCAACAAGCTGTGCTTTACGAGGAGCAATACGGATATGTCTAGCGTGCGCTTTAGCTTCTGTCATGTAGGAACCTCCTCTCATTCAGTTAGAGATTTTTAAGGGCAAATTAACGTCTGCCCGTTTTTTTGTCTTCGCCTGCATGGCCTTTATACGTACGAGTTGGTGCAAATTCACCAAGTTTGTGTCCTACCATATCTTCCGTTACATATACCGGTACGTGCTTGCGTCCGTCATATACTGCAAACGTGTGACCAATGAATTGCGGGAAAATGGTCGAGCGGCGGGACCAGGTTTTGATAACGACCTTCTTCTCAGCTTCGTTCAATACCTCGACTTTTTTAAGCAGGTAACCGTCAATAAACGGACCTTTCTTTAAACTGCGACCCATTTGAGTTCCTCCCTTCATATAAGCAGTAATGATACTTTCGTATCACGCGGTTCGTATCAAGCAACAATTACTTCGTACGACGACGAATAATGTATTGGCTTGATGCTTTTTTCTTCTTACGCGTTTTGTAACCAAGAGTTGGTTTACCCCAAGGTGACAATGGAGATTTACGTCCGATTGGAGCACGGCCTTCACCACCACCGTGTGGGTGATCGTTAGGGTTCATGACAACACCACGTACAGTTGGACGATTTCCGAGCCAACGATTACGACCGGCTTTACCGATTTTCACTAGTTCGTGATCACCGTTACCAACAGAACCGATTGTAGCACGGCAAGTGTTCAAAATACGACGAACTTCGCCAGATGTCAAACGAACGGATACATAGTTCTCTTCTTTACCAAGAAGTTGAGCACTTGTACCAGCTGCACGAACCAATTGTCCGCCTTTACCTGGTTTCAATTCGATGTTGTGGATAACTGTACCGACAGGAATATTAACAAGCGGCATTGCATTACCGATTTTAATATCAGAGCCTACTCCAGATACCACTTGATCTCCGACTTGCAAGCCTTTCGGAGCGATGATATATGCTTTTTCACCATCAAGGTAATGGATCAAAGCGATGTTGGATGAACGGTTCGGATCGTATTCGATCGTCGCTACGTTACCAACGATACCGTCTTTAGTACGTTTGAAGTCGATGATACGGTATTTACGTTTGTGTCCGCCGCCGTGGTGACGAACCGTAATTTTACCTTGGTTGTTACGTCCAGCTTTTTTGAAAAGCGGAGCAAGCAACGATTTCTCCGGTGTACTTGTCGTGATCTCTTCGAAAGTCGAGACGGACATGTTACGACGTGCAGGAGAGGTCGGTTTGTACTTTTTAATTGGCACTTTGATTTCCTCCTTTTCTAAACAGACGTTTCAAAGAACTCAAGTTCTTTGCTGTCAGCGCTCAGTTGAACGATCGCTTTTTTCCAATCCGGTCTGTATCCGCTATGTTTACCATAACGTTTTGGTTTACCCGCTACACGCATTGTGTTAACGCCGGTTACTTTTACTTTAAAGATTTGCTCAATAGCAAGTTTGATTTCGGTTTTGTTTGAACGAAGATCAACTTCAAAGACATACTTTTTGTCGACCATATAATCGCTCGTACGTTCCGTGATAACCGGGCGCTTGATAATATCGCGTGGATTTTTCATTACGCAAGCACCTCCTGTACTTTCGCTACTGCTTCTTTAGTGATAATTAGATTATCATGCACCAATACATCCAGAACATTAATGCCGTCAGCTGCAACGAATTTCACACCTGGGATGTTACGAGCAGACAATGCTACGTTATCTTCATAGTTAGCTGTTACAACTAGTGCTTTACGGCCAACTTTGAGGTTACTCAAGATAGCTGCGAATTCTTTCGTCTTAGGAGCTGACAATGTCAGTTGATCCAAAACGATAATTTCGTTTGCAATCACTTTTGATGACAATGCCGATTTAATCGCTAGACGACGAACTTTCTTAGGAAGCTTGAATCCGTATGAGCGTGGAGTCGGTCCAAATACTGTACCGCCGCCAACCCATTGCGGGGAGCGAATGCTACCTTGACGAGCACGGCCAGTACCTTTTTGTTTCCAAGGTTTACGACCGCCACCGCGTACTTCGGAGCGTCCTTTAGTTTTGTGATTACCGAAGCGTTCAGATGCTTGTTGATTAACAACAGCACTGTGCAGAACATGTGCATTTGGTTGAATTCCGAAAACCGTATCAGCCAATTCAAGTTCGCCCACTTGCGCGCCGCTCACGTTAAATACTGTTACTTTTGGCATTTCCTGTTCCTCCTTCCTCTAGTTCTTAACTGTTTGTTTCACTTTAACGAATCCGTTTTTCGGGCCCGGAATCGAACCTTTTATAAGAAGAACGTTACGTTCTACATCTACACGGATAACTTCAAGCTTTTGGATCGTAATTGTTGCATGACCCATGTGACCTGGAAGGCGTTTGCCTTTCGGTACACGGTTCGCTTGGATTGAACCCATCGAACCTGGTCCACGGTGATAACGAGAACCGTGAGACATAGGACCAGTACTTTGTCCCCAACGTTTGATAACGCCGGCAAAGCCTTTACCTTTAGAAATACCTGTTACGTCAACGAATTCGCCTTCTGTGAATAGGTCAGCTTTTACTTCTTGGCCAACTTCATAGTCACCTAAGTTAATTCCGCGAATTTCACGAACGTAGCGCTTAGGAGTAGTGTTAGCTTTTTTAGCGTGACCAGCTTCTGGCTTATTCGATCTGCTTTCTTTCTTATCAGAGAAACCGAATTGTACTGCTTCATAGCCATCGTTCTCTTGGTCTTTCTTTTGTAGAACTACACAAGGTCCAGCTTCGATAACCGTTACTGGAACGACAATACCATCAGCAGTAAACACTTGAGTCATACCAAGTTTTTTCCCTAAGATACCTTTCATGTTGACACCTCATTCCCTTTCTATAATCGCATATGCTTGTATTACAGTTTGATTTCGATATCTACACCGGATGGTAAATCCAAGCGCATCAACGCATCAACCGTTTGCGGCGTTGGGTTAACAATATCGATTAGACGCTTATGAGTGCGCATTTCGAATTGTTCCCTGGAATCCTTGTACTTGTGTACCGCACGGAGAACGGTGATGATTTGCTTTTCCGTAGGTAACGGAATCGGCCCGGACACGCTTGCACCCGAACGTTTTGCAGTTTCAACAATCTTCTCAGCGGATTGATCAAGAATTCTATGATCGTATGCTTTCAAGCGAATACGAATCTTTTGCTTTGCCATATAAGTCCCTCCTTCTATCGCCCAATTTATTATCGGACATACTCCGTAAGAAAACCCTTCACATGCCCCATGGCAAAGGGGCCGGGTGTGTCGGCAACCTCTCACATCATCGCAACGTCAGACCAACAGTCAATATTATACCTAAACTATTAGGCAATTGCAACCTATATGTTCAAGATATTTTTTACAGCTTCATTTCAACCACATTGTGGAGTATATAGCTGCATATGCTGCATCACAGCTGTCTTCTGTCACATCTACTAAGTACCCTCATGACTCTTTAAGTAAGTAAGAACCAAGATAATCCTCGAATATGAACAATGCATATATATAATAGAAGAAACACTACGAATCCATTTTCGCCCACATGGCTAACATTTAGAACATATATATAAAATATCATTCTTAATGAGCACTATCTGATTATAAACACCGAGCACAAGAAAAGACACCACCAAATAACGCCAACGCATTTTCAAGCAATATTTAAATGACTTTGACATCGCTCTTGTCTTTAAAAGAAGAAACGCAACGACCAATCGACGTTGCGTTTCTTCTATATATAACATTAGTTTGTAAAGGACAGAGAAAAACGAGCTGCCGAAGAGTTAACGTCATGCTTTTGAAGTCATATTCCATCCATAAAATATAATTGAAAGGAATATGTCTTCCATGCAAGCGCAGGCAGCTGTTTTTCTCGCAGTGTAGTTTGATCTGCATTCAGCTTACTCTGTCTTTCTTTCACATTCTGCAAAGCTGTCCCGTACAATCCACAATCAAACTACCCCAGTACGATACGATCGTCAGCCATTTTCTTACCGCTTATCCGTTCAAATTCACCCAGCAGCTGTTCAACAGTAAGATCTTTCTTACGCTCTTCAGGCACATCCAAAATAATACGTCCCTTATCCATCATGATAAGACGATTACCCAAACGAATGGCTTGCTCCATATTATGAGTAACCATTAAGGTCGTTAAATTCATGTCGCGTACAATATTTTCTGTGATTGTCGTTATAAGCTCTGCTCTAGCTGGGTCAAGCGCCGCTGTATGCTCATCTAATAGAAGAATTTGCGGTCTAGTGAAGGTAGCCATAAGCAAGCTTAGCGCTTGTCTCTCTCCGCCAGACAACAAACCTACTTTTGCACCCAAACGGTTTTCTAATCCTATGCCCAAACGCTGCAACTCTTTTTTGAATATTTCACGCTTCGCTTTTGTTACCCCTAGTGAAAAACCACGACTTTTACCACGTTTGTAGGCCATCGCTAAATTCTCTTCAATTGACATACGCGGTGCTGTACCAGCCATAGGATCCTGAAATACACGACCTATCCAACGACTGCGTTGATATTCCGTCAATTGGCTAATATTTTGACCGTCAATTTTTATTTCACCTGCATCGGGCTTCATCACACCGGATATGATATTCATTAAAGTCGATTTACCAGCACCGTTACTTCCGATCACTGTAACAAAATCACCAGGTTTCATGATGAGGTTAGCGCCAACAAGTGCTGTTTTCTCATCTACTGTACCAGGATTAAAGAGCTTGGACACTTTAGCGATCTCTAACATTAGCGTCCACCTCCTGGTTGTGTGTTATCAAAAGATGCAAGCATTTCCGCTGTTCTTTTCTTCGCTACCGCTTTTTGCTTCCAAGCGCTGCGTGCAGTAGGAACAATTAAAGCAAAGACGATAATGACGGCTGTTATCAATTTCATATCCGACGCTTCCAGCCATTCCACTCGAAGGGCAAGCGCATAAATAATCCGGTAGATAATGGAGCCCAAAACAACAGCTATAGTAGCTCTAAATATCGTTTTTGAACCAAAGATCGCTTCTCCAATAATGACTGATGCAAGACCAATAACAATCATTCCTATGCCCATGCTGTTATCTGCATATTTCTGATGCTGAGCTATCAATGCGCCAGAAGTAGCTACAAGTGAATTGGATAATGCAATACCAAAAATAGTAGTAATATCCGTGTTTGCACCGAAGCTGCGAATCATTCGTGCATTGTCTCCGGTAGCTCTCAAACTCAGTCCAAGATCAGTCTTAAAGAACAAATCAAGAATAACTTTTACAATAATAACTAAGATAATCATAATGATCAAAGGAGAAACGTTTGAAAAGAAATTATCAAGATTTCTTAAGGATACATTAGGCTTACCCATTATTCGAAGATTGATAGAATACAATGCGATCATCATAATGATACCCGATAACAACCCATTAACTTTACCTTTGGTATGAAGCAATCCTGTAAGAGTACCTGCAAGCGCTCCACCAATAAACGCGCAGATAACAGCAATCCATGGTGCAGTACCATTCACTGTCATGACAGTACCTATAGCTGCACCTGTTGTGAAGCTTCCATCTACAGTTAAATCAGGAAAATCTAAAATTCTAAACGTAATATAAACGCCAAGTGCCATTAGCGCATATATCAATCCGCTCTCAACGGCTCCTTGCATGGATATAAGCAAATGATTTTCCTCCTTTATCATAAGGAAGGGGGTGAACCAGTAAACTGGTCCCCCCCTTTAACTATTGTTATTGATATATAAACTACAAAAACAGAATTTACTCAATAATATTTGTTTCTGGGTCTTTAACAAAACTCTTCATTTCATCTGTGACCGTAATTCCTTGTTCTGCAGCTGCTTTCATATTAATAATAAGATCAAGTTTTTGAGGAACTGTAACGTCCATTTCTGCAGGCTTCTTACCATTTTTCAAAATTTCCACAGCCATTTGTCCCACTTCATAGCCATGATCATAATATTTAAAGCCGTATGCTGCAAATGCGCCTTTCTCAACTGTATCACGGTCATTCGAGAAGAATGGAATATCATTTTTGTTAGCAACTTCAATAATGGCATCTGCACCGCTTACTACCATGTTATCAAGTGTGATATAAATTGCATCAGCACGACCAACTAATGACTCTGCCGCTTGTTTTACATCAGAGGAGTTAGCAATTGTTGCTTTGATAAGCTTAATATCATGCTTAGCAAGAGCTTCTTCTGCAATTTTACCCATAATAACAGCATTGGATTCACCTTCATTAATGACAAGACCTACTGTTTTCACATTAGGGAACTGTGCTGCGATGAAATCCATTGTTTGTGTAATGGACGATGGATTCGTATCCGATGCACCGGTTACGTTACCGCCTGGAGCTTCAAGCTGAGTTACGATTCCTGCATCAACTGGATCTGTTACTGCTGCGAACAATACAGGCATATTCGTCACATCATCAACAAGACCTTGTGCTGATGGCGTAGCGATACCTAGAGCAAGATCGCTTTTACCTGACCCTATTTTCTGTGAGATCGTTTTCACATTTGAAAGATCATTTTGTGCATTGTTATAATCTATTTTCAGGTTTTTACCTTCTTCGATTCCTGCATCCTTAAGAGCTGCAATAAAACCCATCCGTGTTGCATCCAATGATGGATGCTCAACGATTTGTGAGATAGAGATTGTATAGGATTTTTCTTTCTCATCAGTGTTAGCTGTGTTGTTTGAAGTGTCTGAGCCTGTCTTACCTGTATTCGCACCACATGCTGCTGTTATAATCATGACTGATGCTAACGCAATACTGATCCAAAATTTTCTGTTCATTTTATTATACCCCTCTCAATTTGTAAATCGTCTAACTGCTTGTCTCATCCGAAACTAATCAGGCACAGTAAAGCTTGGTCGCTTTCTTGTATTAAAGCTTATGCGTATAATTAGAGACAAATAATAGTCGAGCTAAGACGACATTTATCTACTATTCCCTAATATTAAATGGGTGTAAGGTATGTAGTCAATCATTACTTCCATGTAAATTTAAGTATTTTGCTCTAGTAATTAAATATCCGTATAAAAAGAAAAAGCCCTCACCGAAGTGAGGGCTTTTTGCTATGCACAGCGGCTAAAGCCGCCGTTCATTATTTTTGGATAGAAGCTACTGCGCCAGCGCCTACTGTACGGCCGCCTTCACGAATAGAGAAACGAGTTCCATCTTCAACAGCGATTGGAGCGATAAGCTCAACTGTTACAGTGATGTTGTCGCCAGGCATAACCATTTCAGTACCTTCTGGCAAAGTGATGATACCAGTTACGTCAGTTGTACGGAAGTAGAACTGTGGACGGTAACCAGTGAAGAAAGGCTTGTGACGGCCACCCTCTTCTTTAGTAAGAACGTAGATTTGTGCAGTGAAGTTAGTGTGTGGTTTAACCGAACCCGGTTTAGCCAAAACTTGTCCACGCTCAATGTTGCTACGGTCTACACCACGAAGCAATGCGCCTACGTTGTCCCCAGCTTGAGCGGAGTCAAGCAATTTACGGAACATTTCAACGCCAGTTACTACGGATTTACGGGATTCTTCAGCAAGGCCGATAATTTCTACCTCGTCGCCTACTTTGATAATACCACGCTCTACACGACCTGTAGCAACTGTACCACGGCCAGTGATTGTGAATACATCCTCGACAGGCATAAGGAAAGGCTTAGCTGTGTCGCGCTCTGGAGTTGGGATATAAGTATCCACTTGCTCGAAGAGTTCGATGATTTTGTCAGCCCATTCGCCATCTGGGTTGGAAAGAGCTTCACGAGCTGAACCACGGATGATTGGAGTGTCGTCGCCTGGGAACTCATACTCAGAAAGAAGGTCACGAACTTCCATTTCTACCAATTCAAGAAGCTCTTCGTCTTCAACCATGTCGCATTTGTTCAAGAATACAACGATGTAAGGTACGCCTACTTGTTTCGAAAGCAAGATGTGCTCACGAGTTTGCGGCATAGGACCGTCAGTAGCGGATACTACAAGAATAGCTCCGTCCATTTGAGCAGCACCAGTGATCATGTTTTTTACATAGTCGGCGTGACCTGGGCAGTCAACGTGTGCGTAGTGACGTGTAGGTGTCTCATACTCAACGTGTGATGTAGAGATTGTGATACCGCGTTCGCGCTCTTCTGGAGCTTTATCGATTTGGTCGAATGCAATTGCTGCACCGCCGTATCTTTTTGAAAGAACAGTTGTGATAGCTGCAGTCAAAGTCGTTTTACCGTGATCGACGTGACCGATAGTACCGATATTAACGTGAGTTTTGTTACGTTCAAATTTCGCCTTAGCCATTGAACTTGAGCCTCCTCAATTTATCATCATTTTTTTATGTGTGGGCCGGCATATTATTTGCAAGCAAATGTCAATGACGGCCAAAAGCATATAGTAAATGCATTGCTTAAAAGCGATTACTCGCCTTTATGCTTAGCAATGATCTCTTCAGAGATCGATTTTGGAACTTCTTCATAGTGAGAAAGTTCCATGGAGAATACGCCACGTCCTTGTGTACCAGAACGTAGTGTTGTGGAATAACCGAACATCTCGGAGAGAGGTACCTTGGAACGGATAATTTGTGCACCTGCACGGGAATCCATACCTTCGATACGACCACGACGGGAGTTCAACATACCCATAACATCGCCCATGTACTCTTCAGGAACAGTAACTTCAACTTTCATGATAGGCTCAAGAAGAACTGGCTTACATTTTTCTTTAGCAGCTTTAAGCGCCATAGAACCTGCAATTTTAAACGCCATCTCCGAGGAGTCAACATCATGATAAGATCCGTCAACAACAACAGCTTTAACATCAACGAGCGGGAAGCCGGCTACTACACCGTTCTTCATTGACTCTTCGATACCAGCCTGGATAGGAGCGATAAATTCACGAGGAATTGATCCACCAACTGTTTTGTTTTCGAATATGAAGCCTGAACCTGGCTCAAGTGGTGAAAACTCAACCCAACAATGTCCGAATTGACCTTTACCACCGGATTGACGAACGAACTTACCTTCAACTTTCGCAGCTTGACGGAACGTTTCACGGTAAGCTACTTGTGGTTTACCAACGTTTGTCTCAACTTTGAATTCGCGGAACATACGGTCAACGAGAATCTCAAGGTGAAGCTCACCCATACCAGAAATAATCGTTTGGTTTGTTTCCTCGTCCGTGTGAGCACGGAAAGTTGGATCTTCCTCAGCAAGTTTGGAGATCGCGATACCTAGTTTGTCTTGGTCAGCTTTCGTTTTTGGTTCGATAGCAACCGAGATAACAGGCTCAGGGAAGTTCATTGATTCAAGAATAATAACGCTTTTCTCTTCGCAAAGAGTATCACCTGTAGTTGTATCTTTAAGACCAACTGCAGCAGCGATATCGCCAGAGTAAACTTCTGTTATTTCTTGACGGCTGTTTGCGTGCATTTGAAGAATACGTCCAATACGCTCACGTTTGCCCTTAGTTGAGTTAAGAACATACGAACCGGATTTTAGTACACCAGAATATACACGGAAGAATGTCAATCTACCAACATAAGGGTCCGTCATGATTTTGAATGCTAGTGCTGCAAACGGCGCAGAATCCGAAGATGGGCGCTCACCTTCTTCACCATCTTCAAGTGTACCTTTAATAGATGGTACATCAAGTGGTGAAGGTAGGTAGTCTACAACAGCATCCAACATCGGTTGAACACCTTTGTTACGGTATGAGGAGCCTGCAACAACTGGGAAGATCTTAACTTCACAAACACCTTTACGGAGTGCTGCTTTAATTTCTGGAACAGTGATTTCTTCACCCTCCAGATATTTCATTGTTAATTCTTCGTCCAATTCTGCTACTTTCTCAATCAATTCCGTACGAAGCGCTTCAACTTGTTCAGCGTACTCTGCAGGAATTTCAGATTTAACAGCTTCTTTACCCAGATCATCTGAGTAAACATATGCAACGCGTTCAACGATATCGATAACGCCTACGAAATCACTTTCAGCGCCCATCGGTATTTGAATGGCTACTGCATTGGCACCAAGACGCTCACGCATGTCTTTGATAACATTTAGATAGTCTGCACCAATGATATCCATTTTATTGACGTATGCAATACGAGGTACGTTGTAACGGTCAGCCTGACGCCATACAGTTTCAGACTGTGGCTCAACGCCTTCTTTTGCACTGAAAACCCCAACGGCCCCGTCCAATACACGTAGGGAACGTTCAACTTCAACAGTGAAGTCAACGTGTCCCGGGGTGTCGATAATATTAATGCGGTGTCCATGCCATTGAGCGGTAGTCGCGGCAGACGTAATTGTAATACCGCGCTCTTGTTCTTGTTCCATCCAGTCCATCGTAGCTGCACCTTCGTGCACCTCTCCGATTTTGTGAGTACGGCCTGTGAAGAACAAGATCCGTTCAGTTGTAGTGGTTTTACCGGCATCAATATGCGCCATAATCCCGATGTTACGTGTATTATTCAAGGAGAACTCTCTTGACATGATAATTTCTCCTTTCGATTGTAAAGATTCTACCAGCGATAATGAGCGAAAGCTTTGTTAGCTTCAGCCATTTTGTGAGTGTCTTCGCGCTTCTTAACAGCTGCGCCAGTGTTATTGGATGCATCTGTGATTTCAGCAGCTAAACGCTCTTCCATCGTTTTCTCACCGCGGTTACGTGAGTAGTTCACGAGCCAACGGAGACCAAGAGCAGTACGACGCTCTGGTTTAACTTCGATAGGTACTTGATAGTTAGCTCCACCTACACGGCGTGCTTTAACCTCAAGAACCGGCATAATATTTTTCAAAGCTGCTTCAAAAACTTCCATTGGATCTTTACCCGTGCGTTCTTGAATAAGTTTGAAAGCGTCATATAGTAGTGTAGCTGCTACACCTCTTTTACCGTCAAGCATAATACGGTTAATAAGGCGAGTTACCAGCTTGCTGTTGTACATCGGATCTGGAAGTACATCGCGTTTCGTTACAGGACCTTTGCGTGGCATGAGAAAGTCCCCCTTTCTTCTAATAGTCGCTATTTCTAGCATTTCAATAACCCGTTAGGGTTATAATTATGATTTTTTAACTTTCGGACGTTTCGTACCGTATTTCGAACGAGCTTGCATACGGTTGTTAACACCCGCAGTATCAAGTGCGCCGCGAACGATATGATAACGTACTCCTGCTAAATCTTTTACTTTACCACCACGGATCAAAACAACGCTATGCTCTTGCAAGTTGTGTCCGATACCCGGAATGTAAGCCGTAACCTCTAAGCGGTTCGTTAAACGAACACGAGCATATTTACGAAGTGCGGAGTTCGGTTTCCTTGGAGTCATTGTACCTACACGAGTGCACACACCGCGTTTTTGAGGAGCGCTGATGTTTGTAGCTTCACGTTTCAAAGCATTGAAACCTTTTTGCAAGGCTGGCGATTTCGATTTAACTACTTTCGCTTGACGTCCTTTACGGACTAGCTGGTTAATTGTTGGCATGTTGCCACCCCCTTCCTTATATTCATGTCTTTTAAAAATATAAGAATTTATAAATATGTGTTTATAAATCAGCTTATATTCCTTCGCGAAACGAGCTCTTCCAATCATAGGTCGGCATTAGCCGTTTACGCTTTATGTGGTAGACATTTTACCTAAATTTAAGCCCACAGATCCAGGCGGATCATAAAAGAACAAAGAAAAATTCTCGCCAGTCAATCATCGTTAAATAATCAACCAACAGGAACGCTTATTGCTTTATTCTTCATCGGTTACGAGCGCTGCCATTGCGGCCCCGACATCAATGCCACAGGTTTTCCCGAGGTTTTCCATTGTGTCGATCCATCTTATTGGAACTCCCGACCGTTCGCAAAGATGAACAATCTTCTCTTTCATCTGCGGATCTGCATTTCGTGCAACATGGACTTCAATGGCTTGCTGTAACTCGAGCATCTTCATTGTCTGCTTTGCGCCGACTTTGAACTGCATGAAATCACCTTCAATTCTTCCATTTAGCCATTTCACAATTAGGCACACTTCGATATAGTATCACCTAAGTTGTGCACATGTCAAGAGCCTTCTGAAATATTCATTCATATGCTTTATGAATCTAACGATTTACTATAAACATGCGAAAGAGCGGTCATCCACTGCTAGCAAATGAAGCAGTGGATGTAACGCTCCTTCGATGTATGTCAGAGTCAGACTTCAAAGAGTTTCACTTGTTACGATTAATTACTCAACCGCAACTGCTTCAGTCTCTAATTCGCCTTCCGCTACAGTAGTCGTTTCATCTTCCATTCCAGCAAATCGAATATTACGGTAACGTGCCATACCGGTACCAGCAGGAATCAACTTACCGATAATAACATTTTCCTTCAGTCCTAGCAACTGGTCAACTTTGCCTTTAATAGCCGCATCAGTCAATACACGAGTTGTTTCTTGGAAGGACGCCGCAGACAAGAATGAATCTGTCTCAAGCGATGCTTTCGTAATACCGAGCAATACAGGTTTTGCAACAGCAGGCTCTAGATCTGCGAAGATGGCAGTACGGTTCTGAGATTCATATTCATGAATGTCAACAAACGCGCCAGGCAGAAGTGTAGTGCCGCCAGCGTCTACGATACGGATTTTACGGAGCATCTGTTTAATCATGACCTCAACGTGCTTGTCATTGATTTCTACCCCTTGGTTCCGGTAAACGCGCTGTACTTCTTGTAGAATGTAGTTTTGTACGCCTCTGATACCCTTGATGCGCAGCATATCTTTAGGATCGATTGAACCATCAGTCAGCTCATCGCCGGCTTCGATATGTTGACCCTGCACAACGCGAATACGAGAACCGTAAGTAACCGCATATATTTTCGTTTCAGCTTCACCTTGAACCTCGATTTCACGACGGTCCTTAGCTTCGCGAATTTCTTTGATAACACCATCAAGCTCAGAAATGATCGCTTGACCTTTCGGATTACGCGCCTCAAACAACTCTTGAATACGCGGCAAACCTTGAGTGATATCATCGCCGGCAACGCCGCCCGTATGGAACGTACGCATCGTCAACTGTGTTCCTGGCTCACCGATTGATTGAGCTGCAATAATACCTACTGCTTCCCCAATCTCAACGTGTTTACCAGTAGCTAGATTACGTCCGTAACAAATTTTACATACGCCGTGACGAGCACGACAGCTGAGTACGGAACGAATTTGCAGCTTTTCAACACCAGCATCGATGATTGCATCGGCTTTGTGTGAATCGATGAGCTCACTGCGGTTAACAATGATTTCACCTGTTTTTGGATTACGAACAGTTTCAAAAGCATAGCGGCCTTCAATACGGTCATAAAGATCTTCAATAACCTCTTTACCGTCTTGAATTTTGCTAACGCTGAAGCCTTTGTCCGTACCGCAATCATCTTCACGAACGATTACGTCTTGTGCAACGTCAACTAGACGACGAGTCAAGTAACCGGAATCGGCTGTACGAAGTGCTGTATCGGCCAAACCTTTACGTGCTCCGTGAGTCGAGATAAAGTACTCGAGTACAGTAAGACCTTCGCGGAAGTTTGATTTGATTGGCAACTCGATGATACGACCGGATGGATTCGCCATCAGACCACGCATACCGCCAAGCTGTGTAATTTGAGATTTGTTACCCCGTGCTTTGGAGTCCACCATAAGCATGATGTTGTTATAACGATCCATCGATTTCATAAGAATCTCGGTGAGCTCGTCTTTACATTTACCCCAAATCGTGATGATACGGTCATAACGCTCTTCGTTCGTGATCAAACCTCGGCGGTATTGATTCATAACGGTTGCGACTTTTTCATCAGATCTTGCCAGGATTTCGGTTTTCTCTTTCGGAACGATAACATCGGCAACACCGATTGTAATACCGGCCTTAGTAGAGTAAGTGAAACCAAGCTGCTTAATACGATCAAGAAGCATCGCAGTAAGCGTTGTGTGGTATTTACGGAAACACTCAGCAATAACTAATGCGAGATAATCCTTGCCTACCGCACCCGGCGTTTCGATTGCATCCATGAATTTCGGAAGATCGGCGCCTTTTTCGTATACGAAATATTTATCAGGTGTACCGTGCAACAGATTCGTTTTTGTCGCTTCGTTGATATAAGGGAAATCTTCAGGGAAAATTTCGTTGAAGATTACTTTACCAACTGTAGTAACAAGCAATGAATTTTGTTGTTGCTCAGTGAAGTTTACTTTTTTAAGAACACGCACAGGAATAATAATTCTAGCATGCAAGGAAACAATTCCACGTTGGTAAGCAGAGATCGCTTCGTTAACCGTTCCGAATACAGAACCGCTTCCTTTAGCATCTTTGTTATCCATCGTTAAGTAGAAGCTTCCTAGTACCATATCCTGCGATGGTGTTACAACCGGTTTACCGTCTTTTGGATTCAAGATATTGCCTGATGCAAGCATGAGCAAACGAGCTTCCGCTTGTGCTTCAGCAGACAATGGAACGTGAACAGCCATTTGGTCACCATCGAAGTCAGCATTGTAAGCTGTACATACGAGAGGATGAAGCTTAATTGCACGGCCTTCAACCAAAATCGGTTCAAACGCTTGAATACCGAGTCTATGAAGCGTCGGAGCACGGTTGAGTAGAACCGGGTGTTCCTTGATAACTTCCTCAAGAACATCCCATACCTCAGGGCTCACACGCTCGACCTTACGCTTCGCGCTCTTAATGTTATGAGCTAAGCCTTTGTTGACAAGCTCTTTCATTACGAACGGTTTGAAGAGCTCTAGTGCCATTTCCTTAGGAAGACCGCACTGGAACATTTTCAAGTTAGGACCAACTACGATAACCGAACGACCAGAATAGTCAACCCGTTTACCGAGCAAGTTCTGACGGAAACGTCCTTGTTTACCTTTCAGCATGTGGCTGAGGGATTTAAGAGGACGGTTACCAGGACCCGTTACCGGGCGTCCGCGACGACCGTTATCGATCAAAGCATCAACAGCTTCCTGAAGCATCCGTTTTTCATTTTGAACGATAATGTCAGGCGCGCCAAGATCAAGAAGACGCTTCAGACGGTTGTTACGGTTAATAACACGACGATACAGGTCATTGAGGTCAGACGTTGCAAAACGTCCTCCATCTAGCTGTACCATTGGACGAAGCTCAGGAGGAATGACCGGAAGAACATCAAGAATCATCCATTCAGGCTCATTGCCGGAATTGCGGAATGCTTCGACTACTTCAAGACGTTTGATGGCGCGGTTGCGTCGTTGCCCTTGAGCAGTACGCAATTCTTCCTTCAATTGCTCTAGTTCTTTCTCTACATCGATATCCTGCAAAAGCTTCTTAACAGCCTCGGCGCCCATACCAGCATGGAAACCATACCCGTATTTCTCCCGGTAGCTGCGGTATTCTTTCTCCGAAAGAAGCTGTTTCTTCTCAAGAGGGGTATCACCTGGATCCGTTACAACATAGGATGCAAAGTAAATGATCTCCTCAAGTGAACGAGGGGACATATCCAGTGCAAGACCCATACGGCTTGGAATCCCTTTAAAGTACCAAATATGAGAAACAGGAGCTGCTAGCTCAATATGACCCATACGCTCACGACGAACTTTCGCACGTGTTACTTCAACACCACAGCGATCACAAACTACGCCTTTATAGCGAACACGTTTGTATTTACCGCAATGACATTCCCAATCTTTTGTAGGTCCAAAAATTTTCTCGCAGAAGAGTCCTTCCTTCTCCGGTTTTAAGGTCCTGTAGTTGATCGTCTCCGGTTTCTTAACTTCTCCGCGGGACCACGAGCGAATTTTATCCGGCGAAGCCAGACCGATTTTCATATACTCGAAGTTGTTCACGTCCAACAAGGAGCAACCCTCCTCCGTCATGTATGACAATGTCTTTCTAATCAGCTAGATTCCGTCAGAGGCGCGTGACCATCTGACGGAATCCAGAAACTAGTTTATTCAGCAGCGCCTGCTTCGGCACCTTCAATATTTAGATTAAGCTTGTCGCCAGTAGCCTCGTCTTCATCGTCCATTTCTTTCATCTCGATCTCTTCTTCATTCTCAGCTAGGATTTTGACATCCATACCTAAGCTTTGAAGCTCTTTGATCAATACTTTGAAGGACTCAGGAACACCTGGTTCTGGTACATTTTCACCTTTGACGATAGATTCGTACGTTTTCACACGACCAACCACGTCATCGGATTTAACGGTCAAGATTTCTTGAAGCGTATATGCAGCGCCGTAAGCCTCAAGCGCCCATACCTCCATCTCCCCGAAACGTTGTCCACCGAACTGCGCTTTACCACCCAGCGGCTGCTGAGTAACAAGTGAGTAAGGGCCAGTAGAACGGGCATGGATTTTGTCATCGACCATGTGCGCTAGTTTGATCATGTACATGACCCCAACTGTAACTTCACGTTCGAAATTCTCACCAGTCCGACCATCATACAGAACGGTTTTACCGTTACGTTGCATACCGGCTTCTTCCATAGTATCGAAAACGTCATTCTCACGAGCACCATCAAATACCGGTGTTGCTGCATGAATGCCGAGATGCTTACAAGCCATACCCAAGTGAACCTCAAGAGCCTGACCGATGTTCATCCGCGAAGGAACCCCTAGCGGGTTAAGAACAACTTCTACTGCAGTGCCGTCTGGAAGGAATGGCATATCTTCTTCCGGCATAATACGAGCGATAACCCCTTTGTTACCATGACGTCCGGCCATTTTATCGCCTTCGGAAATTTTCCGTTTTTGAGCGATATATGCACGAACCAATTGGTTAACGCCAGGTGGCAATTCATCACCATTCTCGCGAGTAAATACTTTAACGTCTACAACGATACCGTCTGTACCATGAGGTACGCGCAGTGATGTATCACGAACTTCACGAGCCTTCTCACCGAAGATAGCGTGCAGCAATCTTTCTTCCGCAGTCAGTTCAGTTACACCTTTAGGCGTTACTTTACCAACAAGGATATCGCCAGCGCCGATTTCAGCACCAACACGAATGATTCCGCGCTCATCAAGGTTGCGAAGAGCATCTTCACCGACATTAGGAATGTCGCGCGTGATTTCTTCTGGTCCAAGCTTCGTATCACGAGCTTCAGACTCATATTCTTCAATGTGAATAGATGTGTACACATCTTCTTTCACAAGTCTTTCGCTTAGCAAGATAGCATCCTCGTAGTTGTAGCCTTCCCACGTCATGAACGCAACGACAACGTTACGGCCAAGAGCTAATTCGCCTTTTTCAGTGGAAGGACCATCTGCAAGAATATCGCCTTTCTTGATAACGTCGCCTTTGCGTACAAGTGGACGTTGGTTGATGCACGTTCCTTGGTTAGAACGCATAAACTTGTGTAGTTTATGTTTTACCAAGTCGCCTGAAACGGACTTGCCGTCGATTTCCTCTACGCGACGCAGCCAAATTTCATTTGCAGATGAACGTTCGATAACTCCGTCATGCTTGGATACAATACATACACCAGAATCCTTAGCAGCCTTATGCTCCATTCCAGTACCAACAAGTGGTGATCTAGGAATAAGAAGAGGAACTGCTTGACGTTGCATGTTTGATCCCATGAGCGCACGGTTGGAGTCATCGTTTTCCAAGAATGGAATCAATGCTGTTGCAACCGACACAACTTGCTTCGGTGATACGTCCATGTAGTCAACGCGTTCACTTGGCATAGTTAGGATGTTATCTGCTTGTTTATTATAACGAACAATTGTGTTTTCCTCAGCGAAGGTATCATCTGGATTCAACCTAGCATTCGCTTGCGCGATTACGTAGTTATCTTCCTCATCGGCAGTCAAATAAGCAATTTGCTCTGTAACAATACCGGTTTTCGGATCCACCCAACGATACGGAGCTTCAATAAAGCCGTATTCATTGATGCGGGCGAAGGAAGACAAGGAGTTGATCAACCCGATGTTTGGTCCCTCTGGCGTCTCGATCGGACACATACGCCCGTAATGGGAGTGATGGACGTCACGGACTTCAAAGCCTGCGCGTTCCCTAGTCAAACCGCCGGGTCCGAGTGCAGATAGACGACGCTTATGCGTCAGCTCAGCAAGCGGATTCGTTTGGTCCATAAACTGGGAAAGCTGCGAGGAGCCGAAGAACTCTTTTATTGATGCAATTACCGGACGAATGTTAATTAACGCTTGCGGCGTAATCGCATTCGCATCTTGAATGGACATTCTCTCGCGAACAACGCGCTCCATACGAGACAAACCGATACGGAATTGGTTTTGAAGCAATTCACCTACTGAACGCAGACGACGGTTACCAAGATGATCGATATCATCCGTGCTGCCAACGCCATGCAACAAGTTAATGAAGTAGTTAATGGAAGAAATGATATCCGCAGGCGTAATATGCTTAACGGATTTATCAATAATGCCATTCGCAATTACTTTAATAACTTTAGTTTCATCGTAAGGTGAGAATACGCTAATGGTTTGTAGTGGAATACTATCAGCATCCAAAACACCGTTAGCTACATGATAAGTTTTGAAGCCTACATCCTTCTCAAGCTTCTCGAGAATTTCATCAAGCAAACGGCGGTCAATCATTTGACCGGACTCAGCGATAATTTCGCCAGTAGTCGGATCAACTAAGTTTTCCGCAAGACGCTGATTAAACAAACGATTCTTGATATGGAGCTTCTTGTTTATTTTGTAACGGCCAACGTTGGCCAAGTCATATCTTTTTGGATCAAAGAAACGTGCTACTAGCAAGCTCTTCGCATTATCCAAAGTCGGTGGCTCACCCGGACGGAGACGCTCATAAATTTCGATCAAAGCTTTCTCAGTTGAATCCGTGTTATCCTTGTCAAGCGTGTTACGAATGTACTCATCGTGGCCAAGAAGCTCAAGAATTTCAGCATCAGTACCGAATCCAAGTGAACGCAAAAGTACCGTTACCGGAATTTTCCGGGTGCGGTCAATACGAACATAGATGATATCCTTCGCATCAGTTTCAAGCTCAAGCCAAGCGCCACGGTTAGGAATAACCGTTGCTGTGTAGTTCTTTTTCCCGTTCTTATCGACCTTCGTGCTGAAGTACACACTTGGGGATCGAACCAATTGGCTGACAATAACACGTTCGGCTCCGTTTATAATAAACGTGCCCGTCTCTGTCATAAGCGGGAAATCCCCCATGAAAACTTCTTGTTCCTTTACTTCGCCGGTCTCCTTATTAAAAAGTCTTACCTTAACGCGTAAAGGAGCTGCATACGTCACGTCGCGCTCTTTTGATTCATCGACCGAATATTTCGGTTCGCCTAAGCTATAGTCGATAAACTCAAGCGATAGATTGCCCGTAAAGTCCGAAATCGGAGAAATATCTTGGAACAACTCAATTAAGTCGCTATCCAAAAACTTCTCATACGATTTTTGTTGGATTTCAATCAGGTTCGGGACTTCCAGCACCTCGTTGATTCGGGCGTAGCTTCTGCGCGCACGCCGACCATACTGAACAAGTTGTCCTGCCAACTTAACCTCACCCCTCATGTCTGTCTCACAGCATCGATATATACTGCGTCACCATAGACGGACCAGCCGTCCATATAGTCAAATAAAGAAAAGCCCTTATCGAATGGTTCGAAAAAAGAGCATGTTCCGGCAGTTAACAGTCGCAGCGCGGCGCGATAGTCTCATATCCAATAATTTTGCCCAAAACGTAAACATTATACGTCAAATGTGTAAATCTTATGCAATCCGCGCTTTAAAATCACACTTGACATTTTAGTTAACTAAAGAGATTGAGCCCAATTTAATGCTGACATTTAATAATAATACCATATTGAAAATGTCAAGTCAATTAATTTTATGCGTTTTTCGAAGGAATTTTAAAAACCAATTTTTGGGCAATCAATCATTCCTTTACTGCTCGAAAAATGCGATAGCCTTTATCCTTCGTAACTTCTTCCACATCACCAAAAAGCTGCTCTAATTTCGCTGCTGCCGATGGTGCTCCTTGCTTCTTCTGAATGACGACCCACATGCTGCCGCCTTGCTCTAGTAACTCAAAGCCTTCTTCAAAAATACGATGAACCGTTTCCTTACCTGCACGAATCGGCGGGTTAGTTACAATTGTATCGAATTTCTTTTCCTTAACTGCTTCATAGACATCACTTTGTAAAACAGTGACATTCGAAATGCCATTGAGCTTTGCATTTTCTTTTGCAAGTTCAACAGCTCTTTCATTAATATCAATCATCGTAACTTTAGCTTTCTCATCTAACTTAGCTATTGTTAATCCGATTGGTCCATAACCGCAGCCGACATCTAGCACTCTCGCGCTAGAGTCTAATTCTAGTGCATCTATTAATACCCTGCTCCCAAAATCAATACCTGATTTGGAGAAAACGCCGGCATCCGTCACAAATCGGAAAGGCATTCCTCGAAGAGACACCTCGTGAATATGACGATTATGCTTCACTTCCGGGTTCTGGGAGTAATAATGATTCGACATAAGCCATTCTCTCCCGTCTTCTCTTCACGATTCTGTAGAAAGATAAGAATGTATAAGGTCGAACCTTATACATTCTTATCATTTAACATAGAACGAACCCCTTGAAACCTGACGGTTCAAGGGGCTCGTCAGCCGATCCGTTGTAAGTTCACATGACCAGCTGTATTTTTTTAAAGAAAAATTACTTAACTTCTACAGAAGCGCCTGCTTCAGTAAGTTTAGCTGCAACAGCTTCAGCTTCTTCTTTTGCAACTTTTTCTTTAACAGCTTTAGGAGCATTGTCAACCAAGTCTTTCGCTTCTTTCAGGCCAAGACCTGTGATTTCGCGAACAACTTTGATTACGTTGATTTTTGAAGCGCCAGCGCCGTTAAGGATAACGTCAAATTCAGTTTGCTCAGCAACAGCTGCTGCTGCGCCGCCGCCAGCTGCTACAGGAGCTGCAGCAGTAACGCCGAATTCTTCTTCAATTGCTTTAACAAGTTCGTTCAGTTCAAGAACGTTCATAACTTTAATCGCTTCTAAGATTTGTTCTTTAGACATGGTTATACCTCCAGGTATTTGGTTTATTTTTTTGGTTTATGATACATCCGACATTCGCCGGTTCATTGCAATAAGAATTAAATTCTTAAGCTTCTTGTGCTTCTTGTTTCTCACCGACTGCTTTAACCGCAAGCGCGAAGTTGCGCATAGGGGCTTGCAATACGCTGAGGAGCATTGAAAGCAAACCGTCGCGGGACGGAAGTTCCGCAAGTGCTTGGATCTCTTCCATGCTTACGACTTTACCTTCAACAATGCCGCCTTTAAGTTTCAAAGCGTCATTTTTCTTAGCAAAATCGTTCAAAATTTTTGCTGGAGCAACAGCATCTTCATTACCGAATGCAATAGCGGTAGGACCTGTTAGAATATTGTTCAATTCCACATAATCTGTACCT
This sequence comes from Paenibacillus sp. J31P13, assembly GCF_056269295.1. Taxonomy (NCBI): domain Bacteria; kingdom Bacillati; phylum Bacillota; class Bacilli; order Caryophanales; family Paenibacillaceae; genus Paenibacillus; species Paenibacillus sp. J31P13. The sequence continues at coordinate 43,441 of NZ_JBWDNR010000018.1, forward strand.
TCAGTTGCGCGGCGAACGAGCGAGTTTTTAAGAACTTGGAATTCGATACCTGCTTCACGAAGCTGTTTCCGAAGTTCTGTTACTTGCGCAACGTTCAATCCACGATAGTCAGCAACAACAGTACTGGAGCTAGCAGCAATTTTCGCTGCAATAACAGCAACTGCCTCTTGTTTCTCTTGGATGATATTTGCGTTAGCCAAACTGTACACCTCCCGTAATAGTATACATTCCGTTAATACGACGGGCTTTCCACGCCTCGATGCATGAGAAAGGCCTTCGCAAAAGACTGCGAAGGCCATGATGTCGTTATCGCGCATCAACCCATGGGGTCGAATATTGCTCACAAACGTTTTATCATAACACCTCGGTAGGAAATTAAGCCTTAAGGCACCTACTGTCTACGGTATGCGTATTCGAATTTAATTTCCGTTCTTCTTAACGGTATGATGCAGATGAAACGCGTGCACCAGGACCCATTGTCGAAGCAACGGCGATGTTTTTCAGGTAAACCCCTTTAGCTGCAGCCGGTTTTGCACGGTTTAGAGCGTCGATCAATGCTTTAAGATTCTCATTGAGTTTCACAGCATCAAAAGATACTTTACCGATTGGCGCATGGATTTGACCTGCTTTGTCAAGACGGTACTCGATTTTACCAGCTTTGATTTCTTGAACGGCTTTAGCAACGTCAAACGTTACTGTACCAGCTTTAGGGTTCGGCATCAAGCCCTTACCACCAAGAATACGTCCAAGTTTACCAACCTCAGCCATCATGTCCGGCGTTGCTACGCAAACGTCGAATTCGAACCAGCCTTGTTGAATTTTGTTGATCATGTCTGCATCGCCAACAAAGTCAGCACCCGCAGCTTCCGCTTCTTTCACTTTTTCGCCTTTTGCGAAAACGAGAACGCGTTTTGTTTTACCAGTACCGTGTGGAAGTACTACTACGCCACGAACGGCTTGGTCTTGTTTACGAGGGTCTACACCCAAACGAACAGCTACTTCAACGGACTCGTCGAATTTAGCAGTCGCAGCCTTTTTAACAAGCTCAATCGCTTCTAAAGGCTCGTATGTTGCTTCGCTATCAATAAGCTTAGCAGCTTCTACATATTTTTTACCATGTTTAGCCATTGTAATTTCCTCCTCATGTGGTTGTAGCGGAACATCCTCCTAGGGATGATCCTCCCACTTGCAAAAGCCGAAGCTATGCAAAGCGAGCTGCCTAGTTACTTGCGCTAGGCAAGTCTACGCAATCGTTCAAAATGAACGAAGCGAATTAGTCGACGATAGTTACGCCCATGCTGCGAGCAGTACCTTCAACCATACGCATAGCCGATTCCACGGATGCTGCGTTTAGATCGGGCATTTTTTGCTCAGCGATTTCGCGAACTTTGTCACGTTTTACAGTAGCGACCTTTTTCTTGTTAGGTTCGCCTGAACCTTTTTCGATTCCAGCTGCGACGCGAAGCAATACTGCTGCCGGCGGCGTTTTAGTTTCGAATGTAAAGGAACGGTCTTCAAATACTGTAATAACGACTGGAATAATCAAGCCTGCTTGATCTGCGGTACGAGCATTAAACTCTTTACAAAACGCCATGATGTTAACGCCTGCTTGACCTAGTGCTGGACCGATCGGCGGCGCTGGGTTTGCTTTACCAGCAGAAACTTGCAATTTAACCATTTTAATGACTTTTTTTGCCATGCCTGACACACCTCCTTACCCTGTATTCCATACGTAAGCAATAGAATTCGCCGAAACGATTTAATCACTCCGCGATCAAACATCCATCGGATAACTCCAATGAATTGAGACTCAGATATTAAATTTTCTCCACCTGAGTGTAATCCAGCTCAACTGGGGTTTCCCTGCCAAACATGTTGACATGGACCTTCAACTTCGCTTTGTCCAGTAAAATTTCTTCTACTGTACCAACAAAATCTGCGAAAGGACCTACTTTGACGCGAACTGTTTCTTTCAGTTCAAACTCGATTTTCGGCTTCGGTTCTTCCATGCCCATGTGTTTCAGAATCTGCTCCACTTCATCAGGCAATAGAGGAATCGGCTTTGAGCCGGATCCAGTTGATCCTACAAATCCAGTTACACCTGGCGTATTACGAACAACGTACCAAGAATCATCTGTTTGTACCATTTCCACAAGAACATATCCGGGGTAGACTTTACGTTGAACAGTCTTTTTCTTACCGTCCTTTTCTACCACTTCTTCTTCCATAGGAACAAGCACACGGAAGATTTTGTCTTCCATGCCCATCGATTCAACACGACGCTCCAAATTGGCTTTTACTTTGTTCTCATAGCCGGAGTAGGTATGCACGACGTACCATCTTTTTTCCATCACAAATCCACCTTTGGACCCTTCTTAAACAATGAGTTCAACCAGAGACGAGATCCCGATGTCAAGAAGCCAGAAGTAAACAGTCACAAGCGTAATCGTAAGCAAAACAACGATCGAATAGCTTGTCAACTCTTTACGGCTTGGCCAGCGAACCTTCTTAAGTTCTGCCCAGCTGTCGGCAAAAAAACTAAACGTTGTACCAAAGCTTTGCTTTAGTTTAGCCAAAAATGCCACGGTCACACCTCCATTTGACTATCTCGTCTCGCGATGAGGAGTCTGCTCGTTACAGAACTTGCAAAACTTCTTCAACTCGATGCGGTCGGGGTGATTGCGTTTGTTCTTGCTGCTCGCATAGTTTCTCTGTTTGCAGTTTGTGCATGCCAACGTGATAATAACCCGCATTGAATTACACCTCCCGAACTGCTACAAAATACGAATCATGAAGCTCTATGTGAAAGTTCATTGATTCCGACGTCAAAACGAAAAAAACCTCGAATTAAGGCCTACCTAAACACTTTATCACAGCGTAATTTCCGTGTCAATGTAAAAGATAGACGGTTGGTATACAAAAAATTGTCAAAAGCTATAACATCGGGTTCGTCCCTACCAGTATAGTCTAGTTAAACCCTTTTTAAAACAGAAAAAGCTGTTTATCCTCTTGGACACCGCCAATTAGAAGACAGCCCTTCATATATTTATAAACGTATGAATGCGGCTATCCGCTAATGTCTCTGACTTCCAAGTAACGTTCAAGCTTACGCTTTACACGTTGCAGCGCGTTGTCGATTGATTTGACATGCCTGTCCAAATCGACAGCAATCTCCTGATAAGACCTTCCATCCAAATACAGCATAAGCACCTTGCGTTCAAGATCACTTAATATTTCGGACATCTTGTCTTCCAGACCAATAAACTCTTCTTGATTAATGATTAATTCTTCTGGGTCAGAAACCCGTGTTCCACAAATGACATCAAGTAGTGTACGATCCGAATCTTCATCGTAGATAGGCTTATCGAGCGATACGTAGGAATTAAGTGGGATATGTTTCTGACGCGTGGCTGTCTTGATAGCGGTAATAATCTGCCTAGTTATACACAATTCTGCAAAGGCTTTAAAGCTCGCAAGCTTGTCTCCTTTAAAATCACGAATTGCTTTGTAGAGGCCAATCATACCCTCCTGCACGATGTCTTCACGATCCGCACCTATAAGAAAATAGGAGCGCGCTTTTGCTCTCACAAAATTCTTATATTTATTAATTAAATATTCCAGTGCCATGCTGTCGCCATTGCGGACCGCCTCGACGATATCCTCGTCCGTACTGCTGTCATACTCAAGCGTACTCCATTCTTTGAGGTCGATACTCACGAACTATCCCTCCGGCCTGCAAGGCGTACACCGCTAGATTCTTCTTCACGTAAACCGTTCAGTCAGTTGCCTCTATTTAGCGTTCTGCATCATTTCGCGATATAAGATAGCATCTTAGAATCTCGAAAAGTGATACTCTCTGCACCTAATAATAGAGCTAGTATACATTATGTAACCTTACAACGTCAACCAATCGGCCCACCGAAAACCATCGATTTACTAGAAAAAATGTAACTTTGTGCCATTCAAATGTAACATGCTCATAACACCTGTCACAAACTTCATTAGAAATGTTACCCTTATTTTTCTCCGCGGCGCCACTTCTCAAGTTGAGACAGCACCTCAGAACTGACTATTCCATCCACTGTATTTCTTTTTAAAGGCTTGTCGTCACGCAATGTTTGTTCCATATCTTTGCGATTTTGATTGATATTTATAAGAAGCTCGCGCGCTGAAAGACGCAGCGCACCTTTGCCAAATGCTACATGCTGCTCCACCATATCAGACGTTGCTACATATATATTTCTGCGCCTGGCAAATAACTCAGAGCAAAGTCGTTCGATACACTCATCTGCCGTTTCCTTTTCTTTCGTATATACTATTGTCAGCTTGTGATGTCGATAAGTCGCACCAAGCCCAGGTACCTGATGAGCATCAAATACGACATATACGATCATCCCCGTGTAGCCTTGATAGTCGGCAAGCATATTAAGAAGCTTATCACGCGCTTCCTCCAAATCGTATTCCTTTAACTTCTCGAGCATAGGCCAAGCGCCAATGATATTGTAGCCGTCGACTAATAAAATATCGTCGCGCCGATTCATGTACTAGACGCTCCGACGCTGCCGCACTACCTCATACATCAATACACCTGCCGCAACAGAAGCATTCAGTGAATTTAATTGACCAAGCATAGGCAGCTTCACCAGGAAATCGCATTTTTCTTTGATCAGTCTGCCCATTCCTTTGCTTTCATTACCAATAACGACAACAAGCGGCATATCAAACTTCATTTTATATACATCTTGCTTTGCACTCAGGTCAGTACCCGCTACCCAAACGCCAGCTTCCTTGAGCTTGTCTATTGTTTGCGCTAAGTTTGTTACCCGTGCCACAGGCACGTGCTCAGCTGCACCCGCTGATATTTTCGAAACAGTAGCCGTCAGTCCTGCCGAACGACGTTTTGGAATAATAACGCCATGCACACCCGTACACTCCGCTGTCCGCAAAATGGATCCCAAATTATGAGGATCCTCAATTTCATCCAAAAGTAGAATAAAAGGAACCTCTTCCCGCTTCTTAGCGATTTCTAGGATTTCTTCTACATCCACATAAGCAAATGCTGCTGCTTGTGCAACTACTCCTTGATGAGTAACACCCGGCACCAAGCCGTCCAGTTTTCTTTTATCAACAAATTGTACAACGATACCTTGTCCCTTGGCTTCTGCCACAATCGGTTGCGTCAAGCTCTTTTGAGCACCGTCAGCAATCCATATCTTATTAATTTCTCTACCGGAACGCAGTGCTTCAAGCACGGGATGCTTTCCGGCGATCATTTCCTCTTGATTCATTTCCTCAGTCATTAGTACCCTCCTATAATATTTTTTAGTTACACGTTAATCTATCTATTCCGTTCCTATTCCCCTTGTTTACCGAAAGCCACTGCAAACAAATGCTCCAGCCTATCGATACGGCCTTCATAGTATAAATATCCGACCAAGCTCTCCAGAGCAGTTGCGAGACGATAATCGGCAAGATCTGCATTTTTCGGTGCAGATCCAGATTTGGCATTGCGGCCTCGGCGGACGACGTCCGCCTCCTCTTCCGTCAAATGAGGCTGCCATAGCTCTAAAATTCTCTTTTGGCCTTTCGCAGAAACAAATTTTGTCGCTTCACGGTGCAGATGATGTGATTTCTGATTAGGCTGCGAAATTAAATACTGCCTTACCAAAAGTTCAAATACAGCATCACCTATATACGCTAGTACGATAGGACTCATTAACTGCGGTTTTTTGGCCGGTAAATGAAAGAGCAATTGGTTTGAATCTACTCCCCCGCTCATTTGCGCCGCCAGCGAATACCTTGCGGGGTATCTTCAAGAACAATATTTTTTTCAATGAGCAGGTCGCGAATTTCATCGGCTCTTGCCCAATTTTTCGTTTGGCGAGCTTCAGTACGCTCTACTATAAGCTGCTCAATGTCTGAATCCAGCAGCTCAGCATCTTCTTTTTGTTGAGGAAGAATACCAAGTACAGCATCCATTCGCTCCAATAATGTAAGCAGAGCACTCAGTCCCGCAGCGGTTGCATCGTCACGATTCATATATTGATTTGCTTCTGCTACAAGATCAAAAATAGACGTAATCGCATCAGGTGTATTAAAATCATCACTCATTTTGGCATGGAATTGCTCGTATATCGCCTTCAATTTCTCATCAAGACCCGCTTCGCCGGAAGCTACAAGACCCGAGTTGCTTTCTATTGAAAGCTTCTCTTCGCTTACCGTTGAAAGTCTATGCTTGAGATTGGCTGCGCAATTCGCAATCCTCTCTACGCTCTTCTCAGCTTGTGCAACCGTCTCCTCATTGAAGTTCAACGGGCTGCGGTAATGCGTAGCGAGCATGAAATACCGAATAGCATGCGGCTTAACCCGCTTCACCAGCTCATGCACGGAGATGCCATTACCTAGTGATTTGGACATTTTCTCATTATTGATGTGGATATATCCATTATGCATCCAATAGTTAGCAAGAGGTTTGCCCGTCAATGCTTCAGACTGCGCAACTTCACACTCATGATGAGGGAATTGCAGATCATGTCCGCCTCCATGAATATCAAGCGTATCGCCAAGGTAAGCGCGAGCCATAGCCGAGCATTCAATATGCCAGCCCGGGCGCCCTTCTCCAAATGGACTCTCCCACTTAATCTCTCCAGGTTTCGCACCTTTCCATAGTACAAAGTCCTGCTGATCCGCTTTGCGATCGCCAACCTCGATCCGAATGCCAAATTGAAGCTCATCAATATTTTGATGCGACAGCTTTCCATAATCAGCAAAGGCAGAGGTACGGAAATATACATCCCCTTCACTCTCATAAGCATAACCTTTATCTATTAAGCCTTGAATAAACGTAATGATTTGCGGGATATGATCCGTCACGCGCGGGTTAAGTGTAGCTTTATGAATGCCTAGTGATTCAATATCCTCAAAAAAAGCGGCAATATAGGTTTCAGCTACCTCTTGCACGGTTGTTCCAGATTGCTCAGCTTTACGAATGAGTCGATCGTCTACATCTGTAAAATTCACAACGTAGTTTACTTCATTTCCGATATCCTCTAAATAGCGGCGAACCACATCGAAGAAAATAGCCGGTCTTGCATTGCCAATATGAATATAGTCGTATACGGTCGGACCGCAAACGTACATTTTAACTTTGCCCGGTTCCTGAGATTTAAACGGCTCTTTCAAACGAGTTAATGTATTATACAGCATCACTGTCATTTTCTAATTTCTCCTCCAGCTATAGGTTCTCTAAGCTCCTGAAGCTCAGATTTTAATTCATCTATTTCCTTCTGCATTGTACGGAACATCTCTATTATTGGATCCGGCAGCTGCTTATGATCAAGACGGTCGCCCACTCGCTCACCGTTACGCTTAACAACGCGACCAGGATTCCCAACCACTGTACTGTTAGTTGGCACTTCACGCAGCACTACAGCATTCGATCCAATATTGGAAAAGTCGCCTACCTGAAAAGAACCAAGAACTTTAGCACCCGAGCCTATAACTACATTATTGCCAATAGTCGGGTGACGTTTACCTTTTTCTTTCCCCGTTCCTCCGAGAGTGACGCCTTGATAGATGACCACATCGGAGCCAATCTCGCATGTTTCTCCAATGACAACACCCATTCCATGATCTATAAACAGACGGTCTCCTATTTGAGCGCCTGGGTGTATTTCAATGCCTGTCATAAACCTGCTTACCTGCGAAATCATACGGGCCAGCGTGAACCAGCCACTTCGATAAAGCGGGTGGGCAAGGCGATGAGCCCATATGGCGTGCAAGCCTGAATAAGTGAATACAACCTCGAACCGACTGCGCGCAGCAGGATCATTTTCAAAAACAGCCTGTATGTCCGATCGGAAATGGTGAAACATCGTCATGACTCCTTTTTCGTCCACTCTTATATTTCTAAATAAAAGAAAAGCCCCTGCAGCATTAAATGCTGCAGAGGCGTGTAAACTCGCGGTTCCACTCTGCTTGAACAGACCTACGACAGGTGTCGGCGGTTGTCCGTCTCGAGGTCTTTAACGCAGACGATACGTTGTTGCCTACCCCGCTCAGCTAAAATGTCTTCCCACAATCGTGATACTGCGTTGCCGCATATCCTCATGGTTATATCCATCTTACTGTAGCAGCTCGGAACAAAGCTCCCAGGTGCATATTCCGTTCCGTGGACCAGACAACTTGCAGCCACATTCTTATTCGTAAAGTCGTTTGAAATACGACATTGATTCGAATGACGGTTGTCCTCTCTGCGAATCCACAGGCAAACGTACTTCTCCTGTTCATGGCCGTTCAATTCATTCATTTATTAGTCATAGTATACCGAATACCCAAAAATGTGACAAGGACATTATTAAGAAGGTATACGAACAAGCCTTAAATCGTCTATACGCTATAGCTTTCCAGACGACTGCGTAAGCGATCCATTACTTTTTCCTTACCTAGCAGCGCCAGCGATTGATTCAAGTCAGGACCATGAGTCTGACCCGTAAGAGCTGCTCGAATCGGCATAAACAGCTGCTTACCCTTGAAGCCTGTATCCTTTTGTACCTTCTTAATCATTTCTTTGATTCCATCCAATTGGAAAGGTGTTTCTCCCGCTTCAATTAGAGCCAAGAAAGCTTGAAGAACAACAGGAACCTGCTCCTCTGCAAGAACAACCGCTGCTTCCTCTTCGTCCGTAACGGTGTCACTGAAGAATAGCGCAGTCATAGGCACAATTTCAGAAGCATAACGCAGCTTGTCCTGATGAAGAGCAACAAGATCCGTCACCCATGCATGACCAGCTGCATCTAAATCATTCGCAACAAGCTCTGCTTTTTGAAGATGCGGCAGACACATATCAACAACACGTGAAAGGTCTGCTTTTTTCAAATATTCATTATTCATCCAGCTCAGCTTCTGTGTGTCGAACACAGCAGGGCTTTTGCTCAGACGATCCGGATTAAATACTTGCACCAATTCTTCCAGCGTAAACATCTCTTGCTCACCTTCTGGCGACCAGCCAAGCAAAGCAATGAAGTTAAACAAAGCTTCTGGCAAATAGCCAAGCTCGTCATATTGCGAGATGAACTGAATAATAGACTCATCACGTTTGCTCAATTTTTTGCGCTGCTCATTAACGATTAGTGTCATATGTCCAAACTTAGGAGGCTCCCAGCCAAACGCTTCATATATCATCAGTTGACGAGGCGTATTGGAAACATGATCTTCTCCGCGCAATACATGACTGATTTTCATTAAGTAATCATCAAGTACGACCGCAAAGTTATAGGTCGGTATGCCATCCTTCTTCACGATAACGAAATCGCCCATCTCCTTAGTATCAAAGCTGATCGTCCCTTTGACAATGTCATCAAACGTATAAGTGCGATCCTCTGGTACACGGAATCGTATGCTTGGAATACGACCTTCTGCTTCAAAAGCAAGGCGCTGCTCTTCCGTCAAATTACGGTGCTGTCCGGAATAACGAGGTGTCTCATTACGCACGGTTTGCGCTTCCCGCTCCTGTTCCAGCTCTTCCTCTGTACAATAACAGCGGTATGCCAGACCCTTATCAATTAGCTCCTGCCAATACTTTTTGTATATATCAAGGCGCTCTGTCTGGCGATAAGGTCCATAACCGCCTCCGATATCAATGCTCTCATCCCAATCCATTCCGAGCCATTTCAAATATTTGAGCTGGCTTTCTTCCCCGCCCTCTACATTGCGCTTCACATCTGTATCTTCAATACGGACGATTAGCTTACCACCTTGGTTCCTTGCAAATAAAAAATTAAATAAGGCCGTTCTAGCATTACCGATATGTAAATGTCCCGTTGGAGACGGAGCATAACGTACGCGAACCTCTTGTGCCATTTTATTACCTCCTTAAAGTTTTGCGAAGCAAAAGCTTACTTCGAAAGCATCTACTAATAAAGCTTTGCGAAGCAAAGACTTGCTTCGAAAGTATGAGAACGATTATAGCACTTCTTTAATTAAGCAAACAACAGATTGTGCTGCAATTCCTTCACCGCGACCAGCAAAACCAAGTTGCTCTGTTGTCGTAGCTTTCACATTCACCTGTGACACATCCGCTTCCAATGCTTTTGCAATAATTTCCGCCATTTGCGGAATATAAGGAAGCATTTTTGGACGCTGCGCAATGATAGTGGAATCGATATTGCCTAGCTTATATCCACGTTCCTTCACAAGTTCCCAAACCCGCTCCAGAAGCACTAAGCTGTCCGCATCTTTATAGGCAGCATCCGTATCCGGAAAATGCTTGCCGATATCGCCAAGACCAAGCGCCCCAAGTATCGCATCCGTTACAGCATGAAGCAATACATCTGCATCTGAATGTCCGAGAAGTCCCTTCTCGTAAGGAATCGTTACGCCTCCGATAATACATGGACGTCCTTCTACTAATTGATGCACATCAAATCCTTGTCCTACTCGAATCATTCTTACACACCGTTCCCCTCTGCCTTAGCGGCATGACGCTTTGCGAGCAAAAACTCTGCCCACGGTAAATCTTCAGGCGTCGTAATTTTTATATTGGTATACTCACCTTCTGCAACCGTTACTGCAACACCCATTCGTTCGACGACCATGGCATCATCTGTGCCAAGAAACTCTTCAGCGAGAGCGCACTCATGCGCCTCGAGCAATAGAACACGTCGAAAAGCTTGCGGCGTTTGTATCGCCCACAAGCTTCGCCGATCTGGTGTTGAAACAATCACACCTGCTTCATTAACTTGTTTAATCGTATCTTTAACAGGTACAGCAAGCACCGAAGCACCACTTTGCTCAGCTGCATCACAACAAGCTCGTACAGCATCAGCCGTTACAAGAGGCCTAACACCGTCATGCACCATTACCCATTCCGTAGTCAGCTCTTGCAGTCCGATATGGACAGAATGTTGACGCTCCTTGCCTCCGGCCACTACAGCCTTCACCTTAGACAGCGCATATTGACCTACCCATTCTCGACATCTCTGTACATCATCGCTCCCAACAACAAGCACAGCTTCCTTAACGGTATCCATCGACTGGAAAAGCTCTAAGGTATGTACGAGAATAGGTTTGTCCCCTAGCTGCAAATATTGCTTACTCTCTTTCGTTCCCATGCGCGTGCCGCGTCCGGCTGCCACGATAACGACTCCCCAATCAGCTCTCATGCATTCAACCTGCCTCATACGGTGTTCATCCGTAAACCACTATTGCCGCTTACGCGATGAGATATAAGTATCATTGAACAAATTGAAACTTATACATCCTTATTTTAATCACTATCTCTATCATACCTTGTTAGAGCGCTTTTTCCAACAGCTTCGGCTTAGCGAATATCATTCTACCGGCAGATGTTTGCAATACGCTTGTCACAAGAACCTCCATTGTCATACCGATGTATTCACGTCCGCCTTCCACAACGATCATCGTTCCATCATCCAAATAGGCAACGCCTTGACCGTGTTCTTTCCCATCCTTAATCACTTGAACAATAATTTCTTCACCCGGCAGCACTACTGGCTTAACCGCATTAGCCAAATCATTAATATTCAGTACAGATACACCTTGAAGCTCGCAAACCTTATTTAAGTTGAAATCATTCGTTACCACTTTACCGTGCAGCGCTTTTGCCAGCTTGACTAGCTTACTGTCAACCTCACCGATTTCTTCGAAGTCTCCCTCGTAAATAAGCACCTTAACATCAAGCTCTTTTTGAATTTTGTTCAAAATATCAAGTCCACGCCGTCCCCTGTTCCGCTTCAACAAATCTGAAGAATCCGCAATATGCTGGAGCTCTTCAAGTACGAATTCAGGAATGACTAGAGTACCTTCAATAAATCCGGTTTTACAAATGTCTGCAATTCGCCCATCAATAATAACGCTTGTATCGAGTATCTTATGCTCCTCATAACCGCCCGCTTCATCTGCTGCCGGAACAGCACGGCGTCTCTCCAGCAAAGCCATAAATCCTTCTGCAAGCTCTTCCTGTTTACGCAGTCCTATTTGCATGCCTAAATAACCAAAGCATAGCATCATAACTGCAGGAATAAGACGTCCCATACCCTCTAGTCCAGACACTGCTGGATAGATCAATACGGTAAGCAATAAGCCCGCAAGCAAACCGCATGCTCCTGCAATCAGCTTTTGCATCGGCATTGCCGCTGTTTGATCAGCGCCCTTCTGCATATAGCGAATGACTTGTCCTGCAAGCATTGTAGCCACAACCAGACCAAAAACCGCGCCAACTGCTACATTCATGTAATAAGTGCCAGATCGCTGCAGCATACCTATTGATGAGCCAGGCCACATGGTCCCTCCATTCACCCAACCGTAAACCTCACCGCCTGCCATACCGCCAAATAGCAAACCCATTAATTGTATTATTCGTCTAACCATTATGGTTCACCTCCACTACAATTATGTTCCAATAATTGCCTTGCTAAACCGTGGGAGCGAACATAATTACAAACATTTATAATTTTTAATAATTCACATTTTGAAAAAGTATCCAAGGAAGCCTATAATGAGAGGTGAGATTACTTCATGAGAGGTTGGTGAAAGAGATGGAACCGATGAGTACTCCTACACTGGATCAATTCCAGCAGCAAGTATCTGAATTATTGCTTCGGCACCGCAGTTTGCTTGATGTCATGTCAAAATTCGGACAGTCAGGCGCATCAGTAAATCGCGCAGTTACAAAGGCGGTTACGGATTGCGGATGTATTGAATTAAACGCTCGAAAGCAGCAATACTCCAATGAGCATAATCTTGAGGACGCCAAAGTGACACTGCAGAGTCATCTCTCAGGAGCCGTATGCGAGCATTGCCGCGAAGCACTTAAGTCTGAGCTTGGACGCAACCTATTTTATATGACCGCATTATGCAATTTGATGGACATTCAACTGGATGAAGTTATTGCAGACGAATATGACAAATGCTCGACTTTAGGCCTGTTTAACCTAACATAAACTAATTTCCCTCTTAAAAAAAGAAAAAAACCGCACAATTTTCCCTTAATCAGGAAGCAATTGGCGGTTTTTTATTCGTTTATGAGAGAAAGGAATGAACAACAATACCTTAGTTACCTTATCGTTAAACAAAGTGAACTAAGCCGTATGTTCAGAATGAACGAGATCCTCTGGATCATCTTTAAGCTTACCACGCTTGCGGTTTCGCTTTTTTAGACGCCGATCAACGTTTTTTTTTAGGCCATACAGCGCATATAGAAGCAGCGGTACGAACACAATTTTTGATAAATGGCTTTTAAATATTAATCCCAATGCAACGGATATCAAAATAATAATTGGAACAATCCATACCGCATTTTTCGGAATACCGACTTTCTTAAAATTCGGATATCTAACGGTACTAACCATAAGTAAGGCAAGCAACACAGTGCTGCCTAGCAATATCGATAAGTAAATATCATTTGCAAACAAAGCAAGCGTTGCTAATACCCCGCCCGCTGCTGGTATTGGAAGTCCAATAAAGTAACCTGCCGGCGCACTCGTTACAACGTTGAAACGAGCTAAGCGCAGAGCTCCGCATATAGGAAATAATGCCGTTACAATCCAAGCCATAGCTGGATTTAAATCTTGAAATGCGACTACATACATAATAAATGCTGGCGCTACACCAAATGAAATAACATCGGATAAAGAGTCCAACTCCTTGCCGAATTCACTTTGTACATTCAGCGCACGCGCTACGCGCCCATCCACGCCGTCAAGTAACATAGCGATCAATACCATCATGGCTGCCGTATCTGGTTTTTCATTAAAAACAAGAATGATGGCGATTACTCCTAAGAATAAGTTCCCCACCGTGAGAAGGCTCGGTATCGATTTTGTGATCATCTTTTCCACCTCTTCTCTACTATGCCCCTAAAATCATAAGGAATGTATCAAAACGTTCTAGGCGTACATTCCATCTATTGTATGGGAATTAAATTTGCCTGTCAATGAACATTTGCTCTTGGATTCGCTTAAGACCTTCCTTAATCGCTCTAGCCCGAACCTCGCCAATGCCCTCTACCTCATCCAACTCTTCAATCGTTGCCATCAAAATATGAGGTAAACGACCAAATTGCTCGATCAAATTATTCATTATAATAAGAGGCAGTCTTGGTATTTTGTTCAGCAGTCGATAGCCCCGAGGAAGCACAGACTCATCATTCATATTATTCGTATGTGGATAACCAATCAAACGAATAATTGGCGGCGCATCAAGCAGCTCATCCGAGCTTAGCTTCTTCAGACCAGCACGAATATCTCTTATCTTCTCATCCGAATTTTCTTTCGCATAATCCTTGAGTAAATACCAAGCATCCTCTTCCACTCCGCCAACCAGCTCATCCATTTGCATACTGATTAAGCGGCCTTCCGTGCCCAGTTCATTGACATAACGCTTGATTTCCATCTTAATACGAAGAACCATTTCAACACGTTGAATAACATGCGCGACTTCTTGAAGAGTAACAAGCTCTTCAAACTCTAGTGCTGATAAATTGGTAAATGACTGGCTAAGAACTGCTTTGTATTTCTCCAACGTTTGAATGGCTTGATTGGCCTTCGTCAAAATAACGCCCATATCCTTTAAGGAATAACGAAGGTTGCCTTGGTACAATGTAATGATATTTCTCCGCTGTGAAATTGATACGACGAGTCTGCCCGTTTGTTTTGCAACACGCTCCGCGGTACGGTGACGTATACCCGTTTCAATTGAAGCAATGGAGCTGTTTGGAATGAGCTGTGTATTGGCATACAAAATTCGACGCATATCTTCGCTTAAAATAATAGCGCCGTCCATTTTTGCCAGCTCATATAGGTAGTTCGGAGAGAAGTCGCAATTAATGGAGAAACCGCCATCGACAACCTCCATTACCTCCGGACTATATCCAACTACAATCAGCGCTCCCGTTTTGGCGCGAAGCACGTTCTCCAGCCCATCGCGAAAAGGGGTGCCTGGTGCGACTAATTGCAATAACTGATTCATAATTTCAAGCTGTGTAGGTTCCTTCATCATATGCCCCCTATCCAAGCGCTGCCTTAAGTGCTTCCGCTACCGTGCTGACGCCAATGATTTCAATTCCCTCAGGATGCTTCCATCCCTTCATGCTCTTCTCTGGCATAATAACTCGCTTAAAGCCTAGCTTCTCGGCTTCCTTCACCCGCTGTTCTGCTCGTGATACTGCTCGAACCTCTCCCGTTAAGCCTACTTCGCCAAACACGACATCATAAGGTCTTGTAGGCGAATCCCGAAAGCTTGAAGCAATACTGACGGCGGCAGCAAGATCTACTGCAGGCTCATCAAGCTTCAGACCGCCTGCTACGTTTAAGTAAGCATCCTGTGTTTGGAGGAACATGCCGTTTCGTTTCTCCAGTACCGCTATAATTAAAGCCAACCGATTATGATCGATGCCTGTGGACATCCTTCTCGGCGATGGGAAATTAGTCGTTGTAACCAGCGCCTGCATCTCCACAAGAACCGGTCTCGTTCCTTCCATGCTGGCAACGACTATGGAACCGGATACGCCTAATGGACGTTCTGATAAAAATAATTCAGAAGGATTGGATACTTCACGAAGACCATCCTCACCCATTTCAAAAATACCTATCTCATTCGTTGAACCGAAACGATTCTTTACTGCGCGAAGCAACCGATACGTATGATGACGTTCACCTTCAAAATAAAGTACGCAATCCACCATATGCTCAAGCATTCTTGGGCCTGCAATCGCGCCTTCCTTCGTAACATGACCAACAAGTACGGTTGCAATACCTTGAATCTTAGCGACTCGCATAAAATGAGCAGTACACTCACGTACCTGCGAGACACTTCCGGGGGCAGATTGTATTCCCGGGTCATAGACCGTTTGGATGGAATCAATAACTAGAAAATCAGGCTGAACCGACTCAATAGCTTCATTAATTTGCTCCATATTGGTCTCGCATAATACATACAATGACTCTGCCAGTGCGCCAAGACGATCCGCTCTAAGCCTAGTTTGACGCACCGACTCCTCTCCAGAAATATAAAGTACTCTCAAGCCTTTTACTGCAAGAGCATGAGAGGTTTGCAGCAGCAGCGTGGATTTCCCTATGCCTGGATCGCCACCAACAAGAATAAGTGAGCCTGGAACCACGCCTCCGCCGAGTACCCGATTAAGCTCAACCATTCGAGTTTCGATACGCGGCTCTTTCCCACTTTCTATATGTATGATGGATTGTGCCTTTTCTTTCGCATGAAAAGACGATAATCCAACACCCTTCGTCTTCACAACCGATTCTTTTTCTTCCAGCATGGAGTTCCAAGCATGGCAACCGGGGCATTTACCGAGCCATTTTGGTGATTCGGTTCCGCATTCCGTGCAAACAAATTTTGATTTTATTTTAGCCATCCTGTACTCCTTAAACGTGATGATTTCACACAAGTCTTCTTACTAAAATAACAGTTATTCTGTCTCGTATCGCAATATATAAAGTTTACCATTTTATCCTCATTGTATAAACCCAAATTCTCCACAAAATAATTATGAACATGTGTTTTACTTTATATTATCGCTATTTAAGCCTATAAATCGTTTTTATCCCCAGAGTTATTCACATTTAATCAACATTATCCACAGGTCATCAACATGTCCACATACGTTGTTCATTCTTATTTTAACATAAAAAAAGCTCCCATTATCCACAGTGGATAAGAGAGCGGTATTTTATCTATGCCCATACTGCTAATCATGTGTAACTTGTGAATAACTTATCCACATCAGTATGTTTTTGAGGTTATTCCGCCTGACGTGCTACTAATACACGATGTGTCGTTAACTGTGAACCAAGCATTACACTCTCGGTTTGCTTACCTTCGCCACCATTTTGATGTGCCCCCTTATGAGCGTGAGCTTGGCGGAATGAGTCGCTGTTCATCCAACCCTCAAAGGATGCTTTATCTTTCCAAGTCGTGCTTACTTTAAGCTCATCAAATTCCTCTAAACCTTCAGTAATCAATACTTCCATTCGAACGAAGCCAGGAGACAAATCAATGCCTTTAGAATTTTGAAAGCGATCGGCTACCGACTCGCCATGTCCTTTTTTTACTTTTATCGTATTTGTAACAACAAACATCGTTGTTCCTCCTATTCTATGAATGTACTATCCTCATTATACGATAATGATTCTCATCGTCAATTGTTTAGCATAATAAAAAGTCCCGCAGAGGACCATTGGTTCTGCGAGACAGTTTATGTTTATATTTTATTTCGTTGCCGACTCTTCTTCAGAGACAGGCTCAGGAATGATTTTGGTAACGGTGAGACCGCCATCCTTTTCATCAATCTTAAATTTATCGCCTTTTTGTATATTGCCCATTAGCAATTCTTCGGATAAGCGATCCTCGATATGCTTCTGGATAGCGCGGCGTAATGGACGAGCTCCGTACTGAGGATCGAAGCCTTCCTTCGCTAGGAAGTTCTTCGCTGCATCCGTCAGATCGAAATCAACCTCTTGCTCACGTAGACGTTTACGCAGTTCATCCGACATAAGCGTTACGATTTGAGCAATATGCTCCTCTCCTAGGGAGTGGAACACGATAGTCTCATCAATCCTGTTCAAGAACTCAGGACGGAAGCTTTTCTTCAGCTCTGCTAACACTTTATCTTTCATTTGCGCGAAATCACGACCCGCGTCCTGAACAGCTGTAAAGCCAAGCGAAGTATTGCGTTTAATTTGATCAGCACCGACGTTGGAAGTCATGATAATCAAGGTATTACGGAAATCGACCACTCGGCCTTTGGAATCCGTTAATCGGCCATCTTCCAGTACCTGAAGCAGAATATTGAATACTTCCGGATGTGCTTTCTCGATCTCATCAAGTAGAACAACGGAGTAAGGTTTGCGACGAACCTTCTCAGTCAATTGACCGCCTTCTTCGTAGCCAACATAACCCGGAGGCGCTCCTACAAGGCGAGAAGTTGAATGCTTCTCCATATATTCTGACATGTCGATACGGATAACTGCATTCTCGTCACCGAACATAGCCTCAGCAAGTGCTCTAGCCAGCTCCGTTTTACCTACGCCTGTAGGTCCTAAGAAAATAAATGAGCCGATCGGACGTTTAGGATCCTTAAGACCCGCACGTGCCCGACGAATAGCGCGTGATACCGATTTAACCGCTTCGTCTTGCCCAATAAGTCGGCCATGTAGTATCTCTTCCATTTTGAGCAAACGTTCAGTCTCTTCTTCCGCTAGTTTGCTAACAGGAATACCCGTCCAGCTTGCTACAACCTGAGCAATATCCTCTGGTGTAACTTCGGAATCCGTGCGACCTTGTTTTTCTTTCCATTGATTTTTCGTAACGTCCAGCTCTTCACGAATTTTTTGCTCTGTATCACGAAGTGCAGCTGCCTTCTCGAATTCTTGGCTTTGAACCGCTGCGTCCTTCTCCTTGCGGATATCTTCCAGACGATTCTCAAGTTGTTTCAAGTTTGGCGGTACCGTGTAAGAATTCAAGCGAACCTTCGAGCCCGCCTCATCGATGAGATCAATAGCTTTATCCGGCAAGAACCGATCCGTTATATAACGATCAGAAAGCTTCACTGCCTGCACAATAGCCTCATCTGTAATTTTAACCCGGTGATGCGCCTCATAACGATCACGAAGACCGTACAGAATTTGAATAGCTTCCTCTGGTGAAGGCTGATCAACCGTTATCGGTTGGAAGCGACGCTCAAGGGCAGCATCCTTCTCGATATATTTACGATACTCATCTAGCGTTGTAGCACCAATACATTGCAGTTCTCCCCGTGCCAATGCAGGTTTTAAAATATTCGAAGCGTCAATTGCGCCTTCAGCACCGCCTGCACCGATCAACGTATGAAGCTCGTCAATGAATAGAATGATATTTCCGGCTTGGCGAATCTCATCCATAATCTTTTTCAGACGATCCTCGAACTCACCGCGATATTTTGTTCCTGCTACAACTGAACCCATATCAAGCGTCATAACACGTTTGTCGCGTAGCGTCTCAGGAATTTCATTCTCGATAATTTTTTGCGCTAATCCTTCAGCAATGGCTGTTTTACCAACGCCTGGCTCACCAATTAGTACAGGGTTGTTTTTAGTACGACGACTGAGCACTTGAATAACGCGCTCTATCTCCTTGCTGCGACCGATAACGGGATCAAGGTTCCCTTCTTTCGCATACGCCGTAAGATCTCTAGCTAGCCCATCAAGCGTAGGTGTACTTACATTAGCAGGCGAGCCATGATTGCTCGATACGGCTTCGCTGCTTCCAAGAAGCTGCAGCACCTGCTGACGAGCTTTATTTAAGCTAATGCCAAGGTTGTTCAGCACACGAGCTGCAACACCCTCACCCTCACGAATTAATCCAAGCAGAATATGCTCTGTTCCTACATACGTATGTCCAAGTTTTCTAGCCTCATCCATTGAAAGCTCAATGACCTTTTTAGCACGAGGCGTATAGGCAATATTATTAGGCTGTTCTTGACCGCGACCGATCAATGCTTCAACCTCATCTTGAATTTTTTCGAGTCCAAGACCTAATCCAATTAGAGCTTTAGCTGCTATACCCTCACCCTCGCGGATAAGACCAAGCAATATATGCTCCGTACCAATATTATTATGACCGAGTCGAACTGCTTCCTCTTGCGCCAATGCAAGCACCTTTTGTGCTCGTTCCGTAAATCGTCCAAACATCATATTTCTGCACCCCCATGGCTTATTTCACCACGCAATTGCTTGCGTATGAGTTCTGCTCTTCTGTAATCCCTTTGCTCCGGACTCATCTTCTCATTGAAGGTTTGCTGTAAAAATCCAGGCTGGGTCATTACCAAAAGCTCATTCAACACTTGCGGTGTTACATCGGTCAAAATACCGAGATCCGCACCTAGCCTTACATCCGACAAGCGTTGTGCTGCTTCTTTAGAATCCATTATTGCAGCATGAGATAAAATGCCGTAAGAACGTCTTACACGATCCTCTGTTCTTAGACGAGAGTCAGCGAGAAGTCTCTTGCGCGCTGCTTTCTCATGCTCAATAATTTGTCTGGCTACACCATACAGATTATCAATAATTTCATTTTCGGATTGCCCAAGCGTAATTTGGTTTGACACTTGAAATAAATTGCCAAGCGCCTCACTGCCTTCGCCATACAATCCTCTAACCGCTAAACCAACCTGTGTTACTGCTGATAAAATTCGATTTATTTGCGACGTTAGCACAAGAGCCGGCAGATGCATCATCACCGAAGCTCGAATCCCTGTGCCGACATTCGTCGGACAAGTCGTTAAGTACCCGCGTTTCTCATCGAATGCATAATCAACTTCTTCTTCAAAAATATCATCAATCCTGCTTGCCAATGACCAAGCTTCTTTTATTTGAAAGCCTGGATACAGACATTGGATACGTAAATGATCTTCTTCGTTTATCATTATGCTAACAGATTCATTATTGCTTAAAATAACAGCCCCAGAACGCGATTCATTCGCTAAGTTAGGACTAATTAAGTGCTTTTCAACGAGCACTCGTTTATCAAGCTCACTAAGATCTGATAATGTGATGGTTTCAAATGGGCCAATCATCTGCAGCTTTCCAGTCTGGCTAACCTCCGTCAATTGATCCATTACATCCTTGGACTGTTGATCGGTTGCTAGCATTGGGAATGGCTGGTGACGCATATTACGCGCAACCCGCACCCTGCTGCTAATGACAATTTCGGATTCAGGACCTTCATCCTTCATCCATTCGCTTAGCGCATGCATGGAGAATCGATGCTTAGTCAAGAGTTCACTTACTCCTTCCATACCAGCTTACTGATCTGAAATTTTGCGTTCCAGCTCACGTATTCGATCTCGAAGCTGTGCCGCGCTTTCAAACTCTTCATGTTCGATTTTAGTTTGCAAATCTCGTCTCAACTGCTCAATTTCACGCTTACACTGAATTTGTCCGCCGGAGCGCTTTGGAATCTTCCCGCTGTGTACCGTGCTGCTGTGTACTCTCTTGAGAAGCGGATCAAGCTTGTCGGCAAACGCTTGATAACAGGAACTGCATCCAAATCTACCGATCTTGCTAAATTGTGCATAAGTTAATCCACATTCCTCACAACGAAGCGTAGGCTGCTTATTACCATTTATACTCGAACCGCCCAATTGCTCAAAATCGAGAAGTCCTGACAATAAGCTATGAATGGAAAAGCTGTTGGGTGCTCCAGGAATACCTTCACCCTTCTCACGAGCACAGCTTTCACAAATGTGAAATTCAGTCTTCTCACCGTTAATAATTTTTGTAAAATGAAGCGTAGCCGGCTTTTTACCGCATTCTTGGCAAAACAAGCCTGATCCCTCCCCTCGGTATTAACGGTATCGCATTATTTAACCAGCAGTGAGATCAGCATGGACCTCAGTAGTCTTGCCCTGATTTCATCTCTTAACGGAAGCTTTAGCGCTATCGTATCACGATGCACCGCCGCACGAAGCAGGTTACCTTCACGTTTAGAAATGAGTCTTGCCTCTTCAAGCTGATAAATAAGCCCTTCCGCTGCACCTTGGTCAACACAATCGCCAATCGTTTCTTCGATATGGAATTGTATCGCCTTAAGTGCCGGAAGTTCAATCCGTTGTATTCGGATATAGCCTCCGCCGCCGCGCTTACTTTCAACCATGTATCCTTTCTCCATTGTGAAGCGAGTACTGATTACATAGTTGATCTGTGACGGTACACAAGAAAATTTGTCAGCCAAGTCATTACGTTGAATTTCAACTGCGCCTTCTGCGCTGTCTTGGAGCATAGTCTTCAAATACTGTTCGATGAGATCGGAAATGTTACGCAAACCACCAACCTCCCTGAGAAATAACCAGTAAACCTATTTTTGAAACATCATGGTCTCAAAAGCGAAGTCTGTATAAATATTTTTTCATACACCGAATATTCGGACAACTGACTTTGACTTTCTTTGACCTTGATTTCATTATATGCAAATTTTGAAAAAGGTCAAGTGCTGACTGAAACTGAATTATATATTAGCTTGGTACGCTGAGGGAGCAATTATACCTGGAAATGGCGGATTCACTATAAAAAACACATATCCTACACCCTTCTTTAGCAATTGAAATAAATCTCGCCATGTATCGACAACAATTCCTATTTAAAACAATAAATTTAGATACAAAAAAAACAAAAAACCTATCGCATAACATGCGATAGGTCTCTCGTGCTTGGCGACGTCCTACTCTCCCAAGACCCTGCGGTCTAAGTACCATTGGCGCTGGAGGGCTTAACGGTCGTGTTCGGTATGGGAACGCGT
>NZ_JBWDNR010000017.1:0-70908 GCF_056269295.1 Paenibacillus sp. J31P13
ACACGACCGTTAAGCCCTCCAGCGCCAATGGTACTTAGACCGCAGGGTCTTGGGAGAGTAGGACGTCGCCAAGCACGAGAGACCTATCGCATGTGATGCGATAGGTTTTTTTGTTGTTTCTTTGCTTTATACGGTATGATACTTACATATCAATACTTATGAAAATAAGGAGATGTGTAATTCATGAATAAGAAAATTGAAATTAAGCAAATAGGTATTGAGCAATATGAGGAAAATATGAGTTTATCGCAATTTGCCTTTCAATATCAACGTTCCAAGGAGGAGCTTGAGGAAGGAAGAAAACCTTTCGAGACTTTGCCTGCTGCACGCTGGGCGGTCTATGTTGATGATCAATACGCTGCCCAAGCTACCATAATTGAATTTGAAACCTATATTGGCGGAGAACGATTTGCTATGGGCGGTATAGCCGGGGTAGCAACATGGCCGGAATATAGACGTCAGGGGCTAGTCGCCAAGCTGCTTGTTCATTCGTTGAAGGAAATGAAAGCAAAAGGTCAATCGATTTCCTATCTCCATCCCTTTGCATTCGGATTTTATCGTAAATATGGTTGGGAAACCTATACAGAGCATAAGCAATATACAATTAAATCAGAGCTATTGCCAGCGCGGGTTCCCAATGAGGGTCGTATTGAAAGACATAGCGGCAGCTATGAACTTCTACATAAAATGTATGATGCCTATGCAGCAGGATTCAATGGCACATTAGTAAGAACAGCATATTGGTGGAATTATAGTATAAGCAAAAAGAAACCGGGACAAATTTCGATTTATTATGACCAGAGCGGCGAACCAATGGGATATATCATCTATGAAGTGAAAAATTACCAGTTTATTGTTCATGAAATGATTTATTTAAATGAGGAATCAAGAACCGCTCTATGGTCCTTTATATCGCAGCATGATTCCATGATTAACGAAGTGAAAATTACAGTTCCCTCCAACGACATATTGCCTTACTTATTGCCAAACCCGAGAATTGTGCAAGAAACAGTGCCTTATTTCATGGCGAGGATTGTGGATGTTGAAGCTTTTATAGAAAAATATTCATTTAATAATGCTTTGGTAGAAGAGAAACTCTATATAGATCTGACTGATGAACATGCTCCCTGGAATCATGGCCATTATTTACTGCATATAGAGCCTTCCGGGAAAGCTAGCATACGTCGTTTAGATGCAAAAGAGAAAGAAGAAAGTTTTATTAAATTAGATATTGGAACATTAACTACGCTGCTCCTCGGGTACCTCCGTCCACTGTCATTAGCGCAAATGGGACGTGTTGACGGTGAATTGGAAAGTATTAAACGCTTACATTCTCGTATTCCCGAACGAACTACGTATTTGCCTGACTTTTTCTAAGGATTTAGGGCATTCTCCTCCCATAAAGATGGGCGTTAAGTGGATGAAACAAAGGGGTTACCCAGCCTTGACAGCCTATACCCCCTCTGCTAATATTGCTAATAATATATGTGAGACGTACTTAAATATAGGAGGAATGTACTCGTGTGGGAAACAAAATTCGCCAAAGAAGGGCTGACGTTTGATGACGTCCTGCTTATTCCGCGCAAATCAGAAGTGCTACCAAGAGAAGTTGACATCTCGATTCGTTTAAGCGAGAACATTAAGCTAAATATTCCGCTCATTAGCGCAGGCATGGACACTGTAACAGAAGCCGCTTTAGCGATTGCAATTGCGCGTGAGGGTGGTATCGGCATTATCCATAAGAATATGTCGATCGCACAGCAAGCGGAAGAAGTAGACCGCGTAAAACGTTCGGAGAGCGGTGTTATTACTAATCCGTTTTCACTTACACCTGAGCATCATGTATATGATGCAGAGGAATTGATGGGCAAATACCGAATTTCAGGTGTACCAATTGTTGATAACGATAAGAAGCTTGTCGGTATCCTAACAAACCGCGATTTGCGTTTCGTACATGATTACTCCATCAAAATAAATGAAGTTATGACGCGTGACAATCTTGTCACTGCACCTGTAGGTACGACACTTCAGGAAGCTGAAGTTCTTTTGCAGAAGCACAAAATTGAAAAACTGCCGTTAATCGATGAAATGAACACTCTCAAAGGTCTTATTACAATTAAAGACATCGAGAAGGCGATTCAATTCCCGAACGCAGCCAAAGATACACAAGGCAGATTGCTCTGCGGAGCTGCGGTTGGTATTTCCAAAGATACGATGGATCGTGCAGCAGCACTGGTTCAATCGGGTATTGATGTACTCGTTGTGGATTCTGCTCATGGCCATCATATTAATATTCTAGATGCGGTTCGTAAGATCCGTGCTACGTATCCAGACTTAACGATTATTGCAGGAAACGTTGCAACTGGCGACGCTACTCGCGCTTTGATCGAGGCTGGCGCATCCGTAGTCAAGGTTGGTATTGGCCCTGGCTCGATTTGTACTACACGTATTATTGCAGGTATCGGTGTTCCACAAATTACTGCAATATTTGATTGTGCATCGGTAGCTCGTGAATATAACATTCCGGTTATTGCTGACGGTGGTATTAAATACTCCGGAGATATTACGAAAGCAATCGCGTCAGGCGCTAGCGCGATTATGATCGGAAGCTTATTCGCTGGAACTGCTGAAAGCCCAGGAGAGACTGAAATTTTCCAAGGTAGAAGCTTTAAAGTATACCGCGGTATGGGTTCACTTGGCGCAATGAAGGAAGGCAGTAAGGATCGCTACTTCCAAGAGAATGAGAATAAACTTGTTCCAGAAGGTATCGAAGGACGTGTACCTTATAAAGGACCTCTTGCAGATACTGTTCATCAATTACTTGGCGGATTACGTTCGGGTATGGGCTATTGCGGCACATCTTCACTAGAAGAGCTCAAAAACGATACGCAATTTGTTCGGATTACAGGTTCTGGTCTTCGTGAAAGCCATCCGCATGATGTGCAAATTACGAAGGAAGCACCTAACTACTCACTATAATAGCAAGCTTATAGGCTTGAAATTGAAACCAGATAGGAAAGGCGAGAGTATCGCTTTTCTTTATCTGGTTTTTTTGATTCTTTTTAATGGAAGAGCAATGAAAATGGGATCTACTTTAATGAAGGAATACTCATTCTTCTGGGAGCTAAATGAGGTTTAATTGTTAAGGGTCAATATGTTACAATTAACAACAGACTAATGTAGTAGGAAAAGGGGAGACGACGTTGAAGTTAATGGTAAGACCGGGAAGGTTTAAGGTACTAATCGCAGCAAGTATGGCGGTATGGCTGTTAGTGATGACGTTTGGTTCTACCGGAGTATCAGCTATGGGATACGATGGCAGACCTAGCACAGAGAATGATCTAGGATTACAAGTTAAAGCAGCTATTTTAATTGATGCAGAATCCGGTCAAGTATTATATGAGGTAAATTCGGATACACCGCTCCCTGCGGCAAGCATGACTAAATTAATGACGGAATATATCGTACTTGAGGAAATTACGAGCGGACGTCTATCATGGGATGAGGTTGTTGTAACGAGTGAAGAAGCAGCAAACACACCAGCAGACGGTTCATCCGTGTTTCTAGCTCAGGGCGATCAACATACGGTATTGGAATTATATAAAGCAATGGCTGTAGGCTCAGCTAATGACGCAACTATTGCACTTGCTTCAAAGATTTCAGGAAGTGAGCAAAATTTTGTAACAAAAATGAACGAGGTTGCAGATCAGTTAGGTTTGAAAACAGCTATTTTTACTAGTGCTACGGGTCTATCCGAAACGACAGTCATTTCTGCTGGAGAAATGGCCAAGCTTGCACAAATTATTTTGGCAGAGCATCCGGAGTTCCTTGAATACTCCAAGCTTCAAGATTATAAATTCCGTGAACGTGATAAAGCATCTATCGTGAACATTAACTGGATGCTAGGTACGAATGTGAATAAAACAGGTCTTAAACACTTAGCATACGAAGGCGTTGACGGTATGAAAACAGGTTTCATCAACTCTGCCGGCTACAACTTCACGGGAACAGTAAAACGTGGCGAGCAGCGCTTTATCAGCGTTGTCATGGATACAGCTACAAAATCAGCGCGTTTCAACGAAACAGCTAAGATGTATGACTACGGTTTTAGTACGTTTGAGAAAAAGACGGTTCTTGCACCTAAATCTGTAGTAGAAACGATCCCAACGGTTAAGATTAAGAAAGGCAAAGAAAAGAAAGTTTCAGTTGTTACGGACAAGGACATTACATTCATGGTCAAAAAGGGTGTAGATCCGAAGATCGAGCTTGTTGACAGCCAAGTGAAGGCAGAGTCAGAGCTTGTAGCTCCAATAGCAGCGGGTACAGTTGTTGGAACAGTTACGTACAAGTATACTGATGCCGATACAAAGCAAGAGCTTAAGAGTACAGTAAACCTTATTACTACTGAAGATGCCCATAAAGCAGGCTGGTTCCGCCTCATGTTCCGGGCAATCGGCGATTTTTTTGCAGGATTATTTAACGGAATCGTCAATTTGTTCTAATCCGAGTAGAAAACAAGGAAATAAAGCAAATCAAGGGTTGTCGATTATACAGGCTTCCTGTAAAATCAATGGATAGAAGAACTGCGGTAATAGACATATTAAGGGATGAAAAATAGGAGGGTTTACAGGATGGAAACAGGTACATCACGCGTAAAACGCGGCATGGCAGAAATGCAAAAAGGCGGCGTCATCATGGACGTTATGAACGCCGAGCAAGCTAAGGTTGCAGAAGCAGCAGGGGCAACAGCAGTTATGGCGCTTGAGCGCGTCCCTTCCGATATTCGCGCAGCAGGCGGAGTAGCTCGTATGGCTGATCCTACAATTGTAGAAGAAGTTATGAAAGTTGTTTCAATTCCTGTAATGGCGAAAGCTCGTATTGGTCATTATGTAGAAGCGAAAGTTTTAGAATCAATGGGCGTTGACTATATTGATGAGAGCGAAGTTCTCACTCCGGCTGATGAAGTTTTCCACATCAGCAAAAATGAATTCACTATTCCTTTCGTATGCGGCGCTAAAGATCTTGGCGAAGCATTGCGTCGTATTCAAGAAGGCGCAGCAATGCTCCGTACAAAAGGTGAACCAGGAACAGGCAACATCGTTGAAGCCGTTCGTCACCTTCGCTTGATTCACGGACAAATTCGCAAAGTACAAGGCTTGTCGAAGGACGAGCTGTACCATGAAGCGAAACTACTCGGTGTACCTTATGATTTGCTTCTTAACGTACATGAAACAGGCAAGCTTCCAGTTGTTAACTTCGCAGCAGGCGGTGTAGCAACTCCGTCCGATGCTGCGCTTATGATGCATCTTGGTGCTGACGGCGTATTCGTTGGATCTGGTATCTTCAAATCGGATAGCCCAGAGAAATTTGCACGTGCAATCGTTGAAGCTACTACTCATTACCAAGATTACAAGCTTATTGCTGAAGTATCGAAAAACTTGGGAGCACCGATGAAAGGTATCGAAATCTCCAAGTTGGACGCTTCACAACGTATGCAGGATCGCGGAATCTAATAGAAGTAATAAGAGGGTGCCGGCTCAGCGCGTCAAGCGCCGCCGGCTCTTGCTTGTAAAGGAAGGCGTGCAGAGCGATGAAAATAGGCGTACTAGCGCTGCAAGGCGCTGTAGCAGAGCATATACGAAGCCTAGAAGCAGCAGGCGCAGAAGCTGTCGCTGTGAAACGAGTTGAGCAGCTCGAAGAGCTGCAAGGACTTGTAATACCGGGTGGAGAAAGCACGACAATTGGCAAGCTGATGCGCAAATACGGTTTTATGGAAGCTATTGCTGATTTCTCAGCTCAGGGCAAACCGTTGTTTGGCACTTGTGCAGGTCTGATTGTTCTTGCGGATGAGATAGAAGGACAAGAAGATGCGCATTTACGACTCATGGATATGACGGTGGCGAGAAATGCTTTTGGCCGTCAACAAGAAAGTTTTGAAACCGATCTGGATGTAAAAGGTATCGATGAGCCGGTTCGAGCTGTATTCATTCGCGCACCGTTAATAAAACGAGTTGGATCTAACGTAGACGTATTGTCCACGTATAAAGACGAGATTGTTACAGCAAGAGAAGGCCACTTGCTAGCCGTATCCTATCATCCAGAGCTAACGGATGATTTTAGGCTTCATGCTTATTTTGTTGATATGGTGAAAGAAGCTGCTGCGGGTAAGGCTTAAGAAATAGCGTAATAAATCTATAAGTGTAAATAATAAACAATAAAACTACTCCCTTCAGAGAGGGGCTCATGATTGTGCTGGATGTTAAATTATTAAGAAATGAATTTGAAAAGGTCGAGCAAGCGCTTCTTAACCGAGGTGCCTCGCTCGATCTTGTTGCTGATTTTCCGGTATTGGATGCAAGACGCCGTGACCTTATTCAAGAGACAGAGATGCTTAAAGCGCGCCGGAATACAGTTTCGCAAGATGTAGCGAAGTTGAAAAGAACGGGTGGAGATGCTGATTCCCTCATTATTGAGATGAGAGAAGTTGGCGATCGGATTAAAGAGCTGGATGATGAGCTGCGTGAGCTAGAGGTTCAAGTAGTTGAGCTTACTCAAGCTATACCGAATATTCCTAGCGAAACGGTACCAGTCGGTAAGACAGAGGAAGAGAATGTCGAGCTTCGCAGAAATGGCGAGGTTCCAACCTTCCAGTTCGAGGCTAAGCCGCATTGGGAACTCGCTCAATCGCTTGGCATCTTGGACTTTGAGCGTGCAGCGAAGGTAACGGGTTCGCGTTTTACATTCTATCGTGGTCTTGGTGCGCGTCTTGAACGTGCGCTAATTAGCTTTATGATGGATTTGCATAGCGATAAGCATGGTTACGAGGAGATACTGCCTCCATATATCGTAAACCGCGACAGCTTGATCGGCACGGGTCAGCTTCCTAAGTTTGAGGAGGATCTGTTTAAAATTTCAGATTCTGACTACTATCTCATTCCAACGGCAGAGGTTCCAGTAACCAATTTCCATCGGGAAGAGATTTTAACGGCTGAGGATCTGCCTAAATATTTCGTAGCTTACAGCTCATGCTTCCGTTCTGAGGCGGGTTCTGCTGGACGTGATACACGCGGTTTGATTCGCCAGCATCAATTCAACAAGGTTGAGCTGATTAAGCTCACGAAGCCTGAGGACTCTTATGAAGAGCTGGAGAAGATGACAGCTAATGCGGAGAAAGTGCTTCAGCTATTAGGTCTTCCATACCGCGTTCTTGCACTCTGTACGGGTGATATGGGCTTTACAGCGGCTAAGACGTATGATCTTGAGGTTTGGCTGCCTAGTGCAGACACATATCGTGAAATATCATCATGTTCAAACGTAGAGGATTTTCAAGCTCGGCGTGCAGGTATTCGTTTCCGTAGAGATACGAAGAGCAAGCCTGAGTTTGTGCATACATTAAACGGCTCTGGTCTAGCGATCGGACGCACATTTGCTGCTATCATCGAGAATTATCAGCAAGCAGATGGTTCAGTTACGATACCTGAAGTTTTAAGACCATATATGGGCGGAATTAGCACGATTCCAGCTCGTTAAATTTTTTTTAACCACAGGCTAAAAAACAGTTGCATTTATATTTTAGCCTGTGGTACAATATCTCTTGTGACAATCACATGATGTGGAGAGGTACCGAAGCGGTCATAACGGGGCAGTCTTGAAAACTGTTAGAGCGCAAGCTCACGTGGGTTCGAGTCCCACTCTCTCCTCCATAACTTACTTATAACGAACAAGCCTGGACGCCTAGCGTCTGGGCTTTTTTTGTATGAGTTGTATCGTATAAAAAAGTGCCCCTTTTCGCATGTTAAACGATGTGGAGGTGCTTCTAATAATGGGTAAACAAGATGAACTGCAAATTGATCAAGGAAGCTTAGTCAATGGTTGGCAGCAAACATTACAGGATATACTTGGCAGCTCAGACCATTGTCAGGTACTGCCTGATGAGGCGGATGCGAAATCAATGGTTGTAACGATTGAAACAGCTGGCCATCAAGCGTATTCTTTTGATTTCAAAATCACATACGTCGACAGCCGTGAGGTAAAGGTTCAGCTTATGGATGTGGAAAGAGACAAAGTATCCATTGATGAACGAGGAGACGTCGTTCAGCAGCTTATTCAAGATTATACAAGGCATTTGCATGAATGCGCACAAGCGCTTCAACAATTGACGCATGCGTAGAGGAGATGCTCGATTATGGCGAAAGCAAAAGGCAATATAGATAAAAACTTATCAAATGTGGTTGAAGCACTTGATGTCGAGCCCGTTAATGCGCATCAAGCGCAGCAGCTGCAGCAGGACAAAAATGATCGTCGCAATCAAGATGCAATGAATCATGATCAACCAGTTGATTTGGAGCATCAACAAACGTAATCCAAAATATTGAACTGAAATGAAAATGGATTGCTCTTGTTAAGAATCTATAATGCATGGGATAAAAGGAGGGTTTATTTTGAGCAAACCAGACAGCATTCCTGTACCGGATAGCAATCAGCAAAATAACAAGCAAAGAAGTAGAAATAACGGCGGACAGCAGGAGCCTTTATCCGGTTCCAAGAAAACGAAGCAGCGAAATCATGTGGACCACCATAACCCACAAGGTTAATGCAACATAGTCAAAAGTCCTAAAACAATATAGATCTAAATTCCCGCTTTCAGCATGCTGATGCGGGAATTTTTGGTTATAACTTCAAAAAACCTAATATTTAGTATAGAATGGAGGTGTTTATACAAGATAGGGGAGGAAATGAATACATGAAAAAGGTACAGAAAATAGCGGTTCTTTGTTTAGCCGTTATTTTGGTTATTATTGCAGGCTGCAGCTCAGCTAAACCACCAAGAGAAGCGCTTCAATCGGCTATGACGAAGTTGGCAAAGGCAGACTCCTATGCAATGAAAATGTCGATTGGCTTGAATGAGTTAGATATACCACAAGAAATCACGGAATCCGATGCAGCTGGTGCAGCAGCAATGATTGGCATGCTTAAAGATGCCACCATTACGATCGATGCTACATATCAGAAAAATCCTATGCGTACGGATATGAATATGCAAATCGTATTGCCGGGTGATATGGAAATGAAGCTGACGATACCGATGATTATGTCTGAAGAAACATTATATGTAAAGGTTCCAGCAATTCCGATGCTGCCGCTTCCTGATAGCCTAACAGGAAAATATATTAAAATAGATCTGAAAGAGCTTGCTGAACAAGAAGGCACTCCAACAATTGATATGGAGGCTCAGCAGAAGCTTGGTCAGGATATAGCTCAAGTATTGCTTAAAAACTTTGATGAGAAAACGTATTTCAGCGAACCGAAAGCAGCCGACGCAGGCTTACCAGCTGATTTAAAGGCTGATCAGGTTGTTCTTTTCGAAATTAATGAAAGCAACTATGCAAAAACAGTGGAGACCGTCATTAATAAAGTACTTCCTGAACTAATTGATCTACTTCTTAAAAACGAAGATGCACTAAAAGCATTGCAGTTGGAAAAGGCTGATGTAGAAAAAATGAAAACTGAGCTAGAAACAAACAAGGCAGAACTGACGAGTGTTCTTCAAAATGATATTAAAGTAAACACAATGAAGCTTACAGGAGCCATTAAAGATGGTTACCCCGTCTATCAAGATGGAAAAATAAATATTGAAGCAACAGATAAAGATAGCGGTCAAAAGATGAAGATCGGGATGAACATGAATGCAAGCTATTCCGATTTTAACAAGGCGGTAGAATTCCCTGAGCTTCCTGCTGATTCAATTACGCTAACTGAGCTCATGCAGCAGTTCCAATTGCCGGTTGGACTGTAAAACGATCGATTATTAAAAAAACAGCCTCTGAGTTTCAGAGGCTGTTTCTGTTTTTTCTAGTTGTAAGAGCTCTTTTACTTCAAGAAACGAATAGTTAATGCATAACGATAGCTGTTACCTTCAGAAGCTCGAATAGAAGCAATGATCGTTAGGATCAGCCAGAATACAAATAGAGCAATCGAAGTTACAATTCCGATAAGTATGAAGACAAGCAAGCCCGATATGATCCCGTAAATCGCGATGCTAATTTGAAAGTTAAGCGATTCTTTGCCGTGCATATCAACAAAGCTTGATTGATCCTTCTTCAACAACCAAATGACGAGCGGACCTAGAATGCTGCCGAATGGAATAATAAAACCGCTGAAGGCAAGCAAGTGACACAGCATAGCATAAGTCTTTTCCTCTTTATGCAAAGAAAAATGTTGGTTCATTTAAAATTCCCCCTTAAAGAAAGCAGAATAAACAAACATATAGTTATACGTTTGTTTATTCCAAAGCTATGCATAAATACATCAACCAATTCCAAACATTGCAATTATTATTTCTTCTGTATATTTTTTAACCTTGATGGCTGAATATGCTCTTGGTATAAGCGTTTATCCGTTTATTAATTTCTGTACGTATGTATTCTCGGGTGAAGGTCAATTGTCTCTCGAAGCCTCTACAGCTGTAGCTGATGCTTCCGTTGCTTCCTTCGTTCAAAATAATACTCTGGTGAATCAGCTGTCTTCTTGCCTTCGTAATATCAGCCTCTATCCGGGCGCTAATGACGTTTGCTGCTTTAACGAAAATGGGTCGCAATGATCTCGCATTCTTATCTAGTTGCTGCCGGTTATTCTCTATTACGACAAGAGTGAGCGGAAGAAAGATACAATCATATATGAGATGCATTTCTTCTTCCGTGGGAGAGTAAGTATTCCATTCATTTGCTTCGATTAGGTTCATAGCCATCCGAAAATCACCTCACCTCATTATAGGGAACATACGTTCCTAGGTCAATCCTTCTTCATTCATATTTCTGACTTGAAACTATTGTCCTAATACAGAAGAAAGAGCAGCCGAGTGATTAGCTGGGCTGCTCTTGCGATAGTGTTATATTTAACGAAGCTGTGATGCGGAAAATTGTTCAATTTGCTTCTTTAACCAATTCAGTTCGGTTGTAAGAAGGAGGATACGATGCTGAATGGAAAAATCAATGCCGATTCCATGACCGTGTTTTGGCATGTTTTCATATACAGTGAGCATGGACTGTACTTTTTTCAGCCGTTCATTCAAACATTCCACAATCTCTGTGTCAGTAAGATGATCCATGAACATAATACCGATATCTCCTGAAGGCGTTACATCCTCCACATGAGATAGAGCTGTTTTCAGCAATTCAAGAAACTTTGCTTCTCCACTCTTATTTATTGAATATACCTGCTTGAGAGGTCGGTTACCGTCCTGCTCGACAGAAACGTCTACATAACCAGATTGATTAAGCCTCTTTAACAGGGTATAGGCTGTTGATTTCTTCATATCTGAAACTCGTCCTAAATTACGTTCAATAAATTCATTGATCTGATAGCCGTGTTGACTTTGGACCTTTAACAGGCCTAGAACCAGAAGCTCGCGTTCGTCCATAGGGATGGTTCCCCCTCTCTTCATACCTCATTATAATCAATTTTTAACCTTTACGTAAATATGAGCACTTCCAATCATGGATATTGAAGCATAGGTGTCAAATTATATAAGCGTCTAAAAGAATGGAGGAGCCAGACTGCTATGACAAGGTATTTGCTGTAAGAGCAGAGAATATATTGGCTATCATAACATTTTATTAGGGGAGAGATTTTTTTGAAATACCTATTGCCTGTGCTGATTTTGCTAATGAGCATTGTCTACATTTTCTTCATCCCGTCTGATCCGCATGCGATTAAGCTTCTGTTCAAATTAATACCGATGGGACTCATAATCTTATATGGTTATCTGCAAATGCCTAGAGAACGTAAGCGCTATCATATATTGATGGTGATAGGGTTGGTTTTCTGCATGATGGGCGATGGGTTGCTGGGCTGGTTTGTTATTGGACTAACTGCTTTTCTTATTGGACATTTATTTTATATGACGAGTTTTTTTGGCAGATGGCACTTCTCAAAAATAAGATTTGCTATGATTATACCGATTGCTCTCTATGGCGTGTTTATGGGTCAAAAGCTGGTTCAAGCGCTAATTGAAGATGGAAAGGATTCATTAATTGGCCCCGTACTTCTCTATCTTGTTGTAATCTCCTTAATGTTATGGTCAGCCATAATGACCGGCCATAAATGGGCGATTATCGGAAGTATTTTATTTACGATCTCTGATTCTATTTTATCTTGGAACATGTTTATCTCCGATATTGCTAATTCAGGTGTGTTAATTATGACAACCTATTACACCGCACAGTTTCTGATCGCTTACAGCATTCGAACAATAGGAATTGATCGTAATCGTACAGGGGCTATACGACCGGGAAACTCATTTGGTCGTTGATTGGCAACAAGTTAAAAAGAGGCCTGCTAATTAGCAGGTCTCTTTTTATTGTTTGAGTGTTGAACTTTTAGGGGGACTGTTTTATACTAATACATAGATTAACGATGTATAGATTTTCGATGTATAAGAATAGGCTTTGCATGGAGGGAATTCGTATGAAAATTAATAAGGAACTTATGAAGGGCAGCACGGTTATTTTAATATTGACGCTATTAGGACGAAAGGAAATGTACGGGTATGAAATGACCAAAGAGATTGAACGCAGCTCAAGCGGTGTGTTTACCTTTAAAGAAGGCACATTGTATCCCATTCTACATACGTTAGAGGCGCAGCATTTTATTGAATCGTATTGGAATGAAGAGGGAGGTCGCAAGCGAAAATATTACCGGATTACCGAGGATGGCAGACGACAGCTTAAGGAGAAGCAGCAGGAATGGTCGCTATTTCGTACTACGGTAGATCAGGTATTAGGCGGTGCCATTCATGAGCGATAAGCTTAAGCGTAAAGAGCTGGTCACTCAATATTTGACTCAGGTATGCATGCATGTGAAAGCAAAGGATGTCCATAATGAGATAAAGATGGAGATGGAATGCCATTTAGATGAATTGATTGAGGAGAAGCTGTCATGCGGTTTATCAGAGGCGGAAGCAGTAAGCGAGTCATTGGGACAGATGGGTAATCCCGATGAAGTAGGGAAGCAGCTCAACGCTGCGCATAAGCCAAAGGTGGAATGGAGCCTAATTGCTCTAGTCATGGCTATGGTAGGAGTCGGTCTAGTTGCCATGTATGCGATGCAGTTTGCTCTGAGCGAGCGTTACTCGAATCTGCTCTATGTGAAGGCTGTCTATGTTGGTATTGGTGCTGTAGCTTTGATTGTTATTTATTTCTTAGATTATCGGAAAATAAAAGCTTACTCCTGGTATCTATACGGCGGTACAGTTTTGCTCATGTTGATTTCCCATACTTATGGCTTCACTGTGAACGGTACAACAGAATGGATAATAGTTGGACCGTTGTCGCTAGATGTGATGTCTTTTTCACCTTACTTATTTATGCTAGCTTTTGCAGGCTTTTTAACAACGAAGCATAAACAGGAGCAGAATCGAGCAATCCGGTTCGTCCATGGACTTAAAATGGCCTTTGTATATATTTTGGTTCCAGGTGTACTGTATCTGACAGGTCATTCATTTTTAAACCTAGTGGTTTATAGTTTGGGTTTAATCTTCATGTTTTTATTTGTAGCAAGAAGATTAAAGCTGGTCGTTGGTGTGATTACGTCTATGGTCTCTATGGGCGTTATCTATTTTTACTATACTCCGGAATATCAATATCTATTAGTAGGTCGGTTCACCGGTTATTTGAAACCAGATAGTGATCCACAAGGGAGCGGATACATGATCCTTCGCTCGCTTGAGGCGATTCGTTCAGGCGGTATGTGGGGGCAAGGCTTTGGTGTTAAGGCTGAGAAGCTGCCTTACATTCAAACTGATATGATTTTCACGTACTTGGTGTATAGCCTTGGATGGGTGTTCGGATTAGGGTTAGTAGCGCTTTTCTTACTGTTAGTTAGCCGACTGATTGATATGACAGGCAAGCTTAAGGACCATTATGCTAAAGCGGCTGTTATTGGTTTGTCATCAATTATTGGCATACAGTTTGTATGGAGCATCCTTATGTCTATTGGAATTCTTCCGATGACCAGCATCGCATTGCCCTTTATTTCATTTGGCGGATCGCATACGGTCATTGAGTTGGCTGTAGTTGGGTTGATATTAAATGTGTACAAGCGGAAGCAGATGAATGGTGGCAACTCAGGCGGAGTGAAGGTATAAGAGCATCACGTATGGTTAGACATAAATGGCTAAATAGAAAGATTAAGAAAAAATTCATTCAAAAGAAGCGGCATCGTCCTTAGGACGGTGCCGCTTCTTTTGAATGATAATGTCTATGTAAGACGGAGAAAAAATAAAAACCCTTCAGAAAAGGGTTTTAAGAACTTTTTTGTGGCGCGCCCGAGAGGTCTCGAACCTCCTACCTACGGTTTAGGAAACCATCGCTCTATCCGGATGAGCTACGGACGCGCAGCAAAAGTAATTATAGCATGTGTGCTTT
The DNA here is from genome assembly GCF_056269295.1 of Paenibacillus sp. J31P13. NCBI lineage: Bacteria > Bacillati > Bacillota > Bacilli > Caryophanales > Paenibacillaceae > Paenibacillus > Paenibacillus sp. J31P13. The sequence continues at coordinate 14,424 of NZ_JBWDNR010000017.1, forward strand.
TGAGGATGCAAGACGAACATCAATAGCAGGGAGATCTAGCATTTTATGTCGAAAAATAAGTGCGTGAATGGTCCAAATAGGAGGATTTAACATATGTTAGGGCGAATGGCTCTATAGACAATAAGCTTGATTGGCAAGAGGAGTGAAGTTGCGTGCATGATGAACCACATACTTTGAGCTCTTTTAAAACAGACTTATCACCTGAGCAAATACTCAAAGTGATATTTGAATATACGGCTAAAATTGCAAATGAGAAAAAGCTTGAATCGGTACTTATTTTGATGGCTAATATGGGTCGAGAGATGATTATGGCAGATCGTTGTACGGTGTGGCTGATCGATGCTGAACGCAAGGAGTTATTTACGGCAGTAGCCCATGGAGTGGGTGAAATACGGATTCCCTATGGAAGCGGATTGGTCGGTCATGCAATTGTTTCTGGAGAGCCTATTCTTATTGATGATGCTTATGAGGATTCTAGGCATAATCCTGAGACCGATAAGATGACAGGTTATCGCACCAAGGCAATAATGACGATTCCTTTTCGAAATAATCAAGGTGAAATTATTGGTGCCTATCAGGCTATAAATAAAATGACTGAAGCACAGACCTTCTCTGCTAAGGATATGGAATATCTCACGCTTGCTGCCTCTTATTCGGGAAAATCCCTTGAATCGATTATGCTATTAGAAGAAATTATGGATACGCAAAAGGAAATTATTTTCGCAATGGGGGAAATTGGGGAGAGTCGATCGAAGGAAACCGGTAACCATGTTAGGCGAGTGGCGCAGTACTCATATATTTTAGCTCTAGGACTTGGAATGAGTGAAGCTGAGGCAGACAGGCTTCGAAGTGCGTCTCCAATGCATGATATCGGGAAGGTGGCTATACCGGATGCTATTTTGCAAAAGCCGGGCAAGCTGACTAATGATGAATTCGATTGGATGAAAAAACATGCGGAAATCGGTTATCAATTATTGCGAAGCTCAAAGAGACAGCTTTTGCAGGCAGCAGCTATTGTTGCTTTACAGCATCATGAGAAGTGGGATGGGACTGGTTACCCAAAGGGATTAAAAGGGGAAGAAATTCATATCTATGGTCGGATAACGGCGATCGCAGATGTGTTTGATGCATTAGGAAGCGAAAGAGTATATAAACCGTCTTGGAAGCTGGAACGGATTCTGTCTTTCATGCAAGAGGAACGGGGAAAACATTTTGACCCGCGGGTGGTTGATGTTTTCTTAGAACTGTTGCCCCAGCTTCTTGAAATTAGAGATCGAGATGTAGATTTTTAATGAAAATAGATAAATTAACTAAAGACCTATCGGGATAATGCCCTTTAGGTCTTTTTCTTTGTTGTTATGCTTGTACTTTCCTTTTGGTGCTAGGTAAATACCGTGTTCAAAATTTGATTTGGTCATAGACTGATCTAGCTATTGTAAATAGTTGTCAAAAAAATAGTGATAGCTCAAAAAAATGATGAGAGCGAGGTAGGTTCATGAACAGGAGGGATCGATCCCTAAGATTGAATGCTGCGATCAAAAATTTGCAAACAGCGAAAAGACTCATTTATCGAAAGCAACTGGAAGAAGCAAAGAATCAGATACATGATGCCGTTTCTTCATGTGGAAGTTTTGTAAATAATAGCGTAAAAAGTAAGCGTAAAAGCAATTAATGAAGGGAGTGACTTTGTGTGGCAACGACTCGGAGACGATGCTTAAAGAAAATAAACTCAGCTATTGTAGAGCTGCGTAAAGCAAAAAGACTTACTAGAAAAAACAAAATAACAAGTGCTAAAAAGGATGTTAGAGATTCAATAGGCAATCTAAATAAAGCATTACATTGTCTGAGGGGGCAAAAACCATCGCCTAAGCCGAAGCCAAATTCTAAGCCAAACCCTAATAAAAGGTGCAGAAGAGGACCGGTAGGACCGAGAGGCCCAAGGGGACCCAGAGGCTTTAAAGGATCTAGGGGTTCTAGAGGATATAGAGGCTATACAGGTGCGGCAGGAGCAAATGGCTTAACAGGAGCAACTGGTGCAACAGGTCCACGTGGAGCAACAGGCGTAGGTATGACTACAATAGTACCTTTTAATCCACTTTTGGCACCAACGTATCAAGTAGGCCAGGTCGTTTCTTATAACGGCAGTACCTATACAGTCAATAGGGCTGCGCCAATAGGAACACCGGGTATATCGCCTGACTATACGTTATTGGCAGCAGCTGGTGCAACAGGAGCGACAGGAGCAGCTGGTGTAACAGGAGCGACAGGTATAGGGCTAGGTGGAGCAGTTGTATTTAATCCAACGGCAGCACTAAGCTATCCAGTAGGTCAAGTCGTAACGTATGACGGCAGCACGTATATCGTACGGACGGCGCCGCCGACAGGAACACCGGATTTATCACCTGATTATTTGATGCTAGCAGCAAGCGGGGCGACGGGAGCGACAGGTGCCACAGGTGCTGGTGCAACAGGAGCGACAGGAGCAACTGGTGCAACAGGAGCGACAGGTGTAGGACTAGGCGGAGCAGTTGTATTTAATCCAGCGGCAGCACCGGGTTACCCAATAGGTCAAGTCGTAACGTATAACGGCAGCACGTATATTGTACGGACGGCGCCGCCAACAGGAACACCGGATACGTCACTAGATTATCTGCTGCTAGCGGGAAGTGGAGCAACGGGGGCGACAGGAGCAATTGGTGCAACAGGCGCAACTGGAGCAACAGGAGCAACAGGAGCAGCGGGCGCAACAGGAGCAACAGGAGCGACAGGTGTAGGACTAGGCGGAGCAGTTGTATTTAATCCAGCGGCAGCACCGGGTTACCCAGTAGGTCAAGTCGTAACGTATAACGGCAGCACGTATATCGTACGGACGGCGCCGCCAACAGGAACACCGGATACGTCACTAGATTATCTGCTGCTAGCGGGAAGTGGAGCAACGGGGGCGACAGGAGCAACAGGAGCAGGCGAAACGGGAGCGACCGGGGCAGCAGGAGCGACGGGAGCCACAGGCGAAACAGGAGCAACTGGGTCAGTAGGGGCGACAGGAGCAACAGGAGTAGGCGAAACGGGAGCCAAAGGCGAAACAGGAGCAACTGGGTCAGTAGGGGCGACAGGAGCAACAGGAGCAGGCGAAACGGGAGCGACCGGGGCAGCAGGAACGACGGGAGCGACAGGCGAAACGGGAGCAACTGGCTCAGTAGGAGCGACAGGAGCAGGCGAAACGGGAGCGACCGGGGCAGCAGGAGCGACGGGAGCCAAAGGCGAAACAGGAGCAACTGGGTCAGTAGGGGCGACAGGAGCAACTGGTGCAGGAGAAACTGGAGCGACCGGGGCAGCAGGAGCGACGGGAGCCACAGGAGAAACGGGAGCAACTGGCTCAGTAGGAGCAACAGGGGCGGGTGAAACTGGAGCGACCGGGGCAGCAGGAGCGACGGGAGCCACAGGCGAAGCGGGAGCAACTGGCTCAGTAGGAGCGACAGGAGCGACAGGAGCAGGAGAAACTGGAGCGACCGGGGCAGCAGGAGCGACGGGAGCCACAGGCGAAGCGGGAGCAACTGGGTCAGTAGGGGCGACAGGAGCAACAGGAGCAGGCGAAACGGGAGCGACTGGCTCAGCAGGAGCGACGGGAGCCACAGGCGAAGCGGGAGCAACTGGCTCAGTAGGGGCGACAGGAGCAACAGGAGCAGGAGCCACGGGAGCAACAGGCGAAACGGGAGCAACTGGGTCAGTAGGGGCGACGGGAGCAACAGGAGCAACAGGAGCAACAGGAGCGGGTGAAACTGGAGCGACCGGGGCAGCAGGAGCGACAGGAGCCACAGGCGAAACGGGAGCAACTGGATCAGTAGGAGCGACAGGAGCAACAGGAGCAGGAGAAACAGGAGCAACTGGGGTAGCAGGAGCGACGGGAGCGACAGGCGAAACGGGAGCAACTGGCTCAGTAGGAGCGACAGGAGCAACAGGAGCAGGAGAAACAGGAGCAACTGGGGTAGCAGGAGCGACGGGAGCCACAGGCGAAACGGGAGCAACTGGCTCAGTAGGAGCGACAGGAGCAACAGGAGCGGGTGAAACGGGAGCGACCGGGGCAGCAGGTGCGACAGGAGCCACAGGAGAAACAGGAGCAACTGGATCGACAGGTTTAACAGGAGCAACAGGCGCGACAGGAGCAGCGGGTGCAACAGGAGCCACTGGAACAACAGGAGCGACAGGAGCAACCGGGGCCACTGGAGCAACCGGGGCGACAGGCGCAACAGGAGTCACTGGAATAACAGGAACAACAGGAGCAACAGGTACCGGTGTAACGTCTGACTCTGGTTTTGCAGCCAATACGACAGGCGCAATTATTGCAGTCGTACTTGGAGGTTCCAACGTACCGCTTCCAAGCGCACAAAACTTAAGTGCTAATATTACTGTTAACGGAGGTAATGATACCTTTACTGTTGTTAACCCAGGAAGGTACTTCATAAGCTATCAAATTAATACGACAGCGGCTTTGCTTCTAAGCACTCGACTCGTTATTAATACTGCGCCGAATACAGCCTCAACGATTGAACCAGTTCTAAGCCTCTCCAACTTTAATAATGATATTATTGTTAATTTGACTGCCAATAGTACCATTACACTACAAATGTTCGGGTTATTAGGAGCTGCAACTTTGTTACCTGGTTCCGCAGGTGCCGCGTTGACGATTATTCGTTTAAGTTAATGAAGGATGAAGTAACAGGACAATAGTACGAGAATATGATGAATCAATCTAATCAACTCGCGGGGTGAGATTTCGTTGAATACCATCAGCTTGTGCTTAATTGTCAAAAACGAAGAAAAAACACTCGGACGGTGTCTTTCATCAGTGAAGGACATCGTCGATGAAATTATTATTGTGGATACAGGCTCCACGGATTTAACGAAGCAGGTTGCGAGTGAGTTCACTGAAAAAGTTGAGCACTTTACGTGGATTGATGACTTTGCCGCGGCTCGCAACTTCGCCTTTTCCTTGGCAACCGGGTCCTATATCATGTGGCTCGATGCGGACGATGTATTAAAGGAGTCAGACCAGTTGAAGCTGTTGGCGCTCAAGCAGAACCTAGATCCATCTGTTGATTCGGTTTCAATGGACTATCATTTAGCATTCGATGAATTTGGAAATGTCACATCAAAATTGAAACGTAATCGAATAGTGAAGCGGGAGCGGAATTTTAAATGGATCGGTCCGGTTCACGAGTATCTCGAGGTATACGGAAATATTTTGCATAGCGACATCGCTGTTACTCACAGCAGCATTCATCATGACAGTGATCGCAACTTAAACATTTATGAGCAGAGACTTGCTAAAGGCGAGGTGTTTTCTCCACGTGATTTGTTTTATTATGCCAATGAACTCAAAGATCACAGCAAATTTGAAGCCGCGATCCGTTATTACGATCAGTTTCTAACTACAGGCAAAGGATGGGTTGAAGATAATATTTCATCCTGCGGAAGATTGGCTGATTGTTATGCGGAATTAAATGAAACGCAGAATATGGTGAATGCCATCTTCCGTTCCTTTCAATATGATAAGCCGCGTGCAGAGTTCTGCTGCAGATTAGGCTTCTATTTCATGCAGCGTGATGAATTTAAACTTGCGATATATTGGTATAAATTTGCACTCACTACGGAGAAACCAGAGCAAAATATGGGCTTAGAAAATTTGGCTTGCTCTACATGGCTACCTCATCTGCAGCTTTGTGTCTGTTATGATCGCATCGGAGAATATGAAACCGCATTTGCCCATAATGAATTAGCGGGACAATTCAGACCCACAGACGAGCGGATTATTGGGAATCAAGCCTATTTAAAAAATCGTCTTGGAAAAAAAGATGATAAAGAGTTTATTCAAGCATGAGCTTAAGATGTCATAATCGATAGCATATAAAAAAATACGGCGATCCTTTCCCAATCATCTAAAGGGAAGAGATCGCCGATTTATATAAAGCAGGCTACCGTAGAAAAGTATCTTAAACTACATACTTACTGCGATATAGATTTTTTGCCTGACAGTGCAATTGACTTCTCTACAAGCACCGACATCGCATCAACGCAATATTTTGAAACAGTATCACGGATAGGGATGCAAGAGAGCTCGGTGCACGCGATGATCACACAATTGCAGTTGTCATCCACTAGAAGCTGGTTGATAATCCCTTCGAATTCACCTGATTCAACAGGCAGGTTGCGTTTGACTTTATTATAAATAATATCCATAACGTGCTCTTGAATGGCTTCATTTGGCTCATGCAGCTGCATATTGTATTTTTCACAACCGCTTCGATAGACACCGCTGCTTACGGTACCATTCGTCGCCAAAATTCCGATTTTGCAGTTCTCACCGTGGATATTGTAAATTTCCTTTAGTGTTTCGTCGACCATATTAATGATATTAATGCTGGTCATTTGTTGCATGGCATCATAGAAGTAATGTGAAGTATTACACGGTATTGCGATATTTTCCACACCAGCTGCCTCTAGAAGCAGCAAGTCCTTAGCAACGGCATGAAGAAAAACTTCACCCTGATTAGCAAGGATAACGCTTGTGCGATCCGGTAACGTAGCGTGGTTCAGAATAATCATATCGATATGCTCCTGATCACGATCTGCTACAGTATGTTCAATAACTTTATCGAAAAAAACGGAGGTCGCTTTCGGACCCATTCCGCCGATGACGCCTAAGCTTTTATTATTCATGATTCAACCTACTTTTTGCTGTATTGTTTTTGGATATGATTATTTATTCATCGACAATCATAACGCTTGAATATTGCCGCTAATCGTACCTATGAACAACCGTATCCATCATTAGAATAATGATGGATACTCGGACAAAGTCTAATCGACTTTTGCAGTTCTATATTTTTCACTAAGCGAGTGACCTAATGCGTTTGAAGGTTATTTCTATTTCTTTTGATTTCCCGTACAATTTCTGCCTCATTGAAAGGTGTTTCTACTTTGCCGATAATTTGTGTGGTTTCATGACCTTTGCCGGCAATTAGAATAACATCGTCTTTCCGACTGATATCAATTGCAAAAGCAATGGCATCTCTACGGTCAACGACTGCCTCATATTTTCCGCCGGCGCTTTCCATAGCTTCAACGATTTCTCTAATAATGAGCGTATTATCCTGCTCCTTCGGGTTGTCTGAGGTGATGACAGAGAAATCAGCGAACGAAGCAGCAACGTTGGCCATTGCTTTACGCTTCTGTTGACCAGATTCACCATCAGCCGCATATACGCCAAAAACAAGTATGATTCTTCCCTTGGTATAGGGTCTGATGGTTGCGAGCGCCTTCTCTAAGCTGTCCTCTGTGTGTGCAAAATCTATAATAACTTTGCTGTCCTCATCTTGATAGACAACCTCGAGTCTGCCTTTGATTCCATCTACAGCTGCTATACCATCGGCAATTTGCTGCAGGCTAAACTGGTTGCAATAAGCGGCAGCAATTGCTGCCAAGCTGTTATATACATATATCGTCCCAGGTAAATTGACTTTAATGGCGATACTGCCTTTAGGCGTATGAACCGTGTAGGTCGAATAGTCGGCAAAATAACGAATATCTGACGGATAGATATCCGCCTCCTGTTTGATTCCGTATGTAAGCAGCTTTGCTTCTCGGCTTTGCAGTCTCTCTATAAGGATTTGACCATATGGATCATCGGTATTGATAATGTTAAAATCCGTAGTCATCTCGAATAATTTCGCTTTCGCTTCAAAATATTCCGTCATCGTATTATGAAGTTCCAGATGATCGGGCGTCAGGTTAGTGAAAATACCTGTATTGAAGCTGGAATGAGCTACTCGATTTAAATTTAAAGCATGAGACGAGACTTCCATCACACAGTGCTTAGTGTGAGAATCCATCATGTCTGAAAATATATGCTGTAGATTAAGCGACTCTGGTGTCGTGTTTTTATTTTTAATCAACTTGTCGCCTATGACGGTTCCGATCGTACCAATAATGCCGATAGAGGTGTCGGTTTGTTCGAAAATCGATTTTAAAAAATAAGTAGTAGAGGTCTTGCCATTTGTACCCGTAATGCCGATTAAATTTAATTGCTCGGTAGGGCGTCCATAAAAATTAGCTGCAACTCGTGCCAGTGCTTCTCGTGTATCGGCAACCTTAAGCACAGTTACATCAGCTTGGATCACAACATCCTTCTCTACAATAATGGTGGTTGCGCCCAGTGAAATGGCCTTTTCAATGAATTGATGCCCATCCACTGAAAATCCGGAAATGGCGACGAAAACGCCGTCCTTTACTACTTCTCTGGAGTCATAGGCAATGGCGGTTGCTTCAATATGTAAATCACCTTTCACGAGCACGTATTGAAGGTCTTTGACTACGGCGGTTAACAACATACGATCAACTCCATTCTATTGACTATCCTGATTCTGCTTGCTTTACTTTCTAAAAAACTTCTTAGCGATTTTACCGCTGATTATGCCGGCATAGCTGAAGGCAGGTTTAGGGTCTTTCCAATCCCAAATGGCATAGGCTTTGGGCTTAAATAACGAGACAAAAACTTGCTTAAAACTAAGCTGTCCGGTCTTGATATAGTCGCGTATTGCAAGCATATCCTCATAGCCGTACCAGAACACTCGATTCGTATTTTCTTTGACGGCTTTCGGAGGTACAATGTTGCCAGTTAGCTCTTGATACGTAATCCAAGGCATGTTCACGCCAACCTTATACAATAAATTATTGAGGTTCGTGATCCGGCAATTCACCTCGATCAAATAAAACTTACCGGTTTCAGAATCCTTCTTAAACTCGATTTCCGCAAAGCCTTTCCATTTCATTTTCTCTAGAAATGGCGCTCCGATATCAAAAAGCTCCTGGACATATCTCTGGCCAGTATAGACCGATGCACCGAAATTAATAGGATATTGACGGAATTTCTGACAAGTAACCCAATGTGTAACTTTGGAGTCTTGGTTTAAATAAGCATCAAAGGTATACATATGATCATCGAATCCCGGAATAATACGTTGTACGATAACTTCAAGATTAGCTTCACGCGACTGAGCTAATGCCTTCTCAAGCTCGACGCGGTTATTTACCTTAAACAGCTTCCTTCTGAATTTGGCCACGAATGAAGGCGAGTCCGTAGGCTTCACGATACAAGGATATTTGATTATTTCGTCAATCTTGTCGAAAAAGTTCTCTTCATCAACGCGAACCGTTTCTGGAACCGCAACCCCGTTTACCTCAGACAATCGGTGTAAAACTTCTTTATTCATCATGTTCGAATAGATACCTTGCACATCTTGCGGTATCAAATAATACTCCCTTAGCTCAGTCAAATACTGATCAATAACTTCTAAATAAGAATCATGACAAGGGAAAAGAACAGGTGGCGCGCTTTGCTTTCTTGCATATTCCTTCAAAAAACGAATAAATGCTTCCGTATCATCTTTATAGTGAGGAGCGAGAACACGCTCGGATGTATATTTTGAATCAGCGCCATAGTTATCCTTGTCTGAATAGTCAACAGCAACGGTATGAACACCGTTAATGCCCAAACAACGGATCGTACTTAAGCCAATATAATAATTACAACCTAAAATAACTGCCTTGTTGTTCACTAAAGCACATCCCGCTTTCCCAATTTGAGTTCTATTTTTATCGTGAATACTAGTGATGTTTTAAATAATTTTACTTCATACTTTCCTATAATACAAATGGATTTATCCTCATAATAGTGGAAATCAGAGAGCTTTTGTGTCCCTTCTAGCAGCTTTTTGCTTGTTCGTTTTTATTGCAAATTACTTTTAAAATCGACATAAACTTCGAGATGCAGCACACATGAGAACTAGGAGATTTGTCATAATTACATTTTTTGATGCAAAAAAGAATGAAAAAGCTTTAATAATGGATGCCTAAACAAAGTACCCAGGTAAGTAGACAGTTCAATACATCCAAAAAATTACCAAATTTTGTTCGATTACATTAGTTAAAAAGACCTACAAATTGGAAAAAATAGCGGTCATTTGTCGAATAATGCCCGAAAATTGTCCCCGATCGTCGACACGTTTTTACAAACTCTTCAATACTTCGAGAGTATAATAGATTTGAGACCACATGAGTGCTAGATAAGGAGCGTGCCCCGAAGCGCCTATGGACAAAAACCACTTACTTATACAATTGCAGTCGCTGCGGCTAAAGCTTCATGAAATAGCCGAGGCACGCGGCAGTTTGACAGATCCGGATGTTCTGGCGATTAGTGAAGAGGCCGATCAACTTATTGTTGCGATACAGTATTTACAACGAAATGAGCTAACCCATATTTCAATACGCCGCGAAGATATGTAAAGGATCTATCGTTTTCGCAATCGGCGGAAAAATTGAGTTAACAAATCTGCGCACTCGGATTGCAGAATACCGCTTGTGAGCTCCGTTTCATGATTGAAACGGGGCTCTTGTAGTAAGTTCATGAGTGTACCGGCACAGCCAGCCTTAGGATCGGTTGTGCCGTACACAACACGTTTCACACGAGATTGAACAATAGCGCCTGCACACATCGGACAAGGCTCCAGCGTGACGTATAGCGTACAATCGAGCAATCGCCATGCACCAATTCGTTCACAGGCGTCACGAATAGCAACCATTTCAGCGTGAGCGGTGGGATCGAACCGAGTTTCTCTCAAATTGTAGCCCCATCCGATAATCTCATTATTTCTAACAACAACAGCTCCGATTGGTACTTCCCCAATCTGCTCGGCTTTTTTTGCTTCTGCAATAGCTTCCAGCATCCATTTCTGATCTTCTTGTTCTCGTAACATAAGTAAAACTCCTTTATAAATCATTCATTGTACAACGAACAAATATTCCGTTGTTAACATGTGGTGCATAACTTTGTGGATAACTACACTATATGCACATATTTACGCACAAATTATTCAGGGGTGTTTATAAAAACTGTTGATAGTGTTAACAAACTGTGGATAAGTTCATTCTGTAATACCTAAATCAGACGTATTTTGGATATGTGAGCCCATACTGCATGCTCATCTTCTCAAAGGATGTGTCGTTCATTGTCAATTAAGATGAAATTTTCAGTTTTGATCACACTTATCGTTTTAACTATTTTCATTTTCTACCACTTTATGAATGAGTATTCCACGATTCAGAGCATGAATGAGCAAACGCAGCAAACGATGAAGGAAACATCCATGCATGTGGCAAATTCTTTTTCTTTTTACGAAAAACAACTAACTGGAAATTTTCTGCAATTAGGTGATGGCTCTTTCGGTCCAGAGCATGTGTTTGATATAGTGAAATCTTTAAATCCAAATATAAAGGAAATAACCGTGTTTGAGCAAGACACATTACAGGTTCCTTACGGCACGTATACATACCTCGATTCAAAGAGTGATTATTCAATCATAAATAAAGAAATAAGAAATTCTTTTTTGCTGCGCAAAATGAACATCAACGGAGAACCTTATTATCGCAGCTACTATTCCACTGACAAGATGGGCATCTATATCATTAGCATTGTATACGATGGGAAGGCTATAACACAGGTAATTGCCGATAGACGCGACGATACACTCGTTTATACGAGCATTACGATGGTTGTTGTACTCTTTGTCAGCTATTGGCTCGTTGGCGTGATGATTAGACCTTTGAAGGATATCTTGTGGAAGGTCAATGAGGTCTCCTCCGCACGATTTCATCAACCCATTCAAATCAAAAGTAAGGATGAATTTGGATTGCTTGCGTTAAAGGTCAATGCCATGTCACAAAATTTAAGCATCTATATGAACAAGCTGCGTAGAGCCTTTGAGGAAAACCGGCGAATGAAAGAGCATTTGGAGTCCTTTATCAATAATACGAGTGATGCCATTCATCTCTTTGATTTAGATGGAAGGGTCATTCAAGTAAATCGTGCATTCGAGCTGCTGTTTGGCTATGACGAGGATGAGGCGATTGGTCAAATCTATCCTATATTGCCTGTATCCCAAATAGCGGAGTTACAATATATGTTGGATCAGCTCTTAGCGGGTAAGGTGCTTCCGGCTCAGGAAACGTTTAGAGTAACCAAAGCGGGGGAAATGATTCCAGTCAGTGTATCGATCTCGGCGATTCGTGATTCGGATAGCACGATCCGGGCGTTTGCCAGTATTTCAAGAGATATGCGAAGTCGTAACAAGATGGAGGAGCTGCTTCGCAGGTCGGAGAAGCTCACAACGGTGGGCCAATTGGCAGCAGGAGTAGCGCATGAAATTCGAAATCCACTTACGACGCTGCGAGGCTTCCTGCAGCTTCAGCAGGAGAGTAAGAAGCTTACCTTATCGCATGTAAGCCTCATGTTGTCTGAACTTGATCGAATTAATTTGATTGTCGGAGAATTTCTCATTTTGGCAAAGCCTCAGGCGACGAAGTTTGTCACTAGAGACGTTAGAGATGTTCTTCAAGATGTTATTTCGTTGATGAACAGCGAGGCTATCTTACATGATATTGAATTTCGGAGCTCCTTCACGGATGAAGATTGCCGTATTTCTTGTGAAGAAAATCAATTAAAGCAGGTATTTATTAATTTACTCAAAAATGCGATTGAAGCCATGCCGAACGGCGGTTTGATTCATATGTATATCTCTCATAAACGCGGATATATTTCCATTTCTATTACAGATGAGGGTATGGGTATTCCAGAGGATATGATTGCGAAGATTGGTGATCCTTTCTTTACGGCAAAAGAGACCGGTACAGGTCTTGGAATCATGGTCAGTCAGCGTATTATTAACACTCATCGCGGAACACTGGATATTAAGAGTCAAGTTAATGTAGGCACAACCGTACAATTAATGCTTCCTGCTTTGAAAGAAGATAGCGAGAGCAGTATACTAGAAGCATAAACATGAGCGGGACTTCTAGTTAATGAAAGAAGGGAGCGATAGACGCTGGAAAAGCATGTGAGTACGGAAAGTTTAAGTGAGATATACTCGCCACAGGGGGAGGCATCGAGCTTCACATGTCTGTTAGTTGGAGCATCTGGACTTGTAGGCTCTGCACTGCTCAAACAGCTCGTTCATGATCCTTTAGTACATAAAATAACGGTTCTATCCCGACGCCCTTTGGATGTACAAGGATTAGGAAATAACACGACTCTCTCTAAGCTGCATATCATTGTAGCCCCTTTCAATGATTTTGATGCGGTTTTAAAAAATGTAGATGCTGATGTGGTATTCTGTACACTTGGAACGACCATAAAAGTCGCTAAAACGAAGGAAGCATTCCGTGTGGTAGATTATGAATATCCTCTTGCATTGGCAAAATGGGCTGAGAAAAATGGCTCTTATCACTTTCTCGTCGTTACCGCAATGGGGGCGTCCACAAGCTCTATGTTTTTTTACAGCAGAGTGAAGGGTGAACTGCAAGAGAAATTGGCGATGCTTGTAAAACCTGCTGTTCATGTTTTTCAGCCGTCACTTCTGCTGGGGGACCGGCCCAAAGCACGGCTGGGCGAATCAATTGGTGCATGGTTTTCCACATCATTGCAATTTATGATGGTTGGACCCCTGCGAAAGTACAGGGCAATCAAGGGCGAGTATGTAGCTCAGGCGATGAAGCAGGTAGCAAGCCAGGCTATTCTGAAGAGCAGTAAGCATATTACGGCGCCGGCAACCGGAATTCAATATTATACATCGGAGAAAATAGCCGAGCTGGCATTACATACAACGGGGTGAAGCAGAGTTGAGGATTAATAAATTCATAAGTGAAACAGGCTACTGCTCCAGACGTGAGGCGGACAAGCTGGTAGACAGCGGTCGCGTCACTATTAATGGAGCTGTGGCGATGCTTGGCAGTCAAGCAGAGCAAGGTGATGACGTTCGTGTGGACGGACGTAAAATTGGAGAGCAAAAGCGACATGTATATATTGCCCTTAATAAGCCTGTTGGGATAACTAGCACGACTGAGCTCCATATCAGAGGCAATATTGTTGATTTTGTCGGACATAGTGAGCGAATCTTCCCAATTGGGAGGCTGGATAAAGATTCAGAGGGACTTATTTTGCTGACCAATGACGGAGATGTTGTTAACCCTATTCTTCGTTCAGAAGGAAAACATGAGAAAGAATATTTGGTTACCGTGGATAAGCCTGTGACGGCTTCTTTTTTGCAGGGTATGTCGAGCGGTGTACATATTCTTGGAAGCATGACGCTCCCTTGTGAGGTAACAAGAGTAACGGATCGTGTATTCCGAATTGTTTTAACCGAAGGACGCAATCGACAAATTCGCAGAATGTGTGAAGCGTTCGGCTATCACGTGAGAAGACTGCAACGGCAGCGAATTATGAACATTCAGCTTGGCGGACTGCAAGTAGGCAAATGGCGTGATTTGACGGATGCAGAGAAAAGCACATTGTTTCAGACTTTAAGCTATGAGCCGCAATAAAAGATAAAGAAAAATCCCCTGTATGGATACGCTGGATGCGATCAAGACAGGGGATTTATTTTATGGAAAACTGATCATGTATTATTTCGTTGTCGAAAGTGTCTGGACAATAGTAGGATCGGAGTATGAATGGATAATAGAAACCTCTACTCGACGGTTTTTGGCTTTGCCTGCGACCGTATCATTGTCACTAACAGGGCGATACTCACCATATCCAATTGCGCTGAAGCGTTCAGGTTTTAGGTTTTTATTTTCAAGTAAAATATCCATGAATCGAATGGCGCGCGTAGAGCTCAAATCCCAGTTGGATTTGAAAAACATATTTGAAATGGGAGTCGTATCGGTATGACCGGATACAACCACTTCATAATCTGGATATTGCTGAAGCATAAGCCCAATCGCAGTAGCAAGTTCTTTTGATTCTGCTTTCACGTCTGCTTTCGCCGGAGCGAATAGTGCCGTATCGCTGATCGTAATCAAAAGTTGAGAGAAATTAAGCTTCGTTTCCAAATCAGAGGTTAGCCCATTCTTTTCAATATAGGCGTCCACTTTTTTCTTAAGATCTGTGAGCTCTGCTTGTTCCTGTTTGATAAGCTCCTCACGTGCTTTTTCTTCTTCACTTTTTGTCATTGTAGATTCGTTTTTCTTATCTTTATTTAGTTCATCTTCGATATTCTTCTTGCCATCAGCTTCACCTGTTTTGATGACGGATGTCTCAGATAGAACACCGCTGCCGCTGCTGAGAGCAATATTGAAGGCTTGGGACATATCTTCGAACTTTTTGACATCAACAGAGTTCATGGAGTACAGCACGATAAAGAGTGCAAGTAACAGAGTGAGCAAGTCGGCATAAGGAATGAGCCAGGATTCGTCAACATGCTCCTCGTGTTCTTCGTGTCTATGCTTTTTGCTCAACGGCTCCTTCCTCCTTCTCCTTCATCTGCAATCTCTCTGTAGGCGTGAGGAATACCGATAGCTTCTGATTAATAGCAATGGTAGACACGCCTGACTGAATGGATAGAAGCCCTTCAACCATCATAAGACGGATTTGAATTTCTTTCTTCGACATACGTTTCAACTTATTGGCAATAGGATGCCAGAGTACATATCCTGTGAATATACCGAGCAATGTTGCTATAAAGGCGCCGGCAATTGCGTGAGCCAGCTTAGTCATGTCACTCATATCAGCAAGTGCTGCAACCAAGCCTACAACCGCTCCGAGTACACCAAGCGTAGGCGCATAGGTTCCTGCTTGCGTGAAGATCAAAGCACCGGCCTTATGGCGATCTTCTGTAGCTGCGATATCTTCCAGCAATACATCGCGAACAAGATCCTGATCATTTCCGTCAATAATCATACGCATACCGTTGCGAAGAAACGCATCTTCAATATCATCTACTTTAGCTTCAAGAGCGAGCAAGCCTTCACGACGGGTAATGGATGCATATTCCATGAATTGCGTAATCAATTGGTCACGAAGAGGCAGCTTCTGCTCAGAAAATACCATTTTGAACAATTTTCCTAGTTTAGAAAGCTCGGACATCGGAAATGCAATTAAAACAGATGCCGCAGTTCCTAAAATAATGATCATAAAAGCAGCCGGATTCAAGAGAGAGGACAGGTGTGCCCCTTTCAAAACCATGCCTCCGAGTACAGCGACAAAACCTAATACAAGACCTATAATTGTTGAATTTTTCATCATACACCCCGTCCAAATCATTTTCGACATTTATCTACTTCTTCTATTATCGACAAAAAGGTATTCTGAAGTTAGAGTAATTGGAGGATTTGAAGGAGAAGGCGTTAAAAATTCATAAAATGCGGTAGAATAGTAGGAAGAAGTGAAAAAATCTGACGATAGCAAAGGTGGATTATTCCTATGGGAGTCAAACATGCAAGAGAATACGTGGATATATTAAAGGATTTGACAGCAGCGGTAGGAAATATTGAAGGCAGCTACACTTTTTTTGAAATGGAAGAGGAAGAATGGGACGTACTCTCTGCTGACGATCGTCATGAAGTAATGGAAGCTTTGGCGGATGATGTTTTTTTCGGCTTGGGTGAGGACCCGGTGATTGAAGTGGGCAAGGGTACGATCACTTATAATAGCAAACATCACATCATAGAAGTGGCTCAAGGTGATAAAGTCACTCAGATGATAAGATTGATTTAAATTTACGGCAAAAACGAATGTGATATGTGAAATTATTGTCGGTTCTTTACAATTAATGTCGACTAGATTACAATTTCACTTAACACATGGTAGGTTATTTGACACCTCCATGACAGGAGGACGCTATACATGCATGCCAAGCATGGAATACCAAGGCTGCCGGAAGCGCTTGGACTAATCGATGAGAAGCTAGCAGCGTTTTATCAGCCAATCATTGCAATGGATACGAGACGGATTATAGGGTACGAGGTGCTTGGAAGAGCAGTGAAGAACCAGCTTGTTCGCAGCCTCGGTCCTTTTTTCTGTAATGATCAAGTGTCCGATGACGATCACATTGTTGTGGATCGGCTGTTGAGAGAGCAGGCTTTTGCCAAGCTTTCGGAGTATGAAGAGCCGCCTATGCTGTTTATCAATTTAAAGCCTTCATGGATCTATCGCTATGAGGAATTTGGAGAGCTATATACGCTATCGTTATTGGATAAGTACGGGATTGATCCTCATCGTATTGTAATAGAAATTACAGAGCAAACCTTTCAAGGCACAATGGATGGGCTGCGTGCAGTTGTCGACATCTACCGTGCCAGAGGATGCATGATTGCAATTGATGATGTTGGAAGCGGGTTTAGCAACATGGACCGCATCGCCCATATCCAGCCCAATATGCTCAAAATAGATATTAAAATGATCAAGAGAAGTGCTACACATGACGGTTATTATGGTGTGCTCCGTTCCTTCTCTGATCTAGCAGAAAAAATAGGCGCATCACTGCTCGTAGAGGGTGTTGAGACCCAAGAGGATTTGGCGCGTGCTATCGGGGTTGGCGCTCGTTATGTGCAGGGCTTTTTATTTGCTCAAGCGGAGCCGGAGTTTAGAGCTCCTGATTGCTTTTCTTCCATTATAGAAGCGGAGCTTGAGCATAATTTGAAGCGTTTTATCGGTTCAGAGCGGTTTTGGCAGAGGGAAGCTGAAGCATTCGTCAAGATTGTGCATACGGTTAATCTTTCGTTGGGGCTAGATGAATGGATTGAAGCGCTGCTGCCTAGGCTCCCAGAGCACAGCATGCGTCTATATATATGTAATGAAGAAGGTATTCAGCTTTCCTCTAATTATTGCCGGATATCGGCTGAAGAGTGGCGGCGTGAAGAGCAGTATCGCGGTGCAAATTGGAGCTGGCGGCCTTATTTTGTACCTAATCTTGTACAGCTTAATGAGTATCGCAAAGCTACCGTATCCCGTGCCTATACGGATCTTGACTCACAGCTATGGATACGAACGGTTTCTGTTCTCGTTGCGCCTGGACTTATTCTATTTAAGGATTTAAGGGATAAGGAGAGGGAAGTACAGCGCCTCTAGCCATCTATAGGCTCGTACACCATACAATGACACTCAAGAGAGCCCTTCGGAGTCTCCAGTGTATAAGTATCAGTTATATGGAAGCCGGCATGCTCATAAGCTCGGACAGCTCGTTTGTTCCACGTCGCTACCTCAAGATCAATTTCATGTTCGGGCTGGCGTCTACGAGCTTCTAAGGCTATGCACTGAGCTAAGGCTGGACCGAGGCCATGGCTGCAGAGATCAGGACGAAGCCCTAGGCCTAACCGGGTCACGCCTGCGATAGGGAAAAATTGTGCATAGCCAATCAACTCTAACTGATCACCCAGAACAGCAGCATATTGCGCAGCACGCAGGACGGAATCGCCAAACTCGGTTTCGTCTTTTTTCATTTGATCCCAGGAAGGCCAATTATAAGAATCGTAAGGAGCATCGTAGCTCCAGAGGCAAATGGCTTCAGCATGCCAAATTTCCATTGGATGTATAGTCATAGCCATCCCATCTCGTTTATAATAAGTGGAGCTTTGCGTTTGGTTCATTAGTTATTACCTCCAATGCATCATTTGCTTTGCAATGAGCAAGATGAACGATGCAGGATAATTATATCAGATTGGCACAATGGGATGTTCGTGCATAAGGAGAAACAATCGCATGAAAAAGTTATTATGGCTGGGTTGTTTAAGCTATTTGTTGATTGGTATTGCCCATGTGGTGGGCGGCGCTATTTTAGAACAGTTAATGGCACACTATGATTTGGTCTACCAAGATGGCGGACAATGGATTATGAATCAATTTCTCGGATTTCTAGTTGGCGTGCTGTTAGCCCCGTCTATTACAGCAAGAATGGGCAAAAGAGGAGCGGTGCTTCTAGCGATTGGCGTATTGACTGTTGGTGAAGCGGCTTACAGCCTGCTACTCCCTTGGGGTTATATGCTTGCCATTGCACCGTTTGCAGGTCTTGGCTTTGGTATGACAGAAGCTATCGTAGGCGCGATGATTATCGATCTAGTTAAGAATGGAAAGGCTTCTGCAATGAGCCGTTTGGAAACCTTTTTTGGCGTCGGGGCACTGCTAATTCCTATAGCTGCAGCATATCTGATTCAAAAAAACGTGTGGCAGCTATCCTTTCCGATTCTGGCGGCTATATCCGGCATAACCTTTGTTCTTTGGCTGACGACCTCTTTTGGTGAATTGGATGATCAGCTCGTCGTTCAACCGCGCTCTAGCGACGGTTCTGAGGGCTCTAAGACGGCCAATCCATCAAAGGTAGGATCTGAAGGAATATCTGTCTTCTTTGGCTATCAGCGCAAGGTATTGCCGTTTCTATTGCTCTCGGCACTATTCTTTATGATCTATGTAGGGATGGAAATGAGCTTTTCTAACTATTTGCCATCCATTTTAATTGATCGTTCCGGGGTGGGAGAAGCGAGTGCGACAGCTGTGCTCAGCTTGTTCTGGGGAATGATGGTGTTTGGTCGGTTATTTGCAGGCGTGCTTGCTGAACGTATGGGCTATTCACGTTATTTGTTTGTTGCGACTGCAGGAGCTACGGTCGTCTTGATTCTTATGGCGCTAATGGGCGAGCTCAGCTGGATGCTTCTATTTGTAGCGCTAAGCGGATTATTTTTCTCAGGTATATTCGGTATCGCGCTCGTCTATGCTAATGGACTCATACCTGGCATGACTGAGCGGACAACGAGTTTACTCGTTGCTTGCGGTGGTCTGGGCGGAGCCATTTTCCCGCGTTTAACAGGCTGGTTCATGGATCAATATAGTATTGAAACCACGATATGGTTTATAAGTGCACTTGTGGTCCTTATGCTGCTGCTGCTCGGAACGATGCTCTTATTAGGAAGAAATCAAGTGAATCACAATTTGTTATCCAGTAAATAACATAGTAAGGAAAAACCTCCACATTCGTTGTTTCAAAACGGATGTGGAGGTTTATTTATTAGTATCTAGAAATATTTTTGCGGATGAGAAGAAACAACAAAGCCGCATATCATTCCTCTTTCCTCTTAAGGAGAGAAATAATTGCGGCATTGTTGGGTGAGCTTATCTTATAGCCTAGGGGGCTAGGATCGCTCTATTTTTCGTCAGCATAATTAGAGAATGATTCAGAGTCCATAACGCGACGCGCAGTCACGTAGCTGTCCTCATAATAAGAAGAGCTAAGTTTGTCTGTTACAACACCTCGGCTAGAGGATGAGTGTGCAAACTTACCATCTCCAATGTAAATGCCAACGTGGGATACGGAGCCGTTATTGCTGCCGACCGTGTCGAAGAACACGAGATCTCCCGGTTGTAGGTCAGCTTTAGCGACCTTCGTACCTGCTTTTGCTTGGGATGAGGAAGTGCGCGGTAGGTCAATGCCCATTTTCTCGAACACATAGCTCGTAAAACCGGAGCAATCAAAACCTTTCGCCGTCGTTCCACCGCTTTTGTACGGGCTACCAATAACATTATCGATATATCCGTTCATTTTTGAGGCTGCAAAAGCGCTTCCCGTTTGAAATGCAAGCAAAAGAACAAAACCAAAAATAACTGCTGAAAACTTTTTCAATTGTGAAGCTCCTTCCAATGCCGACGAGGTTAGCTGTGGGGTTCGGTTGAAGGCTCCCTATGATTCCTCAGGCGCTGCGAAAAATCAGCGTCGAAATCAATTCACCCAGAGTGGTTCCCCCGTTTCCCCGAAGGGAATTAGGCCGTTTTTTTATTGCTCTTAACAATTATTCTTTTTTTCTCATTAATTTCCTGCCTTTACTCGTTAATTCTAATAATTCTCATGTAACCTTCTGACGATAAGGCTCGTTTAAACATCTTTCTTGCCATTAAACAATGATTAAAAGTACTTTCTAACGATATGTCATGACTCATTTTCATTAATTATGTGGATTTCATGTAAAATATGCCGATTTGTCCTTGTGCGGCTAAGTCATTTGGACTAGCTTAGAGGCTAGCAAATCGTGATCGTTATTCGGTTTTTATCGAAAAATTAAAAATATCTCATTCAAAAAAAACCTTCCAACTAGTTGGAAGGTTTTGATGTATATAGACTTCCCTTTTGAATGTAAAAGGGATTGCTATTAAGATTTTGATTGCAAATATTCATACTGAGCGGCGATGGTCCACACCCTGACCAGAGTGCGAATGAGATAATAGCCCTGATGAAGAATAAGTGCGAACAAACCTGCCCAAAGCATGGATAGACTAGATACAAGGAGACCTAGCGCTGCACCGATAGCCCACATTACGAGCGATATCGCTGCATAGGAGAGAAAGTTTCTTAGAGCGCGCCATAGGTTGCTGAAGGCGCCTGTGCCGTTTGCTGCACCAAGCTGCATAGCAAGAAAGAGAAGATGAAGCACCGTTGCCCATAGCAGCCATACTGCCGCTCCTGGCAGCACCGTCTTGATCAGCTCCGGAGTTGATCCGCTCGATAGCATGGCGTTCAATGCTCGAGGCAGCAGCCACCAGGCAGGGGCGATTGCGAGAACGGACTCTACCCAGTAGAGCAGCATAACAGGCTTCCATGCTCTGCGGATACCTTCTAGGAAGCGGGTGTTGGACTGGCTTCTGAACTGATTGAGCGAGTAGAATAACCCAGCATTAAATAAGGGTGTGAGCAGCATTCTGATGGCTAACAAACCGCCTAGTGCCCATATATAGGGCATGATCAGATCTGTTTTAAACAGTTGGAACTGAGCCTCTGTCAGAAAGAGCTGACGAGCTCCTTCGGCAGGGTAGGAGCTCGGGTAGCGCCGCAGCAGGGGTGAGACGACCGAATCGATAAAGCGGTATAAGAAAAATCCCCAGAGCAGCTGATATAGAAAGAGTAGAATGACAAAGTGAAAGTGTTTGACCGCCAGCTGCCAGCCTTGCTTCATGTGTATCTTCATTTTTTTTCGCTCCTTGAACGCGATTACTTACCAGCCCAGTGCTCCGAGAAGCCCCTCAATAAACGTCACTGTGCCTAGGTTCCAACGTACACGTGTTTTTTCTGGCAGCTGTGCTTGCATATAATTGTTAATATGCTTGTTATCGAGAACATTGTTATGCTCGGGATCAATGATAGCCCATTGAAGCGGAGAGGTATGCAATTGATTGAATTGAATATTCGATTCTTCACCATTCCATCGCTTCGTTATCTTCGTACCGTCTGTAAACTGAAGAACGACAGGGATATCGCCGTTTGTTCCACCATGCCTGCTTAAGACAACAGTCGATTCATACATTTGTGAGCCATTTTCCATGACTGGCTTGACTTGAATGGACGCTATTGAATAATCGGCCATTTGCTTGTCATATACATAATTTCTGAAGTATTCCGTCCATTTTGTTTTGGTTACCTGCTCCACAACACGCTGGAAATCGGCTGTTGAGGGATGCTTAAATTTATATTTTTGAAAATAAGTCCGCAAAATCTTCTGCATCGTTCGTGATCCAACCTCATTCTCAATGCCAATGAGTACAAGCTTCGCTCGCATATATACATTTTCAGCATATTGCGTATGACTGCTGTAGCTCCATGAAAGCAGCTTAAGCGGCGCAGGATCAGTCATATAGCTGGCTTCGAGCGGTAGGTTTGCTTCTAGACCATAAGCGGTTTCCATCACTTTATCCTCGGCATAGGAAGTAAAGCCCTCATCCAGCCATGCTTCTTCGAATTCGTTAGAGGCAGCCATGCCGTACCAATATTGGTGACCAATTTCATGTACGACCGTTCTTTCTAGATCATACCCAGGGTTCTCGGATTCAGCTGAGAATGCCGTAACAAGCGTTGGATATTCCATCCCGCCTGCCCCTCCAGCACCCTTAGGCGGTACGACAATTGATAATGTACTGTATGGGTATTCGCCATACCATTTCGCATAGCTCGATAACGCAGATTTGGCTGCATGCATATAGCGGTCCTTAAGCTCGGCATGTGAAGGGTCTAAATAGAGCTTGATTCTTACGCCGGGAATGCCCGTATCGGAGTATGCAGTCTCTTCATAAACAAAATTAGGTGATGCCGACCAAGCAAAGTCATGCACATCATCGGCATAGAATTGATAGATCTTCGTTTGATCTTTCATTTCAATTGCTTTCGTTTGAAACCCAGTTGCTGCTACGGTGTAGGCTTCAGGTACATGAATCCTAACGCTGTAGATACCAAAATCGCTGTAAAACTCGGAATTTCCATGGTATTGATGTGCATTCCAGCCCTCCTCCGCGCGGCCGCGGGTCCCGGCAGTTTCGTATACAGCGACTTTAGGGAACCATTGGCCAGCCATTACGAAGTCACCAGAGTAGCCCATTCTTGCAAAAACCTCTGGCATCTTTACTTCATAGCTCATTCGCAATGTAACGGATTGTCCAGGCGCCACTGGCTCAGGCAGGCGAATTCTTGCTAAGGTGAAGTCATTCTCATTGCCATCATCGGGCTGAGCATATTGCAGCCTCGGCAGGAGACTTTCCCCGCTTTCTGTTTGCAGCGTTAACAGCTTCATATAACCGGTGCTGTTCGAGGTAGCTTTGTCTGAACGAAGCTTGCCGCCAGATTCTTGCATAAACGTCGTTTTGTCCGATTGGAATGCGTTGGGGTAAAGGTTAAAGTAGAGCTCGGACACTGTTTTTTTGCCTGGATTGATCCAGGTCACCGTTTGTTCGCCGTCCAGATGCTGCGCATCCTCGCGTAATTGAACGTTGATATGATACTCAACAATTCGTTTGCTAAGGGATTGCGGCTTAGGAGTCAAAACCGTATTCGGCTCCTGTACAACAGGCGGCTTGGACGATTTTTGGGCAGGAGCAGGCGCTTGCGCAGTCATGCCGGCAGTAGCGAAAGCATAAGTGTATTGTGATTGCCAAGCAGCCCCGAAGCCGTACTGCACAGACAAGCCGAGCGTGACGACTGCGAGTATTACGATTACAAATCGTTTGAAATAGCGTGGAGTCATTGAACGTTTCCCTCCCGTTGACAAGCATCTACAGCATGTATATGTTTGCTTTTCGAGGAATATTAGCTAAAATGGAATTAATGTATGGGGAAGGTGTGATTGAACATGACGGAAGAACAAGGATTGCCTGCTCAACCGGAAAAAAAGGAAAAGAAATCACTGTCGCTCAACGTAGTGAGCAACAAACAACATAAAGGTTTTGGAGCAGGAACAATCGATTTAAGTGCGGTATCCTGTATTATTATTGATGATGGTGTTGCCTACATCGATGTTGGCGCTATGCACGCAAAGAGCAAGGTTGAACGCGGCATTAAGTTCTCGACAAACAAAGACGATACGCCGAATGGACGCCAATGCTGGATTGTATGGGTAGCTGTCGATCGTAATGAGGAAGGCTCCTATTATGCAGGAGCACAAGCTTGCGAGATGCTAATCGATACGGAAGCACGCCGCGGATGGAAAATTCTTGCTGACCATGTGAACAAGCTGGATCACTCCCTTAAGCGCCGTTATAATTTGACGGAGCTTGGCGATGTAGATAGAGCAGCGCTTCGCAAGCTATTGGTTGAACACAATCAAGAGTGGTGGGATCGTTCACCGGAAGAGCTGAAGCAGGCATTGAACGTATAATAGGACGAACCTTGCGACTTTAATAGAAGCTGACTAGTTCACTATATAGGAGTAAGGAATAAGGATGAGAACCTCATCGTTCGTGAAGCTTTCTTTACGAATGATGAGGTTTTCCGCGTTATAAGGGGCTTTGCAACAGAAAAAAATATTTTTTTAGAGAAGGTGCAGGGTAAGCGAGGGCGGTTGACGTCTATTAAGTTGGGAAGGGGGGGAGCGACATTCAAGACGAGGATTGGATCAAAGCAGTACAAAGCGGAGGGCCCGAGCACTATCGACCGTTCGTACAAGCCTATGGTCCTTATATATATAAAACAGTCTTCGCAGTTCTTCATTCGCCGCATGACGCGGAGGATATTACACAAGAAGTACTGCTGCAAATCTATCGCTCCCTTCCAGATTGCCGATTAGATGGGCTGAAGACGTGGATTACCCGCATTGCTGTCAATCGGGCTATTGATTTCAAGAGAAGCAGAGCGCGTAGACCTGAGGAATTGACGGATAGTGAGGATATGTCTCAGAAGGTTCACGAAGAGACAGGGGGCATCCCTGCTGCTGAGATGACGGCTATTGAGCTTGAGGACAGGCGTCAGGTACGAAGACAGGTAGAAAAAATGCCTACTAATTATCGCGAGGTCGTAACGGCTTATTATATGGAAGACAAATCCTATGAACAAATTGCAGCGGATACGGGGCTGGAACGCAAGAGTGTGGAATCTAGACTATATCGAGCCCGAAACTGGATGAAGCGCCACTGGAGAAAGGAGGATTTCGAATGAATGACGGCAACAAGAGGAGTGAAAATTCAATCAACAAGGAAGGGTTAATTGGGGGGGACAACTCCGATCAAATGAAACGATATGTTCTCGGACTATTGCCAGAAGATGAGCAGTTTCAGATGGAACAGCAAATGCAAGCAAATGATGCATATTTAGAGCTGTTCATGGCAACGGTTGAGAGGGTTGAGGCAGAAGCTGCGCTAACGCTTGATGAACTAAAGCCTATATCGCCTGACATGGAGCTGATTGAACAACGCGTAGTGTCACAGTTATTAAGCGAACAGAAAGCGATAGTTCCGATGGAGCTTGTACAAAAAGAAGCCCTTTCGCAGGCTCCTAAGCCAGTTGTCCATGAGAAATCATACCGAAGAACCACTTGGCTGCAGCATCCTGCTACACACTACACGATAGCTGCCTCAATCACGCTGCTTTTGCTTGGGAGCGGTACCTTCTCCTCATTCTCACAAAAGCTTGCGCAGATTGATATGAATGCAAACGTGCAGAAGCCTAAGCCTTCCATATCAGTCCCTGTAGATGAACAATCGGAATCCTGGTCGGACAAAATAGTGGACCAAACAGGATCATGGCTAGATGGACTTCAAAAGATCCGTTTTAAATAAATCGGTAATCAAAGAATGAGAGGAATGATAGATCCATGAATAAAAATCCGCTTGTCGCGTTTTTTCTTTCGCTTATACCGGGGGCTGGGTTTGCGTATTTGGGGCGGGCTTTCCGCACCATTTTCTATGGAGGGGCTTTCTTTGGCTCCCTACTAATAGCCTTTCTTTTAGCTATTTCGAACAGCGATGCTGAAGAGTTTATCATTTTCTTCATGTTTGTTGCGGCAATAGCCTGGGGGATAAATATGATTGATATGATCTTTATGCTTATTTCAGGTAAAGCACTGGGTCTGCAAGGTCAGGGAGGAGGAACTGCTCCTAATGGCGCTTATCCTGAATTTCTAGCTGGCCACGCTTCGTTGTCGCTTGAGCATCAGCGAGAGAAGTCGCGCACCATTATGATGTCTATTGTGCCTGGTCTGGGGCATATGGGTCTTGGACTCATGCAGCGCGGAATTACGCTGCTGATTTCATTTATTGGGCTTTTTGCGATAATCGTGTTCCTCAGCTCGATTATGAACACGGGAGCGCTTCTTATTTTCTTATTGGCTTTGCCAATCATATGGATTTACGGCATGTTTGATGCGATCCAGCTTCTTCAGGCGAAGCATCGGGGAGAGCAATTGATAGATCGTGCAATATTTGAGGATCTGGAGTCGCATATCTCATCCGGACGTAAGAACAAGGTGTTTGCTATCGCTTTGTCTATTTTCCCTGGCGCGGGCCATCTATACCTTGGACTGCAAAAGCGGGGACTTCAACTCATGGGCGGCTTCCTGCTGGCTATATATATTATGGATAATTTGCGGTTGTCACTATTTTTCTTTCTTCTTCCGTTGTTCTGGTGCTTTGCGTTCTTCGATGCGCTGCAGCAGGTTTCACGATATGAACGTAATGAGTTGACAGATGAACCGATTGTGCAGCAATTCGTTCCTTATCAACGCTGGTTTGGTATTGCTATGATTGGCTTTGGTATCTATTATTTGCTGAATCGTGTCGTATCCGATCTAATAGGTAGATATTTTGGGAAATTCTACGATGCATATATGAGTGTAGTCTATGTGATTCCGACGGTTATCGTATCCTTTGTTCTTATATTCCTTGGCTTGCGGTTAACGTTTGGCCAGACAGGAGCTGCCAAGAAGACAACAGCGCCTCCTGTCCATCCACGTAAAGAGGAGGGGATAAAATGAGTCAAGCAAACGTTATAAATGATTCAGTGAGGCCACAAGGCATCCGTACTTGGCGCGTTGGCTCCTTATCAATGGGTGTAACACTATTGCTAATGGGAACGGCGCTTGCCGTATCCCTATGGCAAAATATTGAGGCGTACGAAATACTTATGTGGATAGCTCCAATCGTATTTATCATGTTAGGTGCAGAACTGTTGCTTTACTTGAAGTTTTCTGGCAGTGAGCATGCTATCGTACGTTACGATTGGATCAGTGTATTTTTTGTAGGGACAATAGGTATCATTAGTTTAGGACTCGCGCTACTCATGTCTACAGGTCTATTCGATGAGCTGCAAAGAGGGCTGCAAATGACACAACGCTCGGCTTTTGTTGAGACGAAGACGGAGCAAGTGCCAACCACTATTAATAAAATTGTCATAGATTCATTGAGTGGATTAAATATTGATGAAATTGATACGCGTGAGGTTAAGCTTCTAGGGCAAATCCAATATTGGTCATCAGACAAGCTGGAAAAGGGTTTGAACGATAATATCCTTAAAATTAATACAGTTGGAAGTACGATGTATGTCACGATAGGATCAATTGCTCACAGGGACGGCGGTTTGATATCTGACACAGTAGCTGCGCA
The DNA here is from genome assembly GCF_056269295.1 of Paenibacillus sp. J31P13. Taxonomy (NCBI): domain Bacteria; kingdom Bacillati; phylum Bacillota; class Bacilli; order Caryophanales; family Paenibacillaceae; genus Paenibacillus; species Paenibacillus sp. J31P13. The sequence goes on from NZ_JBWDNR010000017.1 coordinate 42,148, forward strand.
GCTAACCCTAGTGGTTCCTAAGGGAGTAGAGGTCGTTCAGCGCAGGTCATAACGTTTCCTTATAGAAAAGAGAAGAAGCTCAGGGCAATAGCCCTGAGCTTCTTCTCTTTTGTTATTCGATTAACCAACTGTATTGTAAGTCATAATCCAGACGGATCCAGCAACGATCGTTAATAGTATAACGAGTCCGAATATAAGAGCCATCAAGTTGTAACGCGGTTTCTCTTCATCGCGAATGTGCATGAAGAAGATCAGTTGTACGGCAAACTGCAGGATAGCCATTACAAGAATGACTATAGTTGTAGCTTTTTTGCTCAATAGATCATTAAGCACGACAACGAGTGGAATAACCGTCAGGATTATAGAGAACAGGAATCCGATCACATATTGCTTCATTGAGCCGCCATGGGAGCCGTGTGCATCCTGTGCATGTGTATTATGCTTCTCCATCCTACATCACCCCCATCAAGTAAACGATCGTAAATACGAAGATCCATACGACGTCAAGGAAGTGCCAATATAAGCTGATGATGCCGACTTTACGTTTTGTTACCGGCGTGATGCCCCGGCGTTTCAGCTGGAGCATAATAGAAATCATCCAGACAAGTCCAAGCGATACGTGGAGTCCATGCGTACCTACCAAGGTGAAGAAGGCTGACCAGTACGCACTTGTACCAATCGTAGCACCCTCATGCACCAAGTGCATAAACTCAGTTACTTCCAAATAGATAAATGATGCGCCAAGCAATGCCGTAATGGCGAGCCAAGTAATGAGGCCGCGTTTATTGCCTTTATTCATTTCTAGAACGGCTATTCCGCTCGTAAAGCTACTTGTGAGAAGGATAAACGTCGAAATGATTATCCCGTTTAATTCGATAAGCTCCGCACCAGTCGGTCCAACATCCGTACTGAAACGAAGGACGACAAAGGTAGCGAACAAGGTACCGAATAGAATAACGTCGGTAATAAGAAACAGCCAGAAGCCAAATGTTTTTAATGATTCTTGATCGTGATGATCATCATGGTGACCGCCGCCGTGTACGGCTTCGTGACCACCATGCGCTCCGGCTTTCTTGGAAACTGCATGTGCCATTATTTTGTCCCCCTTAACGCTGCTTCCGTACGTTCAATCTCTTCTACCGAGATGTAATAATCGGTGTCGTAGGAGAACGAACGAACAAGCATACAGATGGCTACGCCGACTAGACCAGGAATCGCCATCCACAGCCAATCCCATACAAATCCGAAGCCGGCGATAAACCAGCAGATCGACATGATGAAAGGAATACCTGAGTTTTTAGGCATATGAATCGGTTCAAGCGGTGCAAGCGGTTTGGCAGGCTCGCCATTAGCGATACGCTGCTTCTCTTCCCACCAATCATCTTGATGAGTAACTTGCGGTATGCGAGCAAAGTTATATAACGGTGCAGGTGATGGAATTGACCACTCAAGTGTACGACCATCCCAAGCATCGCCATTTTTTTCTTTTTTGTAGAATCTAATACTGTGAGCAATTTGCCATACTTGGAATAGGAATGCGATACCCATCAAGAATCCGCCGACTGTTGAAACCACGTTAAGCGGCAACCAGCCCATATCGAAGTCGTATGTGTTGACACGACGAGTCATACCCATTAAACCAAGTACATATTGCGGCATGAAGCAGACATAGAAACCAATGTTCCAGAACCAGAATGCCCATTTACCAAGGCCTTCATGCAAGCGGAATCCGAATACTTTTGGCCACCAGTAATAAAGACCTGCGAAATAACCGAACACAACGCCGCCGATAAGCACCTGATGGAAATGCGCGATCAGGAAGTAGCTGTTGTGGAACTGGAAGTCGGCTGGTGCGACTGATAAGAGTACGCCGGTCATACCGCCTATGACGAAACACGGAATGAACGCGACTGCCCACATCATCGGGGTCGTAAAGGTAATACGTCCTCGGAACATCGTGAACATCCAGTTAAAGACCTTCACCCCGGTCGGGATGGCAATAAGCATAGTTGTTAAGGCAAAGAATGCATTGACGTTAGCGCCGGAGCCCATCGTGAAGAAGTGATGCGCCCAAGTGAAGAACGAGAAGAAACTAATAGACATAAGGGCAAATACCATTGATTTGTAGCCGAATAGTTTTTTCTTCGAGAAGGCTGAAACAACCTCAGAGAAAATACCGAATGCCGGCAGTATGACGATATATACCTCGGGATGTCCCCACATCCAAATGAGGTTGATATACATCATTGGATTTCCTCCGCCGTCGAGCGTAAAGAAATGTGCGCCCAGATAGCGGTCAATGAACAGCAAGAACAATGTTACGGTTAGAATTGGGAATGCGAAAATGATAGTGACACAAGATGAGAAAACAGACCATACGAACATCGGCATTTTCATAAGTGTCATGCCTGGTGCACGCATTTTTAGAATCGTAACGATAAAGTTGATCCCTGTTGCCAAGGAACCAATACCGGAAATTTGAATACCCCAGATATAGAAGTCCTGTCCAAGACCCGGACTGCCTGACAGTTCAGAAAGCGGTGGATAGGCAAGCCATCCAGCATCTGGCGAACCGCCGATAATGAATGATACGTTAAACAGCATCGCACCAAAGAAGAACATCCAGAAGCTTAGTGAGTTCAGGAATGGAAAGGCAACGTCACGCGCCCCGATGTGTAACGGTACAACAAGGTTGAACAAACCAAACATGAGCGGCATGGCCATGAACAAAATCATAATAACGCCATGCGTGGTGAATATCTGATTATAATGCTCTGCTTGCAAGAAATCTAACTGCGGTGCAGCGAGCTGCACACGCATAAGCAACGCATCAACGCCGCCGCGGAAGAGCATAAGCAATGAAGCGATGACATACATAATACCGATCTTTTTATGATCGACAGTAGTTAGCCATTCTGTCCAAAGCCAGCGCCATTTTTTGAAAAAGGTTAGTGTAAATATGATGGCAACTACCGATAATCCGATAGATACTTGAGCCCCTAAAATAAGCGGGTCGCCAGTAACAAAGAACTCGGAAGCGAAGTCTTTAATTTTGTCTAACATACGGGACCTCCTAAAAGTTTTGTGAAGCAAAACTTCACTTCGTAAGCATTGACTTAGTTTTGTGAAGCAAAACTTCACTTCGTAAGCACTAGCTTAGTTTTGTGAAGCATATTTGCTTCAAAGCATCTGAATACGCGGGATTAATGTCCCGCGTGATTAGCATGTGCATTAGTGTCGCTGTCTGATGGCGTTTCATCCTTAGCGGGAGTTTCGTCTGACATATCCATATCTTCAGACATATCCATCTCTTCAGAATCTGAAGATCCGCCATGATGGTGACCGCTATTGGAGCCATTTGCGTATTGCATAACGATTTTATCGAACAGACCCTCAGGGAAGCTGGAGAACAATTGCTTCTCGGATGAACCCGGCTCAGTCAGCTTCTCAAAGCCTTCCATAGTAAGAGCAGGAGACGTTGCTTTGACATCTGCGATCCAAAGCTTGTAGTCCTCTTCTGATGTTGCATCTACTTTAAAGCGCATTTGCGCAAAATCTTTACCGTTAAAGTTGGCGCCTGAGCCAAAATAACTGCCTTGCTCATCGGCTTGCAAGAAGAGCGTCATCGCCATGCCTGACATGGTATAGATTTGACCGCCAAGCTGCGGTACCCAGAAGGAGTTCATGGCAGTGTCAGAAGTAAGCTGGAACTTAACTGGCACATCCTCAGGGATTTTAATGTAGTTGACGGTAGCAATGCCTTCCTCCGGATATTTGAATAGCCATTTCCAATCAAGTGACGTGACTTGAATGGTTACCGGCGCCTTTTCAGATACAATAGGCTTTGAAGGCTCGAGTGCGTACGTGTACTTAACAGTGATCACTGCCAAAATCAAGATGGCAACAATCGGAATACTCCACCAAGTAACCTCTAGCTTCGTGTTGTGCTCCCAGTTCGGCTTATATGAAGCCTTTCTTCCTGCCTTATCACGATAACGCCAGACGATAATGCCTGCCAGGATTAGCGTAGGAATGATAATAACTGCGCAAATAATGGTAGAGATATAAATCAGGTCTTTCTGAGACTCACCGATTGGTCCTTTTGGATCGAGCACAATTAATTGCTCGCCGCAGCCTGAAAGTGTAAAGGCCATCAACAAAAAGAGTATCGGGGTCAGCATACGAATAAACGGTCTCATATCGGTTCAACTCCTCAAAATTACTGCTTACGTTTACAATAGCAGATATGATACGGAATAACTGCGGGGTTAACAATTACGTCAATAATTCGTCTTTATTCTGTAATACAAAGTTCACGTCTTAGACAACAGTTATAAAGTGGATATTAATGCTTCATTATAAGAGCCGTATTTATATGGTGTCTGTAAAATATGAATGAAGATCTTAAACCTATTAAAATGATTCTCTTTTCTCTTCTTTTAATACCCACTTTTGCTCATTTTGTCACATATATAATAGATATATATAAGCACATATAACAAAACAAAGAGGCAGCCCTAGGGACTGCCTCTTTGTTTTGTTATGCTGATTTACATTTGCTGATCATTGGAGTCCATTGAGGACTGATCTTGATTCCGTCTTGCATGCACAAGTCCGATTGCAGTTCCAATTACATAAATATGAACACTGCCGATTAGGAATCCGATACCAACCATGAGACCGACATTTTTATCACTAAAGTGGCTTAAGTTAATTAAACAAAGTAGAACACCGATACCAAGTATGCCCCAAGCAATGGCGGTCATAGCTTTGACAAGACGCTTTACATCTGATTTGGAAGGTTGAACTTGGCTAATTATTGCTGTTTTTGTTGTCATTTTGAACACCTCTGATTATTGTAAGTGTTTTCTTTGTATTTACTATACCACAACTTACCATAAAAGTTCAAAGAAAATTCACTTTTTGATCATAAAACAGACAAAAATGTGCAAAGGTCACCGGTAGAGAATGTGCAGGAGGAGCTTCCTCATTATGAGTAAAAGTAGAAAGAAGCTCCCTTAGTCTGTCCACCAACGTTTTAAATCATTCCACCATGAACGTCCTTTTTCACCTTTGGCATCGTTCTTATTGTTAGCTTCATCTACTGCAGCAGGCTCACCGCATACATCAGTCGGTTCTGTTCCAACCAGAAAGTTCTCCAGCCTCTTATTTGCACAGCTGTCTGCGGCAAGCTTGCCGCTAGCTGGATCGATGTATGTGCTAACGACACCTGCTGGCACTGAAAAGATTTTTGGTGGAACAGATGCAAGCGCCTGCTCCGTAAACTTTGCAAATATAGGTGCAGCTCTGTACGCCTCCGCTACTGTCAGCTTGCGATCCTTATCGTAGCCCACCCATACGGCAGTTGCGAGCTCAGGCGTATAGCCAACAAGCCAAGCATCTGTCGGTGTAGTGCCCGTCTTGCCAGCGACAGGCCGCTTCATAATAGAAGAAACTCGTAAGCCGGTGCCGCCTTCCTGGAATACGCTCTCCATTAAGCTGGTCATTACATAAGCTTCAGCAGGAGCAATGGCTTGTACGGCATTACGCTTTGCTTCATATAGAACTTCGCCTTTGCGATCTACGATTCGTAAGATAGCTATGGGCTCGACATGAATGCCTCCATTAGCGAAAGTTCCAAAGGCGGAAGCCATCTCGAAGGGGCTGACCGGGAATGTACCGAGCGCAAGTGACGGCACGGGCTGCATTTTGCTATGGATACCAAGCTTTTTAGCTGTTTCAATAACTTTATCTGCACCTACAGTCATAATTGTATTTACGGCATAAATATTGTCTGAGCTTGCAATCGCTTGGCGCATGTCAATGAGATCATTCACATACTTCTCTCCATAATTACGCGGCTCATAGGTTTTACGTCCTTCATCATAGGTGAACACCGTCGGCTCACTCATGAACTTAGTGACGGGTGTCATAAACCGACTTTGCAGTGCGGTTAAATATAGGAAAGGCTTGAATGAGGAGCCGGGCTGACGCGTTTGGGCGAACACACGGTTAAATTGATTTTTCTTATAGTCCCGTCCCCCAACCATCGCTTTGATATATCCGCTTCTCGGATCAATAGCAATTAAAGCTGCCTGTTGCTCCGAGCTTTCGGGCATTCCCTTTGCAATAACCTCCTCCGCGGTTGCTTGCGCCACAGGATCGAGTGTCGTATATATGGTAATGCCGCCCTCATTGAGCAAATGCTCATTAATACCAAGCTTATCGACAGCGATATTCCTTATATAGTCACGGAAATACGGAGCGAATCCTTCTTGCTTGCCTGATCCCAACGTCTGAAAGTTAAGTACCTCCGCATAAGCGGCGTCGGCTTGTTGAGATGTAATGGAGCCGCCCTCCAGCATAGCCTGCAAAATCGTTAGCTGACGATCCTTCGCGTTTTTCATATTCAAGTAAGGAGAATAGTATTTGGGCCCCTTAGGGATGCCTGCCAGCATGGCGCTCTCAGCGAGCGATAGCTCCGAGGCATGTTTGTCAAAGTACATCATTGCGGCTGCTTCTATGCCATATGAGCCATGACCATAATAGATTTGATTTAAATACATACCCAAAATTTCGTCTTTTGAATATCGCATCTCCAGCTGGGCGGTGTATATGGCTTCCTTCACCTTGCGCTGCCAGGTTCGCTCATGTGTCAAATACAAATTACGCGCAAGCTGCTGTGTCAGCGTGCTTGCTCCTTGACGTGTAGATAGGCTTTGCACGTTGACCATGACAGCACGCGCCATTCCTTTCATATCAAAGCCATGATGATTGTAGAAGCGACGATCCTCGATGGCGAGTGTTGCATCAATAACGTAATGAGATATATCTGCCAGCTGAACGGAGCGTCGATTCTCTCCAGCATGGAAGGTGTCTATGACATTGCCCTGCAGATCCAGCATCTGCGAGGTTTGGCTGATGGAGGCAACAGGTAAGGCTTGCGTACGTAAATAAATAAGCATGCCGGATACTAGGAGCACGAGCACCGTAAACAATGCTGTACCGATTCGAAGCCATTTTTTCATTTTCATAAGCTGGGGAAGAAACCGCTCAGTGATAATAGGGAAATAAGGTCGACGGCGGGATTTTCCCGGTCGATTGGAATGCTTTTTCATGGAGCAGGCTCCCTTCGGTGCAAAGCTACACTTTTCCTTAGTATGGAAAAATAGAGAGCGTACTATTCATGAGGAGAAGGCAATCCATTAAATTTTTCTATAGATGACGGGAAAAGGTTGCTTTTTTGGGGTAATTAACTATAATACATCTTGAACGATTGAAGGAAAGAAGGGATTTTCGACATGGAATTGTGGTATACAGAAAAACAAACAGACAGCTTCGGCATTACGGCGAAGATTACTAAGACTTATGTAAATGAACAAACGGACTTTCAACAGCTTGATATGATTGAAACGGAAGAGTTTGGAACGATGCTTGTCCTTGATGGCATGGTTATGACAACAGTTAAGGATGAATTTGTATACCATGAAATGGTTGCTCATCCTGTTCTTTTCACGCACCCTAATCCAGAGAACGTTTTGGTTGTAGGCGGCGGAGACGGCGGCGTTATTCGCGAAGTAATGAAGCATCCAAAAGTGAAAAAAGCTGTTCTCGTTGATATTGACGGGAAAGTTATTGAATATTCCAAAAAATATTTGCCATCCATCGCTGGCGAGCTCGACAACCCTCGCGTTGAAGTGCTTGTAAACGACGGATTTATGCATATTCATGATCATAAAAACAGCTATGACGTTATCATGGTTGACTCCACAGAACCAGTTGGTCCTGCTGCCAACCTATTCACAAAGGGCTTCTACCAAGGTATTTACGAATCCTTGAAGGAAGACGGCATCTTTGTTGCTCAAACGGACAACCCATGGTTCAAAGCAGATCTTATTCAAAGCGTAAACAAAGACGTGAAGGAAGTATTCCCAATCGTCCGTGTATACGGAGCTAACATTCCAACGTATCCAAGTGGTCTATGGACGTTCACAATGGGCAGCAAAAAGTATGATCCACTAGCGGTTGATGAAACGGCAATTCCAGAAATCGACACTAAATATTACACACCGCGTCTTCACAAAGCAGCATTCGTGTTGCCTAAATTCGTTGAAGATCTTATTAAGTAAATAGCGGATACGGTATAGGAAAGAGGGACAACCCTTATGAAATTGGATCAAAAATATTCCGGCAATGTCTTCATCCTGAGCTCTGAGAATTACGAAGCTTCCAAAGCGGTTATCTACGGCATGCCGATGGATTTCACGGTTAGCTTCCGTCCAGGCTCACGCTTCGGTCCTCCTCGTATTCGCGAGGTGTCGATCGGCTTGGAAGAATACAGCCCTTATCTGGATCGCAGCCTTGAGGACATCGAGTATTTCGATGCGGGAGATTTGCTGCTTCCATTCGGAAACGCTGCACGAAGCCTTGAAATCATCGGTGAGTTTGTACGCGGTGTTCTAGACGATGGCAAAATTCCGGTAGGTCTTGGCGGCGAACATCTCGTGTCTTGGCCCATTTTCCAAGAGGTATATAAGAAATATCCGGATCTTGCAATCATTCACTTTGACGCTCACGCTGATCTGCGCGAGTCGTATGAAGGTGAGCCGCTGTCACACTCGACTCCACTGCGCAAAGCAGCTGGTCTAATGGGTGGACAAAACATCTATCAGTTCGGTATTCGTTCGGGCTCACGCGAGGAATGGCAATATGCACGCGAGAACATTAACTTCCACCCATTCGAGGTATTGGAGCCGCTTAAGAAGGTGCTTCCTGAGCTTGAGGGTCGCCCTGTTTACTTGACGATTGATATCGACGTGCTTGATCCATCCGCAGCGCCTGGCACAGGCACAGCGGAAGCTGGAGGCATTACGTCGAAGGAACTAATTGAATCGGTCCATGCTATTGCACGTTCCGGCGTTAACATTGTAGGCTTTGACCTTGTAGAGGTAGCGCCTGCTTATGATCCGACGGAACAAACGCAAATCGTTGCGGCTAAAGTGATTCGTGAAATGCTGCTCGGTTTCTTGAAATAATGGATGGGCAAAATGGAGAATCCGCAATAGCGGATTCCTTATTGTCTGATTATGGTTTTAAATGAACGAAAACAATAGTTATTCCAAACCGCCGGCTGCTGCTGTGCGGTTTTTTTATTGCATAGATCGTATTCGACAGAACCTCCAATAGACTGACAGGATAGTTGAATGACAATTCAGAATATTTAAACTATTATAGTTGTTGAATAGATCGTTCATCATGAGAATTATTACCATACATACGTGAGATAAATAGAGATTATAAGGAGGAGTAATTAGTGGTGAGACCGATCAAAATGAAAACGATGTGGAAGGGGGCTCTAACGGCTGCGCTTTCCATCAGTATTGCAGCAATTCCGATCACGGTCACAGCGGAAACGAGCGGAGGCAGCACCGTAGAATTACGTATTATGGAAACATCAGACCTCCACGTCAACATGGTCAACTATGATTATTTTGCGGACAAGCCTACCGATGAGTATGGACTAGCGAAGACGGCCTCGCTCATCAAGAAAGCGCGTCAGGAGGCGCCTAACAGCTTGTTGTTCGATAACGGCGACTTGATTCAAGGCAATCCTTTGGGTGACTATGTGGCGACAGTGGACAAACTACAGCAAGGTGAGACGCATCCGGTATATAAGGCTATGAATCTGCTGGGTTACGATGCTGGAAATCTAGGTAATCACGAGTTTAATTACGGTCTCTCCTTTTTAGAAACTTCATTAGCTGGTGCAAACTTCCCCTATGTAAATGCAAATATATATAAGGATGATGGTGATAAGGACGAGACAAATGACGTTAACCTGTTCACTCCCTATCTTATTTTGGATAAAGAAGTGACTGATGAAGGGGGCGCAAAGCATAAACTGAAAGTTGGTGTGATTGGCTTCGTGCCGCCGCAAATAGCGAGCTGGGATAAGGCTCACTTGGAAGGAAAGGTAAAAGTAAAGGATATCGTGAAGACAGCGGAGAAATTTGTGCCGGAAATGAAGGCAAAGGGAGCAGATCTCATTATCGCTATTCCGCACTCTGGCTTTGAGGATATTCCTCAGTCAGCTTTAATGGAAAATTCGGTTCTCTATTTGAGTAAAGTAGCGGGCATAGACGCCATTTTATTCGGACATGCGCATAAAGTGTTTCCTGATGCGTCTTTTGCAGGAAAGTCAGGTATCGATCTTGCGAAAGGAACGATAAACGGAGTTCCTTCCGTCGAACCTGGCTTCTGGGGAAATAACCTTGGTATTATTGATTTGACGTTGCAGCAAAAAGACGGAAAGTGGAAGGTTATTGATTCCAAGACAGCAGTGAAGCCTATCTTTGATTCGGTAAATAAGGTACCTCTTGTCGAAGCTGATCAATCCATTATTGATGCGGTTAAAGAGGATCATGAGCAAACGCTTAAATACGTGCGCGGCCCGGTAGGGAAGACGACAGCGTCTATCAACAGCTGGTTTGCACTCATCCAAGATGATCCTTCCATTCAGATCGTAACCAATGCGCAAAAATGGTACGTTGAGAAGCAGCTGCAGGGTACTGAATACGAAGGTATCCCTGTTCTGTCAGCAGGAGCGCCGTTCAAGGCAGGCGGACGACAAGGTCCGAACTACTATACCAATATTAAAGAAGGCGATATTGCGATCAAAAACGTCGCCGATTTATATTTATACTCTAATACGGTGAATGCCGTGCTTGTTACAGGTGCCGAACTGAAAGAATGGCTGGAGTGGTCCGCCGGTCAATTCAAGCAAATTGATCCCGCAAGCAAGGAGAAGCAAGAACTGATTAATTATGATTTTCCAACCTACAACTTTGATGTCATTGATGGTGTAACCTATCAGATTGACGTTACGCAGCCGCAAAAATATGAAGCAAACGGCAATCTCAAAAACGAAGGCGCCAAAAGGATCGTCAATTTAAACTTTAACGGAAAGCCAATTAAAGCCGATCAGAAGTTTGTTGTTGCTTCAAATAACTATCGTGCATCGTCAAGTAAATTTGCAAATCCAGATGGTAAACGAATCATATTAGCGGCACCCGATGAGAATCGTCAAGTCGTCATTGATTACATCCGCTCGTTCAAGTCAATTAATCCAGCGGCAGATGGCAATTGGTCGCTTGCGTCAATTAATGCTACTGTGAATGTAACATTCAAAACATCACCTGAGGCAAAGGCCGAGGATGAAGCGAATAAAGGTGTTTCTTTTACAGCTGATACGGAAGATGGCTATGCGGAGTTCCGGATTGATTTGAGTAAGAAGACCCTGGTGGTGGATCCAGCCCCTACCGATCCAACGAAGCCTGTAGTGAAGCCGGTTGAACCGACTAACCCTGAAACCCCTTCAACAACGGTGCCGCAGATATCGGTTTATACAGTTAAAGCAGGCGACACTCTCTACGCGATTGCGTTGAAATACGGAACGACTTGGGAAAAGCTGGCCAGCTACAATAAGCTCAAAAATCCGCATGTCATTTATCCAGGCCAAAAAATTAAAATACCCGCGAAATAGGGAAATCAGCTGATGAGTTAAAAAAGACGTTTTCCGAGCCTATACTTCGGGAAGCGTCTTTTTCTATGAACCTATAAGGATGTACTGGTAAAATAGAGGTTAGACTTAATCTATATGTATCGAGACCACTTGCATAAAATATAATTAGAGGGTGTTTACATGCGTGTATATTCCTATCCGCCAGTTATTGATGAAAATGCTCGTGTCCTTATACTTGGGACAGCGCCAAGTGTGAAATCACTAGAATATGGTCAATTTTACGGACATCCACAAAACTTTATGTGGCGTATCCTATATCGATTGTTTAGCGAGTCTGATGCTGATCCCGTATATGAGAATCGAATCGCTTATTTACATGAGCATCGTTTAGCGCTTTGGGATGTCATTGAATCCTGCGAGCGAGAAGGAAGCCTAGACGTAAATATTAAGGATATCGTCCCGCAAAAACTGCCGGAGTTGGTAGAAAAGTATCCGCAGCTTCGCTGCTTTGCTTTTAACGGAGCCAAAGCTTATGACACATTCCAAAAGTATTACCGCGGGCATGAGAGCTTTCGCGATATTACGGTGTTTAAGCTTCCTTCCTCCAGCCCAATCCCGACTCCACGCATGCGAACGCTTGAGGATCGTGTAGAAGCATGGAGCGTAATTGTACCTTTTGCGAGAAGTTAAAGGTGCTCTAGCGTTGAAATTAAGAGGGTTCCTGTATATAGTAGTTACATAAGATTACACTGATAACAGGAGCAAGGTCATGAATGAAAGCAGGAAAGTAAGCATTACTTTGGAGAGCGTGCTGGACGGAAACTCGCAAACACATACCTATGAGGGCGAATGGTTTCGCAAGGAGCTTTCGGTATTTATCCGCTATAACGAGTACCCGTTTGAGGGTGATTCTGAAGCTGGCGAGGTGCGTACGCTTGTGCGTTATCGTCCGAATGAGATGTCCATTGTACGGCGCGGAGCTATTCAATCGGAGCAGCTATTCATGCTCGGACATAGGCAACCGGGTTCTTATCGCTCGCCGATGACGTCATTTTCGTTGGAGACGGAGACGATGAAGCTAACACTGGATGCAACACATGAGAACCCTGAAGGGGTAGATGAGTTGCCTTCGCATTTGCCTTTTACAATAGAGTGGGAGTATGAGATGTACGTAAGTGATCAAATGTCGGGCCGGTTTCAAATGCGGCTCCATATACAGGAGGAACAAATTTAATGAGTGCAAATGTACTGGAGAACATGTATGAACAGGTGAAAGCAGCTATTGCAGATGCGGCAGTGGCAGCAGGCCTTGCAGCCCGTGAGGAGCTTCCTGCATTCGTGCTGGAAGTGCCGAAGGATAAATCACATGGGGACTTGGCAACTAATGCGGCGATGCAGTTGACGAAGCTGGCTAAGAAAAACCCGCGTCAAATTGCAGAAGCGATTATTGCTAATCTAGATACAAAGCAAGCTTCTATTCAATCGGCTGAGATTGCTGGTCCTGGTTTTATTAACTTCCGCATGGATAACAGCTACCTATACCCTGTAGTGAACGCAGCGCTTGAAGCTGGAGAAAACTATGGACGGGTTGATGAAGGCAAAGGGAAGCGGGTTCAAGTAGAGTACGTGAGTGCGAATCCTACAGGAAGCCTGCATCTAGGGCATGCACGCGGCGCGGCAGTAGGCGATGCGCTTTGCAATGTGCTTGATTATGCCGGATACGATGTAACGCGGGAATACTATATTAATGATGCGGGCAAGCAAGTTGAGAATCTTGCCTTGTCCATTGAAGCACGCTACCGTCAGGAATTGGGACAAACAGCGGATATGCCGGAGGATGGTTATCACGGCGAGGATATTATCGGTTTCGCTAAGCTGCTTGTGGAGCAAGAGGGAGATAAGCTGCTTCAGCTAACGGATAAGGAACGTAATACGTTCTTCCGTGAATTCGGATTAGAGCGTGAGCTTGATAAAATCAAACGTGACCTTGGTCGCTTCCGTGTTGGCTTTGATGTTTGGTATAGCGAAACTTCGCTCTATGAGAGCGGTCAAGTCGAGCAAGGGCTAGAAGCGCTTAAAGCAACGGGTCACGTATATGAAGAAGAAGGAGCAACGTGGCTCAATACCATGGAATTTGGTGACGACAAAAACCGCGTGCTTGTAAAAAATGACGGATCATACACGTATTTGACGCCGGATATCGCTTATCACCGTGATAAATACGGCCGTGGATTTGATCAAATGATCAATATTTGGGGAGCCGATCATCATGGTTATATCCCACGTGTCAAAGCAGCGATGGAAGCGTTAGGCAATGATCCTAAGAAGCTTACTGTTCTGATAGCCCAAATGGTTAGCTTATTCCAAAACGGCGAAAAAATGAAAATGTCCAAACGTACAGGTAAAGCTGTTACGATGCAGGATCTGATGGATGAGGTAGGAATCGATGCTATTCGTTACTTCTTCTCCATGCGCAGCATGGATTCCCATTTGGATTTTGATATGGACTTGGCTATTTCAACTTCCAATGAAAACCCAGTTTTCTATGTGCAATATGCGCACGCGCGTATTTGCAGCATTTTCAGACAAGCTGAGGAGCAAGGTGTTGTTCTGAAGGCTGTGGAATCAATTGATTTCAGCAAGTTGACAGCAGAAACAGAATTCGACCTTTTACGCAAAATTGGAGAGCTGCCGCAAGAAATCTCTGAAGCTGCTGCTCAATATGCGCCACATCGCCTCATTCGCTATGTATATGACTTGGCTGCGCAATTCCATAGCTATTACAGAGCGGAACGTGTCATTACAGAGGACGCTGAACAAACACAAGCTCGTCTTGCTTTGCTAGGAGCTGTTCGTCTTACAATTGCGAATGTATTGCGTCTTGTAGGCGTATCGGCACCAGACCGGATGTAACGGTTATAAAAACAAAACAAGCCGTGAATTATATTTTATCCACGGCTTTCATCATACGCTGTATATCAAGCTCGCCGATCGTTCGGCGGGCTTTGCTGCCCCTAAGGGGCAGAATGGACTTTTTAATAATCGCTTTAATTTCAGTTGGAGTTAGTTCAGGCTTATGCGCGAGCAAGAGAGCAATAGCGCCGCTGACATGCGAGGTTGCCATTGAAGTGCCGCTCATTTCGTTATAGTTACCGTTCAGCCACGCGGAAACGATTTTGTCACCTGGCGCATATACATCGATATGCGAACCCCGATTGCTAAACGGAGCTACACGTCGAAGCTTCGTTGTTGCACCTACCGAAATCGTTTGCGGGTACCGTGCCGGATAATCAACAGTGCGTCGCTTGCCGTCGTTACCGGAGGAAGCAACAATAATAACACCTGCATTATGAGCATTAATAACGGCGCCAAGCAGTGCTTTGCTCTTAGTCTTCATTCCAAAGCTCATGTTAATGATGTGCATGCGATTTCGTATGCACCATTCGATACCAAGAATAATATCGGACACGAAGGCGCTCCCATTGTGATCGAAAGCTTTTACGGGAGCGATTAATGAACGCGGAGCAACGCCGATCATGCCTTGCAGCTGATTAGCTGCTGCGATCGTACCGGCAATATGGGTCCCGTGACCATTGTCATCATGCGGAAGCATGCTTCGATTAAGCAAATTGATGCCTCTAATGAGAGACTGTCTCAGATCCGGATGATTGAAATCAATGCCGGTATCAATGACACCAATCCTAATTCGATGTCCAGTTGTTGTGCTCCATGCTTGAGGAGCCTTTATTTGATTCACGCCCCAAGGAATGCCTTTCTCCAGCACAACTGATTTTTGGCTAGGAGCGTGAACACTTATCTTACAATCCTTCTCAATCCATACGCTGCCTCCGAATTGCTCTAGCGTTTCATCCTTTGGCAAGCGGCAGGATATTCCACGAATGATAGGCATCTTCCTAATGCTCTTTTGAGGCGATGACGACGAAGGGACCACAGAAAGCTGCTGTAGGAAATATCGGTAGTCGCTCAAGTGTTGAAAGCGAATGATTCGCTTTACTGTCAATGTGTCTGTATGAGCCGTCGTATCCTGCAATAACCGAATCAAAGCGGCGGTGTCCAAATCTGGTTTCCCCTCCTGACGGACCATGCTGCAGTATTGTATGAGCAAGAGCTTCCAGCCGTATGAGCAACTTGCCTTTTTTCTTATAAATGGGCGCGGAACCGTGTCAAAAATCATCGGGGGACATACGATGAACAAAGAGTTCTCAGGGGCTCTTAGGTCCAGCATTCGCGAGGAGCGTTTGGGGATCGAATGGATACAGTCAGAACGAAGGGATAATCCCTTCGTTTTTTGCATTTAAGTCCAAGCTATGCCGACAACCGCGGTGTCCGCTTGCTTTTTTGCATGAAATAGGTTTTACTATAATTTGACTAGCGCTGCAGTAGAAGCCAGCCTCTGGCGGCAGAGACATGCTGCGCGACGAAATGTGAGTGAAGTACGAGGGCAAAAAACGTATTGCATCTTATATTTTAGGAATGAACGATTACTTAATTTAAATGGCAAGAGAGGATGTGTCCATATGAGCAGCAGCAACTACACCTTAAAGCTGGATCCTGAACGTATTAAGGAAATGCCTATGGTTGATTTGGCCTTCGAAGTGCTGAAAGCGGCTAATACACCTTATTATTATCGCGATCTAATGATGGAGATCGCTAAAATACGCGGTCTTTCCGCAGACGGAATTAACCAGTTCATCGCCCAAGTATATACGGAGATCAACATTGATGGCCGTTTTGCATGCGTAGGCAGCAATATGTGGGGATTGAAACGCTGGTACCCGGTTGAACGTTCTGAAGATCCTGTTGGTAATGCAAAGCGTACTCGTATCATTAATGATGATGACGATTTAGAGGACGATGATGCATTTGCGGACGAGGAAGAAGAAACGTACGCGGAGCAAGAAGAGGATTATGATGTATTCGACGAGGATCGTGAAGATTTCGAAGAAGCAGAAGAAGAAACAGAAGTGGATGAGGACGCTGGTATCGACGACGACGAGATTGATGGCGAAGTTGATGGCGAGCTTGAATCAGATGATGATGTTTCCGATGATGAAGATGATGAGTTTGAAGATGAAGATGAGGATGGCGACAAGTAGGATGAGCCCTAAGCTTCCAAGCTAGCGGCTGTGGCCGTTTATATGGAAGGGCAGATTATCCTATTGTTTTCGCTTGACAGGGCTATCAAGCGCAGAGTAAACTATCTCATGGGCTTAAGATTCGGTTAACAAATAACGCATACAAGCGGAAACGGCTGAAGCTGTCCTTTGACAGCAAGGGCTCGTTTCGCGCTTAAATATAAGTAGAGTATAAAGTTAAATCGTTATGCTAGCTTATATTTTCGTATATGCCAAAAATGAAAAAGTGCCCCGTTACTACGGGTGTCACTTTTTTTGTTTGTGAGGGATAAGTCTGTAGGATTTATTTCCACAAATTGGATGGATGGGCAGAGTGTATCTGCATCCATGTTTATCGAGTAAATGGGCAAACCTAAACATTAACCATATTAGCTTGGAGGGTATCATCACAGTGACCAAATATATATTTGTAACCGGCGGCGTAGTATCGTCCTTGGGTAAAGGGATAACGGCAGCCTCACTTGGCCGATTGCTGAAGAACAGAGGGCTCAAAGTAACGATTCAAAAGTTCGATCCTTATATCAACGTGGACCCGGGAACGATGAGTCCATACCAGCACGGCGAAGTATTCGTAACAGATGATGGTGCAGAAACAGATTTGGATCTAGGACACTATGAGCGCTTCATCGATATCAATCTATCGAAGAGCAACAATGTGACTTCGGGCAAGATTTACTCTAATGTTATTACCAAAGAGCGCCGCGGCGACTACTTGGGTGGAACGGTGCAAGTTATCCCGCATATAACGAACGAAATTAAAGAGCGTGTATTCCGTGCGGGCAAAGAAGCGGGTTCGGACGTTGTTATTACAGAAATCGGCGGAACTGTTGGCGACATAGAGAGCTTGCCGTTCTTGGAAGCTATCCGTCAAATTAAAAGTGATATCGGTCGCGACAACGTGATGTATATTCACGTTACGCTCATTCCTTATATCAAAGCAGCGGGTGAAGTGAAAACAAAACCGACGCAGCATAGTGTTAAGGAATTGCGCAGTATCGGTATCCAACCGAACGTAATTGTATGCCGTACAGAGTATCCTCTTGAAGAAGATCTAAAGCGTAAAATCGGCTTGTTCTGCGATATCGATGCAAATGCGGTAGTAGAATGCCGTGATGCTTCGACTTTGTATGAGGTGCCTTTAATGCTTCGCGAAGAAGGACTTGACGAAATCGTTGTCAACCATTTGAAGCTGGATACGCAACAACCAGATATGAAGGAATGGGAAGCACTTGTTCAACGCGTGAAATCTCTTCATAAAACGACTGAAATTGCTATTGTTGGTAAATATGTTGCTTTGCATGATGCTTATCTTAGTATTGTAGAATCACTTGGGCATGCTGGAATTGCAGCTGACTCTGAAGTGAAGCTGCGTTGGATCAATGCTGAGGAACTGACAGATGAGAATATTGCTGAACAGCTTCAAGGTATTCACGGTATTCTTGTGCCAGGCGGTTTTGGCGATCGTGGTATTGAAGGCAAAATTACAGCTATTAAATATGCTCGTGAGCAAAAAATTCCATTCTTCGGCATTTGTCTTGGTATGCAAGTTGCCGTTATTGAATATGCACGCAATGTCGTTGGACTTGCGAATGCAAATAGCTCTGAAATTAATTCGTCCACACCATACCCGGTTATTGATTTGCTGCCGGATCAGAAGGACGTTGAAGATATGGGCGGAACGATGCGCCTTGGACTATATCCATGTAAAGTTACACCTGATACGCTTGCTGCACAGGAATATGATGATGAGCTTGTTTACGAGCGTCACCGTCATCGGTATGAGTTCAATAATGAATACCGTGAAGCTATCGAAGCTGCCGGTCTGACTATTTCCGGTACATCACCTGATGGTCATCTTGTTGAAATGGTGGAGTTGGCTGATCATCCATGGTTCTTGGCTGTTCAATTCCATCCAGAATTTACATCAAGACCAAATCGCCCACAACCATTATTCCGTGGATTTGTGAAAGCAGCACTTGGCTATTCGGAGAATAGATAAGATCTTCTATCCGTGATGATACATTCTTTGACAACGTCAGATAAGTTTTTTCTGGACGAGAAGGATTATATACCCACTTAAGCGAATATATTAACGATTATGGAAGAGTTGGCCATTTTTGTCGGTTAAACTCAGTCGCGGGGGGTATATAAAGTTGGAGATGAAGAAGGTATTGATCGTGGATGATCAAAACGGAATCCGCGTGCTGTTGATGGAAGTATTTAGCAGCGAAGGATATGACACGTATCAAGCGTCTAATGGCAAGCTTGCTTTAGAAATTGTCAAGAAAGACGCTCCTGACCTCCTGCTGTTAGACATGAAAATTCCTGGTATGGACGGTTTGGAAATTTTGAAGCATGTAAAAGCGATCGATCGTAACATTAAAGTCATCATGATGACCGCATATGGTGAATTAGATATGATTAAAGAAGCAACTGATCTTGGCGCACTCATGCACTTTACGAAGCCTTTCGATATCGATGAGATGCGAATTGCAGTAAACATGCAGCTGCGTGGAGGCAACTCCCCAAGTCGCTTGGCAATTGGCTCATAGCATAAATATAAAACGGCATCGTCGCTTGAATAAAGACGTTGTCGTTTTTATTTGAAGCGATAGACTGTTAAAACATACGTTACTATTTCCAAGCGCGATATGTTATAATAGCTCAGAATGACAAGCCGAAATGGGCTTGAGTCGCAAATAATGCAGAAGTCGCTAGGGAAGAGAAGTCACCTTTTATTTACGAAGTTATGAAGGAGCCTTGATTGTTGAAGGCTGTTATCCAAGAGAAAATCCGCTTGTTCGGAATCAACAACCAAGCGTAACAATAGGAGCAAGGGATAATAAACCGCCTCTTAACGGCAAGTGGGCATAACACCACGCTTGTTTTGGCGGTTTTTCCTTTATTCTCTTCCAATCCACGGGAGGAAATTTAATTAGATGGAGAAATTGATGATACGCGGTGGACGGCCGCTTCGCGGTTCCGTTCAAATCAGTGGCGCAAAAAACAGTGCAGTTGCACTTGTACCTGCTGCCATTTTAGCAGAGTCAGAAGTTATTTTGGACAACCTACCTTTAATAAGTGATGTATCCGTTTATAGTGAAATTTTGCAAGACCTTGGCGCTGTCGTGAAACGCGACGGTGATATGATGCGCATTGATCCTTCGATGCTAACTTCCAAACCGATGCCTAATGGCAAAGTGAAATTATTGCGTGCTTCTTATTATTTAATGGGCGCAATGCTTGGACGATTTGGTGAAGCAGTAATCGGGCTTCCGGGCGGCTGTAATTTTGAGCCGAGACCAATCGATCAGCATATTAAAGGCTTTGAAGCATTGGGAGCTACCGTTACCAATGAACATGGTGCTATACGTATTTCCGCCAAGCAGCTGCGCGGTGCGAAGATCTATTTGGATGTGACAAGTGTCGGAGCGACAATTAACATTATGTTGGCAGCCTCTCGGGCGCAGGGACAAACCATTATTGAAAACGCGGCAAAAGAGCCTGAAATTATAGATGTAGCTACTCTCCTAAATGCCATGGGCGCAAAAATCAAAGGTGCCGGTACTGAGACGATTCGGATTGAAGGCGTCGAAAGTATGCACGGTTGCCGCCATTCCATTATTCCCGATCGAATTCAAGCAGGTACGTATATGATTGCGGCAGCCGCAACACGCGGTGATGTCCTTATTGATAATGTTATTCCGAAGCACTTGGAAGCGATGACGGCAAAGCTCGAAGAAATGGGCGTGCAGGTTATCGAAATGGATGAATCGATTCGTATAATCGGTGGACCTCAGTATTCTTCCATTGATGTGAAAGCATTGGTTTACCCTGGTTTCCCTACTGATTTACAATCTCCAATGACAACCTTATTAACGCAAGCGGAGGGAATTAGTATTTTGGCCGATTATGTTTACGGTACAAGGTTCAAGCATGTACCGGAGCTGACGCGGATGGGTGCGAATATTCGCGTAGAGGGTCGTTCTGCTATTATTGAGGGCGGCAAGCTTAATGCGGCTAAGGTTCGTGCTGCTGATCTCCGTGCTGGAGCAGCTTTAGTTGTAGCTGCTTTAACCGTAGAGGAAGGCGTTACTGAAATTACAGGTGTTGAATATATCGACCGAGGCTATGATAATCTCGTAGAAAATCTATGTTTATTAGGCGCGGATGTGTGGCGCGAGACGGAAGCTGAGACGGAATCTTAATCCTAACAACAATGAAGCGATGCGGACGCTGTGGAATAGACGGCGTCTAATTCGGCAATGATGGATAATCAGGTATTCTAATCTACCGAAATGAACGCATAATGAAAACTGAATAAAGTGGTGAGAATATGACAGATCTTCAGATCGCAGATCTAGAAGAATTGAAATTGACCGAATTGTACAAATTAGCAAAGCAATTTCAGGTTCCTTATTACGGTACGCTTAAGAAAAAAGAGCTCATATTTGCTATTTTACGCGCACAAGCAGAGAAAAGCGGCCTCATGTTTATGGAAGGCGTACTTGATATTTTGTCAGAAGGCTTCGGTTTTCTACGACCTATTAACTACTTGCCTAGCAAAGAAGATATTTATATATCGGCTTCACAAATTCGTAGATTTGATTTGCGGAGCGGTGATCTCGTATCTGGTAAATGTCGACCGCCGAAAGAAAATGAACGTTATTTCGGGCTATTGCAAGTAAATGCTGTAAATGGTGAAAATCCAGAAACAGCATCCGAACGATTGCATTTTCCTGCGCTTACTCCTCTTTATCCAGAAAAGAAGCTAGTGCTTGAGACGACGCAGTCAAAGCTTTCCACTCGTATGATGGATTTGCTAGCACCTGTCGGTCTCGGACAACGCGGTTTGATTGTTGCGCCTCCTAAAACAGGTAAAACCTTGCTTCTCAAAGAAATTGCCCACAGTATTTCAGAAAATCGTCCTGATATTAAATTGTTTGTTCTGCTTATTGATGAGCGTCCAGAGGAAGTTACGGATATGCAGCGTTCCGTCAAAGGCGAGGTTATTGCCTCAACATTTGATGAATTACCTGAAAATCATATCAAGGTTGCTGAGCTTGTGCTGGAGAGAGCGCTTCGCCTCGTCGAGCATAAGAAGGATGTCGTTATATTGATGGACAGTATTACTCGTCTAGCTAGAGCGTATAACTTAGTTATTCCTCCATCTGGTCGGACGTTAAGCGGCGGTATTGATCCTGCTGCATTCCATCGCCCTAAGCGGTTTTTTGGTTCGGCGCGAAACGTTGAAGAGGGCGGAAGTTTAACGATTCTTGCGACAGCGTTGATCGAAACCGGCTCGCGCATGGATGATATCATTTATGAAGAATTTAAAGGCACGGGCAATATGGAACTGCATCTTGACCGGAAACTTTCTGAACGTCGTATTTTCCCTGCGCTTGATTTGCGTAGATCGGGTACGAGACGTGAAGAAATGCTGCTGACGAAGGAAGAGCTTGATAAAGTTTGGGCTATTCGCAGAAACATGACAGACACACCTGATTACGTTGATAATTTCTTGAAGAAGTTAAAGGAAAGCGAAAATAATGAGCAATTCCTTATGTCTCTTGATACAACACCAGAAGTAAAGCCGGAAAGAACCGGTATGAAAAGCAATACCTCAGCGGCTAGCAGACGTCCTACGCCTAGAACAACGCACGGATCGTAAGCCGCCGGAAGGAGAACAACATGAATCTCGTATACGCGGATGAAAAGGGTAATGTATTTGATCATCCTGATTTTATTGCTCTTGGAAGAAGCGGCGACATGATCGTTGAAATTATGGAAGATGAGCTAATTCCTCTTCCTAATGGAGCGACGCTAGTTAGTTTGCCCTTCACAAGACCGATCGGAATGAATCCAGATACCGGTGAGATGCAGGTTATACAAGATGGAGCGCAAGCTGTCGGGGCATTACTGCCACAGGGCTTCACGCGTCTATGTTTGCCGGGCTACGTCAAAGCCGATAAAAATGAAAAATTGCCACTGTTTGGTTATACTGCAGTGGTCTGGAAAGACGGCAATTTTTATGTCACTGCTGAACAATCTGATGATCCGGAAAGATGGGATCCGCTTAATTGTGATCGCGGAGAGCTGGGCATTCAGGTTGAGCGTTTGCTTGCCAAATATCCTGAAAACCGCTTGTACAAACATCTGTCAAATTGCGCACTAGGATACGAATGCCTAACCTCCTCCAATACATTTCTTGGACGCTGGGAAGGTGCTGTACCTGTATCTTATTCTTGCAATGCAGGCTGCTTCGGATGTATTTCAGAACAACCGGATGACAGTGGGTTTGTTGCTCCGCAGACGAGAATGAACTTTAAGCCTACGGTCGATGAAGTTGTCGACATTATGCTGGAGCATTTGCGGGAACCAGAGTCCATCATTAGCTTCGGTCAAGGCTGCGAAGGTGAGCCTTCTACGCAAGCGAAGATTATTGTCGAAGCGATCAAACGCGTGCGCAGTCAGACTTCCCTTGGTTACATCAACATTAACACCAATGCTGGATTGACTGATTTTATGCGAGCGATTGTTGATTCTGGTCTTAATCTTATGCGTGTTAGTACCATCAGTGCGCTTGATGATCACTATAATGCATACTATAAGCCGCGTGGCTACACACTAAAAAATGTTGAGAAATCGCTGAAGTATGCTTCTGATAACGGTGTTTATACATCCATCAACTATTTGATCTTCCCAGGGGTTACTGATCGTGAAGAAGAAATCGAAGCGATGATTGGATTTGTGAAGCGTACGGGTCTGAAGCTCATTCAAATGCGGAACTTAAATATTGATCCTGAGAGCTATTTGGCCATTATTCCGAAAGCGCAGGGTGAAATTTATGGAATGAAGCAAATGCTTGAGATTTTCCGTGAGGAATTGCCTGATGTCGTAATCGGTTCTTACACACATGTTCCTCCATCAGCAATCATTCGCTAAGTTTCCATTATTTCTTGTTAATATTAATATATGAGTGATTATTCATTGCAACTGCAAAACAGTTCGTGATATAATCCGATATGTGTGATTTAACTCTGGGTCCGCATGCGACTCAGGGCAGAAAGAGGTGAACGAGATGAAAGAAGGTATTCATCCGACATACCACGTCATTACAGCAACTTGTGCTTGTGGCAATTCCTTCGAGACTGGTTCGATTAAACCGAGCCTTCGCGTAGAGGTTTGCTCCCAATGCCACCCATTCTACACGGGTAAACAAAAGTTCCTGGATGCCGGCGGTCGCGTCGATCGTTTCAAGAAGAAATACGGTATCTAATCCTAAAAAAATTCGGCCTTTATTTGGCAGAATACAAGAGCCTCCCTCAGCCATCCTATTGGATAGAAGGGGAGGTTTTTTGATGCTTAATAATGGGCTGAAGTACAATAAATTTCGAAATCGAAAGTTCATTACAATGGTATTTGTATGTATGCTTGCTGTGATCGCAGGCGGCTGCGGCAATAGCAATAGCAATTACGAGCATACGAAGACGTATGGCCATGATGGATATATGGGTTACTCCAACAGCAATCCCAATTTGCCTGGTCGGCATATGGCATTGAATTATGAGTCAGACGGGAACATGGTTGAAAAGGTGCTGCAGCCGCTTAGCGGCATTGAGCGAACTCAGATTTATTTTAACGGAACGGCTCTACATGTGACTTTGAAGGTGAATAAAAATCTTTCAGACGCGGATACGGAGAAGCTTCGGGTACAAGCACTTTCCATCGTTCAGCATAATATGCCAAGGTATGATGTGCATGTAAAAACGAAAAAGTGACCGTTAAAAGTTCCTGCATAAAACAACCATGAGTTGCACTTTAGTACAGAATCGGATATACTTATTTTTGCCGTGCTAGATGGGGAGGTAGCGGTGCCCTGTAACTCGCAATCCGCTGTAGCGAGGTTGAATTCCTATTTGAGGTTATGCTGATGTAGGGTTTGGCGCTTGTGAGCAGTGTTGACAGTCGGGTCCTCCGCAATGGACGTTTGTGAACCCGGTCAGGTCCGGAAGGAAGCAGCCATAAGCAAATTAGTTCATGTGCCGGGGGAGTGCCTGACTCGAGCTGTAGTGCAAGAATGCCGCCTGGGTCGCATTTATCAGGAGTAGGTGCACGGTACTAACTTTTTAAAACAGTAAATAACAACAAAAAATAGCACCTGTATACGCTGTTCGATTTTTTAAGTCGGAATTAGCGAACGCAGGTGTTTTTGTTTATTATTTTTAAGGAATGGAACAAAGAAGAAGGGCAAAAGAAAGTTTTGCTTGGTACTTAGTTGTTGTATAATAGAGGAATAACAAAAATGCTATTTAAATCAAGTATTAAAAGGCAACTTGAAAGGAAAGGTCTGCGTGTCACATATCGCTTTATACCGAGCCTGGCGTCCGCAGACGTTTCAGGACATGGTTGGTCAACGGCATATTATTCAAACCCTACAGAATTCCATACGAGAACAACGTGTATCCCATGCTTACCTGTTTAATGGTCCAAGAGGAACAGGGAAAACGAGCGCGGCAAAAATATTGGCGAAAGCCGTTAACTGTGAACGCGGTCCAACAGATGAGCCATGTAATGAATGTGATGCTTGCATAGGGATTACTGCTGGACATATTATGGATGTAATAGAAATTGATGCTGCATCTAATCGCGGTATTGATGAGATTCGCGACATTCGTGATAAGGTTCGTTATGCGCCTTCGGAAGTGCGGTTCAAAGTTTATATTATAGATGAAGTACATATGCTTACGGCTGAGGCTTTTAACGCCTTGCTCAAGACATTGGAGGAGCCGCCTGGGCATGTTATTTTCATCTTGGCGACAACAGAACCGCATAAGCTTCCTGCGACAATCATCTCTCGTTGTCAGAGATTTGATTTCCGCCAGGTTTCGCTTGAAGAGCAGACGGAGCATTTATTGAAGATCTGTCGTGAAGAAGGCATTCAAGCAGATGAGGATGCACTTGCTTATATTGCGCGATTGTCTGAAGGCGGCATGCGTGATGCGATCAGCTTGCTCGAGCAGGTTTCTGCTTTCGCCAGTGAGAGCATTACACTTGAGGCAGCAGTAGATGTGACCGGGGGCATGGCAGCGGATCATTTCTATGACCTTGCAGAAGCGGTTAAAGATCGTAATGTAGCTGCTGTTATGCCATTAGTCGAAAGCTTGATGCAAGCAGGTAAGAGCGCAGATAAATGCATGGAAAACCTTATTTATTACTTCCGTGATTTACTCGTTCTAAAGCTTGCACCGCAAGGCGGGGCTGTTACGGAGCGAGTGGTTGATCTGGAAAGATTCCGGAATATGGCGGATTCCTTCACTTCAGAGAAGCTGTTTGCAATGATCGATACGCTTAATCGCTATCAAGTGGAGCTAAAGCATGCGTCCCAGCCTCAGACATTGTTTGAGGTTGCGCTTATGAAGCTTTGTACTCTGAGTGAAAACCAACCCGCAGGGAGTCAATCCGACACTGGTTCTTCCGCTGCTTCTGCTCCATCCGCAGAAGTTGGTCGATTGCGTCAGCAGGTTGAGGCGCTTGAGCGTAAGCTGGAGCAAGCCATGCAAAATGGCATTGCGGGACAGGCAAATGCTTCTGCTGACGGTGCAGCTCGACAGCCGGCTCAGCGTACAAGTGCAGTTCGCAGTTCATTTGGCGGTGGATCTGGCGGCATATCGCGATCGACGGTTAAGCTTGATGCATACTTAGCAGCGTCAGGAAGTCCAGAGTTCAATCAGTACCGAATGAAATGGAACGATGTTTTGCACGGTGTGAAGGAAGCGAAGATTACCGTTCATGCTTGGTTGAAGGATGGAGAACCTGTTGCGTCAGCTAATGATTCCATTCTCGTAGCTTTCAAAAACACAATGCATAGAGAAACAACCGAAAAGCAAGCAAATCGTGATATTATTGAGAAGGTTCTTCAAAATGTGTTAGGCAGTCCAATGAGACTGGTTACGGTAATGATGAAGGATTGGCAGGCTGCTGCAGAAGGATCCAGTACGCAGCAAAGCGAGACGCTTCAGCTTGAGCATGAATCTTCGGGCGCACCGCAGGCTGAAAGTAGACCTGTGTGGGTAGAAGAAGCTGTGAAACTGTTTGGTGAAGATCTAGTTGTAGTGAAGGATAACGATTAAATTCTAATGATGAGGTGATTTGGAATGAATAATATGAACCAAATGATGAAGCAAGTGAAGAAGATGCAGGATCAAATGATGAAAGCACAAGAAGAGCTTGAAACAAAAACAGTAGAAGGTACAGCTGGTGGCGGTGTTGTAACAGTTGAAGCTAATGGTCACAAAAAATTGCTAAGTATTACAATTAAACCAGAAGCAGTAGATCCAGAAGATGTAGAAATGCTTCAAGATCTTGTTCTTACAGCTGTTAACGACGCGCTTTCGAAAGTCGATGAGCTTGCGAATAAGGATATGGGTAAATTCACCGGCGGCATGAAAATCCCGGGCTTGTTCTAAGAAACGCCTACGCGTTTTTGCTTGAAAGGAGCTGTACGCAGTATTGTATTACCCCGAACCGATAGCGAAATTAATTGATGCATTTACGCGATTGCCGGGCATTGGTCCAAAAACAGCTGCCCGTCTAGCGTTTCATGTGCTCCGAATGAAGGAAGATGACGTAATTGATTTTGCGAAAGCGCTAGTAAGCGTTAAGCGTAATTTGGTTTATTGCTCGGTTTGCTGCAACATTACAGATACAGATCCGTGCAAGATTTGCCAAGATAGATCACGCGATCATTCCGTTATATGTGTCGTACAAGAATCGAAGGACCTCGTTGCGATTGAGAGAATGAAGGACTTTCAAGGACAATACCATGTTCTTCAAGGTGCGATTTCTCCTATGGAGGGTATCGGTCCAGATGAAATAAAGATTGCTGAGCTGCTTAGAAGACTCAGTGATGAACGTGTTCAGGAACTGATAGTCGCGACTAACCCTAATATTGAGGGTGAAGCGACAGCTATGTATTTATCGCGTCTGATAAAGCCGTTTGGTATAAAAGTAACTCGGATTGCGCATGGACTGCCTGTTGGCGGAGATTTGGAATACGCTGATGAGGTAACGCTATCCAAGGCGATGGAAGGCCGTCGAGAAATTCATTAGTATCTATAAGAAAAGGCAGATCGAGGTTATACTCGGTCTGCCTTTTTCTATTTGATTGATCTATTACGCCCTGCTGTCGTTCTAATCTTGCATCCAAGCTTATACATTAGTAAAGAGCCAATGGAGGAAGGACAAGCGGGAGGGGAAGTATATGGGTAACAAAGAGCAAAGGATTGCTGCTATTAATCATGGAGACAAGCTGGAGAGCCTAAGACTTGAGATCGAAGAGGCTAGACGAGAGTGGGAGAACGCGAATCGATACTTTCAATATGCATATGGCGAAGATCAAATTGATTATGCTATTCATTCCATTATTACTGCAGAGAAACGTTATGGCATGTTAATTCGCAAAGCAAAGCTGATTTCAAATAGTTGGCCTTCTTGGGGAGGAGTCATGAGATGAAAATATTATGGTTGTCTGTCTTTATCATTTCATCTATATTGTTGATTGCAATTGTTATGCGTCATAAGCTATCTTGGAATTGGTTCCGTAATTTCACCGTTCATCTTGTTATGGCAGCTGCCTTGTTGTATTTATTGAACTATTCCGGCATTGTGGCTGATATGTATATCCCCTTAAATCCGATAACGATTGGAACGGTGGTTGCTTTAGGTATTCCTGGTGTGGCTTTGATCTTAGGGCTGCAATATGTTGTTGTATAAAAATGATAAAAAGGTTTTATAATAATGGTTGACTTCATCATAAAATATATGCTACATTATAACTCGCCCCAAGAGAACGGCAACGTGCTTCGAAAAAAGAATTAAAAAGAAATAAAAAAAGTACTTGCATTAACTTGGGCATCTGTGATATATTAATTGAGTCGCCGCTGAAACACACGGCGCACACGAGAAACAAACGAAAGATAAGATTGCTCTTTGAAAACTGAACAACGAGTAACAAACTGCCTCGCAAATCCTTCGGGATGAGCGAAAAAGCGATAAAAGTTTTTGAGCAAGTCAAACACCAAT
>NZ_JBWDNR010000016.1:0-78802 GCF_056269295.1 Paenibacillus sp. J31P13
ATACTAATCGGTCGAGGGCTTATCCTAAAAATGGTTTGCTGTGACCCATACATCCAGCAAGCAATAGCTTTAAGGCTTCAGCAGCCTCTATCTTTCATATCCAGTTTTCAGGGCGTAAAGCTTTGTGAACCCGACATGGCTATGGTCGATGTGAAGAAATTCCATGATCATACGCATCAGCAACACCGTTTGGTGGCGATGGCGGAGGTGAACCACGCGTTCCCATACCGAACACGACCGTTAAGCCCTCCAGCGCCAATGGTACTTAGACCGCAGGGTCTTGGGAGAGTAGGACGTCGCCAAGCACGAGAGACCTATCGCATGTGATGCGATAGGTTTTTTGTTTTCTCATCATGAAAAAATAAGCCTTAGAATGCTCTGTATGAGCTTCTAAGGCTTTCTAATTACCAATGGTAATACGATGCTCCTCGAGCTTCGAGTCGAAGCAAGCCGTCTTTTTGTACCTTACGAAAGGAATAGGATAATAGGAGACGCGGAATCAAGAGCCATAAGTGCCAGGATATAATGCTAATCATGAGCGATTCTTTAATCCAAGGATATAATATAGCGATGAAACATAGTCCGATCCAGAAGAGATGCCGATGGACGCGTCGGAATAGACTTAGCTTAATATCATTAGCGGGTTTAAAGCCGATCCATGGAGGTGTAATGCGCCAAATCCATTTTCTCTCGGCTGCCTCATCTACACGAATGAATGTAAGCAGTATAATAGCAATATGCATAACCTGTATGACTACAAAGCCGAATAACCAGGAGAAGAGCCCGTCCATTTGGTACATGAGAATTTGAAAGGCAAGCAGTATTGCCGCAATCAGCAAATGACTCTGAATAAGCTCAGAACGAATTGTTTTTCTCTTCACAAGCTGATATTGATAAATGGTGGCATTTTTTTGATCGGATAAAGGTTGATGCATGGTTGTACGTCCTTCCTAATCATAGTTACACGAACTAACTCTCGGTAATTATATCGGTATTTATTAGAGATCTGTCCATAGTTTTGAATAAACATTTTCAGAAATGCTGTAACCACTGGGCTATCCGGCGCATAAGATATATAAATATTTGAAATGGGCTATGAAAACAAGTATAAAACGATAGAGTATGTGTCATAATAATTACTATATTGGGCTTGTAAGAGAAAGCGGGGATTGTTATGAACGATAATCGCGAGCATCATTGTATCATTTGTAATCAAGAAAAATCCGATGGGCAAGGAATAACAATTGTTAGTGGTTTTATATGTGAGACTTGTGAAGAGGAAATGGTACGAACTGACGTTAAGGATGCGAAATATCCATTTTTCATTCATCAGATGAAACAAATATTTCTAGGCGAAAATGCATGAGTGGTTTCTGATTACAGAAACTGCTCTTTTTTTGTGCGATTTTTCAAGTACAATAGAAAGTATAATGGAGTCTATTTGAGTCATATGTACGCGAAAGGAATGTACTTATATAATGAAGCAATTTTTTGCACCGCTTTTTGAAGCGTTGATTAAGCATAATAATCATTCCCCCGTAGGCTTTCATGTCCCGGGCCATCATTACGGACAAGCCTTAAATTTGGAGTTAGATGGAGCTAAGCCAGAGCAGCATCCAGCAGGGTGGTTCTCTGCGATTATGAAGCTTGATGTAACGGAGTTGTCCTCTACCGACGATTTACATCATCCTGAGGCTTCAGTTAAGGAAGCGCAGCAATTGGCTGCTATCACCTTTGGAGCAGATGAAACATTCTTTCTGGTCGGCGGCAGCACCTCAGGTAATATTGCTCTTTTGCTAACCGTTTGCGAGCCGGGCGATGTCATTATTTTGCAGCGCAATGTCCATAAATCAATTATAAATGGCTTGAAGCTGGCCGGTGCTACTGCTGTATTTCTATCTCCTCAAATAGAACCACAATCTGGTCTTGCGATCATCCCCTCGTTGGAAAGAGTTGAAGAGGCTCTTAGACTATATCCAGAGGCGAAAGCTGTTTTTCTTTCTAATCCGAATTATTATGGGATGGGTGTTTTGTTACGACCTTATTCGGAGCTTATTCATAAGTATGGAAAGGCACTAATTGTTGATGAAGCGCACGGAGCCCATTTTGGATTTCATCCCGAACTACCCTTATCTGCAATTGCAGAAGGTGCGGATGCCGTTGTACAGTCAGCTCATAAAACATTGCCTGCTTTAACAATGGGAGCGATGCTGCATGTAAAAGGTGATAAAATAGATAGAGGACTTCTTCGACAATCATTAGCCATGATTCAGAGTTCAAGTCCTTCATTTCCTATTCTTGCTTCATTAGATATATCTAGAGCAATGATTGATTCATTGGGAGTAAAGCTATTCCAGCAAAGCTTGGCGGCTGCAGCTTCATTCCGACACTGGTTGAAGCAAAATAGCTCTGTCATTCAAGAGTTAGATCTGTTAATAGATGAAGGAGCATTTAAGGATCCTCTAAGAGTTATATTATTTGATAGCAGTGGTAGACGATCAGGTTATGAGCTTCAACAATATTTTGATGGACTGGGCTGCTATGCTGAGATGGCTGATCCTCGCTATTTAGTTCTCGTATTTGGGATCCAGACATCTCCTACAGATATCGAAGCTCTTCAAACTGCTGTAAAGGCGATTAATAAGGAATTGGATGAGAACAGGGAAGATTCAAAAATCTATCATGATTCATTCTCACTAAATAGTGTATGTATAAGTATAGATGAGGAAATTTCAGATCCCATTTCATTTGAAAGAGCGAGGTTTATTGGTAGAGGAAGTGAGCGAATCGATCTGATACAAGCAGAAGGAAGGCTTGCAGCAGAATTGGTTACACCGTACCCGCCGGGAATTTCAATTTTATATCCTGGGGAAATGATATCAGCGGCAGTTATTTTGCAAATTCAACATTTAGCGCGGTTGGGAGCCAAATTTCAAGGGGCAATTGATGGAGAAATGAATACAATAACCGTATATGCAAAAGAAAGTGAAATAACCTTTAAATAAGACCATGTTCGTACCATTTGTTCATTGTACAAGGGGTAACGCTTTGTTAATATAGGTATAGAGTATGAACAATTTATTTTGACGTTAGGAGAAGCCTTAGTTTGAAAAAAGGTCTATTCATTACCATAGAAGGCGGCGAAGGAGCCGGCAAGTCGACACTTATTGAGCAGCTTGCAGATAGGATGTCGCAAAGAGGAATATCGGTCCTCATAACAAGAGAACCAGGCGGTATTCCGATCGCAGAGCAGATACGCGAAGTTATATTGGATCGGAGTCATACGAATATGGATGCGAGGACGGAAGCACTGCTTTATGCAGCAGCCCGCAGACAGCATCTTATTGAGAAGGTTGTTCCTGCACTGGAACAAGGAGCATTTGTCATATGTGATCGATTCGTTGATAGCAGTCTTGCTTATCAGGGCTTCGCTCGCGGTTTGGGTATGGAAGAGGTATGGACAATCAATCAGTTTGCGATTCAAGATACGATGCCGGATTTGACGATCTATATGGACGTCTCACCTGAAGTAGGACTGAAACGAATTCAGCAGGCTTCCGATAGAGAAATAAATCGACTAGATCTTGAGAAGCAATCCTTTCACGAGAAAGTTCGGGAAGGTTACATGAAGCTTTTAGCGCAGCATCCTGATCGAATCATGCTTATAAATGCTGAACAAGCACCAGAAATGGTATTTGATGACGTTTTATCCGCTATTGATCAGCGTTTTGCAGGAGTTTTTGCAACGGATGTCAAACTTTAAGAGAAGGACCTTTTATGCCGTGTGAAGATTAAGATCACCCAGAGATAGCACTAGCGGCGAAATGGATACCTGGTTAGAAGAAACTGTTCAATAACCTATTCTAATAGTAGTCAAGGGGGAATGAAGATGAAATTAGTAATTGCGGTTATTCAAGATAAAGACAGCAACCGATTATCGAATGCGCTGGTGCGCGAAGGGTTTAGAGCAACGAAGCTGGCAAGTACGGGTGGTTTTCTGAAAGCAGGCAATACAACCTTTATGATAGGTATTGAAGACGAAAGAGTACATGAGGTGCTCCAAGTCATTAATGCGAACTGTAAAGTGCGTGATCAATTGGTTACTCCGGTATCACCTATGGGTGGATCGACAGATTCATATATTCCTTTCCCTGTCGAAGTGCAGGTTGGGGGAGCGGCTGTGTTCGTTATTCCTGTGGAACGGTTTGAACATTTTTGAATGGGCGTGACATGCGATGAAAATTGATCAAGGATTTCGTCCATTGGGGCAAAATAGAGCAAACAACGATACAGGAGCCAAACTGGTACAGCCTAGAAGTTTTGCTGATGTCATGGTTCAGCAAAATGCAGATCGTACACAAGAGCAATTGCAGCAAAAAATGCAGGATATTCAAAAACAAGGCGATCGTTTGGCAAAAGTAATGACGGTGCGTGAGCTTAAGCTCTATCGCCAAATGGTCAAAAATTTCTTAGAGGACACGATTAGACGAGGCGTCGTTCTAAAGGAAGTCAAAGGATTTGATCGAAGAGGCCGCATTAAGCGATATAAATTGCTCGATGAGATCGATTCGACACTCATTTCGATGGCAGAGGATTTATTGGACAGCGAGCAGGGAAGAATAGACTTGTTGAACAAAATTGGAGAGATACGCGGATTGCTTATCAATTTGTTATTTTAATGAAATGAGAGCAAGAAAGGTTAGGAACGGTTATGAGTCTTGAACAAGTTACCGGACAATGGAAGGCACAGCGTATTTTGACGCATGCCCTGCAAAGTGGTAAGATCTCACATGCTTATTTATTTAATGGACCTTCGGGTACTGGCAGAATGGCTATGGCCCGCGAATTTGCCAAAGCATTATTCTGTACGTCAGATGGTGTTGATTCTTGTGGTGAATGTTTGGAGTGCCGTAAATTCGAGCACGGCAATCAAACAGACCTAACAACCATTTCTCCTGATGGTCAATCCATAAAAATAGACCAAATACGTGAGCTGCAGCGTGATTTTGCTTACCGCAACAGCGGTACGAAACGTAAAATATATATGATCGAGCAAGCAGATAAGATGACCCTGCAAGCTGCTAATAGCTTGCTTAAATTTCTGGAAGAACCATTATCGCCAGTAGTAGCCATACTATTGACCGAAAATGGACAAGCGGTACTTCCTACTATTCGCTCTCGTACACAGTGGGTACCTTTCTTGCCGATGTCACCTGAGAGTATGCTGCAAACACTGATTGCCGAAGGAGCGCCTTCAACCTTAGCGCGTACAGTTGTACATTTAAGTTCAGGTTTGGATGGTGCAAGACAATTTCTCCAGCAGAATCAGTTTGCAGAAATCAGAAATCTAGTGATACAATTGGGTAAGGAGAGTTTGACCCGATTCACCGCGGCGATGATCACTGCTGGACAACAGCTTTTTAAGACAGATTTGGTTGAACATACTCAATTGCTGTTGTCATTATTAGTTATATGGTTTAAAGATTTGATACAGTTCCAGGCCGGAAGGCAGAACAACATCGTTTTTATAGATCAGTTAGATTGGATAGGCAAACACGCCTTTAATCGTTCGTTGGCAGGCTGGGTGTCCTGTATAGAGCATACGCTGGAAGCGAGCAAGCGTATGCGAGCAAATGTAACGCCTCAACTCGCTTTTGAGCAACTATTGGTAAGATTACAGGAGGGCTAATTCTTGTATAATGTCGTCGGTGTTCGCTTCAAGAAAGCGGGCAAGATCTATTACTTTGATCCGGTCGATCAACCCGTGGATAAGGAGCAATATGTAATTGTTGAAACAGCACGCGGAATCGAATATGGTAAAGTGGTGGTGGGACAGAAGCAAGTCGGTGAATCAGACGTCGTTCTTCCTCTTAAGAAAGTGATTCGCATTGCAAGCGATGTCGATGCTAATATCGTCGATGAAAATCGTATTGCAGCCAAAAATGCGTTTGCCACTTGTCTTGAAAAGATTAAAGGTCATCAGCTTCGTATGAAGCTTGTAGATGTAGAGTTTACTTTTGACCGGAATAAAATTATTTTCTACTTTACTGCAGAAGGCAGAGTCGATTTCCGTGAGCTAGTTAAGGACCTAGCCAGTGTGTTCCGTACTAGAATCGAGCTCCGCCAAATAGGCGTTCGAGACGAAGCGAAGATGCTGGGCGGTATAGGCCCATGCGGACGAGTGTTATGCTGTTCCTCTTGGCTGGGTGATTTCGAGCCCGTATCGATTAAGATGGCTAAGGATCAGAACTTATCACTCAATCCTACAAAGATTTCTGGATTATGCGGACGTCTCATGTGCTGCTTAAAATACGAGCATGACAATTACGAAAGTATTCGTGAAGAGCTGCCGGCTATCGGCAAGTTCGTTGTCACCTCATTAGGCGAAGGTAAAGTAACTGGCATTAACACGTCCACGAAAAGCGTGTATGTGCAATTATTCGATACACCAGGTAAACCAAAAGAACTATCGATGGACGATGTCGTCATTAAATAAACGGCAGATTGCGATTCTCACGGGTGAGTTAACGCTCACGCATGAAGCTCTGGGGTGGGAACTTGGAGAAGAAAGATATATTTCTAAAGATGGACGAACTGGATAAGCAAGTCGGTACTTTTCATAAGGAGCTTAGCGCGATGAAGCAGAAGGTCAAAGAGCTGCTTGAAGACAATAAGCGCCTTAGCGAAGAGAACAACCAGTTGCGTCAGTTGTTTAAGAAAGAAGTAGAGCATGAGCGTGAAGTTGATCACACGCCAGTTCAAGGGACACAAGTTGCTGTTAGTCATGAGACAAAATCACTAAATGAGGATGCTTTAGCGGAAGCGGGCGTTGCCATTGGGGAAGGTCATGACAATCTAACACGCCTGTATCACGAAGGATTCCACATATGCAACGTTTATTACGGGCATTTGCGGACAGAGGGAGACTGTTTATTCTGTCTTTCCTTTCTAAATAAATAATGGAATCCGTATCGACATGCCGTCCTTGCCGCAAAGGGCGGTATTTTTTTGTATAATGACAGTAAGATTCATAGGAATGAACATCGTTTAAATAAAAGGAGCGGCTTAAAACGTGTCAGAAACACAATTATTAAAAGAAAATGAACGTTTAGATGATTTAATGACAGAATCAGGACTCAAAATTATACAAAGTCGTGAAGTATTCAGCTTCTCGCTTGATGCGGTTTTGCTGTCTCGATTTGCTAGTGTGCCAAAGCATGGACGTATCGTTGATTTATGTACAGGGAACGGTGTTATACCGCTGCTCCTGTCAGATAGAACGAATGCGCGTATTGATGCAGTAGAAATTCAACCGCGACTAGCAGATATGGCGAGAAGAAATGTTGCGCTAAATAAATTGGACGAACAGATAACGATTATAGAGCAGGACCTGAAGTTGTATACAAAGCAAGCTGGAAATGGTGTTTATGATGCCGTTACCGTTAATCCTCCCTATATGCCGATAACGGCAGGTGAGCAAAACGAGAACCAACATTATGCAATTGCGAGACATGAAATCCATTGTACACTTGAGGATGTTGCTGAAGCTTGTTCAAGACTAGTGCGTCCTGGTGGAAAGGTATCCATGGTGCATCGTCCATCGCGCTTGCTTGATATAGTCGAAACGATGCGTAAATGGCGGCTTGAACCGAAGCGTATTCAATTTGTTCATCCCAACGCAAATACGGAAGCAAATATGATATTAATAGAAGCAATGCGAGATGGAAAGCCTGATATTAAGCTTCTTCCACCGATAATGGTTTATGAGAATGGGGTGCAGATCGTTTGAATATTCAGAAGAGCTTCTCTCAGGCATCAAATGAGAATGTCGGCAGCTTATATTTAGTGGCTACGCCGATTGGCAATCTAGAAGATATGACATTTCGCGCCATACGGACGCTAAAGGAGGTGCAGCTTATTGCGGCTGAGGATACGAGGCAAACACGTAAGCTGCTTACTCATTTTGAAATAAGTACACGTTCGATTAGCTATCATGAACATAATAAACGGGCAAGCGGACCTGAGCTTATTCGCTTATTGCTTGAAGGACAATCCATTGCGCTAGTCAGTGATGCCGGTTTGCCTGCAATTTCGGACCCAGGTGCCGATCTTGTCAAAGAAGCGATTGAAAATAATATAGCGGTTATACCGATCCCAGGCGCTAACGCAGCATTATCCGCTCTTATTATGTCAGGTCTTCCTACTGATCGTTTTCTCTTCGCAGGCTTTCCACCGCGCGAGCGCAAGTCTTTGATGAAATGGCTGGAGGACCTAAAAGCTCAGAAGGGTTCGCTTCTTTTTTATGAATCTCCACATCGTATAACGAAGACTTTGGATGCTTTACTAGAAGTATTAGGTGATCGAACTATCGCATGTGTTAGAGAATTAACAAAGCGTCATGAAGAGGCGGTCCGAGGACGCGTTTCTGAATGTATCGAATGGTTTGCAGAGCATGCGCCGCTAGGTGAATTTTGTATCGTAGTGGATGGTGCTGACGGAATATCTGCTGGTGAACAGTCACTAGCGGAAACGTGGTGGTCAGAGCTGGATATGGAAGCTCATGTTGCACACTATGAGGAGCAATTCGATCGGAAGGAAGCGATTAAGAAAGCGGCATTGGATCGCGGATTGTCAAAGCGGGATGTATACAATGAAGTAAATCGTTAGGTGAGGCATAGGGTAGTCAAAATGTAGGCAAAAAAAGACCTTCCTGGCCGGGTTCTAGCACAGGAAGGCAACAAGGAGTATTAAAAAGGTTAGAATTAACAAGTTAATAAATATAGTATAACTTATTTTATTTATTTTGTCACAGGTGTAGGCATTTCTGACAAACAAACATGACAAACAATTTTACCTTTAAAGTAAGAAACGTTCTCTGCATTGCCACAGAAGATACAAGCAGGCTCGTATTTTTTCAACATGATGCGCTCGCCATCAACATAGATTTCAAGAGCGTCTTTTTCGCCAATACCAAGTGTACGACGCAATTCGATCGGAATTACTACCCGTCCCAATTCATCAACCTTGCGAACAATACCAGTAGATTTCATCATAATATATAAATGCCCCTCTCAAAATGTGTTTCGCCATCGTTCGACATAGTTTGTAGTTTTGTGATTACTATAATACCAACGATTACCATAATAGTCAACCTAATTTATTGCTTGACATCGCCTATATCATCGACATTTGACTAGTTATAAGGCTAATACTACTCTGTAATAGGATACAACAGCTTCGACATTTTGGAAACTAATTTACGACACTATTCGACATTATCCTGTATTTCTGTGTCGAAAATATGAACAAAGGAGATGAGACGATGAGTAATCAGCTGACGGAAGAAAAAGTTTTTAAGGATCCGGTACATAATTATATCTATGTGCAAGACCAAACGATTTGGGATTTGATTAATACAAAAGAGTTCCAGCGATTACGTAGAATCCGTCAATTAGGAACCTCTTATTTGACCTTTCATGGGGCCGAGCACAGCCGGTTTTCACATTCACTTGGCGTGTACGAAATAACACGAAAAATCATTTCACAATTTGAAAGGCATAAGTATCCGGATTGGCCGCTTGAGGAGCGACTAGTATCGCTTTGCGCCGCACTTTTGCATGATGTCGGTCATGGTCCGTTCTCACATTCTTTGGAGGAAGTATTCGATACGGATCACGAGGAATGGACCTGCAAAATCATTCTTGGCGATACGGAAATTAATCATGTGTTAAGTGCCGTTTCAGCCGATTTCCCAGAGCAGGTAGCAGCGGTAATTCGGAGGACCTATCCAAAGCCTATCGTGATCAGCTTAATCTCTAGTCAAATGGACGCTGATCGTATGGATTACTTGCTTAGAGATGCTTATTTTACGGGGGTAAATTACGGTACATTTGATTTGGAAAGAATTCTGCGTGTATTGCGGCCTCATAAGGGCAAAATTGTTGTGAAAGAAAGTGGAATGCATGCTGTTGAGCATTATCTGATGTCTCGTTATCAGATGTATTGGCAGATTTATTTCCATCCCGTAACAAGAAGTTCTGAGATTATTTTACGACAAATCTTTCGTAGAGCTCAGGAGCTGTACAGCGAAGGTTATACCTTTAATTGGATACCGAAATCGCTGGAGGGACTTCTTCTAAATACCATTACGGTACGGGATTATTTAAAGCTGGATGAGGCGCTTATACAGACGGTATTTGCTCAGTGGGCAGAGGAAAGTGATCCACTATTGAGTGATCTATGTGATCGTTTTCTAAATCGCAAATTATATCAATATATTACGATTGAAAACCCAGATGAAACGCTATTAAATGAGATCAAAAATTGCTTCTCTTCTATAGGAATGAATCCTGCTTATCATATGGAAATTGATTTTCCATTTGATCTGCCATATGACGTCTACCGTCCAGATAAAAAAGAAGGCGAAAAGAAAGAAAAAGCGCCGATTTTGTTGTTAGATGGGACGGATGACATTAGCGAAATATCGGCTAAGTCCGACATTGTTCGCTCTATTACTGGTTTGCATCAGGGAGAGTATCATCTTTACTTCCCAGTTGAGCCGCTCAAAAAAAATATTGGTTTGATTTCGGAGCCCATGAAGAAATTGTTTAAACTTAATTAAAGGAGCATGACATCAACATGACATTACTATTTGACACCCATACGCACTTGGACTCGCCCAATTTTAATGAGGATCGGGATGAAGTGATTAAACGCGCTAGAGAAGCGGGCGTAGATCTTTTGCTTAATATAGGATTTAATCGTGAGACGATTCCGACTACAATGGCTCTTGCCGAAAAATACGATTTTATTTATGCAGCAGTAGGCTGGCATCCCGTAGACAGTATCGATATGCTCCCGGAGGATTTGGAGTGGATAGAGCGGTTGTGCTCGCATGAGAAGGTTGTCGCTATCGGAGAAATTGGTCTTGATTATCACTGGGACACGTCTCCAAAAGATGTTCAGCAGCGTGTTTTCCGTGAACAAATCCGTCTAGCTCACAAGGTGAATAAGCCGATTGTCATTCATAATCGCGATGCGCACGAGGATATTATTCGGATTCTTCGAGAAGAAAATGCCTCTCAGGTTGGAGGCGTTATGCACTGCTTCTCAGGGAGCTGGGAAACGGCAAAACAATGTCTCGATATGAACTTTTATATTTCATTTGGAGGTCCTGTTACCTTCAAAAATGCAAGGGTGCCAAAAGAGGTTTTGAAGCAGGTTCCACTGGACCGAATTTTGATTGAAACGGATGCTCCATATTTGTCTCCGCACCCCCTTCGAGGGAAGCGAAATGAGTCCTCTTATGTGTCTCTAGTCGCAGAGACGGTAGCCGAATTATTGGGCAAATCTGTTGAAGAAATAGGTGCATTAACGACTGAAAACGGTAAAAAATGTTTTGGTATTGTATAAAAACGAGAGATATCAAGAGTAAATAAGACCTTTATCGCGTAAAAACTAATTTTTATATCGATAATCGCTTATTTTTTCCGAGTTTAACCAGCTTTTTCGCTAAAATCGTCTTTTATCGTATCTTTACAATTGACCACGGATGAGGTTATGATTCAACTCAGAGCTATTAAATTTTGTATTGGATTTCCAGTTCGCGCTTAATCTCCAAGTCGGAGAGCGGGGGAACCAGGTGCGGTAAATCGTTCCGCATTTTGATATTCTTCAGGGGTGAATTTCGGAGACATTGCCATGAGCATTGTGCTTCGTTTAGGGCAGCTCTCTTGCCCGAACCCGTCAGCTAACCTCGTAAGCGTAAATAGAGAGTGATCAAAATCGTGCATCCACTTTTTCTGTATCCCAGTGTATCTATTACCGGGAAGCCACGAAACAGATCTCTGTCGACGGCTTCTTTTTATTTTCGAATAATCGAAAATTTGACGTCATAGGGATAGAAAGATGGGGGTGTCGAGATAGATAGATGTTCTGGATTGCGTGCTTGCACGCCAATATACTATAGTCGCGTCAGTTGTATCATGCGTAACACTTGGCGGCGGGGCTATGAAGGAGGACCGATGAAGTGGGACTATTCCAAGTAAAGGACACCCATGGGAAACGATCATCCAGCATGTCTTTCGCATTGCGATGGAAGCGTGAAAACTTGCGTTTGATTCTTTTGAGTGCTACTATCTCAATCGCTATGACTTTCATGTTTTTGGTGTTGTTGTACGGAACGGCTGTCAAAAGCGTCTCCGTAGTAGTGAACGGACAAGAAACCGTTGTGGAAACAAAGCAATGGGTCCTGCAACGCCTACTGGATGAACAAGCTATCGCAATTGGACCACATGATGAGGTGTCCGTACCGCTTAATGCGGCATTAAAGGACGGAGATCGTATTGAGGTAACTCAAGCGATACCGGTAATTGTGAAAGCTGATGGCAAGACATCAACAGTGTACACGACAGAGAGAACAGTGCAGGCAGCGATCGAGGAATTACATATTCCAATTCGAGACCAAGATAAAATAATGCCACCGCTAGATACGGCATTAAATGCAGAGTTAACGGTGACGGTTGTACGCGTCGACACGAAGATGTCCGAGTCCGAACGTGCAATGCCGTTCTCTATCGTGAAGAAAGAAGACCCTACACTTGAAGCAGGCAAAGAAAAGCTTGTGCAAAATGGTAAGGAAGGTCTGATTGTTGAGCAAATCGTGAAGCAGTATGAAGATGGTGTACTTATCTCGAAGAAGATGGTCAACAAGGTTGTTGAGACAGCTGCTGTCGATCAGGTTGTTGCTGTTGGAACGAAGAAGGCAGAACCTAAAGTAACGGTTCTTTCGAACAAGTCGCCTAGCATTGCAACGCTTACGAAGAGCGGTGTAACCTTTAAAGCGAAGAAGGTACTGAATAATGTCACTTTAACTGCTTACTCTGCAGGTGTAGAGTCAACAGGAAAAGGTGAGAAGCATCCTTTATACGGGGTAACGGCTTCTGGCACACGTGTGCATGAAGGACGGACCATCGCAGTTGATCCTAAGGTAATTCCTATCGGTTGGTGGGTCTATATCGAGGGAGTCGGCTTCCGGCGAGCTGAAGATAAGGGAAGTGCTATCAAAGGCAATAAAATTGATGTTTATTTTGACAGTAATAAAACAGCAGATAAATTCGGCAGAAAGAAAGGCGTAACCGTCTATCTTCTCGGTCCGAACAAACCAACTGCAAGCTAATATCTAGAGGTACGCTATCATTTTATCGTATTTTTTAATTAAATAT
The DNA here is from genome assembly GCF_056269295.1 of Paenibacillus sp. J31P13. Lineage (NCBI taxonomy): Bacteria > Bacillati > Bacillota > Bacilli > Caryophanales > Paenibacillaceae > Paenibacillus > Paenibacillus sp. J31P13. The sequence continues at coordinate 13,224 of NZ_JBWDNR010000016.1, forward strand.
GCCATCATAAGGAGAGGCAATGCCTCTTCTTTTTGTATGTTCGTATGCAGAAAAAGGGAATCTAAACAGAGGGGAATGATCTTGATGATCAAAGAGATCATTGTCGTTGAAGGTAAAGACGATACTGTAGCGATTAAACGCGCGGTAGAAGCAGATACGATAGAGACAAACGGCTCCGCTATCGGTGAAGATGTGCTGCGGCGGATTGCGCTCGCAAATGAACGTCGCGGCGTTATTATATTTACAGACCCCGATCATGCAGGTGAACGCATTCGCAAAATTGTTGCGCGTCATGCGCCAGGCTGTAAGCATGCTTTTTTGCCACAAGAGAAAGCATTGTACAAGGGTGATATCGGTATTGAGAATGCAAGCCCAGAAGCTATTCGAACGGCGCTCTCAGAGCTCCGTACAGAGTCTCCAGATGAAGTCGGCGAAATTAGCTGGGATGACTTAATGGAAGCAGGTTTAATCGTGCACGAGGATGCTTCTAATAGACGTCTGCAAATGGGCAAGCTATTAGGAATAGGATATGCGAATGGAAAGCAGTTCTATAAACGCTGTACAAGCTTCAGAATTTCAAAAGCAGAGTTCATAGAGGCACTGCGTCAAATGGAACAGGAACGGGAGTGAAAGCAGAATGAGCAAGCAAGAGCATGAAGAGCAGCGTACTGCAGCAGCTGGAGCCAAAGCCGCAGCAATAGAGGTAGCAACACCTAAGCGGACAAAAGAGATTATTGCAAAATACGGATTCTCCTTCAAGAAGAGCTTGGGACAAAACTTTTTGATCGACCAAAATATATTGAACAAAATCGTAGCAGCTGCTGAACTGGATAAGACAAAAGGCGCGCTGGAGATTGGTCCCGGTATTGGTGCTCTTACTCAGCGGCTTGCAGCTGAAGCGGGAAGCGTAACCGCAGTCGAAATAGATAATCGCCTTATACCGATATTGCGTGATATTTTATCCGATGAGCCTCATACAACCGTCATACATGGTGATATTCTGAAGCTTGATCTCAAGCAATTATTTGCTGAGCAATTTGCTGGCTTGTCAGGCGTGAGTGTAGTCGCTAATCTTCCCTACTATGTAACGACTCCAATTCTCATGAAGCTCCTAGAGGGGAAGCTTCCGCTTGAGCATATCGTGGTTATGATTCAGAAGGAAGTAGCAGAACGGATGGCTGCGAAGCCAGGAGGCAAGGAATACGGCAGTCTGAGTGTGGCTGTTCAGTATTATTGCGTACCTCAGGTCGTATGCATGGTTCCTAATACCGTATTTATTCCGCAGCCGAATGTCGATTCCGCTGTTATTAAGTTATCCATACGTGAAAAGCCTGCTGTTGATGTTCCAGATGAGGATCATTTTTTCCGAGTGGTACAAGCAAGCTTTGCACAGCGTCGTAAGACGCTTGCGAACAACTTGACTGCCTTTGTAGGGAAGGATCGTCGTGAAGCGCTGACAGAAATGCTGTTAAAGCTTGAAATTGATCCAATTCGACGCGGTGAGACGCTATCCTTGGAGGAATTTGCACGTATAAGCCGCAGCATGTTGGAGGCAGGTTGGGGAAATAAACCGACAGAAGCATAAAATACTCACCATTCGCCCTCTCTGCCCATAGGATAGACGAAGAGGTGATTTACCTATGAAGCAAGGGGACCTGGTCGTCCGCAAATCGTATGGCGGTGACGTATTATTCCGTGTTGAGGCTGTTCGTACTGAAAAGGCCATTTTGAAAGGCACGGACTACCGCTTATTGGCGGATGCTCCTATTCCAGATCTATCTGTCGTACGCGACCCAGGATCGACAAAAGTGGTGCAGCAAGTACAAATAAAAGTGAATGACTCCATAAGACGTATGTATTCCGAACGTGAGAAGCAAGCAACCCAGAACGAGGACAGCATCAGGCATGCGATGCAGCAGAGCCAGCCATTTTTTGAAGTACCGGGAAAAGTGCTCCATCTTGACGGCGACGGTAACTACTTAAAGAAAAGCATGCAGTTATATAACACGATGCATGTTCCTTCGCATGGTCTTCATGTCCATGAATCACAAATGGCTGATGTGCTGTATCATCTGCTTCCGCAACTGCAGCCAGATATTGTTGTCATTACCGGTCATGACGGGGTACTCAAAGATCGTGGACGGATGGACCTTTACAGCCTTAGCAGCTATAAAAACTCTCAGCACTTCGTTAATGCTGTTCGGGTTGCCCGTGAGTATGAGAGAAACCGCGACGGCCTAGTCGTTATTGCTGGCGCATGCCAATCTCATTTCGAGGCGTTGCTGCAGGTGGGTTCAAACTTCGCCAGCTCTCCGGGGCGTATATTGATTCATGCGCTTGATCCTGTTTATATTGCGATTAAAGCAAGTTATACATCGATTAAGGACACGGTAAACCTGGCAGACGTCATACATGGCACAATTAGCGGAATAGATGGTATTGGCGGTATCGAGACAATGGGGCGCTTTCGTGTTGGTATGCCTAAGCCGCGAGTTACATCCACATCATCAGCATTAAAAGTGTAAGCTAGCTAATAAGCTAGCTTTTTTTGTTTTTTTTACATAAGAAATTTTTAATTTTTTTCATTGTCCATTATAAAATCACGGCGCAACCTCTTATTATGCAGATATATTTGCGGATCTATGCCTGCTTTTTAAAAAAATGGGTGAAATCACCGTTGACAAGTAAATAATCCGACTGATATAATATTTCGTTTATTTGACAAGCTATCTCTTTTTGGTTATAATGAACAAGGAAAGAGGTGGTAGTGTACAATGGCTAAAAATGCGCTATTGGATATTAAACGCAGTTTGGAAGCTCATGTTGGCTCCAAAATCCGTCTTCGAGCGAACGGTGGCCGACGTAAGACCATCGAACGAACCGGTACGTTGGAAGAAACCTACCCTTCTGTTTTCATTGTTAAACTGGATGAAGAGCAACATGCATTTAAGCGTGTTTCATACAGTTATGCGGATATACTGACTGAGTCGGTGGAAGTGACCGTATGCAATGATGAAGGTCAAGTCCGTATCGCCCATTTGCAACAATAGAATATATACGCCTAAAGGCAAGTTAGCGCAGAATGCTCTGCGCTTTTTTTTTGCGCTTTAAGCTGCATGAAACACATAGATTATTTTGAATTAGAGCAAAACAACTCCTTCTTCCCAAACGTATGGGTCCATCTCATATGACGCATACTACCTGTGCCAAGATAATCACTATTCATGTTTGGTGAGCGTCCGTACGTTAATTTGGGTGTGGAGGGAATAGCAATGAGCCGTAGAAAACGAGGGGTCATGTCAGAGCAATTGAAATATGAGCTGGCGAAGGATCTTGGTTTTATCGATACCGTGGAGCAAGAGGGTTGGGGCGGCATACGTGCCAAGGATGCCGGAAATATGGTTAAACGGGCTATTCAGCTTGCTGAACAGGCAGCAGCTAGATCCAATCAGCCTTAATAAAAAATAGGATCGTATACGCATATAAAAGCTAAGTTCCTGCCAGCCGAAAATCGGTTGAATTTGGGGGCTTAGCTTTTATTGCGTTCGTTTGATATAATGATGCTTAAGCTTATGAACGAACGGGTGAACCTATCGGATGAAAATTTATGAAAAAGCTCCTGCCAAAATTAATTTATTGCTCGATGTCCTTCGCAAACGCGAGGATGGTTATCATGAAGTCGAGATGATTATGACGATGGTCGATCTTGCTGACCGTTTGACTATGGAAGAGTTGCCGAGAGATACAATTATTATTTCAAGCCAAGTTGGCTACATACCGCTAGATGAGAAGAACCTTGCTTTCCAAGCGGCTAGGCTTATTAAAGACCGCTATGATGTGAAACAAGGCGTATACATTCATCTGGATAAGAAGATTCCAGTCGCTGCAGGTCTTGCTGGCGGAAGCAGCGACGCTGCTGCTGCGCTGCGCGGACTTAATCGCCTCTGGAAGCTGCAAATCCCGGAGGACGAGCTATGCCGTCTTGGAGCGGAGCTTGGTTCAGATGTGCCGTTTTGTGTGACTGGCGGTACCGCTATTGCGCGCGGTCGGGGAGAGAAGCTTGAACATATTGCTACTCCACCGCAGTGCTGGGTGGTCTTGGCCAAGCCACCGATCAATGTCTCAACTGCTGATGTATATGGCAGGTTCCGTGCCAATGCCTTGAAGGAGCATCCTTCCATTTCTAATATGGTTGGTGCGCTTGAGAGAGGTTCGTTTAGTGATATTTGTGACGGGCTAGGCAATGTTCTGGAGAATGTTACGCTGGATTTATATCCGGAAGTGATGCAATTGAAGGAAAGTATGATTCGTCTTGGCGCGGACGGCGTATTAATGTCGGGCAGCGGTCCTACGGTTTTTGGTCTTGTATCAAAGGAAGCCAAGCTATCACGCATTTATAACGGACTACGTGGTTTTTGCAAAGAAGTATATGTGGTAAGAATGCTCACATAGGACTGACGTTCTTCTTGATTAAATCCGTATAAAAATGTTATATTGGCATTATATTATTCGGATTTAGTGGGGGGAGATGTGTTTGAAGAAGTTGAAACGGAGTTCGCGGTTGGTTGAAATGACCCAATACCTATTAAGTCGTCCCCACACGTTAATTTCATTAACAGCATTTGCTGATCGTTATCAATCAGCAAAGTCTTCAATCAGCGAGGATTTAGCCATTATTAAAGAAGTGTTTGAGGAAGAAGGCATTGGTGAGCTTCATACGCTAGCTGGAGCTGCTGGCGGTGTAAGATATACGCCTAAGATGCAAGAATCCACTGCACTAACTATTATGACGAGCATATGCCGCCAGCTAGAGCAGCCTGAAAGGGTTCTTCCAGGCGGTTATTTGTATATAACGGATATGCTAGGCCAACCGGAACTGCTGGCTGATGTCGGCAGAATGTTTGCTACCGCATTTGCGGATCGCAAGATTGATGTCATCATGACGGTTGAAACAAAAGGGATCCCGCTTGCTTATGCAACGGCTGCTTGCCTCAATATCCCTGTTGTTATCGTAAGAAGAGATAATAAGGTGACGGAGGGCTCTGCGGTTAGTATTAATTATGTTTCTGGCTCTACAAAGCGGATTCAGACGATGTCCTTAGCGCGCAGAGCGCTTAAGGAACAATCTCGCGTCCTGATTATCGATGATTTCATGAAAGCGGGCGGGACGATACAGGGCATGATGGATTTGCTGTTCGAATTTAAAGCGATCGTAGCTGGCGTAGGTGTATTTGTAGAATCAGGCGAGGTTGAATTAGAGGAACGTTTGCTTGAGGATTATATTTCCCTTGCTAAGCTTACCGCGGTTGATATGAAAACGAAGCAAACGACGGTTGTACCTGGAAACTATTTTAAAGGTCAATAAATAAAGATGTGTTCAAAACAGTTGAAAATGCCAAGAGAGGTTGTGAGGATAATGACAACAAAGAAAAAATTGCAGGTCATTGCAACGGATCAAGCGCCTGCCGCTATCGGACCTTATTCACAAGCAATTATGCTTGGAGGTTTATTATTTACTTCTGGTCAAATTCCACTCGATGCATCAGGCCAGCTTGTTGAAGGCGGTATCGAGGAACAAGCACATCAGGTGTTCAAGAATTTGGAAGCGGTTCTGTCCGCAGCGGGTGCTGGCTTTTCAGATGTTGTGAAAGCAACTGTATTTATGAAAGATATGAATGATTTTGCAGTGGTTAACGGCATCTATTCTTCTTATTTTGGAGAGCATAAACCGGCTCGTTCGGCCGTTGAGGTCGCAAGGCTGCCAAAGGATGTTCTTGTCGAAATAGAGGTCATTGCATCGACAATTGTCGAATGAAAACGAAAAAGATTCATTTTAAAAAAAATATTTTAAATAGAGTATGATTTTACCAAAAATGTAGAAGGAATTGGCACAAATGTGTGGAAGTATACACCAAGTCTCTGATAGACAAAGGTGGTGAACACAAGTGCAAATTACTGATGTCAGACTCCGCCGTGTAAATTCCGAAGGGCGTATGAAGGCAATCGCATCCATTACTATTGATAATGAATTCGTTGTTCACGATATTCGTGTTATCGACGGAAACAATGGTATGTTCGTTGCAATGCCAAGCAAACGTACTCCGGATGGAGAATTTCGGGATATCGCTCATCCGATCTCTTCAACCACCCGGGAGAAAATCCAGGCTGCTGTTCTAGCTGAATACGAGCGTGCAGCAGAAGAAGTAGCAATTGAAGAAGGCGCTTAACCAATGCACTTCATGTTTTAGAGGAATGATCGGAGAAGAGGGCTACGGCTCTCTTTTCTTTTTTTTGAAATATAAGCAATTACTCGTATAATGTATATTGTAATAGAGTGATTCTTATATTTGAAAGAAAATGGATGCTTGAGATTCGGTTAAGAAGGTTAAAAACAAATTATTATTTCTAGATTAACTAGGGGGATCTTTTCGATGAAAATTATGGCTATTGTGCTTGCTGCCGGTCAAGGCAAGCGTATGAAATCTAAATTATATAAAGTGTTACATCCTGTTTGCGGTAAGCCGATGGTAGGACATGTACTGGACACCGTCAAGGAAGCTAATGCTGAACGCGCGGTTGTCATCGTTGGGCATGGAGCGGATAAAGTGAAAGCCTTCTTGGGGGATAGCGCAGAGTACGTGCTGCAAGAGCAGCAATTAGGTACAGGGCATGCTGTGCGTCAAGCAGAAGCCTTGCTTGGAGAAGAAGAGGGCACGACAATCGTTATTTGCGGCGATACACCGCTTGTAAAGGCTTCTACGATTAATGCGATGCTTGAACTGCATTCATCGAGCGGAGCGGCTGCAACAGTGCTTACAGCCTCGTTTGAGGATCCAACTGGTTATGGCCGTGTCATTCGCGGAGAAGCAGGTACGGTACAACGTATTGTGGAACAGAAGGATTGCTCTCCTGAGGAGGCAGCTGCGAAAGAAATTAATACGGGCACCTATTGCTTTGATAATAAGAAGCTGTTTGCAGCTCTTGCTAACGTTACGAGCAATAATGCACAGGGTGAATTCTATTTGACCGATGTAATCGGTATATTCCGCGAAGCGGGCGAAGTTGTTCAAGGGTATTGCACGAATGATTTGGCTGAAGCGATTGGCGTAAATGACCGTGTCGCATTGGCAGAGGCCGAAGGCTTCATGCGTGCGCGCATCAATCGCAATCATTTGCTGGGCGGGGTAACGTTGATTGATTCGTCCTCGACATATATTGAAGATGGCGTACAGATCGGTTCTGATACCGTTATATACCCAGGAACTGTGCTGCGCGGCAACACAGTGATTGGTGAGGACTGCATCATTGGACCGCAAGCAGATATCTCGGACAGTGTTATTGGAGACGGCGTTGTCATTAAATATTCGACAGTGGCTGAATCTTACATTGGAGATACGAGCTCTGTCGGTCCATATGCTAACCTGCGTCCGGGCTCGAAGCTTGGAGTGGGATGTAAAGTCGGCGACTTTGTTGAATTGAAAAATGCGTCATTAGGTGATGGCAGCAAGGTTTCCCATCTTAGCTATGTTGGTGACGCGCAGGTAGGCAAGGATGTAAATATCGGATGCGGAGCCATTACGGTCAATTATGACGGCTACAATAAATTTGTAACCGAAATCGGCGACTATGCGTTTGTTGGCAGTAACGTTAATCTGATTGCTCCAGTCAAAATTGGTGAAGGTGCATATATTGTTGCTGGTTCTACCGTAACCAATGATGTGCCGGCTGGCGATTTGGCGATTGCTCGTGAGCGTCAAGTGAATAAACCGGGTTACGCTGATAAATTGCGTGGCCGTGCGAAAGCGAAAAGAGACAAGAAACAGCAATAGATGAATGAGAGTCAGATAAATGCAGCAATAGATTCGGTCAGACGAATCCTTTGCTGCATTTTTCTATTTAATCATGTTGTAAAATGATTCCTTATTTTACCTGTTTGGTTATGGATTCGAATGGGTAAGTTATAAAGAAATCAATTTTGAAGCAAATAGGCTTCACTAAAATTTTAGGAGGTTTCTAGTATGGCTATAGCAATGAAAGCGGATCAACGATCGAGATCAACGAAGGGCGAACTGCGTCAATTGCGGCTCAAAGGAAAAACTCCCGGTGTTATTTACGGAAAAAATTTAAATGATGCAGCTCAAGTGGCTGTTGACAGCAAGGAGCTTCAGGCACTGCTTCGCTCACATCCGAATGCTGTAATTGAATTGAATTTACCGTCACTAGGCAAACAGTCTGTTATGGTGTCGGAGGTACAGCGGGATACAATGAATCGTCAAGTGCTTCATGTCGATTTCCATCAAATTAATATGAATGAGAACGTAACTGCCAATGTTAGAATTCAAGTGGAAGGCGATTCGCAAGGTGTAAGAGAAGGCGGCGTACTTCAATTGCTTGAGCATGAGCTGGAAGTTCAATGCTTGCCAAATAATATCCCTGATTCGCTAACTTTAGATATATCTGCGCTTGGAATAGGAGAGAGCTTGCTTGTTAGCGATTTGAAGCTGCCCTCTGGTGTTGAGCTAGTTGCAGAGGCAGAACAAGTGGTAGTCACTATTCTTGCACCGCAGAAAGAACTTACTGAAGAAGAAAGTGAAGCTGCTGCTGTTGAGGCGATTGAAGCGGAATCTCGTTCAAATGAAGCAAAGCTTGAAGGCGTTAAGAGCCTTTAATATATCTCGCCAGAGAACACTTATGCTGTCTGGTAGTCCAAATAACGTCGCCTTTGTATAGGGCGGCGTTGTTTGTTGTGTTTTCTCATGAGCGGTGTTCTTGTGATATATAGTCATTGCTTTTGAAGCTTTGGATTCCCTCTAACCGTTTACGCTTGCAACAGATTATGATACATTTGTCCGTAAAGGAGTGAAGTGAAGTAATGAGGTGGATTGCAGGTCTAGGAAACCCTGGCACAACGTATCATGGAACGCGGCATAATGTCGGTTTTATGGTTATTGATGAGCTGGCGAAGCGCTGGGGTATTAGTGTGACGCAGAGCAAATGCAAAGCTTTAATCGGTGAGGGCAACGTACAAGGCACCAAGGTTGTTCTTATTAAGCCGATGACATATATGAATTTATCTGGAGAGTCCGTTCGTTCGTTTATCGATTATTTTAAAACAAATGTCGAGGATGGCGTTATTGTCTACGATGATTTGGATACGGAAATGGGTAAGCTAAGACTTCGTTATCAGGGAAGTGCCGGTGGTCATAACGGCATCAAGTCGCTTATTCAGCATTTGGGTACGCAAACGTTTGATCGTGTCCGAATGGGGATATCTCGTCCGCAACCCGGTATGAATATTGCTGATTATGTACTCTCCAACTTTGCCAAGAGCGAGCAAGAGCAGCTTGCTGCTATGATTTCTTCGGCATGTGATGCCATTGAATTTAGGCTAAAGGCTCCTTTCGAGGAAACGATGGCAAAGTTTAACGGATAATCTGTTAGATTAGGATAATCGGGGCATACTGAAGGGTATAACGACTCTTCAGGAGGCATACATATGGCTGTAAACTATATTTGTCGGCACTGCAGAACGTCAATTGGGTCCTTGAACGGGTCGGATATAACAGAGCAGCAGCTCGGTTTCCATTTCTTGACCCCCGAAGAGCGCAGCGATATAATAGCGTATGACCCAAATGGTGACGTGACAGTAAAAGTGGTTTGTGATTATTGCCGTGAGGCGATCGATGCAAATCCCGAGCTTCATTTGGTAGCTAATCCACTTCAATGATGGAAAGTTAATAGTTAGAGCCTTAGCAGAAAGCTGAGGCTTCTTTTCAATTTACAGGGAGCGATCGTATCACTCTCCGATTGTGTACAGAAACGGGGTGTCGCAAACGTTGAAAGCGTTAATTAAAGCTTTTGCCGCGGATACAGACGTTCAGTCCGTCATATCCGGTATTCGAAAAGGAATGCGAGAGCAAATGATATCAGGGCTCGCCGGCTCTTCCAGACAGGTGCTCCTGGCTGCTCTGCAAGAGGATGTAGGCCGTCCGATGTTAGTTGTTACGCACAATATGTTCTCCGCACAGAAGATCGCGGAAGACTTGCAGGAATGTCTATCACCAGAAGAAGTATTGTTATATCCAGCAAATGAGCTGGTTGCTGCCGAAGCAGCCATTTCAAGCCCAGAGATACTCGCACAGCGTATGGATGCACTAATCAAGTTGTCCAAAGGCTATCGCGGGATTGTTGTCGTGCCCTTCTCAGGGGTGCGGCGTTATTTGCCTATAAGCAGTGTAATGGCAGAAGCTCAAATCGCGATAAAAGTTGGCGACTCTCTACCCATTGATACGTTTCTTCGTCAAATAACGGCTCTAGGCTACACGAGAGCTGATCGCGTAGAGCTGCGTGGAGAAATGAGTGTTCGCGGCGGCATCGTCGATTTATATCCGATTACAGCACCTCATGCTTATCGAATTGAATGGTTTGGCGATGATATTGATTCTATCCGTGCATTTGATCCTGCTGATCAGCGTTCATCTGATCGGTTTGATTCATTTGTTGTTTTGCCTTGTCAGGAATTGCTTGCTGACGGGCATCGCATGGAGGTCGCGGCTTCTCACGCGCAGCAGCTGTTAGAGAAGCAATTGGACAAAATGACTGATCGAACAGCAAAAGAGAGACTTCGCAGCGAACTAGGCGGCGAGCTTGAGCGTCTGCGTGAGCATGTTTATTTTCCGGAGATTTATAAATATATTTCGTTACTTTACCCTGAGCGTCAAACGATTCTTGATTATATGCCGAGCGATACCCTGCTCATACTAGACGAGCCGACACGTTTAATAGAGACGGCTAAGCAGTTGGAGCGGGATGAAGCAGAATGGTCCATGCATCTCATGCAGAATGGAAAGTCACTGCCAGGTCTATCGTTAGCGCGTGATACAGAAGAAATTCTGCATCATCGTCCGTTCCCGACCTTATTCTTATCTCTGTTCTTACGGCAGATTCCGCATTCGCAGCCGCAAAACATTTTAAATATGACAAGTCGCTCCATGCAAAGCTTCCATGGACAAATGAATGTATTGAAGGCTGAGATGGAACGTTGGCATAAAACAGGCTCCAAGGTTATGATGCTTGCTGGAAATGCGGAGCGTTTGGAGAGAATGCGCCGCGTATTGGATGACTATGGTATCGAAACACCAACGATGTTGGAAGGCAACCTGCAGTCAGGGTTTGAGCTTCCGTCTTCTCATCTAGTCATTATTACAGAAGGCGAGATGTTCTCGCAGAAGCAGCGGAAAGCGCGGAGAATTGATAAAAAGGTTGATAATGCAGAACGGATTAAGAGCTACACCGAGCTTAAGGTCGGCGATTACGTCGTTCATCATAATCACGGTATAGGTAAATATGTAGGTATCGGTACGCTGGAAATTGCGGGCATTCATAAAGACTACTTGCACATTCTATATGCTGGCGGCGACAAACTGTCTGTTCCAATCGAACAGGTCGACATGATTCAGAAATATGTTGGCAATGAAGAGAAGGAGCCAAAGGTCAATAAGCTGGGCGGCAGTGAGTGGACCAGAGCGAAGAGCAAAGTAAAGGCATCGGTTCAAGATATTGCGGATGACCTGATCAAGCTGTACGCTGAGCGCCAGACAGCTGCAGGTTATTCCTTTGGACAAGATACTTCTTATCAAAATGAATTCGAAGCGATGTTTCCTTACGATGAGACGCGTGATCAGCTCAGAGCTATTGAAGAGATCAAGAAGGACATGGAGAAAAGCCAGCCAATGGATCGCCTATTGTGCGGAGACGTTGGCTACGGGAAAACCGAGGTTGCTATTCGTGCTGCCTTTAAATCCGCTATGGACAGCAAACAGGTTGCAGTACTAGTTCCGACGACGATACTCGCTCAGCAGCATTATGAGACGTTCCGGGAGCGCTTTGCTGGTTATCCTATCAATGTTCAGGTGCTTAGCCGTTTCCGCTCACGCAAAGAGCAGAATGAAACGATGAAGGGACTTAAGGCAGGCACGGTAGATGTTGTTATCGGTACGCATCGCCTTTTGTCGCAGGATATTATTTTTAAATCATTAGGACTGCTTATCGTGGATGAGGAGCAGCGGTTTGGCGTGTCGCACAAGGAGAAGCTCAAGAAGCTGAAGACGAATGTTGACGTTCTGACTTTGACTGCAACACCTATTCCGCGCACGCTGCATATGTCGATGCTTGGCGTTCGTGATTTGTCAGTTATTGAAACGCCTCCTGAGAATCGTTTTCCGGTGCAAACGTATGTAGTCGAATATAGTCCTTCACTCGTGCGTGAGTCTATTGAGCGTGAGCTTGCGCGGGGCGGTCAAGTCTACTACTTGTATAATCGGGTGCAGGGTATCTATCAGATGGCTGAGCAAATTAATGCGCTTGTGCCGGATGCTAGAGTTGCGGTTGGACATGGACAAATGTCGGAGCAGGAGCTGGAGAAGACGATCCTTGATTTCCTAGACGGGGAATCAGACGTTTTGGTCAGCACAAGCATTATTGAGACAGGGGTCGACATTCCTAATGTAAATACACTAATCGTGCATGATGCGGATAAAATGGGGCTTTCGCAGCTCTATCAGCTGCGCGGACGAGTCGGACGTTCTAATCGAATTGCTTATGCCTATTTCACGTATCAGCGGGATAAGGTGCTTACTGAAGTAGCTGAGAAGCGTCTGCAGTCCATTAAGGAGTTTACGGAGCTCGGCTCCGGCTTCAAAATTGCGATGCGTGATTTATCCATTCGGGGAGCGGGTAATCTGTTAGGCGCTGAGCAGCATGGCTTTATTGCCTCAGTAGGCTTCGACATGTATTCGCAAATGCTGGCTGATGAGATCGCGAAGCGCAAAGCGGAAATGAGCGGTGAAGAGGTTAAGGAAGAGAAGCCTGTCAGCACGCTTATTGATGTCAGCATTGATGCGTATCTGCCATCGGATTATATTTATGACAGCATTCAAAAAATTGAAATCTACAAAAAGGTCGCTGCCATTCGCACATTTGAAGAAGCCGATGATGTGATAGATGAGCTTGTCGACCGCTTTGGAGATTTGCCGCAGGCGGTAAGCAATTTACTTGCTGTGGCAAGGCTTAAAGTATACGGTACCTTATATGGTATTGAACAAGTTAGCGGAAAAGGCGAGGATCTTCTGCTACGATTTGCAGCCGCTGAAAAGCGGAAAATTGACCGAAAAAAGGTCGATCAGCTCTGCTTGAAGCATGAGAACCGATTTAAGCAAGGGATGGATACTGAGCCGAATCCAACTATTCTTTTGCGTGGCAAAGGACTGAATATGGAGCAAAAGATCCATATGCTTGAGAAATTTTTGCAAGCCTATAATGATGTCCTCCTCTACAAGGACCAGTTGCAAAATGTAACACCATAAGAGAAGATTCGCTTTCAGCGACCCTTTTCTGATACAATAAGAGCAAGTTTATAAGATGAAAGGGGATTCTACATGTTATACGGTTCACGTAAATCAGCATGGCGCAAAGGCGCAATGCTAATCGTAGCATCAGTGCTTGTCATGGCCTTGGCAGCATGCGGCGCGAAGACAACAGATGTTGCAACTTATAAGGGCGGTACGGTTACGGATAAGGAGTTCAATAAGTATTTGGCTGTTTTCACGGTTATGCAGCCTTCTTATGAGCAAATTATTGAGATCCCGCAATTCAAAGAGCAATTGCTTAACCAGTACATTGCTTACAAAGTACTGAACAGCCAAGCTTCTGAAGAAACGAAGAAGGCAGCACAAAAAGATATTGATGAGCAAATGAAGCAATATAAAGCGGCGCTGAAATCCAATTCGGATTTGAAAGCTGTGATAGATGAGAAGAAATTGAAAGACAAAGATATGGAAAATTATTTATCTCTAGGCACAACAGTTGTTGCACACATGAACTCGTTGGTAACAGACGATGAATTGAAAACAGAAATTGAGAAGAACCCGGTAGACAATGCTATCGTTTCTGTTCGTCACATTCTAGTAGCGACCACGGATCTATCTTCGCAAGAGCAAAAGGAGCTTCGTACAGCAGAGGAAGCACTTGCTAGAGCGAAAGAAGTGAAAGCGAAGCTTGAAGCAGGCGGCGACTGGGCAGCAATTGCTAAGGAGTATTCTGATGATACAGGTTCCAAAGAAACAGGCGGACTGTATGCAGATAAAAGAAATGGCACTTGGGTTGAAGAATTCAAACAAGCTGCTTACAAGCAAGAAATTGGTGTGATCGGTGATCCGGTTGAAACGGAATATGGTTATCATGTGATTTTGGTTGAGAAGCGCGAAAACACGCCTCTGGACAAAAGAACAGATGCACAGAAGGATGAAATCAAAAGCGTTATTGCAAATAACCATATGACTACATTTATGACGGACGAGCTTCCGAAGCTGGAGATTGTGTCTAAACTTCCGAAAGCGGAAGAGGAAACACCAGCAAGTGATACGCCAGCAAGTGATGCTCCTGCTGGAGATGAAGCGCCAGCAACAGACGCGCCAACTGAAGCACCAGCAACGAAATAAGCATTTACGTTTAAACCCCTTTAGCCACTATGAGGCTAAAGGGGTTTTTTGTCGTTCTAATCCAATCATCTTATTTGTATCGAGTTACTTTATCTAACATAAAATATTCCTTTGAATCATATAAGAAGGATCGAGAGATAAATGTTAATATATCTAACTCGAAAATGAGATTAAACCCTGTAAAACTACGCATTTCCCAAAACAAAATAAAATTACAAAATTTGGTGTAAACTATATTGACATACAAAATAAGGGTATTCTATAATGATGACACGAACAATGGAATAACATTCCAGTAAAATGTTCGGAATTATAGAGAAAATATAAGGGAACTGGGGAGTGGGCAAATGAAAAAGAAGTTTGTTTATCAATTTAGCTTGTTGCTAGTGGTTTTCACTATGGTAATGGCGGGTTGTGGGACGAACAACAATGCGGGTAACAAGGAGACCGCAACAGCAAATACAGGAAGCTCAGCAGAGGGGGAAATTAAAGTAGGGGTTTTGCATTCTCAGAGCGGCACAATGGCAATTAGTGAGGTATCAGTTATCGATGCGGAACTGATGGCAATAGATGAAATCAATGCTAAAGGCGGCGTGCTTGGCAAAAAGATAGTGCCTGTTATCGAAGACGGGGCATCTGATTGGCCTACATTTGCGGAGAAGGCTCGCAAGCTTTTATCGGAGGATAAAGTCGCAACGGTTTTTGGCGGATGGACATCTGCCAGCCGAAAAGCGATGAAGCCGGTATTTGAAGAATTAAATGGTCTTCTCTGGTATCCCGTTCAATATGAGGGGCTAGAATCCTCACCAAACATTTTCTACACAGGAGCGACAACGAACCAACAGATCGTTCCATCGGTTTCTTGGCTGCTTGAAAACCGGGGCAAGAAATTTTACTTACTAGGTTCAGACTATGTATTCCCTCGCACTGCAAACCTCGTAATAAAAGAACAATTGAAAGCTGAAGGCGGCGAGCTGGTAGGAGAAGAGTACACACCGCTCGCTCACACCGATTACAGTACACTAATCAGCAAAATTAAAGAAGCCAAACCGGATATCGTATATAACACCCTGAATGGTGACAGTAATGTTGCTTTCTTCAAACAGTTAAAAGATGCAGGCATTACAGCTAAAGATTTAACGACTCTATCCGTATCGGTTGCAGAGGAAGAAATTCGTGGAATAGGTGTCGATGTACTGGAGGGTCATTTGACGGCATGGAACTATTACCAAACGACAGATACGCCAGCCAATAAAACCTTCGTTGAAAACTACAAAAAGAAGTATGGGGAAGATCGCGTAACAGCTGATCCAATCGAGGCTGGTTACACAGCTGTATACTTGTGGGCAGCAGCAGTGGAGAAAGCGGGTTCTACTGATGTAGCTAAAGTGAAGGAAGCGGCCAAGGAGCTGGAGTGGGATGCACCAGAGGGCAAAGTGAAAATTGACGGTGCTACTCAGCATATTTATAAAACCGTTCGAATTGGTGAAGTGCAAGCGGACGGCCAATTTAAGGAATTATGGAATTCGGGTGAAGCGGTTAAGCCAGACCCTTATTTAAAGGGCTACGCTTGGGCGGCTAGCATTCAACCTACGGAATAATAAATAAGCAAATTGTGGTTTATAAGCTAAGCGGCTAAGTATGAAGGAGTATTCGAATGCTTCGAATACTCCTCTTTTGTTTCCAGTGAAGGGAGCGGTTCTATGGAGGTATTTCTGCTTCAGATTTTTAATGGCCTTAGTATAGGTTCAATATTATTGCTGGTTGCATTAGGTCTATCTATTACATTTGGACTTATGAAGATCATTAATATGGCGCATGGTGAGCTTATTATGATTGGGGCCTACTCCACTTATTTGACGCAAAATCTATTTCATGACTACCTTCCAAAATCGATGTTCGATTGGTATTTCGTACTTTCCGTACCGGCTAGCTTCATTATCGCTTATATTTTCGGTCTTATATTAGAAGTATCTCTTATTCGCTTTCTATACGGCAGACCGCTGGATAGCTTGCTTGCCACATGGGGAGTTGGATTGGTGCTGCAACAGCTTGCGCGTTCTATCTTTGGAGCACCAAACGTGGCGGTAACGAGTCCGTCCTGGTTGAATGGCGGTCTCAAAATAATGGATGGAACATTGCTGCCCTATAAACGGCTATTCATTATCGCGCTAGTGATTGCTTGTTTAGTTGCTATGTATTTCTACATTTATCGCAGTCATGAAGGCAGAAGAATGCGTGCCGTTATGCAGAACCGTGATATGGCCGCATGTTTGGGCGTATCAACGCGTCGTGTAGATGCAATGACCTTCGCCATCGGCTCGGGTATTGCCGGGATTGCTGGCTGTGCTTTGACGCTTCTTGGGCCTATTGGTCCTTCCCTAGGCACGTATTATATCGTTGATGCCTTTATGGTTGTTGTGCTTGGCGGAGTTGGGAAGCTTATTGGAACCGTGCTAGGAGCAATGGGCATCGGTATGTTCAATACATTATTTGAATACTGGACGAATGCTTCCCTTGGTAAAGTGCTTGTGTTCGTCTGTATCGTTGCTTTCTTACAGTGGAAGCCAATGGGGCTTGTAGCGATGCGGTCGCGATCACTGGATTAAGAGAAGACCCTATGATTCCTCTGAGCAGATTCAAAGAAGGGTGGAATGCGCATGCGATTACGATTGCAAAAGCTTACTCCTAAAAGAATATGGATTTTAATCGGTTACACCGTATCGGCAGCTGTGTTATTCTCGGCACCGCTGTTTATTAGCGACTTTCGGCTTAGCTTATTGGCGAAATTTCTAGCCTTCGCTATAGTGGCGCTGGGGCTTGATCTAATATGGGGCTACACAGGCATATTAAGCTTAGGGCATGGTATTTTCTTTGGTCTTGGTGCTTATGCCATGGGGATGTACTTAAAGCTGGAAGCAAGCGGTGGAAAGCCGCCGGATTTTATGGGCTGGAGCGGGCTGAAGGAACTCCCGTTGTTCTGGCAGCCCTTTCAGAATTTTGGATTTGCGATTGTCATGGGGGTAGCGATGCCTGCATTCTTGGCGCTTGTACTTGGTTATGTTACATTCCGAAATCGAATTCGCGGTGTTTATTTTACGATTCTGACTCAGGCACTCGTTATTATTACAACAACACTATTAATTGGCGGGCAGGCCTTCACAGGGGGGACGAACGGCGTTACAGGCTATTCAACGCTGCTCGGGTTTTCATTAGGTTCTCCCGATACAAAGAGGGCGCTCTATTTTGTAACTGTTACTGTGTTATTTATGATCTTCATCTTTTGTCGGTTTATTATCGGCAGTCGTTTTGGCAAGGTACTGCGAGCCATTCGAGATGGTGAGAATCGTGCGCGGTTCATTGGCTATAATCCTGCCATTTATCAGATGGTCATCTTTACGATATCAGCGGCTATTGCAGGTGTTGCCGGTATGTTGTTCGTTCTGCATGTTGGCATTATATCCCCATCGATGATGGGGATAGTTCCTTCTATTGAAATGGTTCTTTGGGTGGCGATCGGTGGAAGAGGCACGCTTATCGGCGCGGCGCTTGGAGCTATTCTCATGAACTGGGCAAAAAGTGAATTCAGTACGGCTTATCCGCAAGGCTGGTTATTTTTTATGGGGCTGCTGTTTGTTGTCGTGGTTGTTTTTATGCCGAAGGGCTTTGCCGGTTTATTTAGTCAGTTGAAATTCCGCAGAAAAAGGGAGGAATCAAAGCATGAAGGAGTCCGCAATCCTGCAGTGTGATGATGTGACAGTGGAGTTTGATGGCTTTAAGGCGATTCAAGGAATGAATCTGAAGCTGGAGAAGGGTGAGCTGCGTTTTCTCATCGGTCCCAACGGAGCGGGTAAGACGACGATGCTGGATGTCATATGCGGAAAAGTGAGACCATCGAGGGGGAGTGTGACATTTGGCGGCAAGGTGGATATTACGCGAAAAAAGGAGCATCAGATTGCCGAGCTTGGTATTGGTCGCAAGTTTCAAGCGCCTTCGATTTTTCCTACTATGACGGTTGCGGAAAATTTAGAAATTGCAATGCGTCAGAAAAGGACTGTTTTTGCCACATTATTCGCAAAAATGGTCGATGATGAGCGTGAGAGAATGGATCATCAGCTTACGATGATCGGACTGCAGAGCAAGAGAGAGTGTCGGGCAGGCGGGTTGTCTCATGGTGAGAAGCAGTGGCTGGAGATTGGCATGATGCTGCTGCAGGAACCGGAAATTTTGCTGCTCGACGAGCCAGTAGCAGGCATGACCGATAAAGAAACGGATAAGACAGGTGAACTGCTGCACCATATTGCCCGCAAGCGATCAATTGTTGTGGTGGAGCATGATATGGAGTTTGTTCGAAACTTCGCAAGTAAAGTGACCGTCATGCATGAGGGAAAGCTGTTGAAGGAGGGCTCCATGGATGAGGTGCAGCGCGATGATCGCGTTGCTGAGGTGTATTTGGGGAAAAGGCGGGATGCGGATGCTAGCCGTTCAACAGCTTGAGTCGGGTTACGGGGAAAGCATTATTTTGCGAGATGTATCGTTAAAAGTGAGGACAGGGCAAGTAGTATGTTTGCTTGGTCGAAACGGAGTGGGCAAAACAACTCTGATGAAAAGCATAATGGGACTGTTGAAGGCGCGGGGCGGATCTGTAACCTATAATGAGACGGATTTGACCAAGAAATCCCCGGGTTTAAGGGCGAAAAGCGGGATCGGCTATGTGCCGCAAGGTCGTGAAATATTTGCTCAGCTCTCCGTATATGAAAATTTATTGCTGGGGCTTGAGGCTTCCTCAGTCAAAGTGAACGCAATCCCGTATGAAGCCATTTCCAAATTTCCAGTGCTACCCACAATGTATACTCGCCGAGGCGGGGATCTGAGCGGAGGACAGCAGCAGCAATTAGCATTTGCCCGTGCACTGGCTTCAAAGCCCCAAGTGCTGCTGCTTGATGAGCCGTGTGAAGGGATACAGCCATCCATCGTTGATGATATAAGGGATGTGATTCGTTCTATTAAAACAGACGGCAAGACAGCTATTCTATTGGTGGAGCAAAGCTTAGACTTCGTGAAGAGTGTTGGTGATTACTTCTATGTGCTGGATAAAGGTGTGGTGGTGTGGGAGGGCGGTCTGGAACAGCTGGACGATGAGACCATACGTAAATATTTGACCGTATAAGCCTATTGGTTATAGGGGAAATAGTAATGAATAAGCATTAAGTCAAAGCATCCCATTGTGAAAGCGGGGTGTTTTGGCTATTTTTATTTTATAGGTATGTACTGTGGTAGTTTTGTTGCATGAGCCAAGGATCTTAAACACAGTATGAATGTTTTGGTATCAAAACCTACATAATGACAAAGTAAATCGATAAAGGGGGATATGTAATGCCGGATTCCAAAAATGACACTATGCGTTTGTTTATCGCTATTCCAGTACCCGATCATGCTGCCGATAAGCTGAAGAGCTGGATAAGTGAACAACGACAAGGGCTTCCCTTTCGAAAATGGACCCATCCGAGTGATTATCATATTACGCTGCAGTTTTTGGGTGATGTGTCTATCGAGAGGCTTGATGCGCTGAGAACGATCTTGTCCGCTGTTAGCGCTGAATCTCTTAAATTATCGCTAAATGGGATTGGCACTTTCGGGCTGCCAAAGGCACCACGTGTACTCTGGGCGGCTGTAAACGGTGAGATTGAGTGTCTAAATATGCTTCGGACAGCGGTAACGGAAGCGATGAGCTCACTGGGTTTTGAGGCGGAGAATCGTCCTTATTCACCGCATATTACATTGGCAAGAGGGTTTGCTGGGGGTAATGATACGACTGCCCAGAACCGTAAGGATTTCACGGGAATAGAGGATTGGATTAGAAGCAGTGAGGTCGGGGCAGCGCCGATCGGTTCGGATTGGGATGTGGATTCCTTCGTGCTCATGCGAACCCATATGCATGATTCGCCAATGTATGAGGTGATTGGACAATTCCCTCTGTCGTCTAAATATGGGAAGCATACTACAAAATAAAATGAATATAATGGGCTATATTGACAATATATGAAACAAAATGGGCTGATCATTCGTAAACATAGACACGAGACAAGAAAGATGGGAGAGTGTGTCCTATGTTTAATTTTGGGCCGCCGACGGGCGGAGGCTTTGGTATCATGTTTACAATTGTTCCTATTCTTATTGTCATTGTATTCGTTATCGTCATCGTCGGAATTATTTCAAACGGTGCGCGTTATGTCAAAAATTCGCGTTCCCCGCGAGAATCTGCATATGCCAGTATTGTTACCAAGCGTATGGAAGTTCGCCATCATTCGAGTCATCACAATCATGGTGATGGAGTCATGCACCCTACTTCCTCTTCTAGAACGTATTATTACATCACGTTGGAATTTGATAATGGAGAGCGGAAAGAATATCTCGATGTCAAAAATTTATACGGTCTCGTAGTCGAAGGGGACCGCGGCTATGCTGCTATTCAAGGTGATTGGTTAGTTTCCTTTGAACGAGAATCGGGAACGATGAAGTGAAAAAATGTATAAACGCTCCGAACCGGAATTGAACCCGGGCCGGGGCGTTTATTATTGTGCTCTGTTATGAGTTTGGTGTGAGTGAGGTCGTATTTTTTTTGAATGAAGTTTGGCCAGGCCAATGATTGTTTATTTAGCGTCAGCATCTGCACGAAAATGAATGGTTAACTTGGGGTAGGCTGCTGAAATATCGCTAATGTGTTTGGCTATTACTGCCTTGTCAAAAGAAAAGCCAAATATCTCATTGTCTGGAGCAAAGGTTACGCTTGTTCCGGTCTCCTGAGTGATTCCTATTGTTAATAAATCAGTTTGCGGTATGCCATGTTTATAATCCTGTCGAAATGCTTTGCCATCGCGGCGTACTTCCACAGAAAGCTTTTGTGACAGACCATTAACGACTGCCATAGTAATTCCTTTTTCACTTCCGGGTGCCAGGAAAGAGACGCCGGTGCTGTAATGACTGAGATCGGTGAGAACGGATTGTACTCGTGTAGTTGTTTTGCCTGGGAGCGCTTGAACAGGAATTCCTCGTCCGTTATCAGCTACGGTAATGCTGTTATCAGCGTGTAGAAATAGTGCAATCTCACTGCAGTATCCTGCTTGGTGCTCAAGAATTGTGTTTTCAATAACTGCGTATAGAAGGTGATGAGGGTCGTAGTGGTCTGGGGTATCGCCTAAATAATCACCTGCATTCTTTTTCGTTTCAGATAAGGCAATGAAATCACTCGTATCAAGCAAATCAGATGCGGACGCTAGCAGCAGAAGAAGCGGTAATGAGCGCTGGGAGGGGATGGTGTATTTACCGCCGCGTTCTTCTTGTACAAGAAGGTTAGCGCCAAGCAATGCCTTAATGTGATGGTAAAGCTGGCCTGTAGTCCCCATGTTTAGCTGTTCAACGAGCTCAGCTCCTGTAAGGGGTTGCTTCAACACACTTCTTAAGATATCCAAT
Source organism: Paenibacillus sp. J31P13 (assembly GCF_056269295.1). Taxonomy (NCBI): domain Bacteria; kingdom Bacillati; phylum Bacillota; class Bacilli; order Caryophanales; family Paenibacillaceae; genus Paenibacillus; species Paenibacillus sp. J31P13. The sequence continues at coordinate 35,195 of NZ_JBWDNR010000016.1, forward strand.
CTCTGCTGGTGAGCGAGAGCAGTCAGTACCTTAGAAGCCTTGTCCCCGTCCAGCTCTAAAAGCTGAGAGACTGTTCTCTCTTGCGGTTCCCAACGATATCGAAAGGATTCGTTGCGATACTGACCCGAATAAAAAATACTGCCGAGCTCATCGGTTGAATAATCAGTAGAAATGGTTTTGTTATCAATAAGAATGGTTTCGTTATTGCTGGCTCTTGAAGGGGTTTGATTCCGGATTGGCTCGATTAAACGTTTGATCTCATCCATTTGCGTTTTCAACTGATCGAGCTCGGCGCCAAAATCTCTTGTCGTCATCCGTTACACCATCTCTCAAATTATTTAACTACGTAATTACGTAATTTAATAAAATATATCATATCCTTTTCTTTTTGTAAATAATGTAATGGAAACTAACGCGTAAATAACGAGATTCACATAACTCATCATATACATCGATAAATGTTAAGTTTTATGACGGTGGAAACAAAGTGTCTAGCGATACACTAACTAGGATCAGTCATAAACGGGTTCACGTTTCTCTTGGGGAAAATCAATCGATATGGAAGATTACATGTGAAGCCGAATATATAGACAATAGTTTGAGATGTGAAGTGAAGCAAGGGATTATATGAGAATCCACATTTGTACAGTGCCTTTAAAGGGCAAAATATTTATGCTAAACCTCCCTTCGTTGTATTGACGAATGGTGGACATTAATTGATAATAAGGTAAAATAATCAAGTTACATAACCTAACACTACGAGTGAGGAGTTGATCTTCTTTGCATATACCTGATGGGTTTCTAGACGCAAAAATATGGATTACAACGACTGCGTTTGGTGCAGCAGCTGTTTCATACAGTCTGCATAAAACGAAATTGACTCTCTCAACGAAACAGGTTCCTATGGTCGCTCTTATTGGTTCATTCGTATTTGCTGCTCAAATGTTAAATTTCCCCATTGCCGGAGCAACATCAGGCCATTTTCTAGGGGGGACGCTTGCTTCCATATTATTTGGACCTTGGATTGGAACTATCGTAATAGCAGCTGTTCTTATTATTCAAGCGCTTGTTTTTCAAGATGGGGGAATTACGGTTCTTGGAGCCAATATCCTATGTACTGGATTTATTGGATGCTTTGTCGGCTATGGTGTTTACAGGGCTGGAATGAAGCTGCTAAGAGGTAAAGCTCGATTCCTAATTACGTTTGGTGCTGCTTGGTTTTCTATCGTGTGTGCCTCAGCAGGGGTAGGGCTGCTGCTGGCTTGGTCAGGAACGTTCGAGCTGGGAATGGCGCTCAAGGCCATGGTTGGCTGGCATATGTTAATTGGACTGGGCGAGGGGCTTCTTACTGCTCTGGTTAGCAGTTATCTGCTTGAACGCAGCACTTCAACCGTTAAGGGGGCGTTCGCTCATGAATGAGGTGTCGTTAACGACTTCCAAGCGAAAATGGTTAGGACTTCTCGCTCTTACCTTACTGGCTGCTGGATTGTTGTCGCCATGGGTATCGCCGCATCCAGATGGCCTAGAGCGGGTAGCCGAGGATCATGGCTTTTTGAAGCAGGCAGGGACATTGTATAAATGGGCTCCTATTACGGATTATGAGGTAGCTGGTATATCGTGGGCGGCATTGCGCGTTGGTTTGGCGGGCGTTATTGGCTCAGTCGTCATGATAGTCATTCTTTGGTTATTATTACGGGGCCTGACAGGGAAGAGGAGGGGCAAGGATGCTGGAGCCGATTATGAAGAAGGATCAGGATCTTTATAGTCAAGACAAGAGCAAACAACCCACCTTGCAAAGAGCGAAGCGGCGATTGCTGCTTGTCTTGGGAATCCTTATATCGATCATGTTCTTTCGACATCCTGCAGCTCTCACCGGGGCAGCAGGATTTTTTCTGTTCAGTTTGCTATGGGCAGGCATTTCTATTCGAATCATTATGAAGAGAATGCTGCTTATTGTGCCCTTTGGGCTGGGAGCAATTTTGTTTATCCCTTTTCAGATACCTGGTCAAACGTTGTTTCAAGTGCTCGGCTATTCGGCAACGAGTGAGGGCATGCGTCATGCAGAAATTATTTTGCTGAAAATTATAAATGCCAATCTGCTTATTACCTACTTCATTTGTTCAACCCCTTTGTTTCTTTTGATAAAAAGCTTGCGTGCGATAGGCATGCCTGCCATTATGATCGAGATTATCAGCTTAATGATGCGTTATTTTTATCTGTTGAAGGAAGAGGCACAGAGCATGCTCAAAGCCCAGCGATCGCGGGGTTTGCGAGTGGAGGGCTGGCTGTGGAGCCGTGAAGCATATAAAAGATTTGGAGAGCTGCTAGGTGTATTGTTTTTGCGGGCAATGGAGCGGAGCCAGCGTATTTATCGATCAATAAGCGCCCGAGGCGGATTTGGGGAATGGCTTCTACTGACGAAGGACGGGCAAAGAAGGCTCGAGTTAACGGGCCAGGCAAGAAAGGACAACATGAATGCAAGCAAAAGGAGGAAACGGGGAATGCTGGAGAAGGGTGAGCGAGAGGCAGCCATCGAGGTACGGCATGCGACCTATCGTTACGGAAATACCGTTGCATTAGACGATATTAGTTTTCGAATAGAGCAGGGCACGAAGGTTGTATTGATGGGACCAAATGGTGCAGGGAAATCGACGCTTATTGCATTGCTCAATGGTATTGAGAAGCCAGTGAAAGGCGAAGTTTACGTGCTTGGTGAAAAAATGACCGAGCAGTCCAGCAAACGGATGAGAAGCAGAGTCGGTGTCGTATATCAGGACCCGGATGATCAAATTTTCTCCACTTCCGTGGAGGAAGATATCGCTTTTGGCCCCCGTAACCTTGGTTTAAGTGAAGAGGAAGTAAGGGAGCGAGTGGATAAAGCGCTTATAGCAGTCAATATGTCGGAGCTGCGCGGGCGTTCTCCCTTCGAGCTGAGCTATGGGCAAAAGCGAAGAGTGGCGATAGCCGGTGTGCTGGCGATGGAGCCTGAAATTATTATTTTGGATGAACCGATGGCTTTTCTTGATCCGAAAAGTCGTGATGATCTTCAGGCCTTGTTGGAATCGATGCATGATGGGGGAATGACACTTATCGTAGCAACGCATGACGTTGATTTCGCCGCAGAATGGGCGGATGGTGTGCTGTTATTGAAGAGTGGAAATCTGCTTGCAGAGGGTACGGTAGACCTTCTGTTTGAGGATGATTTAATTTTAAAAGCTGATCTGCATTTGCCTCGACTTGTTCGTCCTTTTCGTTTATTGGATGGAGCTGACGCTCTTAGGCCGAAAACGGTGAGGGAGGCAGCTCAGCACATATGGAGGCTGATGAGAAAGAACAGCTCCAGTTCAGAATCACATATTTTGGAAGACAAAGGAAGATGGCGTGACCGACCGTGATTTTTAGAAGAAAAAGGAGCATTTAGCTCACAATTCAGTTCGTGCATAAGAATCTGGGAGCGGATGAATACTATGGTCAGATTCAAAAATCTTTGAAGGATCTTTCCTCTTTATAAAGAAACTGCATGAATCCAGTCGATTCAAAATCCTCTAGGAAAGCGGGGCAACATGAAATGAAAGCAACTGGAATTGTACGGCGCATCGATGATCTCGGGCGTGTAGTAATTCCGAAGGAGATCCGCCGTACGCTGCGTATTCGCGAGGGAGACCCTCTAGAAATATTTGTAGATCGTGATGGCGAAGTTATTTTGAAGAAATATTCTCCTATCGGTGAGCTTGGTGACTTTGCTAAGGAATATGCGGAGTCCTTATTTGAGGGTACGAATCATATTACTTTGATAACGGATCGGGATAACATAATCGCGGTAGCTGGCGCATCTAAAAAAGAACTGCTTGATAAGGGAGTTGGAACGGTTCTGGAAAGCGCTATGGAAAACCGCAAGACGCATACTGAAATGAATGGCGGAGCATTCGAAATTATAAAGGATGTGCAAGAAACATACACTTCCTTTGTTATCGCACCTATCATTTCAGGCGGCGATCCCATCGGGACGGTCGTTCTACTTAGCAAGGATGAATCAGTGAAAATGGCGAATATGGAAACGAAAATGGCTGAAACAGCAGCAGGTTTTTTAGCTAAGCAAATGGAGCAGTAGGTGCAGCTGAGAAACGTAAGCAAAGAATACATGGATTAGTACAGCTTCTTTGATCAAGAGCAATCTTGATTGAGGAAGCTTTTTCCACGTTTGCGATTGTGAGGTATACTATTACCAATATAAATCGATGGACAGGCAGGAGTGTGGCAGGATGAACCGTAAGCCGGAGGGTCATCGGCAGGGGACGCCGCGAGAGCTCGGAAGCAGCGTACAAGAGGTTGAAGTGGATAAGAGGTATTCTGGGAGTAAAGAGCTCACAGGAAGGGATGAGCCACGCAGCTCGAAACGGATATGGATGAGCGGTGTTGTCATTATGGCTGGGGCAGCTCTTTTGTCTAAGTTAATTGGCGTGTTTCAAAAAATACCGCTGCAAAATTTAGCGGGTGACCGCGTGTTTGGTATATATAATGCCGTATATCCGTTGTATCAGATGGTTGCCGTGTTAGCCACTGCTGGGCTGCCAACGGCGGTATCTCTCTTGATCGCGGAGAGACTGCGCAAAGGAGAGGACTCAGCTGGTGTTAGAAGAACGCTGTATGCAGCGTTGTTGCTGCTTGGTATAACGGGCATATTTGCTTTCGCTTGGATGTGGGCAGGAGCTGGTCAAGTATCTCGCTGGATAGGCGATACAGAGACGATGAATGCTATTCGGGCCGTATCGGTTGCGCTATTGCTTTCTCCATTTGTTGCAGCGCTACGCGGCTATATGCAGGGCCTAGGACGGATGGGGATTTCGGGCGCCTCACAAGTTGTCGAACAGCTGGTTCGCGTAGCTATTATGTTATTTGTGCTGGCTATGAGCTGGTCGGCTGGCTGGGCAGATGAATCGGTAGCTGCTGGAGTAATGAGCGGATCGGCAGTGGGTGCAGCTGCCTCTTTGTTCGTATTAGCAGGCTATGCTTGGAGGAAGCGGAAAAAGGAGCGACTGAATCATTTACCTGGTGCTATTTCCGCAGAAATGAAGAAGCTTGCCGTAATTGCGCTGCCGGTTGCACTCGGGGCGATTGTCGTACCTGCGCTTGGCGTTGTTGATTCATTTACGGTACCGCGATTATTGCAGGTTGGCGGGTTAACAGAGGCTGCCGCTATGACAAAGTTTGGCATATACAGCCGCGCACAGCCGCTTGTGCAGCTAGTGGTGATGGTGGCGGGGGCTGCTGGGGCAGCACTCGTGCCGGGAATTGCACTTGCTCGAATGCGCGGAGCCTATGGACAGCTGCGGGCTCATCTGTCCATAACGGAGCGCGCGGCTTGGGCGATTGGAGCAGCAGCTAGTGTCGGCTTGGTGCTCCTAGCGGAGCCGCTTAATGTGATGCTGTATGCCGATACAAAAGGCACGATTGCATTTGCCCTTGTTGGCTGTACGGCATTGGCGGGGAGTGTTAATGCAGTTACTGCACCAGTTCTTCAAGGACTGGGTGCAGTACGCACCCCAGTGGTTTTATTGCTTATAGCAGCGCTGTTAAAGGCTGTGCTTAATCTCGTGCTAGTTCCCTCTTACGGAGTCGAGGGCGCTGCGATTGCTGGTATTATTGCGCTTAGCACAGCCGCGCTTCTAGGGATGCTTGCAGTGCGTTATACGGCCGCTGCCTCAGGTGCTGCGTTTGGTGGCGGAGGTAAGGAGCGGGTGACGGAACGAGTAGAAGACCGAGGGCGGAAGAACGCAACGTGGCGTGCGTTTTGGGGTACTTGTTTTGCGCTCGCGGTAATGGCCGCGACGCTGGTGATTCTAGGGCGCGTGCTCAGCGTCGCGCTCGGCGGGCTGCCGCCACGGGCGGCAGCAGCTGCGCTTGCGCTGACGTGCGTAGTCGTCGGCGCTTGCGCCTTCGGTGCCGCGGCATTGCGCGGCGGCGCCATTAGCGCGCGCGAATTGCGCGCGTTGCCGGGCGGCAATTTGTTGGCCGCTCGGTTGCAGCGCTGGCGGCTTATTCCGCCAGTTGAGGACAAGCAGTAGCTCGCTTAGCACTCGTAAATAAACTCATACGACGAGAACTGAACCTAATAGAGCTAGGTTCTAGCGCTATTCCACAAATCAGGGTTAGTTTCAGAGAAATAGAGCTAAAAATTAGCTCTATTCTAGGCTGAAGTGGCGGAAATAAACTCATACGACGAGAACTGAACCGAATAGAGCTAGAAACTAGCTTTAATCCACAAATCAGGGTTAGTTTCAGAGAAATAGAGCTAAAAATTAGCTCTATTCTAGGCTGAAGTGGCGGAAATGAGCTCATACGACGAGAACTGAACCTAATAGAGCTAGTTTCTAGCGCTATTCCACAAATCAGGATTAGTTTCAGAGAAATAGGGCTAAAAATTAGCGCTATTCTAGGCAGAAGTGGCGGAAATGAGCTCATGCGATGAGAACTGAACCGAATAGAGCTAGAAACTAGCTTTATTCCACAAATCAGGGTTAGTTTCAGAGAAATAGAGCTAAAAATTAGCTCTATTCTAGGCTGAAGTGGCGGAAATGAGCTCATACGACGATAACTGAACCGAATAGAGCTAGAAACTAGCTCTAATCCGCAAAATTAGGTTAGTTTCAGAGAAATAGAGCTAGAAACTAGCTCTATTCGAAAAACTTAAACTAGTTTAGGAAAGTAAGCTGCTTGCTAACTCATGAAACCGTGAAACATGCACCGCAATTCACGCCTTTTATGATAATTAAGATTAATTTTTGATATTTTTATGACATCTTTGCGATAACTTATTGAAGTTTTTGGCGATTTGGTCCATTATTACTTTTTACAGAAAAATTGATATCGGGTTTTTCGTTGATCGTCTCTACGTTTCTATCGATCTACACTACCACCTGTTCTTAGTGACGGGTAGGTTTAATTAGCCTCAGTTGCAGTTATGCTGGTGATAAGATTATATCTGCATAATGTTTTCTGTTTCAAAATGATTCTTGAGGAGGCTTGTGTTACATGGCAATCCCGAATATAACGATCGTGGGGCTCGGCTCCGGTGATCCGGATCAGCTGACACTGGGCGTGTGGCGCAGACTGCAAGCTGCAGAGCGTGTATTCGTCCGCACAGCACAGCATCCCGCCTTGTCGATTTTGCAGGAAAATGGCATCGCCTATACCTCTTTTGATTCCCTATACGAGGAGCATGCTTCATTCCCGGATGTTTACAAAGCTATAGCAGAAGCATTGATAGCGGAGGCGCTCAGCCTAAATTCCGAAAATGGGCAGCTCATCTATGCCGTCCCTGGACATCCAATGGTCGCAGAGAGAACGGTTCAGCTGCTGCGCGAACAGTGTGCTGAAGCGGGAATCGAGCTGCAAATCATCGGCGGTGAGAGCTTCCTCGATCAAGCATTTATAAGTCTCGGCATTGATCCAATCGAGGGCTTTGCGCTGCTGGATGCCGCAGAGCTTCAGCCTTCGCTGCTGCAGCCTCAGCTTCATACGCTTATCGGTCAGGTGTATGATGCTTTTACGGCTTCCGATGTAAAGCTCGCGCTTATGGAGCGTTATCCGGATGATTATGAGGTTGTTGTCGGTCATGCGCTTGGCGTAGCTGGCGAACAACAGATTATTCGAGTACCATTGTATGAGCTTGATCGCACACCAGGCTACGGCAATCTCTCGCTTATTTGGGTGCCGCGATCGGATGATGCGGCACTGCGCAATCGCTCGTTTGAACGACTGCATGAGATCGTTTCTATCCTTCGAAGTCCTGAGGGCTGTCCGTGGGACCGCGAGCAAACGCATCTATCCATTCGCAAGAACTTCATCGAAGAGTTGTATGAAGCGCTTGAAGCAATTGACAATGATGATCCCGATGCCATGCAGGAGGAATTCGGCGATGTTATACTCCAAGTTATGCTTCATAGCCAAATGGAGGAGGAAACAGGCGCATTCTCTGTATATGATGTGATACAATCACTGAATGAGAAGCTGGTATTCCGCCATCCACATGTATTTGGCGATCAGAATGCGAGCAACTCCGAAGAGGCGCTTGGCAACTGGGAGCAAATGAAGGCCGAGGAGAAACGGTTGAATGGAACCGACGTCAACCGCAAATCTGCGCTGGACGGCATTCCGCCAGATCTGCCTGCTCTTATGAAAGCTTATAAGCTTCAGAAAAAAGCCGCTAAGGTTGGTTTTGACTGGGACGAGCTTGGACCGGTATTGGATAAAATTGAGGAAGAGCTGGCAGAGCTTCGCGAAGCTATTTCTACCCAATCTCAAGAGGAACAAGCTGGAGAGCTTGGCGATCTATTGTTTGCAGTCGTTAATGCTTCACGCTTCATTCATGCTGATCCAGAAGAGGCGCTGACTCGTACGAACAAAAAATTTCGTACTAGATTCGCGTATATTGAGGAGCAGCTTCGTATAAGCGGTAAGCAATTTGACCAGACTGATTTAACAGAAATGGATCGTTGGTGGGAAGAAGCAAAACGCCAATCTTAACCAGTTATCCGCCACAAAACGCCTTTATTCAGCACTATTCGCAAAAAAATTTCAATTAGCGGCAGGATTTATTTGCTTGTAAGCAGAATAAGTATTCTCGTACGAGTAAAGATTTCCAACAAAGGCGGCGTTACAAGCGTCGACCACAAATAACGGTACACAAATTAGGAGGATTTTATAATGAACAAAACAGACTTGATCAACAACATTGCAGAAAAAAGCGGTTTGACTAAACGCGACGTAGAAGCAGTACTTAACGGATTTTTGGGCGAAGTAACAGACGCACTTGCTGGTGGAGATAAAGTACAATTGATCGGCTTCGGTACTTTCGAAACTCGTAAACGCGCTGGACGCACTGGCCGCAACCCGCAAACAGGCGCTCCAATCGAAATCTCGGAAGCAAAAGTTCCTGCTTTCAAAGCTGGTAACAAGTTGAAAGAAGCTATCCAATAGTCTGATGAGACTAGATAAATTTCTTAAGGTATCTCGACTGATCAAGCGTCGTACGGTTGCGAAGGATGTATCCGAGCAAGGGCGCGTATGGATCAACGGCCGCGAAGCGAAAGCAAGCAGTGCTGTCAAAGTCGGAGATGAGCTCCAAATCCAATACGGACAAAAGATCGTTACCGTGCGTGTTGAGCGCATTGCGGAAACGACTCGTAAGGATGAAGCCGGAGAGCTGTATACCTTGGTGAAAGAAGAACAACGCCCAAGAGAGAATGATCTCGACTGGGAACAAAAGAAATAACAACAGGGCTGTCCGCAGGATTTATACTTGCGGGCAGCTTTTTTTATAGCTAAGAGAGTTTCAAAACTATTTTTTTTGTTTAATTAATAAGGGTGCTTTTACAAATTAAAATCTACTGGCTTCTCTGATGCTCATTTAATGTCCATTAACACTTGTTCTAAACCTCGTCCAACCGCCATAAGCTATTGATAGACATGTTAACGAAGCGGGGGACGAGTCTATGGTTGACCAAGGAAAAGGGCAGAAGCGTCAGGAAGTCAAAATGATAAATCGAAAACTGCTGGAGCTTACCGGGGTTGTGAACGTGGAGAGCTTCGACAGTGAGGAGTTTCTACTTGAAACAGAGCTTGGTTTCTTAGCTGTGAAGGGCCAAAATCTGCATATGAAGCATCTAAGCCTGGAACAGGGACTGGTAGAAATTGAAGGGCTCGTCCATTCGCTCGCCTATTTGGATGGAAACACCGGCTCGTCAAAATCAAAAGGGCTCCTCGGAAAGCTATTTAAGTGACGCTGAGCATGCAATGGGTGACTATGGCAGCTATGTTATTATCCGGCCTTGGAATGGGCATTGTATTCGATGGCTATCGAGTCGTATCGAATGAATTGAAATTTCCGCGCTGGTGGCTGCCTGTGCTGGACGTCATCTATTGGATGGCGGCAGCGCTGATCGTTTTTCGAGTGTTGTACGCCAGCAACAATGGCGAGGTGCGAGCGTACGTTTTTATCGGACTAGCTGTCGGTGTCACGATCTATTATTTTTTGTTCAGCAAGCTTGTTATCAGCATTGTAAAATGGTTCATTAGGGCTGTCCGAGCAATAATCAGCTTTGTGCTCAAATGTTTGGATATTCTCATTGTGAAGCCGATTTTGCTGCTCTACAGGGTAATTATGGTTATTTTAGGATTTGGGTCTGCATTCACTATTTTCCTTTTGAAGATTGTGATACAATTGGTTCGTCCTTTTTGGAAACTGCTGGTATGGATGGTTAGGCCAGTCCTTCGTCCGATCGGTCGATGGCTGTCGCCTTACATGATCAAATGGCGAGTTGCCGAGAGGTTGAATAAGCTGGGACTAGTAATTGCTCAATGGTGGAGCAAATGGTTTAGGAGGTAACACCGCTCATGAAGACTGCTGCTGTAAATAAGACTGATGGGAATTCTGGCACCAAACGCCGGTTTAAGCTATGGATGCTGTTCATTGTCCTATTTATGGGCTGGGCGGGGTATACATTCTATGGCCAAATGCAGCGGCAGGATGCAACAAGCATCCGGCTATCTACGATAAAAGAGCAGCTTGCTGCTTCAACGAAAGAAACGAATGCACTTAAACGGCAGATTGAACGTTTAAACGATCAAGAATATATCGAACAGCTCGCAACCAAAGAGCAAGGCATGGTGAAGAAGGGCGAGCAACAAATTTTCAGTGACTAAATAGGGCATCAATTCGGGTGAACGTCTGTTGACCTTACTTGAACGGTTCGGTTATAATCACGTTAATAGCGTTTTCGCAAAACTTTTAGCATATGCTTATTCATTCGGTTTTGCTTCGCATAACTTTTAGGGAGGAACATTTTATTTTATGGCAATTGAAGTGGGCGCTAAGTTAGAGGGAAAAGTGACAGGCATTACGCATTTTGGGGCATTTGTCGACTTGTCGGGAGGTGTCACGGGTCTTGTTCACATTTCGGAAATTGCTGATAATTACGTCAAAGACGTGAAGGATCACCTGAAGATCGACGATGTCGTCAAAGTGAAAGTGATCAACGTGGACAAAGACGGAAAGATCGGACTTTCCATTAAGCAAGCCATTGACCGGCCGGAAGGTCAACCAGCGCCACAACAACGCGAGCGTCATAGCGGTGGAAGCGGCGGAGGCGGAAGCACTGGCGGTAGTGGTGGTGGCGGAGAACGTTTCAACCGCGGAGGCGGTGGTGGCGGAGGCGGACGTCCCTTCAACAAGCAATCGTCTGGCAGACCGGCATACGGTAAACCGTCATTCGAGGATAAAGTGTCACGTTTCCTGAAAGACAGCGAAGAACGCATCTCCTCTTTGAAGAAGAATACGGAGGGCAAACGCGGCGGACGCGGTGCCAAGCGAGTATAAGCTGGATCATCATAAAACTCATACATGAAGCAGAACCGATGAGGTTCTGCTTTTTTTGCATTTTTGCGGACGCTTTCCTTTGATTATTTTGGAAACGCTTACTATAAACTGTCGAAGAGGGACGCGAAGCCTAGGTGAATGCTGCCGAATACACCGGGAAGTCCCTATCTGCAATGGTACATGTCGTTTTCATGTCGCTCTCCTTTGAGAAAAAAATACTTTTCCCCGATCCTCCATCATTCCCGACAGGTTACAACGTACATTCGCTAAAAGCATCAGAAATAGAAGCACATATTTTGTTGCCAATTTATAGGAGGTAAATGCCTGTGGAGCTGGCATAAACCTATATGGCGTATATATTTAAGGACAAGCTGACAATCAACGCAAGGCACATTATTTTTGTCGGAAAAAATATTTGACACCCTTCCGTTAACTGACAAACTTCATACGGACATGCTCCTATAATGAAAAACACATTACATTCGGAAATGGTGGTGTCTGCTTGTGGAAAAGGAAAACGCAGTTATATTTCCCGATATAAAACGGACAAATCTAGCTAAGGCAGTTATGCAGAAGGGGCGAGAATGGGCGGCAGCGCGTCGCTTCATTCAAGTTATTATGGCTAAAAAGTGGACTTTTCTATTAGTTGGAGTAGCTTTCCTACTTGGCAGAGCAGTCATACTGGAGTCGCTAATGCCATTTGCCATTGCTTATTTTGGGGTCATTTACTTTATGAGGCGAGATATTTATCCGTGGGTGGCTATCACACTCGTTGCAGGCAGCTGGCTGGCGGCCGATCCCGCACCTGTATGGATATCGATGGAGATTGCTGTACTATTCCTTATCTTAAAAGGGCTTGAGGCGTATGAGAAAGCGGAGTTGTCTACGGCGCCGATTCTAGTCTTCACATCGACACTCCTGGTACAGCTGTTCAACGTATTCATTGGTGATCAGCTAAGCTGGTATAACTTTATGCTCGTTGTGGTTGAAGCTGCATTAAGCTTTGTACTTACTCTTGTGTTCATCCAAGCGATTCCGGTGCTGACGATGACGAAGAAATCAGCCTCTCTCAAAAATGAAGAAATTATATGTTTAATGATTCTACTTGCATCGGTCATGACAGGGGCAGTTGGCTGGTTGGTCTACGGTATGTCGGCTGAGCATATTATGTCGCGCTATATGCTTCTCTTGTTTGCATTGGCAGGCGGTGCGCCTCTGGGTGCTTCTGTAGGTGTCGTTGCAGGACTCATTCTAAGCTTGGCGGACTTTGGGGCGGTCGTTCAGATGAGCCTGCTTGCTTTTGCAGGATTGCTTGCGGGACTGCTGCGTGACGGCGGAAAAATGGCTGCTGCGTTCGGAATGTTGCTTGGCACTTCGATATTATCCATCTATGTAGGCAGTCAAGCCGATGTTATGAGCTCGACTTGGGAGTCTGTTGCAGCTGCTACGCTGTTGATGCTGACGCCTCGCAGCATGATTCGTACCATTTCAAGATATGTGCCGGGCACCAATGAGCATGCTAAATCACAGCATGAGTATGCCAAACGGGTGCGTGAGGTAACTGCTGACCGCGTATCGCAATATTCAGAGGTGTTCCGCCAGCTGTCCCGCAGCTTTGGTCAGTTGAATGCTGGTGTGACCAAAATGAAACGAGAGGATGAGATCAGCCACTTTATGAATGCGGTCGCCGAGAAAAGCTGCGCCAGCTGCCATCGGCAAAATGCTTGCTGGGAGGATAAGTTTTTTCATACGTATAAAATGATGACTGATATGATGACCACTGTAGAAGAGAACCGTGTTCCCTCAGTGAAAGAAATACCGCGCTCTTGGTCGGCTCATTGCGTGAAATCCACGCAGGTACTGAGTGACATGAGTCAGCAGTACGAGCTTTATCAAAATAATATGCACTGGAAGAAGCAAATATACGACTCTCGTCAACTTGTTGCAGACCAATTGCAGGGCGTATCGCAGGTCATGGAGGATTTAGCGAAAGAAATTAAGCGGGAAGGGCAAACGCTGCATTTGCAAGAGGAGCAAATTCGAGAGGTGGTAGAAGGGCTGGGATTATCTATTCAGGGTATTGATATTGTGAATTTAGAGGAGGGAAATGTAGATATAGAGGTCTATCATTCTTTTGGGAAAGGATATGATGAATGCCGTAAAATAATTGCGCCGCTACTTAGCGATATTCTGGGAGAGCATATTGCCGTTAAGTCGGAAACCGCACCAGTCAAAAGCGGCGATCCAACGCTCGTCGTATTCGGTTCGGCGAAGCAGTATGAAATTGAAACCGGTATTGCAGGTGCAGCAAAGGGAGGAGATCTGTTATCGGGAGACAGCTTTAGTACGGTGGAGCTTGGAAATGGAAAGTTTGCGGTTGCCATAAGTGATGGGATGGGCAATGGCGAGCGAGCGCGGCAAGAGAGCAGTACGGCTTTATCTATTTTGCAGCAGCTGCTGCAATCAGGAATGGATGAGAAGCTAGCTGTGAAGTCCGTTAATTCGGTACTGCTGCTGCGATCATCTGACGAAATGTTTGCTACCGTTGATTTGGCAATTATTGATCTGTATACGGCGCAAACGACATTTATGAAAATCGGTTCAACGCCTAGCTTTATCAAAAGAGGAAATGAGGTTATACCTGTGACGGCGAATAATTTGCCAATCGGTATACTGCAGGATATAGACGTCGATTTTATTTCCATGCAAATGCAATCCGGTGACACGCTGGTCATGATGAGCGATGGGATATATGATGCGCCCGGTCATGCGGTAAATAAGGAGCTCTGGATGAAGCGAATCATTAGTGAGTTGGAAACGGATGAACCGCAAGAGATGGCGGATGCTTTGCTCGAGAAGGTCGTTCGCTATCATGACGGTGATATTGTTGATGATATGACGGTGCTGGTTGCGCGAATTGATAAACATTTGCCGGAATGGGCTTCCTTCCGATTCCCTGGTGTAACGCGCATGGAGCGTCCAAGGACGGTGAGCTGAAGAGACTATGCTCTATTTAATAAATAGTAGGAGGCGATGCTGAAAACGCTCAAATAATGATTTGGCATGAATAATAAGAAATACGGATCAGAAGCCTAGTTGTTCGTCAGCGCTTGTGGCTGGTGTCGATAGGGCTTCTTTTTTGCTGAAGTGCCTGCAAGCCGTTAGCCTATCAATTATTTACTTGTTAGAGCATGCAGCTTAGTAGGCCAAATGAGTCACTTTATTTGTTATGAATACATACCCTGCTTGTTTGATTTTGAAACGTTTCTTGCTCATTCATTCAAACAAAAATTTTATATGCCGATGAAAGTAATATAATGCTATAGGGAGTTTATCAATTTTTTAATAGTCTAGCGGTTTAACCCTCTCAAAAAAGGAAAAGCTAATAGAAAGCCTATGCTATTTAGGTTGTAGCAGAAGCTTGAGAATGCAGCTTTCAAATTAATGTTTGCTTCGCAAGCATTTGAGGAGGGTAAAACATTATGAAACAGATATTATTAATTACCGATGGTTGCTCGAACGTTGGCCTTAGTCCAGTGGTGGCGGCTGCACATGCTAGTTCTGAAGGTATTTCTGTTAATGTGGTCGGCGTACTGGATCATGGGGATGTAGGAGAGCTTGGCGCATCAGAGATTGAAGAAATTGCCCGCGCTGGCGGTGGGTTAAGTCGTATGGTTAACATGCGTCAACTTTCTCAAACCGTTCAGATGATGACACGTAAGACAGTCGTGCAGACCATTCAGCTAGCCGTGCAGAAGGAATTGAAGCAAGTGTTTGGCAATGGGTCAATTGAAGGGCTTCCTCCGGAGAAGCGCGGAGAGGTTGTTCGGGTAATTGATGAGCTTGGCGAGACTTCCAGCTTGCAGGTGGCGCTTGTTATTGATGCTAGTGCCAGTATGAAGCCGAAGCTTGCTGCCGTAGAAGAAGCCATCCGAGATTTAATGCTCAGTCTGCAGGCGAGACAAGGAAAGAGCGAGATAGCTGTATTCCATTTTCCTGGATCGAGAAATGGTGACGATTGCGTGATGGACTTGAATTGGACGAATAATTTAAATGGCGTTCACGCGATTTTTCCGAAGCTTCAAATGGGCGGTACAACACCTACGGGACCTGCGATCATGCATGTGATCCAGTTTTACAGACAGGGTGATTATGGAAGACAGAGCAGAGATGAAACGGATGGGATGATGAGTGACTACGTCGTTTAAGATTGATCTTCGCCGTGGAACCGTGGTGACTGGAAAATGGAGGCACGGGCGGTATCGGATCGAAAAGTTGCTAGGGGAGGGCGCAAACGGTAAAGTATATCTAGTACAGAGAGATCGTAGCTGGTTTGCTCTAAAGGTTGGCTCAGACGCTGTAGATCTGCAATCGGAGATCAATGTACTGCAGTCGATAGCAAAACAGAAGGGGCAAGGCAAAGACAATTTTCTCTGTGACGTGGATGATTTGTACGGACCGGATGGACGGGAATATCCGTTTTATATTATGCGTTATGTACTGGGAACGACGCTTGCCGATTATTTAAAGCAGCAAGGGATGGAATGGTTTCCGCTAGTTGGTCTCAACCTGTTGAACAATTTGGCGAAGCTTCATCAGGGGAACTGGGTATTCGGTGATTTGAAGGTTGAGAATGTGCTCGTTGCTGATTACGGTCGTGTTGAATTGGTGGATTATGGCGGAGTCACTGCAGTGGGCAAGGGCATACGGCAATTTACTGAAATTTACGATCGGGGATATTGGAATGGCGGCTCGCGATCAGCGGATGCCAAATACGACTTATTTTCCTTTGGGGTGCTTTGCATTCAGCTTCATGAATCGAAGCGTCTACATCAGTTGACGACTGAGCTGCTGCCACAGAACCGATCCGTGGAAGAGCTTATGGCGATAGCGGAATCGAGTCAGGGCTTAAAGCCGGTCAATGGTTGGCTGCGCAAAGCCTTTGCAGGACAATTCCATGATGCAGCGGAAGCATCTGCGGCATGGAGATTGCTCATGCATAGACGAGACACACATAGGCCCTCCGCTATACCGGGCTGGCTGAAGGGACTTGTTGCAGTATCCGCTATACTTCTTGGAACATCCGTATATTGGTTGCTGCGCAACATGCTTTAGCATAAGGGAAAGGCACAGAAATGAAGGTGAGGATACATATGAATCTGCGAAACGAGCTTGAGAGAGTTGCAGCGGAACGCCGGCTTTGGAAGCCGGGAGACTGTATAGTAGCAGCTGTTTCCGGGGGTTCGGATTCAATGGCATTGCTGCATATGTTAGCTTTGCTGGCGCAGGAGAGGAAAATATCGGTTATAGCCGCTCATGTGAATCATGGCTTTCGTAAAGAGGAGTCTGCGCATGAGCTGGCTGTCGTTCAGGATTTCGCTAAGAAGCTTGGTGTTATTTGTGAGACGGTGACACTTGATATGCCAGCCTATATTAAAGAATCGAAGTTAAATGGGCAAGCAGCTTCACGTGAGAAACGGTATGCATTTCTTCACGAGATCGCTGATCGCTACAAGGCTTCCAGTATTGCGCTCGCCCATCATGGTGATGATCAAGCTGAAACGGTGCTGATGCGATTCATCCGCGGGACAGGCTTAACAGGGCTGGCTGGAATTCTTAGCAAAAGACGTGAAAAAAACGTGGAACTTATTCGACCGCTACTTCGTATGAACAAGTCAGACCTTCTGAATTACTGCCAAGAGCATGAAGTTCCGTATTGTACAGACAGCAGTAACAAGGAACGTCATTATTTCCGAAACATCATTCGGTTAGATATTTTGCCTTATTTATCTCAATTTAATCCGCAGCTATCTCAGTCGCTACAACGACTTGCTGAGGTTGCCGGGGCGGAAGACGAATGGATGGAGAAACAAACCGAAGCGTTATTTACGCAGCTCGTTACGTTATCCCCTGATGAATGCGCGGTTAACTGCGGCGATTTGTGCGGCCTCCATGTCGCTTTACAAAGGAGATTGATTAAACTAATATTAAGTTATCTTTCTAAGGAAACGGAAAAGATATCCTTCGAGCAAATTGAGACGATGCGGCTTGCCGCTTCCGCTCAAGCGTCAGGTACATGGGGAATGGATGCGGGTGCAGGTATCCGTTGCGCGCGTGAGTATGATCTTATGCGCTGGGTACGAGTATCGCGGCATGCATTCAATGATTTTAGTGACTTTTCGCATGAAGTGGGAAGGCTCACAGCTAGCTTAGCGATTGAGCAAAGCGGTTGGCATTTTGAGCTTGTTCATGTTTCTGAAGGAGAGAAATACAAGCCTGCTTCACGATATGAAGCTTGCTTCGATGCATCGGCACTCACTTATCCGCTCGTTATTCGTAATCGACGACCGGGCGACAGAATTCAGGTTTTAGGATTAAATGGTTCGAAAAAAGTGCAAGATATGTTCGTTGATGAGAAGATCGCACCGTCGGAGAGGGAGCGATATCCGCTGCTGTTCGATTCAGCAGGGCAATTGCTATGGATTCCCGGCATACGCAGATCAAGTCATGCGCTTACCGAACCGCACACGAAAGACGTGTTGTTCATTCGCGCGAGCAACGAATAAGAAGCACTGGTACACTCATAAACATAGTTAAGGCGTAGGGGGATTTATACTTTGCAAAACGATATTCAAGAGGTATTGTACGATGCGCAGCAGATTGGTGAAAAGGTTAAGGAGCTTGGCGCAAAGCTAAGCCAAGATTTTAGCGGACGTAATCCGCTCGTTATTTGCGTTCTCAAGGGCGCGTTTATTTTTATGTCTGATTTGGTTAAAGAAATAACAGTACCGCTTGAAATTGATTTCATGGCTGTTTCCAGCTATGGAGCATCGACTAAGTCATCAGGCGTTGTGAAAATTATTAAGGACCTTGATGTAACGGTTGAGGGACGAGATGTTCTTATTGTTGAGGATATCATCGACAGCGGTTTGACGCTTAGCTACTTGATCGACGTTTTAGAGCGTCGCAATGCTAAGTCAGTTACTGTTGTTACGTTGTTCGATAAGCCAGCTCGCCGTACAGTTGAGCTTGAAGCAGACTATACAGGTTTCACGCTTCCGGATGAGTTTATTGTCGGATATGGTTTGGACTATGCTGAGAAATACCGTAATCTTCCATATGTTGGTATTTTGAAACCGAAGATTTACGAAAAATAATAGCGATTCACCCGTACATGCCCTTCTCCGTATACCTCTATTGTTATGGAAAGTCATGCTATGGTAAAATATTTTAAGCGTCTGAGAGGAGGTTGGGGATGAATCGGATCATCCGTAATACTGGTTTTTATTTAATTATTTTTTTGGTGACCGTGGGGATCTTTACTTTTATAAGCAAACAGAACGATACGACGGTTGGATTGCGATACGACCAGCTTCGTTCTGCGGTTGAATCAGGCAATGTGAAAGAGATGGCCGTCAAGTACGAGAATCAAACGTATTTTGTATCAGGTAAATATAAGACTAAACCTGCAGACGCAGAAAGCGACCAGTTTGTATCAAGGGTCAGCGTCAAAGCAGACGAAAAAATTCTTGCTTGGCAAGAAGAGTTTGGCTTTGAATTAGTGAATAAGGAGATGGATCAGCCGAGCATTTGGCTAACATTCCTTACTTCAATCATTCCGTTTATTATCATTTTCGTCCTGTTCTTCTTCTTAATGAATCAAGCACAGGGTGGCGGCGGCAAAGTGATGAACTTTGGCAAGAGCAAAGCGCGCCTTTATGACAATGAGAAAAAACGGATTACATTTGAGGACGTTGCGGGAGCTGATGAGGAGAAGCAAGAGCTGGTCGAGGTTGTCGACTTCTTGAAAGACCCTCGTAAGTTTAATCTCGTAGGTGCTCGTATACCGAAGGGCGTACTGCTCGTTGGTCCTCCAGGTACAGGTAAAACCTTGCTTGCCCGCGCAGTTGCAGGCGAAGCAGGCGTACCTTTCTTCAGTATTTCTGGTTCTGATTTCGTAGAGATGTTCGTCGGCGTCGGCGCATCCCGTGTACGTGATTTGTTCGAGAATGCGAAGAAGAATGCTCCATGTATCATTTTCATTGATGAGATTGATGCTGTAGGTCGTCAGCGTGGTGCCGGTCTTGGTGGCGGGCATGATGAGCGTGAACAAACACTCAACCAATTGCTCGTTGAAATGGATGGCTTTGGAGCTAACGAAGGCATTATTATCATCGCTGCAACGAACCGTCCTGATATTCTAGATCCTGCGCTTCTTCGTCCAGGCCGTTTCGACCGTCAAATCACGGTTGATCGTCCAGATGTTAAGGGCCGCGAAGCGGTGCTAAAAGTACATGCTCGCAACAAGCCGCTAGCTAAGGATGTTAAGCTGGATATCATCGCTAGACGTACAACAGGCTTCAGCGGAGCTGACCTGGAAAACCTACTTAATGAAGCAGCGCTTCTTGCTGCTCGCCGTAATAAGAAGGATATCGCTATGGTTGAGGTTGATGATGCGATTGATCGGATTATTGTTGGTACGGAGAAGAAGAGCCGTGTCGTCAGTGATCGTGAGAAACGTATTGTTGCTTACCATGAAGCGGGACATACAATTGCAGGCTTCTTCTTAGAGCATGCAGATATGGTCCACAAGGTTACGATTATCCCACGCGGTCGCGCTGGCGGTTACGTCATTATGCTTCCGAAGGAAGATCGTATGCTTGTAACGAAGCAAGAGCTTTTGGATAAAGTGTCAGGCTTGCTTGCAGGCCGTGTGGCAGAAGAACTATTCATTGGCGAAATCGGAACAGGCGCATACAGTGACTTTAAACAAGCTACAAGTATCGTGCGCAGCATGATCATGGAATATGGTATGAGTGATAAGCTTGGACCAATGCAATTTGGCAACTCACAGGGTCAAGTCTTCCTTGGTCGCGATATCGGTCATGAACAAAACTACTCTGATGCGATTGCTTATGAGATTGACCAAGAAATGCAAAGCATCATTACAGCTTGTTATGATCGCGCGAAGAAGCTGCTTAATGAGAAGAGTAAGGAAATGCATTTAATTGCTCAAACATTGCTAAGTGTTGAAACACTTGAGCTTGAACAAATTAAAAGCCTGATCGAAACAGGTGCACTTCCAAACGCTGGCGATGAAGCTTCAACTTCTACTGTCAGTGCAGATCCAACAACTGAACCTATTGTTGAAACAATCGGCGATGTTAAGGTGAGAATTCAAACTCGTGAGCAAGATGAGATTAAAGCTCCATCACTGGAGAAACGTGAAGACTCAGAAGATCCTGATGGGGATAAGAACTAACAACATTGTGAAAGCTAAGGTTTATAAATGGTCGTCTTACTACTTTGAGCAGTAGTAAGACGACTTTTCTTTTTTTCTTTATTAATGCGCGAATTTAGCCTATAATATTGATGAAACGAACAAATGTAAAAAAGGGTTTGAAATTTATTACATAACTTACATGTATATTACATGGAAGCGTACACACAGTTTATTGCGTCACAATAGCTCACACAAATGATTGACGTTTTATTTTTTGTCACTATAATGAAATAATAGCGGCCAAAAAAAGTAAGAATAAGAAGGTAAACAGGGGTTGCAAACGGAAACACCAAAATTGAGTTGGGGGAGAGAACAAAATGAAAAAAACATTTAGTTTTATGCTAGTCTTGATGGTTTCATTAACACTTGTACTATCTGCTTGCGGATCCAAGAACAATAATGAGGGCGGCTCAAACAAACCGAATACTGAGAAAGTAGAATCCGATGGTACAGGTAAAGATTTCAAAATCGGTATGGTTACTGACGTAGGCGGCGTTCATGATAAATCCTTTAACCAAAGCGCATGGGAAGCGCTTGAGAGTGTAACAGCTTCAACTGGTGCACAAACGAAGTTTTTGGAAAGTAAAGGCGAAGCAGATATGGAGCCGAACTTGAACAGCTTTGTTAAAGACGGCTATAGCTTAACTTGGGGTATCGGGTTCTTGTTCCAAGACGCTATGACAAAGGTTGCTGCTGAGAATCCAGATGCTAAGCTTGCTGTAATCGATAGCGAAGTTAAAGCACCAAACGTAGCTTCAGTAACATTTGCTGAGCACGAGGGATCTTTCCTTGCTGGTGTTGTAGCAGGTCTGATGACAAAAACGAATAAAATCGGTTTTGTAGGCGGTATGGAGCTTCCGGTAATCGTAAAATTTGAAGTTGGATTTAAAGCTGGAGTAGCAGCAGTAAACCCTGATGCTAAAGTCGATGTACAATATGCTGGTGATTTCGGTAAACCAGATCTTGGTAAACTAGCTGCATCTACAATGTATGATGCTGGTGCAGATATCATTTTCCACGCTGCAGGCGGAACTGGAAATGGCGTATTTAACGAAGCAAAAGCACGTAAAGAAGATGGCAAGAACGTATGGGTTATCGGCGTAGATAAAGACCAATCACTAGAGTATGGTGATGAAATCACATTGACTTCCATGGTGAAGGGCGTAGATGCAGCTGTTCAAAAGGTTTCTAAAGATCTAATTGCTGGAAACTGGGCTGGCGGCACTACACAAGAGCTTGGTTTGAAAGACGATGCAGTAGGTTTGCCTGAAACATCAACAAAAAATGTGCCTGCTGACGTGCTTGCGAAAGTAGACGAGTTCAAAAAGAAAATTGTTAGCGGTGAGATCAAAGTACCGACTACTAGATAATCTTTGCCTTACGAAGGTATCCTTTGTTTGAGGATTGTATGTCGATGTATTAGACAAGACCGGCTTCGAAGCCGGTCTTGTCCTTTTTGTAAGAAGAATAGTCCTGTGTACGCACAGATGTAGAAACCCGGGGAGATGATGAAGAATGGACCGGAGCTTGGCAGCAGTTCAGTTAAAAGGCATTACCAAACGCTTTGCTGGATTCGTAGCAAATGATTCCATTAATTTAGAATTAAAAAAGGGAGAAATCCATGCGCTGCTTGGCGAGAACGGAGCCGGTAAATCGACGCTAATGAACATTTTGTTCGGCCTCTATCAGCCGGATGAGGGCGAGATCTGGGTAAACGGCGAGCAAACGGTAATTGAAGGAGCTTCTAAAGCGATAGAACTTGGTATAGGAATGGTGCATCAACATTTTAAGCTCGTGCAGCCATTTACGGTTGCCGAAAATATTGTGCTGGGCAATGAGCCTGTAAAGGGATTGAGTATTGATTATAAGCTTGCGAATGAAAAAGTTCGGGCTATTTCCGAACGCTATGGACTGAAAGTAAATCCGCAGGCGCGGATTAAAGATATTACAGTAGGCATGCAGCAGCGAGTTGAGATATTGAAAACGTTGTATCGAGGCGCTGAAATCGTCATTTTTGACGAGCCGACAGCTGTT
The DNA here is from genome assembly GCF_056269295.1 of Paenibacillus sp. J31P13. Lineage (NCBI taxonomy): Bacteria > Bacillati > Bacillota > Bacilli > Caryophanales > Paenibacillaceae > Paenibacillus > Paenibacillus sp. J31P13. Next base: position 57,889 of record NZ_JBWDNR010000016.1, read on the forward strand.
CTAACTGTACAAGAAATTGAAGAGTTAATTGAAATTATTCGTAACCTAGCTGCTGAAGGCAAGTCGATCATTATTATTACGCATAAGCTGAAGGAAGTTATGGCGCTTGCTGATTCGGTAACGGTTATAAGACGCGGCAAGGTGATCAAAACCGTCACTACGAAGGAAACGAACGAGCAGCAGCTGGCGGAGCTTATGGTAGGACGAGATGTATCCTTTGAGATTACGAAGACGAAGAGCAAGCCGGGGGATGTTATTCTGTCGGTAGATTCCTTACAGATGAAGGGCGATCAGGGCAAGCATGAGCTTGACGGTATGGATCTAAAGATTAGAGCTGGTGAAATTGTCGGGATTGCAGGTGTTGACGGCAATGGACAAAGTGAGCTTATTTATGCCATTACCGGTATGCGCAAAGCCGATGGAGGCAGCGTAAAGCTGAATGGGAAAGACATAACCAATCAAACACCTCGTCAAATTTCGGTTGCTGGCGTCGGTCACATTCCAGAGGATCGGCATAAGCATGGTCTTGTTCTCGATTTTACACTTAGTGAGAACATGATTCTGGGTAGTTATTTCGAGCCTGAATTTGGGCGTTACGGTTTGATTGATTATAACGCAATGGATAAGCTGTCCGTAAAGCTTGTTGATGAATTTGATGTTCGTGGCTCAGGCATACAAGCTTTTGCTAGGGATTTATCAGGCGGAAATCAACAAAAAGCAATCATTGCACGCGAGCTGCATAAGGACCCTGATTTGTTAATTGCTGTTCAACCGACTCGGGGACTTGATATCGGAGCCATTGAGTTTGTACATAATCGATTGGTTCAAGCTAGGAATGAAGGAAAAGCCATTTTACTCGTATCCTTTGAGTTGGATGAGCTTTATGCACTATCGGATCGGATACTCGTTATGTATGAAGGCAAGCAAATCGGCGAGGTTGACGCGGAGAAACGTGATGATCAGCAGCTTGGTCTATTAATGGCAGGCAATAAATCAGTTGAATCCGCAACAGGAAGGCAGGGATAGCACATATGGAAACGTTAAAAAAGTTGTTTAATAAATCATCCCTGCTCATTCCTGCTGTGGCCATTATACTCGGTCTATTGGTAGGGGCAATCGTCATGCTTGCTGGAGGGTATGATCCTATACTTGCGTATTCATCGCTCCTCGATCGACTATTTAGTTCACCCTATAATATGGGGGAAGCTGTTCGAGCCATTACTCCGCTAATTTTCACAGGTCTAGCTGTTTCCTTTGCTTTCCGTACCGGGCTTTTCAATATCGGTGTTGAAGGACAATTTGTAATGGGTATGACCGGTGCGACAATTATCGGTGTTCTACTTGATCTGCCTTGGTATATCCATGCCCCGCTTGCTATTATTGCAGGAGCTGTATTCGGCGGTTTATGGGCAGGGATTGCGGGTTATTTGAAGGCTAAGCGCGGTGTAAATGAAGTTATATCTTCTATTATGCTGAACTGGATTGCCTTGTTCTTGTCCAACTTTATTGTCACGAGGTTCCTTCTCATGGAAGGGACACAGAAGTCAAAGATGGTACATGAATCTGCTTTGGTAAAGATTGATTGGCTTATTAAATTAACAGACAATGCACGTATGCATTGGGGTACCGTTATAGCGTTGATAGGCGTCGTCGTCTTCTATGTCGTGTTATGGCGGACGAAGCAGGGCTATGAGCTTCGTGCTGTTGGACATAATCCAGACGCGGCTATGTATGCCGGAATGAATGTTAAGGTAACGATGGTGAAGTCCATGTTTATAAGCGGTATGTTCGCGGGACTGGGCGGCGTATTCGAAATATTAGGCGTCTTCGGTAATCAGACGGTTATGGCTGCATCGCCTGGCTATGGATTTGATGGAATTGCTGTTGCGCTGCTCGGTGGCAATACGCCTATAGGTGTTGTACTGGGTGCTGTATTGTTTGGAGGACTCAGTTACGGTTCAGCCGGCATGAGCTTTGGTGCAGGCGTACCGCCTGAGGTTGTTCGAATCGTCATCGGCTCTATTATTTTCTTCGTTGCTTCGCACGGCCTCGTGAAGTGGTTCTTGAAGCCTTTTCTAAATAAACGTGCGAGCAAGCGGAAGGAGACGGTGTAAAATGAACGTATTAGATATCATTGGACAGCTTATTAATACGACGCTAGTGTTTTCCACCGCCCTAATATTCACAGCACTCGGCGGCATGTACTCAGAGCGTTCAGGCGTTGTTAATATCGGGCTTGAGGGCTTGATGGTATCGGGAGCATTCGCAGCAGCGGTTGCAACGGAATATGCCATTCAAGCTGGGATGGGTAATACTGCACCGTGGATAGGCCTCATAGCGGCAGCGATATATGGCTTGCTGGTCTCGCTTCTTCATGCGGTTTCTACGATAACATTCCGTGCAGATCAGACCGTTGTCGGTGTTGTTATTAATATTTTCTCGCTCGGACTAGCTCTTTATTTAACAAAGAGCTTATACAACGGCTCGGGACAAACACCGCAGCTAGAGCATGTATTCCATAAAATGAAAATTCCTTACTTGTCGGATATTCCTTTGCTTGGAAAAGGAATCTTTACGGCTTATCCGACCACGTATATCGTTATTATATTAGCGGTTATTAGTTACTTCATTCTATTCCGGACACCGTTTGGCTTGCGCTTGCGCGCAGTGGGTGAGCATCCAAGCTCAGCGGATACGGTTGGGATCAGCGTAACGAAATACCGTTATATCGGTGTTCTGCTAAGTGGTGCGCTTGCAGGACTTGGCGGTGCGACCATTACGCTGACAACGACAAGCAGCTTTGCGCACAACACGATCTCAGGGCAAGGGTTTATTGCTCTCGCTGCGCTTATATTTGGTAAATGGAATCCACTGGGTGTCGTTGGAGCAGCCATGTTCTTCGGCTTAGCCCAAGCGCTTCGGAGCTTTACTCAGCAATTTGCCTTTGCAAAAGAAATTCCAGCAGAATTTTTCTATATGCTGCCATACGTACTGACGCTGGTAGTATTAGCAGGCGCTGTCGGTAGATCGAATGCTCCTGCAGCACTTGGTCAGCCTTATGATCCTGCAAAACGCTAAATGTAATATCGGAAAGACATCGTTCCTCTAAGGGGACGATGTCTTTTTTTATCTGAGCGCAGGCTTCGCCTCCCAGCTTAGTCGCTGTACAAGCTTAAATGTGCTGGAGCGATTCTCGTCTAAAGGACCTATTGAAAATATTTTATCCTTGGCGCCGTAAAATGGCCTTTAATACATTGACAGCATCATCTACCAAGTGTAAATTTGATTTAATCAATGAATTTATCCCTTTGGTTTAAATTTAAGGCAAGCGGCTTTCTAAGTTTGTGCATCAATTCACAAAGTTGTATTTGCCGATAACGAAATGGGTACTAGTCCCATCGCTCATAAGAGGAGAGGATCTACTGTGGAAGCACTGGCACTGGAACGCAAGGCGGAACAAAACCGTGAGCTGCGTGAGCGGTTGTTACAGTTGAAGAAAGAACGTAATGCTATCATTTTGGCTCATTATTATCAGCGTGATGAAATTCAAGAGGTAGCGGATTTCCGTGGAGATTCTTTTCTGTTAGCGCAGAAAGCGGCTCAAACGGATGCTGAAGTTATCGTCTTTTGCGGCGTTCACTTTATGGGAGAGAGCGCAAAAATTTTGGCGCCAAATAAAACAGTCATTATCCCTGATGAGCGCGCTGGTTGTCCGATGGCGGATATGGTTAGCGTGGACGGCTTGCGCAAGTTGAAGGCACAGCATCCTAATGCCAAAGTGGTAACGTATATTAACTCATCTGCAGAAATCAAAGCAGAAACAGACATTTGCTGTACTTCAGCGAATGCCGTTAAGGTTGTCAATTCCGTTGAAGGTGACGAAGTTATTTGGGTTCCTGATAAAAACCTTGGTCATTATGTGCAGCAGAACACAGATAAGAAAATGATTATCTGGGAAGGTTACTGCAACACGCATGACATGCTTACCGTCAAAGATGTAGAGGAAATGAAAGTGAAGTATCCGAATGCGCAATTTGTTGTACACCCTGAATGCCGGCCAGAAGTTGTAGCGCTTGGTGATTTTGTAGGCAGTACAACCGCAATCTTAAAATATTGTAAAGAATCAGAATGCCAAGAGTTCATCGTTGGAACTGAGGATGGTACGGGTTATCAGCTGCGTCTAGACAGTCCGGGTAAAACGTTCCATTTTGCATCCAAATATTTGGTTTGTCCAAACATGAAGGTAAACAATTTGAAGAAGCTCGTGAAAGCTCTTGAAACGATGCAGCCGCAAATTTATGTACCGCCACATGTTGCTGACCAAGCCCGTCTATCCTTAGAGCGCATGCTACTCGTGAAGTAGTATGCGCTACTCCTATGCTTGGAGGGTCTACGATGATTCCCAGATATCTCATAGATGTGAACCTAAAAGAACTGCCTGTTATTGAAAAAGACGTCATCGTAATCGGGGCCGGCATTGCCGGTCTTTTTACCGCTATACGTTCAAGTGAGAACAACTCTGTGCTTATGATTACGAAAAAGTCTTTGTTAGATAGCAATACGCGTTATGCGCAGGGCGGTATCGCTGCTGTTATTTCCGATGATGATAAACCTGCATACCATTTACAGGACACGCTTATAGCAGGCGCTGGTCTTTGCTCCCAGGAAGCTGTGGACGTACTTGTTCATGAGGGACCGAAAGGTGTACGCAGCTTAATCAAAATGGGTACGCAATTCGATTTGGAAAATGGCGAATTTGCGCTTACCCAAGAGGGCGCGCATAGTCAGCGTCGTATTTTGCATGCTAATGGAGATGCAACTGGCTTTGAGATCGTTCGTGCTTTGTCCGAGAATGCGGTAGCAAACCCGAAAATCGAAGTATGGGATGATCATTTTGTCATTGACTTAGTAACTCAAGATGGCGAATGCTGCGGCGTTATCGTACAGAAGCCAAGTGGACAGCGCTTGTATGTAAAGGGTAAAGCGGTAATCCTGAGCTCAGGCGGCGCAGGACAGCTCTATCGCTATACGACCAATCCTGAGGTTGCAACCGGTGATGGCATTGCGATGGCTTATCGAGCAGGGGCATTTATTAGAGACGCGGAGTTTATTCAATTCCATCCGACATCGCTTTGTTACCCAGGAGCGCCGCGTTTTCTTATTTCAGAAGCGGTTCGCGGTGAGGGGGCATTTCTTCGCAATATTAAAGGGGAGCGCTTCATGGAGCGATATCACGAACAGTTGGAGCTTGCGCCAAGAGACGTGGTAGCGAGGGCAATCGTTAGTGAAATGGAAGAGACGAAATCGACCTTCGTTTATATTGATATTACGCATGAATCACCGGATATGGTTAAGCATCGTTTCCCTACTATATATGAGTATTGTTTAAAATATGGTCTCGACCTGACTTCTGACTGGATTCCGGTCGCGCCTGCAATGCATTATATGATGGGCGGAGTGAAAACGGACATAAATGGGGAAACAAACATTAAACGTTTGTTTGCTTGCGGAGAAGTTTCTTCGACGGGTGTACATGGTGCTAATCGACTTGCGAGCAACTCGCTTTCTGAAGCTATTGTTTTTGGAAGACGAATTGTTAAGCGGATTGATGAGCTTTCAGAATGTGAGATTGATCCCATTATTCAAAATGATGTGGAGCATAGCAATACATCCATACAAGCGGTTGTTGAAAGAAGACTTAAGCTGCAGAAAATTATGGTTAGATATGTAGGGCTGCGCCGTAATGGGAAAGGCCTTGAGAAGGGTCTCGAGGAGTTGAAGCGGCAGCTGCCTATTTTCCAATCCATTTTGACGGAGCAGGAAGAGTATGAATTTGCGAACCTGTTGACTTGCGCTTTACTGACTACTGAAAGTGCGCTGCAGCGGGAAGAGAGCCGCGGGGCACATTATCGAGAAGATTTCCCTGCGCGCGATGATTTAATGTGGAGAAAGCATACGGTATTGCACCGTCTATATGGATTGACGGAGGAGCGAATAGAAGATGTATGAATGGACAACGGGCGGATATGATGCTGTCGTGCGTGAGCTAATTCGAGGCTGGCTTGCAGAGGATGTAGGCAGCGGCGACATTACAACTGAAACAACAATTCCAAAGGACTCTCGCTCAAAAGCGGTAATCCATGTGAAGGAGAACGGAATTATTGCCGGTCTTCCGATCGCTAAGCTTGTTTTTAATGTGGTAGACCCTTCACTTGTGTTTGAACAGCAGGTGCAAGATGGCGACCAGGTAAATAAGGGTACAATTATTGCTATCGTAGAAGGCAGCACGCATAGTCTGTTGATTGGCGAGCGGCTTGCTCTTAACTTGATGCAGCGGCTCTCGGGTATTGCGACGAAGACACGCGCTTTTGTTGATGCGCTGGAAGGTCTGCCGGTTAGACTGGTAGACACACGCAAAACAACACCGGGACACCGTATGCTCGAGAAATATGCAGTACGTGTTGGAGGCGGTGCAAACCATCGCTTTGGGCTATATGATGCCGTCATGATCAAGGACAACCATATAAAGGGCGCAGGCGGTATCCGAGCAGCAGTCGAAGCTTCGCGTCAAAAAATTCCTCACACGATGAAGATTGAGGTGGAGACGGAGTCGCTTGAGCAAGTAGATGAGGCACTCTCTTGCGGAGCCGATATCATTATGTTGGACAATATGTCCGCTAATATGATGAAGGAAGCGGTAGTGCGCATTAAGTCTCGTGCCCCTCATGTTATTGTGGAGGCGTCAGGCGGTGTCTCCTTAGAGACCGTTCACGTAATTGCAGCATGCGGCGTTGATGTAATTTCCGTTGGTGCTTTAACCTATTCATTCCATGCGCTTGATATCAGTTTGGATCTGAATGCTAAGAAAGGTGGCAGTCCACTTTGATTCTTGTTATTGATGTAGGAAATACGAATATCGTCCTCGGAATATATAAAGGAAAAGAGCTTATGCATCATTGGCGCCTAAGCACAAATCGTTCGGCTACTGTGGATGAGTACGGGATATCGATTCACAATCTCTTTCATTATGCAGGTGTGAAGCTGGAACAAATGGATGGTGTCATTATATCCTCGGTCGTTCCTCCTTTGATGCGGACGCTAGAGCAGCTATGTTTGAAATATTTGCGTAAAACACCTCTTGTCGTAGGTCCTGGTGTCAAAACCGGTCTAAATATTCGCTATGAAAATCCGCGTGAAGTAGGCGCCGATCGCATCGTTAATTCGGTGGCGGGCATTGTGAAATACGGTTCACCGTTGATTGTTGTTGATTTCGGAACAGCCACTACATTTGATTACATAGACGAAGGCGGCAATTATCTAGGTGGTGCTATTGTCCCTGGTATCGGCATTTCTACTGAGGCGCTCTATCAGCGAGCAGCGAAGCTGCCGCGTATTGAGCTCGTTAAGCCGAAAAGTGTAATTGGCCGAAATCCTGTAACTTCCATGCAGGCAGGAATTATTTTCGGATATGCAGGACAAGTGGACGGAATTGTAAAACGTATTCGGAGTGAATTTGGAGTCTCACCGCGCGTCATTGCAACTGGAGGCTTAGCAGAGTTAATTGCTTCTGAATCGGAGACGATAGAAGAGGTTGATCCACTTCTTACGCTTGAGGGCTTAAGAATCATCTATGAACGCAATCAGGAGGGGTTTTAATGGATAATCAGCTGAAGGACGTGCTTGTCCGAGGGACAGCATGGAATGGGAAGATACGAGTATTTGCGGCTCGCACGACTCAGCTTGTGGAGGAGCTGCGTCAACGGCATGATACTTATCCAACAGCAACGGCTGCTCTTGGGCGTACGCTGACAGCGGGTGCCATTATGGGCGCTATGCTGAAAGGAAAAGAGAAGCTTACTATTCAAGTGAAGGGCGATGGACCGCTTGGTCAAATCGTTGTTGATGCTGATGCGGATGGTGAAGTGCGTGGTTATGTCGATCACCCCCATGTTCATCTTGCCAGCAATGCGCAAGGCAAGCTTGATGTTGCTGGAGCGGTAGGGCGGAGCGGACATCTTCATATCAGTAAGGATTTAGGCATGAAGGAGCCTTATCGAGGCAGTGTTCCCATCGTTTCAGGTGAACTAGGCGAGGACTTTACCTATTACTTTGCTGTTTCAGAGCAAACACCTTCTGCAGTAGGGCTTGGGGTTTTGGTCAATACCGATAATTCTGTCATTCACGCCGGAGGCTTCATCGTTCAATTGATGCCTGGTCTGACGGATGCTGAAATTACAAAGCTCGAGCAGGCGGTGGGAAATATGCCATCGGTGACAGCATTGCTGGATCAAGGGGAAACACCTGAGGGGATATTGCGCTTTATTGTTGGCGAGGACCTTCAGATTCACGATACGATGGAATTAAAGTTCAAATGTTTTTGTTCCTCAGAACGTGTAGAGCAGACTCTTCTCAGCTTGGGAGAGCATGAACTTCAACAAATAATTGAAGAAGACGGAAAAGCGGAAGTCGTTTGCCAATTTTGCAACGAAGCGTATACATTTGGACAAGAACAGCTTCAGGAGCTGCTTGTTCAAGCTAAACCGAAGTCGATCCAATAATCGGAGGCAGCAGGGTAATGAGGAAATACGAGGTGCTGAAGGCCGTTGTCATCCTTCAAGCCGTATGTATGGTCGTTTTAACGGTGGTTGTCGTTGTTAAGGTATGGCCCATGCATGAGAGACTGCGTCCCCAAACGAATCTGGGCAGTGGGGAAGAAGCATCAGAGACTGCTAAACCGGGAAATACACCAGACATAGATGCTTCCCAGCAATCGGTTGCTACTATAGGAGCAGAGAGCATTACAGCAGCAGAGCTTGAAGAACAGCTTTATCAGCAGTATGGTGATTCTGTTCTAAGGACATTGATGATTCACAAAGTGATAGATCTTGAAGCGGCAGCTGCTTCATTAAAGGTATCATCGGAAGAGCTGGACAATGAGCTCCAGAAATCATTTGAAGCCTATGAAAGCGAAGCGCGTTTTTATGAGGTTATGAAAGAGCAGCTTGGAATGACAAGAGAGCAGGTGCTTGACGATCTTCGATATAAGCTCATGCTTGAGAAAATAGCGACAAATGAAATCACAGTAACGGACGCTGAGGTTGAGCGGTATATAGCGGATAACCCTGATCAGTTTACCGCTCGGCTGCAGCTCCATTTGCAATGGATTTTAACGGACACGGAGCAGGAGGCAAACTCGATACTCGGCTTGCTTGCTAGCGGTGAAGATTTTGCTCTGCTCGCCAAAACCTACTCCATCGATGAATTCTCTGCAGAAACGGGTGGAGATATAGGGTTAATTGATTCTGATGACCCTTTCTATAATCGTAATATGCTCGATACAGCCAGTCGTTTGCAGGTAGCGGAATCGGCTGGTCCCATTGAAGTAGATGGCGATTATGCCATCATTCGGTTGACTGAACGTCAAATGACAACAACGATGACCGGCAAAAAATTGCAAGATTCCGTGCGAAAGCAGCTTGCTCTTGAACGGGCTGGTTCTTTGGCAGATCTGGAAGACGAGCTGCTAAATAAGTATGAAGCCGTTATAACCAAAAAATAGTTTTTTACCTAATTCCAGTGAGAAAGTGACTATTGACAATGGGCGTGAGACATTGTTAAGATGGAGATAGAAAAACCAACTGAATCAGTCGGAATAAGGAGGCAATTATTTCTATGGCTAAAATTGTACAAAGCGTGCTTGATCTTATCGGTGATACTCCTCTAGTTCGTCTAAATCGTCTCGTGCCTGCAGGCAGTGCAGAAATTTATGTAAAGCTTGAGTATCAAAACCCAGGCGCTAGCGTAAAAGACCGTATTGCCATCAGCATGGTTGAAACAGCGGAGCAAGAAGGCATTCTTAAACCGGGTGCTACGATTATTGAGCCTACAAGCGGAAACACAGGTATCGGACTTGCCCTTGTAGCAGCAGCGAAAGGCTATAAAGCGATTCTCGTTATGCCTGAAACAATGAGTATGGAGCGTCGCAACCTTCTTCGCGCTTACGGTGCGGAAATCGTATTGACACCAGGCTCTGAAGGCATGAACGGCGCAGTTCGCAAAGCAGAAGAGCTTGCACAAGAGAACCCATCTTACTTCTTGCCGCAACAATTCAAAAACCAAGCAAACGTGAAAATTCACCGTGAAACAACGGGTCCAGAAATCGTTGAAGCGATTAATTCGCTTGATGGCAAGCTGGATGCTTTTGTTGCTGGTATTGGTACAGGCGGTACGATCTCTGGTACAGGTGAAATTCTTAAGCAGAATTTTGATGGAATCAAAATCTACGCGGTTGAGCCTGCTGCTTCACCGATTCTTTCTGGCGGTAAACCAGGCCCTCACAAAATTCAAGGTATCGGTGCTAACTTTGTACCTGATATTTTGAACCAAGAAATTTATGATGAGGTTATCACGGTAGAGAATGAGGATGCATTTGATTACGCTCGTCGCGCAGCGAAAGAAGAAGGTATTCTTTGCGGTATTTCTTCAGGCGCAGCGATCTATGCAGCTTTGAAAGTTGCAAAAGAGCTTGGTGAAGGCAAACGCGTTGTAGCGATTGTTCCAAGTAATGGCGAACGGTACCTTTCCACACCATTGTTCAACTTCGAAAACTAAAGTTCCGGACGGATATCGGAGAGCCTTTCATTCCTTGGGATGGAAGGCTTTCTTTTTGTAGTTTGATTCTGTATACTGAGCGAAATAAGTCAAGTAATCGGGGGTTGAAGGTGATGGTCACCACGATGGAGCAGTGGACTCGGTGGCACGCCGAACGGAAATATACGACGCTGCCACTACTGAAGGAGATACCCTTCGAATTGGAAAATCGAGCAGGGGTTACCTCATGGGAAGAGGTATGGCAGGATGCTTCACCCTATGCTTTTGTGCTAGAGAGCGGTAAAGAAGGACGTTATACCTATTTGGGCTTGCATCCCGATGGGATAATACGAGGAAAGAGATCGACTGCTGAATCCATTGCGTTTCATTCACTTGGGGAACAAACCAAGCAACAATGGGAAGGCAAGCCGCTTGAGATTGTAAGGCAGTGGATGGAAGGTCACAATGGACCGCGGATTGACAATGGGCCTAAATGGCTAGGCGGCTGTGTTGGCTATTGGAGCTATGATGTGGTTCGTTCCATTGAGCGTTTGCCGGAGCTTGCAGATGATGAACTGGGTATGCCCGACTATTTATTTCTGAAAATGAATGAGCTTTGGATTATCGATCATGCACACTCTAAAGTGTATGGCGTCGTTCATTCTCCGGTAGATTTGGATGCAGATGAGGAAGCGATTAGAGCCGCTTATGAGCGTGCGCAGTCCAAAGCAGATAGGATGACTGATCATTGGTTGACGTGGTTTGATGAGGGGGAAGCACGGAAACGGGCTGCCGCTCTTCAAGAGGTAAGACGTCAAGTGATCCAAGACGATTCTCTGCATAATGATACTGATTCTACCGCAGGTGCATCGTCGCGTTTCTCCAAAGAGGCCTATATGAAGGCTGTAAGCAGCATACAGCAGTATATTGAGCAAGGAGATGTCTTCCAGGTCAATTTATCATTGCGGCAGAGCAGAGGAGTGACGACTTCGCCTGAGGAGCTCTATGAATGGTTAAGGTTATTCAATCCTTCTCCTTATATGGGTTTTCTGAGATGTCCTGATTTTCAGCTGGTATCTGCATCACCTGAGCTTTTAGTTGAACTTGGTCAGCAGAAGCTCGTTACCCGGCCCATTGCCGGAACGAGGCGTAGAGGTCGTACGGAAGAGGAAGACCAACTGTTCGCTGAGGAGCTGCGCTCCAATGAGAAGGAACGGGCTGAGCATATTATGCTGGTTGATTTGGAGCGTAATGATCTTGGGCGAATATCCGCCTATGGAACGGTTAAAGTGGAAGAACTTATGGTCATCGAGCGTTACTCGCATGTCATGCATCTTGTCTCACAAGTAGAGGGACATTTGGCAAACGGCAAGGATGCTTATGATGTCATTGCAGCAACCTTCCCGGGAGGGACGATAACTGGAGCTCCGAAAATACGTACGATGGAAATTATTGAGGAGCTGGAGCCTGTTCGCAGGGGACCTTACACGGGTTCGCTTGGTTGGATTGACTACAACGGAGATATGGAATTTAATATAATTATTAGAACGATGGTATTGCAGGATGATAGGGTTCATATTCAAGCGGGAGCGGGTATCGTCATTGATTCTGATCCAGAGCGTGAATATAAGGAATCTTTAAACAAAGCGAAGGCGCTGTGGAAGGCTATTCAATACAGCGAGCGGCATGCAGCGGGAATAGTGGAAACGAATAGAGGGGGAGCGGTCTAATGATACTCGTAATCGATAACTATGATTCTTTTACGTACAACCTTGTACAGTATTTGGGGGAGCTTGGCCAAGAAATTATCGTAAAACGTAATGATGAGATTGATTTGGAGGGCATTGAGGCTTTAGCGCCAGATCATATTTTAATTTCACCAGGTCCTTGCTCGCCAAATGAAGCGGGTATCAGCTTGTCGCTTATTGATCGCTTTAAAGGTGTTATTCCGATTTTTGGCGTATGTCTGGGTCATCAATCCATCGGACAAGCATTCGGGGGAGAAGTGGTACGTGCAGAAAAGCTTATGCATGGTAAAACATCTCTCATTTATCATGATGGCAAATCGACATTTGAAGGCATGTCTTCACCTTTCACCGCTACGCGTTATCACTCGCTGATCGTTCGCCGCGAGACGCTTCCGGACTGCCTTGAAATTACAGCGGAGACAGATGAAGGTGAAATTATGGGATTGCGTCACAAAGAGTATGCGATTGAAGGCGTTCAATTTCACCCAGAATCGATTATAACGGAGCATGGCTTAACGATGCTTCGTAATTTCTTGAAAAATCGGACAGGCGCAGCGCGATGAAAGTCGGGCTTAACGGTTCCGTAGTGGAAGCTAGTGAAGCCGTGATCTCAGTATATGATCACGGCTTTTTGTACGGTATAGGCTTGTTCGAGACGTTTCGTACCTATAAAGGAAACCCCTATTTATTAGATAGGCATCTAAAGCGGCTCCAATCTGGATGCCAACAGCTCGGCATACCGTATCGCGGAGATGCTGATTCAATTCACGCTATGGTGAGTCAATTGCTTACTGCCAATGAACTTGAGGATGGCTATGTAAGATTGACGGTGAGCGCTGGAGATGCAGAGCTAGGCTTGCCTGCCCATGACTATGAACAGCCGAATGAGCTCTTTCTCGTTAAGAAGCTGCCACCGGTTCATGATATGAATCATATGCCTGCGAAGGAACTGCGGTTGCTGCAGACACGGCGGAATACGCCGGAAGGCAATATCCGGTTCAAATCCCTCCATTATATGAATAATATCATAGCGAAGCGGGAGTTATTGTCCAGCGGGGCTTCAGCTGGATCAGAAGGACTTATGTTAAGCGGTGAAGGCTGGTTGACTGAGGGTATCGTCAGCAATTTGTTTTTCGCCAAGGCAGATGTCGTATGCACGCCTTCTATTGCAACAGGCATTTTACCCGGCATTACCCGTGAGCGTGTATTAGAGCTGGCGACGGCAGCTGGCTACAAAGTGGAAGAGGGCTTGTACAGCTGGTCACACCTGCAAGAGGCTGATGAAATTTGGATGACAAACTCCATTCAGGAGCTTATTCCCGTAACCGTTCTAACGGATACGATTGGACAGCAAGTATGGAGCTGCCGCAAGCACTCTGGTACGATTACGAGGAAGCTGCTTTCCCTCTACCGCGCTTCAACGTTAGTTTAACGAAATACATGGTGAATCGCCTGTCCCTTGCTGTGGTTACAGGTCAGGATAACGATAAAAGAGGTGGCAACATGATAATAGATAAGCATTCAATTTTTCCGAAAAGAAACTATGACCTTAATGGCGGTGTAACGTTAGAGCTTGGGCAGCGCACCTTGATTATGGGCATTTTGAACGCGACGCCAGACTCCTTCTCCGATGGCGGACGTTATACGCATATCGAAGCAGCTGTTGCGCATGCAACAGCTATGGTTGAAGCGGGTGCTGATATTCTTGATATCGGAGGCGAATCGACTCGTCCCGGCTTTACACCTGTTGAACAAGAGGAGGAGGTACGGCGTATTCTGCCCGTTATTCGGGCGGTTCGAGAAGCGCTGCCTCATATTCCCCTTTCCATTGATACCTACAAACCAGGTACCGCGCGCCAAGCCATGGAGGCTGGGGCGCATATCCTTAATGATATTTGGGGCCTTAAAGCTGACCCCGATATGGCCGCTGCAGCTGCCGAGTATGGCTGCCCAATCATAATCAGCCATAACCGCCAGACTAGGGACTATGTGAACCTCGTCCCGGATGTGCTCGCTGATCTGCAAGAGAGCATCGGCATCGCCCATGCTGCCGGCGTTGCCGATGACCAAATATGGCTTGATCCCGGCATCGGCTTCGCCAAAACCTATGAGGACAACCTCGATTTGCTCGGCCATCTATCAGAGCTTACTGCGCTTGGTTATCCGGTTCTGCTCGGCACCTCACGCAAAGGCTTTATACGGCAGACGCTGAACCTGCCGGTTGGTGAACTTGTAGAGGGGACGGCTTCGACCGTCACGCTCGGTATTGCGCAGGGCTGTCAAATCGTGCGTGTACATGATGTAGGCGCGATTAAGCGGACGGCGATTATGACAGACGCAATTGTCTATCGCAGCTAGTTTATCTGTATACGTTCATGCACAGCTAGAGCTTTTATATTAAGGAGAGTGAGTAATATGGATAATATGATTATTCGTGGCATGCGTTTTTACGGATATCATGGCGTATTTCCCGAAGAGAATAAACTGGGGCAACAATTTTATATCGATATTGAACTACAGATGGATTTGCATAAGGCAGCATTAACTGATGATTTGAACTATACGATTAATTATGCAGAAATCCATGCTTTTGCGAAAGAGATTGTAGAGGGACCACCGTTTAAGCTTATTGAGGCTTTGACCGGTCATATTGCATCGCGGGTATTGGAAGCTTATACTATGGTAAATGAAGTGACGGTTCGAGTAACGAAGCCGCATCCGCCGTTTGACATCCACTTTGACGGAGTAACGGTTGAAATGCGCAGAAAGCGGGACGCTGATGGACGAACAATTCCCGCCTGAAGGCGTATGGATGGAAGCCTATGTCGCACTAGGTTCCAATATGGGGGAACGTGAGCAACTGCTGGATCAAGCTCTCCAGCTCATGGACTCGCACCCGCATATAGAAGTAACTAGAGTGTCGGGCATTTATGAAACGGACCCAGTCGGTTACACGGATCAGCCGCCTTTTCTCAATATGGTGATGGCTGTTCGGACGATACTCTCTCCCTTGCTCTTGCTGCGTCAGCTTCTTGCATTTGAGGGGCAGCTTGGGCGTGTCAGACATATACGTTGGGGGCCAAGAACCATTGACCTTGATCTCCTCTTATATGATAATGTCAAAATGGATCAAGAAGAGCTGACACTGCCGCATCCGCGTATGCTGGAGCGGTCGTTCGTGCTTGTGCCGCTGAGTGATGTTATCACTTCGTCGCATGTTCTGCAGGAACAAGTGAAGGCAGCGTCTGAGGCAGCGCTTCAGGATGGAAAGGAAGGCATCACGTTATGGAAAACAACCAATTGGCGCAGCGCGTCAGAGCCTTTAGAAAGCTAAAAGGCTATACTCAGCAGGAGCTGGCCAAGGAGCTTGGCGTTTCGGTAGCCGTTCTCGGCTCACTTGAGCGAGGAACGAGAAAGACAGACCCGAAACTGCTGAATCATATTGCCAAAACACTAGGTATCAGCTATGAGGAGTTAATGTCCAGCGATCGTGAGTAATGATGAGCATAATACTATATAAACTTATTGAAGAGGAGCAAGGAGGGACATGCTGAAAATCGGAGACATCGAGATGAAGAACAGAGTGGTGCTAGCTCCGATGGCAGGCGTGTGCAACCCGGCTTAAGGAATTTGGAACAGGACTTGTATGTGCGGAAATGGTGAGCGACAGGGCTATTTTGCACGGTAACAAAAAAACACTAGAAATGCTTTTTGTAGATGAGCGGGAGAAGCCGCTTAGCTTGCAAATTTTCGGTGGTGACCGAGAGTCGCTAGTTGAAGCTGCTAAAGTTGTTGATAAGCAGACGAATGCAGACATTATTGATATCAATATGGGCTGCCCGGTGCCGAAGGTAACGAAATGCGATGCAGGAGCTAGATGACTGCTTGATCCAAACAAGACTTATGAAATGGTATCAGCTGTCGTTGATGCCGTTCAAAAGCGGTGACTGAGAAAATGTGCATCGGCTGGGATGATGAGCATATTTATGCGGTAGAGAATGCAAGGGCTGTTGAATGGGCTGGCGGTAATGCGGTTAGTGTTCATGGCCGTGCGCGTGAGCAATTGTATACAGGCAAGGCTAATTGGGACATTATAAGGGATGTTAAACAATCGGTAGGTATTCCCGTAATAGGAAACGGCGACGTATTCTCTCCAGAGGATGCAAAACGTTTGCTGGAACATACGGGCTGCGACGGCGTTATGATTGGACGCGGTGCACTCGGAAACCCATGGATGCTGTATCGTACCATTCAATACTTAACAAATGGCGAATTGCTTAGTGATCCAACGCCGCGCGAAAAAATAGAGGTCGCTATTTTGCACCTTGATCGTTTAGTGGCGCTGAAGATTGAAGCAGTTGCCGTACGTGAAATGCGCAAGCATTTGTCATGGTACCTAAAAGGTCTTACGGGCGGAGCACGCGTGAAGGATGTTATTAGGGAAGAAATCGGTCGTGACCCTATGGTAGCGATTTTGGAAAATTACGTAAGAACGCTTGAAGAGGAAGCTGAAATGGAGCTGCAAAGCGCAGGATTAGGCGGAAATGCAAGTGCAGCAGCCGAGGCTGCGCACTAGTCTTACTTTAGATGGAATATCAGAGCTGCCGGAGATCGCTTAGCCATCCGACACCAATTGACAAGAGCCGCTTCTATGCGGCTTCTGCTACGACTATCAGAAATGAAACGGTTTCAATGGTTCGTTTGGCTTTGATTGACATTCAGGGTACCTTTGCAATATAATCGTGCAATATAATCAACCAGTACATCAAGAGCGCTTCTAACAACAGTTGGTATGATGGTAAAGAAGCGTAATATATTAGGTAACAAGTGAATTCATACTAGGTATGAAAATTACTCACATGACAGGAGAATCGGGTAGATGAACGATAAGCAAATCATTCTGACACAAGAAGGACTGCGGAAGCTCGAAGATGAATTAGAGAACTTGAAGTCGGTCAAACGTCGTGAAGTTGCTGAACGTATTAAAGTAGCCATCGGCTATGGCGATATTAGTGAAAACTCGGAGTACGAAGATGCTAAGAACGAACAAGCATTCATCGAAGGCCGTGTCCTTACCCTTGAGAAAATGCTGCGCAACGCGCGGATTATAAATAATGACGACATTGCCATTGATATGGTGAGCATCGGTTCCATTGTAACGGTTGAAGATATGGAATTTGGCGACAAAATGGAATATTCCATCGTTGGTACTGCGGAAGCAGATCCATTGCAAAACAAAATCTCGAATGAGAGTCCGGTTGGTAAAGCGATCTTGGGCAAAAAAATTGGCACAATCGTTGAAGTTAACGTTCCAGTGGGCATCATTCAATACAAAATTCTCGACATCAAAAAATAAGATTTGCTATGCATGATTCAAAAAGCTTCCTTGTAGGAAGCTTTTTGAACGTTTACAATATAAGAATACATGATTGTGATCAATCAATGAGAATATTAAGCTGCAAAGCGAGCTGTTTTCGTCAGAACGCCAAAAGAAGGCGACAGCTATTTATGCTTGCGGAACGTGTCAAGGAGATGAAGAAGTGGAAAATCAGAATAATGAACAACAAGAGCTTAGTGAGCTTTTGCAAATTCGTAGAGACAAACTGGACGAGCTTCGCGGTCTAGGAATTGATCCATTTGGACGTAAATTCGAACGGACGCATCAAGCGAAAGAAATCGTACAAGCTCATGAAGCTGCAAGTAAAGCAGAGCTGGAAGAGCAAGAAATTAAGGTGAGCATTGCCGGACGTATTATGCAAAAGCGCGGTATGGGTAAAGCGGGCTTTGCTACGATTCAAGATTTGAGCGGCAGAGTTCAAATTTATGTTCGTAAGGATACCGTTGAGGAGCATAAGTTTGCGGCCTTCGATTTGCTTGATATCGGTGATATCATTGGAGTGAACGGTGTTGTATTCAAAACAAATACAGGCGAGGTCTCGGTTAAGGCTCTTGATATCGAGATACTAACGAAATCGCTGCTTCCATTGCCGGATAAGTATCACGGTCTGAAGGATGTCGAACTTCGCTATCGCCAACGTTATGTTGACCTTATTGTGAATCCGGATGTCCAACAAACGTTCATTACTCGTTCGAAGATCATTCAGTCTATGCGTCGCTACCTAGACTCCCGTGACTACCTAGAGGTAGAAACGCCAACCTTGCATTCTATTGCAGGCGGAGCGGCAGCACGTCCTTTCGAAACGCATCATAATGCGCTAGATATGAAGCTCTACATGCGTATCGCGATCGAGCTTCACTTGAAACGGTTGATCGTAGGCGGTCTAGAGAAGGTTTATGAGATTGGACGCGTATACCGTAATGAAGGTATTTCGACTCGTCATAATCCAGAGTTTACGATGATTGAGCTTTATGAGGCATATGCTGATTACAAGGATATTATGGAATTGACTGAAAATCTTATCGCCCACATCGCGCAAGAAGTGCTTGGTACTACGAAAATTACGTATCAAGGTCAAGATGTCGACCTGACTCCGCAATGGCGCCGTGTCAGCATGGTTGAGATTGTTAAAGAGATTACAGGCGTAGACTTTGGCGTAGAGATGAGCGACGAGGAAGCACATCGTTTGGCAAAAGAACATAAGGTCGGTGTTGAGCCGCATATGACATTTGGTCATATTTTGAATGCATTCTTCGAGCAATTCTGTGAGCACACATTGATTCAACCTACATTTGTAACGGGTCACCCTGTTGCGATTTCGCCGCTAGCTAAGAAAAGCGATGCTGATCCGCGCTTCACAGATCGGTTTGAGCTCTTTATCGTGGCGCGTGAACATGCGAATGCATTTACTGAGCTGAATGATCCAATCGATCAACGCGAGCGTTTTGAGTCACAGCTAGTAGAGCGTGAGCATGGTAACGATGAAGCGCATGAGATGGACGAGGATTTCTTGCGTGCCTTAGAATATGGTATGCCTCCAACAGGCGGACTAGGCATCGGCGTTGACCGTCTGGTTATGCTGCTTACTAACGCCCCTTCAATTCGCGATATTCTGTTGTTCCCGCATATGAGAGAACAGCGCTCTGGTGAATAAGAACAAATAGGACTGTTAGGCTATCGGAGCCTGACAGTCTTTTTTTATTTTGGCACAGCACGGGAAATAGATGCATGAAGCCTTATAAACTACCAAATTATGGCGCATTATTTGCCAAATTATATTGATTTTGTAGATTTATATGATAAAGTAAAATTAACAAAGCGATACACGATAATGGCAAACCTGTCGAAAGATAGGGACGCAAAACTAGAGGGCCTTCCGTTAGATGGCAGCCAGTTACCGAATGGACAAGCTTTTTTTGTTTATTAGGGTATAATCCCAATGATGAAGAACTTTATACGATAATGGCAAACCTATCGAAAGGTA
Organism: Paenibacillus sp. J31P13; assembly: GCF_056269295.1. Classification (NCBI taxonomy): domain Bacteria; kingdom Bacillati; phylum Bacillota; class Bacilli; order Caryophanales; family Paenibacillaceae; genus Paenibacillus; species Paenibacillus sp. J31P13. The sequence continues at coordinate 77,609 of NZ_JBWDNR010000016.1, forward strand.
GGGACGCAAAGCTAAAGGGCCTTCTATAAGATGGCAGCCTGGCCGCCGAAGGGAGTTTTTTATATGCGTAAGTTTGTACTATTAGTGGCAGCAGCAGTTATTCTTTTGCTATCTATTAATGTAACATCAGCTCAAGCGGATGCAGCAGTAGCCTGGTTAAATACAGATAACTTGAATAATGGTGTTGTTTCGGTGCAATATGCGGTTAATGCTAAAGTGAAAACGAAGCTGATGATTGCAAAGGGCACAACCAATTATACCTATAACCTATCTGCCGATAAAAAAGATGAAGGATTCGCGTTGCAGCTCGGTAACGGTGAGTATACGATTACACTGTTGGAAAATACGACTGCAAATAAATTCAAGGTAGTGAACCAACAAAAAGTTACACTTAATATGAAGAACAGTAATACGGTCTATTTAAACTCGGTTCAAAATATCGCTTGGACAAGCAATAGCGATGCAATCATAAAAGCGAAGGAACTTATCAAAAACAAAAAGACCGATACAGATAAAGTAAAAGCAATTTACGACTACATAATTAGTAACATCAATTACGATAATCAACTGGCTGCTAAAGTGCCGACGGATTACATACCGAGCATTGATCGTACTTTCCAACTGAAAAAAGATATCTGTTACGGTTACGCTTCATTATTTGCAGCTATGCTTCGAAGTAGCGGCATTCCGACGAAGCTTCTTATGGGCGATAGCGAATACGTAGATACCTATCATGCGTGGAATGAAGTTTATTTAAATGGTAAATGGGTAACGATTGATACGACAGTTGATGCGGGCTTAAAGAACAGCAATAAGAAGACGGAGTTTATAAAGGATGCTTCGAAATATACAGTAAAGAAACAATATTAATGAATATAAACAGAAACGAGCCCCGTATTTACATGCGGGGCTCGTTTTTTCTACTATAATAAGAATGATTATTATAGAAAATAGGCGATATTTATGATATAAATGCATGTATGAAAGTTATTTTGAAAAAGTGCTTGCATTCATTTGGCCCACGTGATATATTATTTGAGTCGCCGCTGAAACACACGGCGCACACGAGAAAAACAAGCAACAAAGATTGCTCTTTGAAAACTGAACAACGAGTAACAAACTGCCTCGCAAATCCTTCGGGATGAGCGAAAAAGCGATAAAAGTTTTTGAGCAAGTCAAACACCAATTTGGAGA
>NZ_JBWDNR010000003.1:0-799344 GCF_056269295.1 Paenibacillus sp. J31P13
AGGTTGATAGGTTCGGGGTGGAAGCACAGCAATGTGTGGAGCTGACGAATACTAATCGGTCGAGGGCTTATCCTAAAAATGGTTTGCTGTGACCCATACATCCAGCAGACAGTAGCTTTAAGGCTTCAGCAGCCTCTATCTTTCATATCCAGTTTTCAGGGCGTAATGTTCTGATCTTGCAACGGTCCTCGAAACGATGCAAGCGACAAATTTTCGAGGGACAAGCGTGGCGGTGTAGCTCAGCTGGCTAGAGCGTACGGTTCATACCCGTGAGGTCGGGGGTTCGATCCCCTTCGCCGCTACCATTCATTCTTTACATATTTACCCTGGAGGATTAGCTCAGCTGGGAGAGCATCTGCCTTACAAGCAGAGGGTCGGCGGTTCGATCCCGTCATCCTCCACCATTATTTTCTTATTCGGTTTATAACCGGATCCACTTGGAGCTGTGGTGTAGTGGCCCAACATGCCTGCCTGTCACGCAGGAGACCGCGGGTTCGAATCCCGTCAGCTCCGCCATTTTTTTCTTTAAAGTTAGGCTCGGTAGCTCAGTCGGTAGAGCAGAGGACTGAAAATCCTCGTGTCGGCGGTTCGATTCCGTCCCGAGCCACCACTTTATTTTTCGTTATACGGAAAATAAGTAATATGGAGGATTAGTGAAGTGGCTAAACACGGCAGACTGTAAATCTGCTCTCTCTGAGTTCGGTGGTTCGAATCCATCATCCTCCACCAGTTTTTACTCACCATGAGTCATTAGCTCAGTTGGTAGAGCACCTGACTTTTAATCAGGGTGTCGTAGGTTCGAATCCTACATGACTCACCATTTTTTTTAAAAACACAATCGTAATCTTAGATCCTATGATCTGAGGTTTTTTTTATTTTTATGCCTAATAAGGTGACTTAAAAGGTTTATAGCAATGTTGTTCTTAGGCTGGATGAGTTATAAAATATATATTGAATAGGGAAAAGGTCTGCCATCATTAATGATAGCAGACCTTTTTTTATGCTTTTATTTATTTCGAATAGAAAGCTCATAAGTAAGCTCATTAACAGTTTCACTTAAACGAAGCTTCAATTCCTCATCTAATTCGAATACTGGCTCTTCGTTAGGTTCTTGCGTACGGCTAATTTGAGCGTCTATTGCGTAAACACCACTTACGTAAAGCTTAGCACCCATGGAAGCAAGAACAGGCTTAAGGGCATAGTCGATGGATAGAAGATGAGCGATTGTTCCTCCGATAAATAAAGGCGCAATTACTTTCCCGTTGAGTCCTTTTTGCGGAAGAAGATCCAAGAAGGTTTTCAATACACCTGTATAAGAGGCTTTATAAACAGGACTTGCAATAATGACTGCGTCGGCTGCCTCAACGATTTGATTGGCTTCAATAATAGCAGGGCTGCCAAAACGAGCATGTATAAGATCTTCAGCCGGAAGATCAACCACAGTAATGAGATGGGATGATAAATGCTTTTCAGCAAGCTGCTGTTGTACAAAATTTGTTATCCCGTTTAGGCGTGATGAAGCATTGGGACTTCCTGAAATAATAACGATATTGGACATTAGAACACACTACTTTCCGCTATAGTTGTCTATTTTTTTCAAACAATAGTATTCCGATAAACTAAATACGATTAATCGTATCACAGATGGGGAAAGGGGGCAAACAACTTAGCATGTTTTCTTGTATTTTAGCGATAAAAGGGAACAATGTATACATACAGAAAAATAAAAGGGGTAGTTGCAATGATTTATGGGTTAGCGGCTTTGATAAGCTTTGTAATTGTAGTTGCTGGCGTGCCGCCGCTTCGAAAGCTTGCGCTTCGCTTAGGATTTGTTGACCGGCCAACGACTCGTAAAATACATAATAAACCGATTCCTCTTATGGGGGGAGCGGCTATATTCGCAAGCTGTGTTATTGTCATGCTTCTGTTTATTGGCTTTACACCGCTAACAAAAACAATTGCATTGGGTGGTTTTTTGCTTGTTTGCATTGGGCTTATTGATGATGCCTCCAAAGCAAAAGGTAAGGAATTTCCGGTATGGCCTCGCGTTATTATTTACTTAGGAGTAGCGTCTATTCCTTATTTTTTCCATATTAAAATCGCGGGGATTGTTAATCCATTCAGCGGTTTATATATCTTTTTCCCAGATTGGTTCTCTTTGCTTATGACTATGATATGGGTGTTCGCGCTTATCAATATGATTAACTTTATTGACGGCGTCGATGGCTTAGCCTCCGGAGTATGCAGTCTTTCCTCTCTAACCTTATTTATAGGAGCGCTGGTTACAGGCCAGTCGGATACCGCGGTACTCGCCGTCATCGTAGCAGGGGCTTCGCTTGGATTTCTAATCCATAACTTTTATCCTGCACGAATATTTATGGGGGACGCGGGCGCCACCTTTCTTGGCTACACCTTATCCGTGATAGCAGTTGAAGGAGCGTTCAAAAAAACAACTTTTATTACGCTGCTTGTACCTCTATTAGCACTTGGACTACCCATATTTGATACGGTCTATGTCATGCTGCGCCGCCTGCTGAGCGGGCAAAGCTTGCATCAAGCAGACAAGCTTCATACGCATCATATTTTGATGAAATGGGGTCTTAATCAAGTACAGACAGTGTCCTTCCTTTATCTAGTTGCGGCGTTGTTTGCTTTGTTGTCTATTATTCTTTTGCTTTATATAGGCTGAATTAGCTGGGCTGATATGGTACAATGACGAAAAAAAGCGTTCTAACGAAATGGATTGAATATCGCTTTGATGCATCTATGTCATTGTTGTCGTTAGCGCTAGTGGAGAATGGAGATAGAGAAATGAGCAAGACAGACTGGTTGAAGCCGCTGCAGCACATTTTGAATTGTCCGATACATATCGTTACGAAGTCGATTGCGGAATGGAATGATTTAATAAAGGAATCAGAGGCATTGCGATTACATGATGGGATAGAAACGACTCCATTAGTTGGTCAACGAGCAGAAAGAGACGGAGTAATTTGGTTTATTGCAATGATTGATAGCGCTAACTTAGAATTGTTGGAAATAGATAAACCTTCAATGACAAGGTCAGAAAAAGAATTAATTAGTTGGACACTTCAATTAGATCGCGGTGATGGGTCGGAGAAATCAACAGTTGTTATTTCGGAGTCAGAACGAATTGCGCTTAAACTAAGTGAATGGATCGACAAGCAACTAGAGTCGGACGAGCCAGCTTATTCTTTGCCTGATCATTTGACTGTTGGAAGCCGTCTCTTTAGTGAGATGATTCCATTCTTGCTTGTAACGGAGCAAGCTAATACTAAGCAAGGAACGTATACAGAGCTAGAGAAGCTGCTTCGTTCATTCCTATCTGAGGATGTCTTATTGATTCCGCTAAAAAGTCAGGAGTGGCTGATTTGGGGTTCGGTTTCCTTGCTTAAAGATGAGGATTCCGACAGCTTCATCGAGCAAGAGGAAGAAACACTTGAGGACAGTTTGGCATCTATCGCCTTAGGATTGCATGAGATGCTGGCCAGTGAATGGATTGGTGAATGCCATCTTGCAGTTGCTCATCCGACTTCACCAGCTAAAGGGATGGTCGAGACGACTGTTTTGCTCCGTGAAACGATTAATCTCGGACGTAAATTTCATGTAGGGACTAATATACACTTGCCGTGGATGCTGCAGCTGGAGCGTTTGTTAAATGCAATTCCTGAGACGCAGCGGGCCAAATATTTGGAGCAATCATTAAAGCGCGCGGATTTATTTGTGGAATCAGAGATGCTAAGCACGCTGGAGACCTTCTTTACATTGGACTGCAATGTAAGTGAAACGGCAAAGAAATTATATATTCATCGGAATACTTTACTGTATCGTCTTGATAAGCTTAAGCACGAAACCGGACTTGATGTAAGACAATTTCGTGATGCAGTGCTAGTTAAAATCATATTACTATTGTACAAAGTTACGAAAAGAAATTAGTTTTTTTGTAAAGTATGTGCATAGTCACAAGCCTCTATGTAAGATAAGATAAATGCATAACGAAATTTCTTTCTAGGGGGAAAATTATCATGGCAGGCGTACGTTTAGAAGGCATTTACAAAAAATATCCGGGAACTGACAAAGCATCGGTTACTGACGTTAACTTAGATATTAAAGACAAAGAGTTTCTCGTATTGGTTGGACCGTCCGGTTGCGGTAAATCGACAACTCTTCGTATGATTGCAGGTCTAGAAGAAATTTCAGAAGGTAAATTGTTCATTGGCGACCGTCTTGTAAATGACGTAGCTCCTAAAGACCGCGACATCGCGATGGTATTCCAATCATACGCTTTGTACCCGCATATGAACGTTTATCAAAACATGGCTTTCGGCCTTAAACTTCGTAAATTCAAAAAAGCAGACATCGACAAACGTGTTCGTGAAGCTGCTAAAATTCTAGATATCGAGCATTTGCTTGACCGTAAACCAAAAGCACTTTCCGGTGGTCAACGTCAACGGGTTGCACTAGGACGCGCAATCGTTCGTGAGCCGCAAGTATTCTTGATGGATGAGCCGCTTTCCAACTTGGACGCGAAACTTCGTGGACAAATGCGTGCTGAAATCAGCAAGCTTACAAAACGTCTTGAAACAACTACAATCTATGTAACGCATGACCAAATCGAAGCAATGACAATGGGCGATCGCATCGTTGTAATGAAAGATGGTTTCATTCAACAAACGGCTTCCCCAGAAGAGCTTTACAACCACCCTGTTAACATCTTCGTAGCTGGCTTTATCGGCGCACCTTCGATGAACTTCATCTCTGGTACGTTGACTGAGCAAGGCGGAGCGCTTCGCTTCAAAGCAAGCGGCGTTGACGTTGTTGTACCTGAAGGCAAAGCGGCATCGCTTCGTTCGAAAGGTTACGGCGGTAAAGAAGTAATTCTAGGCATTCGTCCAGAAGATCTTCATGAAGAGCCAGTATTCTTGGAAGCTTCACCGCAAACAATCGTGAATGCAAATGTTGAGGTTGCTGAAAACCTTGGTCACGAAATGTACCTATACCTTAACGGTATCGGCACTGACACGGTTATCGCTCGCGTTGACGGTCGTTCTGGCCTACGTGATGGCACAACAGTTAAGCTTGCAATTGACATGAACAAAGCACATTTGTTCGACAAAGAAACAGAACTTAACATTTACGAAGCTTAGGAAATAGCTTCATTTACAAGAGGACCGTTGGATCATTCCAACGGTTCTCTTTTTTTTGCATATAGCTAAAACCGTTTAGGGGGTTGGCGCGTCTAATAGGAAAAAATCAAATGAGTATGGGTAGATATCAGGCTTGCCGAAGGGAGATAAACGGGTGGATAAGGATATGTGCGCAGCAGCTGCCATTAGAGGCGATGAAGAAGCACTGATCCGGCGGATTGATATAGATAAGCGGCAAATGTACGGCATTGCCTACTCCTATATGCGCAATGAGACGGATGCCTTGGAAGCAATCCAAGAAACAGTGTGCAGAGTGTGGGAGAAGCGGCGGACTTTGCGTGAACCGAAGTATTTTACGACATGGATCATGCGGATCTTAATACGCGTCTGTATGGATGCTCGGAAGAAGAGGACAAGGGAGCTGCCGGCGGAGGGGCTTGTGCAGCTGCAAGGTAACCATATTGTAATGGGAAACACCGATACAGCGGAAAAATTAGATATTGCAGCTGGCGTACAGGCGTTACCACCTAATCTGCGAATGGTGATCACGCTAAAATATTATCGGGATATGACAATTACAGAAATTGCAGAGCTACTGGAGAAGCCAGATGGAACCATTCGCACTTGGCTCAACAAGGCATTAAAGCTTATGAGAACAGACACGACATTCATGGAGGAGGGAATACAGGATGAGCGCGGAAAACAAGAAGGGTCTGGAGCAGGACAATCAAGCACTGCTAAGGGATAAGGATCTTATGGAACAAGAAATCGAGCAAGTAACAGAAGAAGCACTGGATGGTTCTATTGTAAGAGGAATAGAGCTTGGCAAGCGGAGGAGTGTTCGTAGAAAACGTAAGAGGATTAGTCTAGGCATGTGCCTATCCGCTGTTTGTATTATGTTCATGCTTACTGCGTTCGTTCGTGTATCTCCCGCCTTTGCGGAAATGATGAAGGAGATCCCGGGTTTAAGCGGATTTGTTGAATTGATTCAAGGTGATAAGACACTTATGTCAGCCATTAATAATGATTTTATTCAACCTGTTAATGAATCTGTTGAGAAGAACGGCTACAAGCTTACAGTGGATGGTATCATTGCAGACGATCAGCGCCTTGTTATTATATATACCGCCGAGGGCCCAGGCTTAAATGGTAACACAGGCTTTCTCAACTATAAATTGAAGACTGATGATGGGGGAGAAGTAGTGGCTGCAATTGCTTCGTCGCACTTCCCTACAAATGAAAAGGATAAATCAGATGCTCCAATCCATGATTATTTAGATATTTTGATGAGTGATGGCGTACCCATGCCTAACGGTATTCAATTTAGCCTCATGTTGGGCGATCAGTGGCTTGAAATTGACTTTCTGATTGATCATAGCAAATTTGCGGGTATGAGAGAGGAAATTGAGCTTAACCAATCGTTTGTGGTTAGCGGTCAGCGGTTCACTATAAATAAGGCTATTATTACACCGCTTCAAGTGTCTTTAATGTTCGAAGCGGATTCCAACAATGATAAACGTGCAAATCACTTTATAAATATGGCTTTGGTCGATGAGAAGGGGAGACGATACGAGACGAGTACGGGATTTGGAGACTTAAATCCGCTCTTGACCCGTCATTTCAAGAGCAGTTACTTCGAAAAACCGAAGAAACTAACGTTTGAGGCGGACGGTATGTTCTTGTCGGAAAACCAGTTGAGCCTAACGATCGATACGGATAAAGTAGAAACGATATCGTCGCCGGATAATAAGCTTCAGCTAGTAAAAAAAGATGAGGTAGCTGACGGGTATGACCTGACGTTTGAATTAATGAAATTAGATGAGATCGACATGCAATTAGGCTACACATTATTTAAGCATCAAGGCGTATTCAAGGATGCATCGGGAACCAGTTATCCAATATTGGATAGGAGTGGAACAGCTATAAGTTGGAGTACGAGTGAAGATAAGGTTTCCTACTTTTATCGTATTCCGAAAGCGGACTATAAACAGCCGCTTACTTTTGACATTGAGCAGTTCCCAGGCTACGTCAAGGAGCCAATCAGCATAAGAATTAAATGATTAGAGGCGCTGGGCAACGGAGGAAACGTTGCGTTCAGCGCCTTTTTCCTTTACGATGAAGACATTGGAAATAAACATACATATTCGAATAAATCAGTTGCCATATGAAGGAGGACCTACGATGCCGAAAAAAGTGAAAGTGTCTGAACTTGTTCGACAATTCCAGCTTGAAATTATGGCTGGTGAGGATGGAATGAAGCGCGCCATTACTGTAGATGATTTGTATCGACCGGGTCTTGAGATGGCCGGTTACTTCCATTACCATCCAAGTGAGCGGGTACAGCTGCTTGGACGAACGGAAATATCGTTCCTGAACATGCTGGACAGCGAAGAACGCAAGGACCGTATGGTACGTCTCTTTAATGACGATACACCTTGTGTTATTTTGACTAGAGGCTTAGAAGCACCGCAGGAGCTGCTTGATCAATCCAATGAGAAGCAGGTTCCCGTTTTGCGCAGCAATGTGGCAACGACGATTCTGTCGAGCCGGATAACGGATTTTCTGGAGAAAAAGCTAGCTCCAACCGCGACGATTCATGGCGTACTCGTGGATGTCTATGGTGTGGGTATGCTGATCACAGGAGGAAGCGGGATAGGTAAAAGTGAAACAGCTCTTGAGCTTGTAAAACGCGGACACCGACTAGTTGCCGATGATGCGGTAGAGATTAGGCAGACATCTGATGGACAGCTGCACGGCAGTGCACCTGAGCTCATTCGTCACCTTCTAGAAATTCGCGGTCTTGGTATTATTAATGTAATGACCTTGTTCGGAGCGGGGGCTGTGCGCACTCAGAAGCGTATAGGCCTTGTTATTAAGCTGGAGAATTGGCAGCAGGACAAGCAGTATGATCGCCTTGGGCTAGATGAGGAAACAACGAGAATAATAGATACAGATATACCGCTTGTAACCGTACCCGTACGGCCCGGACGTAACTTAGCGGTTATTATCGAGGTAGCAGCGATGAACTTCCGATTGAAGCGGATGGGTTATAATGCAGCACTTCAATTTACGAATAAGCTTACAGAGACTATAGCTGACGATATGGACGATTACGATTGATTGTAGAGGAGATATCTAATAATGCAGACTTTAGCCATTAATCCAATTGCCTTTTCAATTGGATCATTATCGGTACATTGGTACGGTATTATATTGGGATTGGGAGCTTTGGCTGGTCTTATGCTGGCTATACAGGAAGGAAAGCGGTTCGGCATTAAGCCTGATTTATTCATGGACTTGCTTCTTCTGGGTGTTCCTTCTGCCATAATTGGAGCGCGAATTTATTATGTAGCGTTTATGTGGGAAGATTACAAGGGTAACCTTATTGATGTGTTCAAAATATGGAATGGCGGTATAGCCATATACGGTGCCATAATTGGAGCATTTATTTGCGGCTTCTTCTATTTCCGTTACAAAGGCTATAACTTCTGGCGCATGGTAGATATTTGTGTGCCTGGCTTACTTGCTGGTCAAATGATCGGACGCTGGGGCAACTTCATGAATCAGGAAGCTTATGGCGGACCAGTTAGTGAAGACTTTCTAAGGAACACCCTTCATATTCCAAAGTTCATCGTCGATCATATGTTTATTGTGGATCAGGCTATCCAAGAGGGCGCTTATCGTCATCCGGCATTTCTATATGAATCGCTTTGGAGTTTGCTGGGCATCGCTATCCTAATGGTGCTTCGCCGTCAAAAGTTTCTTCGTGCAGGCGAACTTATGGCAAGCTACTTTATCTGGTATTCAATCGGTCGCTTCTTCATTGAAGCTTTGCGTACGGACAGCTTAGCCTTCAGAGGACCAAGTTGGTTGGCTTCCTTCATTAATGGGCTTTGGTCTCCTATGGAACTTGTATTCAAGCAAGGCTATTTAGATCCGGCTTATGGAAACATTCGAATTTCACAAGTATTAGCATTGCTGCTTATCTTAGGTGCAATTGTTCTCATTGTCGTTAGACGTAAGACTGGCTTAGCGTCTGAGCACTATCTGGACCCGATCGTTACAAGCAAACCGGAGAGAAACGGCGGAATTGATAATGCACCAACGGAAGTGAAAGGCTCTGCTGTACTATCAAAAAAAGATGAGGCTGACAAGGCAGAGTAATTTAGGAGGTTTCGTGATGACGAGCACGATCAAAACGATGCTGTTCGATTTGGATGGCACCATTATAGACACCAATGAGCTAATTATTCGCTCGTTTATTGAGTCTCTGGAAGGTGTAACACCCGAAGGATTTGGACGAGAGCATATTATTCCAAGCATGGGAGAGCCTCTTACCAATCAAATGCGGCGGTTCTCCGGACGAGAGGATGTTACAGACCTTGTAGCGGCATATCGCGAAGTGAATTTGAGGCTGCATGACGAGTATGTTAAAGCTTTCGATCATGTGAATGATGTAATTGAGAGATTGCACGGTCAGGGCATTCAAATCGGTGTCGTTACGACGAAGATGCGTTTGACGACAGAGCGCGGTTTAAAATATGTTGGTCTATTTGATTACATTGACGCAATCGTTACGATTGATGATGTTGTAAATGCAAAGCCGCATCCAGAGCCCGTAAAGAAAGCAATTGATTTATTGGGTGCAGATCCTGCTACTACGATGATGGTTGGCGACAGTATTGTTGATATTCAGTCAGCGATTGCAGCTGGTACGATAGCAGTAGGCGTTGCTTGGTCATTGAAGGGCGAGCAGAAGCTGAAGGAAGTGGGCGCGCATCATGTTATTCATGATATGCGGGATCTTTATTCATTTGTAGGATTGGAGCGGGAGACGCTTGCGTAAAGTTGAACGATATCCGGTGGAAGGTCCGAACGCATTATGGCAGGTGTATTCTACCGTGAGCCGAATGAAGTCGGTTCGCAATTTTATTTTTATACAGCTGGCACGGTACTGTCCGTTTCTTCCACTCAAAAATTGGATCTATCGCCGCGTGCTTGGCATGAAGGTTGGGGAGCATACGGCATTTGCCTTAATGGTTATGGTCGATGTTTTCTTTCCTGAACGGATCACGGTTGGCAATAATTCGATAATTGGATATAACACAACCATTCTCACACATGAATATTTGATCAAGGAGTATCGGCTTGGGAATGTTGTCATTGGCTCTCATGTCATGATTGGAGCGAATACAACCATATTGCCAGGAGTCACGATAGGAGATCATGCTGTAGTGGCAGCCGGCTCTGTAGTCCATAAGGATGTTCCTGCCTATGCATTCGTAGGAGGCAATCCTATGCGAGAGATCGTCCGAAGCAATAGTGTTTTGTCTGGTAGTCAGGATGAATACACGAATAGATTTTTAAATTAAATATCGAGAAAGCCTCATCCGGATGAGCTGCGCTCACTCGGGCTGAGGCTTTCTTATTTGGCAGGCCAAAAAGGCTTCTGCTGGCTTGACGAATTCTTGCTTTTCATGCTAATATTACGACTAAACTCTTTAATTTGTTAGCATGGTACCATGGTAGCACTTTAAAGCAATAAAGCGACCGAAGGTGAGATAGAATGACGAAACCAAAAGTATTTGAGAAGCCAACTGGCCTTAAAGATTACTTGCCAGGCGCAGTCGCGAAGCTGCGTCATATTGAACGTCAGGTGCTTGCTTGCATGCAAGGCTGGGGCTATGAACAAATTATTACGCCAACTATGGAATATTACGATACTGTAGGGGTAGCAAGCTCTACATCCGATCAGAAGTTATTCAAGCTGCTTAACAACCGAGGCACAACGCTTGTGCTGCGCTCCGATATGACGGCGCCAATTGCCCGCGTGGTGGCATCGTTGCTGAAGCAAGCCGATTTCCCACAGCGTCTTTCCTACCATTCCAATGTATTCCGTTCCATTGAGGAGGAAGCAGGCCGTGAGGCTGAGTTTTTCCAAACAGGTGTGGAGCTGGTAGGCGATTCTTCAGCAGAAGCGGATGCAGAGGTAGTAGCTCTGGCGATTGCTTCGCTAAAGGCTGCGGGTGTCGAGCGGTTTAAGATTGCTATTGGGCATGTGGGCTTCCTTAACGGACTATTGGAAGAGACATTGCCAGGTCGCATTGAAGCGCAAGAGCAGCTAAAGGGGTATCTGCTGGGACGTGATTTTGTCGGTTACCGCCAGCATCTTCGCGACTTGGCGCTTGATGAGCCTGTACAGCGCGAGTTGGAGGGCATTCTGCGTTTGCGCGGCGGTCAAGAGATTTGCGATCAGGCGCTGCAATTAAGCGTTGACGCTACGGCCCGGGAATCGATTAGCCATCTTTGCGAAATTTGGGATGTGCTCAAGGCTTATGGCGTATGTGAGCATGTGCTTATCGATTTGACAATGATTGGTGATTTCTCTTATTACACAGGCATGACGTTTGAGGGTTATGCAGCTGATCTTGGTTTTCCGGTTGTAAGCGGGGGGCGTTATGACAATCTCCTGTCGCAATTTGGAAGACCGGCACCTGCTACAGGCTTCGCAATGAAGACAACGCGTGTGCTTGAGCTGCTTGGCGATCTAGAGGACAATGCTGCGGAACGAACACTTATTATGTATGAAGCAGCGGGACGCGCAGAAGCGCTTGTGAGAGCGCAGGAACTGCGTGCACAAGGTGCAAGTGTTGTTACGGAACGTGTCGATCAACTGAAGCTGGAAGCTGCGCTGCATTCAGCCAGCGAGAAGCCTTTTACACATAAAGGTGTCCAATATTCAGCCCTGGAATCGTATATCGGAAATGGGATTAAAGGAGGCAGCGCCACATGAGCGGAGCAAGCAGAGATATTTTGAAAGTGGCGATGCCAAAGGGTCGCATTTATAAGCAGGCATCGAAGCTGTTCCGTGAAGCGGGACTGCCGATTCCAAGTGATTTTGATGATACGCGCAAGCTAATCATTGAGCTGCCAGAGGTAGGCATGGAGTTTATTATGGCGAAACCGGTTGATGTGCCGACGTACGTAGAATACGGCGTTGCGGATATCGGAATTGTCGGCAAAGATGTGTTGCTGGAAGAAAATAAGGACGTCTATGAGCTTCTTGATCTTGGTATCGCGAAATGCCGGATGTCTGTAATCGGTATGGCAGATTGGAAGCCAACCATTAATCCGCGCGTTGCTACTAAATATCCGAACGTTGCTTCGGCGTATTTCCGTGAGCTTGGTCAACAGGTGGAAGTCATTAAATTGAACGGTTCCATTGAGCTTGCACCTATGATCGGGCTGGCTGATCGAATCGTTGATATGGTGGAAACAGGCCAAACGTTGCGCGAGAATGGGCTCGTTGAGATGGAATCTATCTTCGGCATAACAAGCCGATTGATTGCTAATCGAGTCAGCTATCGGATGAAAAATGATGCGATTCAGAGCTTATGTGATCGTTTGCAGGGGACACTGGCTAATCGGGATTAGGAGAAAACAAGTGTTACGATAATAAATGAGTATGGCGAATTGACGGAAGGAGCGGATAATATGCGTATGATGCGTGCGGAGCAGTTTGGTTTGAAGCGCGAGGTGGAATATGGATCACCAGAGCAAAATGAGTCGGTCTTGAGGATCGTCGCAGACGTAAAGACCGAGGGTGATGCAGCATTGCTGCGTTACACAGAGCAGCATGATCGGGTTAAGCTGGATGCGGCGTCGCTTCGCGTGACACAGCAGGAGATTGAGGCAGCGTATGATGTAGTCGATGCCGCTTTTCTAGAGGCGATTCGCGAAGCAGCCGTAAATATTAGAGTATTCCACGAGAAGCAGATGCGGACCTCGTGGATGGATCTGCAGCAGGACGGAACGATGCTCGGGCAAATTATGCGACCGCTGAAGCGGGTCGGCGTATATGTGCCCGGAGGCAAGGCGGCTTATCCGTCGTCCGTGCTGATGAATGTCATTCCGGCACAGGTAGCCGGTGTGCCGGAGATTGTTATGGTGACGCCGCCAGCAACAGGCGGCAAAGCGGGTATCGACCCGTATATTCTCGTAGCTGCCGCAGAAGCAGGCGTTAAGGAGATGTACCGGGTCGGGGGCGCTCAAGCCATTGCCGCGCTTGCGTACGGCACAGCATCTATTGATCCGGTCGATAAAATTTGCGGACCGGGTAATATTTATGTGGCGCTGGCGAAGCGCGCTGTATTTGGTGCAGTTGATATCGACAGCATCGCGGGGCCGAGTGAGATCGTCGTGCTTGCTGATGACTCCGCTGATCCTGTATATGTAGCGGCAGATTTGCTATCACAGGCTGAGCATGATGAGATGTCTTCGGCGATTCTCATTACGCCATCCCAGCAACTGGGTGAAGCTGTTGTAGCGGAGGTTGAGCGCCAGTTATCAACGCTTCCTCGTGAGGAAATTGCACGTAAATCTATTGATAGTTACGGTGCTGTATTGCTTGTTGATTCCCTTGAAGCAGGTATTGATGTTGTTAACCAGCTGGCGCCTGAACACCTAGAGGTGCTTACGGTCGACCCTATGCGCCTGCTTGGTTACATTCAGAATGCGGGAGCAATATTCCTCGGACCTTATAGCTCCGAGCCTGTTGGGGATTATTTTGCAGGGCCGAATCACATAATTCCGACAAACGGAACGGCACGTTTCTCCTCGCCTGTAAATGTCGATGATTTCTTGAAGAAATCGAGCTTGATTTACTATAGCAAGGAAGCCTTGCTAGCCAATGGCGAGAAAATCATGACACTGGCGCGGCATGAGGGACTTGAAGGGCACGCTCGTGCCATTGAGGTTCGTCTAGATAAAGAACGCAATTAAATAGATATCATTATAAAATGTGGCAGATAACTTATTCAGAAAGCAGGAATGAACATGGCTGAAACGAAGGTACGCGAAGCATCGGTTGCTCGTAAGACGAATGAAACGGATATTAAACTTACATTTGCGGTAGACGGAACAGGTGAGACGAAAATTGACACGGATGTGCCATTTCTGAACCATATGCTTGATTTGTTCATTAAGCACGGACAATTTAATCTTGAACTAGAAGCCCGTGGAGATATAGATATTGATGATCACCATACGGTTGAGGATATCGGAATTTGTATTGGTCAGACACTTCGCGAGGCGCTTGGCGACAAACGCGGCATTAAACGATACGCAAGTGTTTTCGTACCTATGGATGAGGCATTGGCACAAGTTATTATTGATGTCAGCAACCGTCCGCATTTTGAATACCGCGCTGAGTACCCTTCATCACAAGTGGGCAGCTTCTCGACGGAGCTTGTTCATGAGTTTTTGTGGAAGCTTGCGCTTGAAGCACGTATTACATTGCATGTCATTGTACATTACGGCCAAAATACACATCACATGATTGAAGCCGTATTTAAAGCGCTTGGGCGTGCCCTTGATGAAGCAACAAGCATTGATCCTCGTGTACAAGGAGTGCCTTCAACGAAAGGAGTGCTGTAAGATGATCGCGATTATCGATTACGGCATGGGCAATCTGCATAGTGTGAGCAAGGCGGTTGAACGCCTTGGCTATGAATACATCCTTACAGATGATCCTGAGACGATCCTTGCAGCAGATGGTGCAATCCTTCCAGGTGTAGGCGCATTTGGGGATGCGATGCAGACTCTGCGTGATACAGGTATGGACAGTGTAGCGAAGGAGTATGCAGCATCAGGCAAGCCGCTGCTTGGCATCTGTTTGGGGATGCAGCTGCTCTTCAGCGAAAGCGAGGAGCATGGCATAAATGAAGGGCTGAATTTGCTTCCAGGCAAAGCATCTCGTTTTCAAGGCAGCTATAAGGTACCTCACATGGGATGGAATAAGCTGTCCTTCCTCCAAGAACAATCGCCTTTATTTAAGGGATTAACAGAGGGTCATGTGTACTTCGTGCATTCGTATCATGTTAAGCCTGAGCTTACATCCGACTTGTTGGCTACCACAGACTATCACCAACAGGTGACAGCAATTGTAGGCCGAGACAATGTATTCGGCATGCAGTTCCATCCAGAGAAAAGCGGCGAGCTAGGTATGTCGCTGCTTGGCAATTTTCTAGCACTGACAGCCAGTAAGTAGTCTTGCAGGAGCTAACTCATTTCCTAGAACGTGGCTTAGGAGCTGCAATAATATAAAAAAGCTGAACATTACCTTACCAAGCATTTATTAATCTTGCTGGGACGGTATAGGCTAGTATCTATTCTTAAAACTACAAACCTTCTCATTAGCAGCCGTTTTCGAATTTATCATTTCTTTTATAGCGACAAGCTGCTAATGAGCCTTCATAAAGCACTAATAAAAATTGATAATGAACGAGCTCGGCTAAACGGGCAAAAAGGAGTGGGCAATATGCTGGCAAAACGAATCATTCCGTGTTTGGACGTAAAAGATGGCCGTGTTGTGAAGGGCGTTAACTTCGTAAACCTGCGCGATGCGGGCGATCCAGTCGAGCTTGCGGCAACCTATGACAAGGAGGGAGCCGACGAGCTCGTCTTTTTGGACATTTCGGCTTCTGTTGAGGGTCGGGCTACGATGATTGAGGTCGTGAAGCGGACAGCTGGCGAGATTACGATTCCATTTACGGTAGGCGGCGGCATTTCTCATGTCGATGATATGAAGAGGCTGCTGCGAGCAGGTGCGGACAAGATTGGAATCAATACCGCTGCTGTTAAAAACCCCTTGCTTGTACAAGAAGGCTCCCGTAAATTCGGCTCGCAGTGTATTGTGGTCGCGATTGACGCGAAGTTCAATGCAGAGTGGGGAGAATGGGAAGTCTATACCCATGGCGGCCGGCAAACGACAGGTATAAAAGCGTTAGAGTGGGCGCGTGAGGTGGAACGTCTTGGCGCAGGGGAAATTTTGCTTACGAGCATGGATGCTGACGGGACGAAGGATGGCTTCGATCTCAAGCTGACGCAGGCTGTATCGGATTCACTCGGCATTCCTGTCATTGCCTCTGGCGGAGCGGGGCGTGTGGAGCATTTCAATGACGTGTTCCAGCATGCACATGCAGATGCAGCACTGGCGGCTACTATTTTTCACTATAAAGAAATGACAATTCGTGAAGTGAAAGAAGATTTAAGACAGAAGGGAGTAGAAGTACGATGACAGAAAACATTCACAGCGAGCTTCTTTCTAAAATTAAATGGGACAGTGCAGGCCTAGTGCCTGCTGTTGTGCAGGATGCACAGAGCAAAGAGGTGCTCATGCTTGCATATATGAGTAAGGAGTCGCTTCAGCTCTCAATCGAGTCCGGTGTAACGTGGTACTGGAGCCGTTCACGCAACGAGCTTTGGAATAAAGGCGCAACAAGCGGACACACGCAGAGAATTGTATCCTTGGCTTATGATTGCGATGGTGATACGCTTCTAGTTAAAGTTGTACAGAAGGGTCCGGCTTGTCACACTGGACGCTATAGCTGTTTCTTCAATTCGGTTGAAGTTAACGGAAGTGCAGGGGATGCAGGAGAAGAGGCTCAAGCTTCATCAGACCGTTTTGCAGCGCTGGGTCAGCTTGAGGGAATCATCGCTGAGCGTTATGCAGAGCGTCCTGAAGGTTCTTATACGAGCTATTTGTTCGGAAAAGGCGTAGATAAAATTTTGAAAAAGATTGGTGAAGAAGCGTCCGAGGTTATTATTGCGGCAAAAAATAAGGATAATGATGAGCTGCGCAGCGAAGCTGGCGATCTGATTTTCCACCTTATGGTACTGCTTCGTGAACGCGAGCTTCCATTGGATGATGTTATCAGAGAGATTGACAGCCGTCATGGCAAGCCTACTACAAATAAAATGAGATAGTCATTCATGAATCTCAAGAAAGGCCGGTATGCAGATGTTTATTGATTACCATACTCATCATGTCCGTTGCGGTCATGCTGTTGGAGAGCTAGAGGAATATGTGCAGAAGGGAATTGAGATCGGTCTCGATCAAATCGGTCTCTCTGATCATATGCCTCTTCTTCATGTTGAACCGGCTGCTTACTATCCAGAAATGGCCATGCCAATGGATGAGCTCCCGCGTTACGTGGAGGAATGCCTTGCCCTTAAGGAAAAATACAAGGGTCAAATTGATATTCGTGTTGGTCTTGAAGGTGATTATATCGAGGGCTGCGAGCGGCAAATCGAAGAAATCGTCAAGGCTTATCCTTGGGATTATGTCATTGGGTCAGTTCACTTTCTTGGGGAGTGGGATATTACTGACTTTAGACAAACGCATGGCTGGGAAGGCCGTGATCGCATGAAGGTATATGAGCAGTACTACGATGCGATCGGCAAAGCTGCTGCGACAGGGTTTTATGATTATATTGGCCATATTGATGTCATTAAGCGTTTTGGATTTAAGCCGGATGGGGATGTTACTCATTTGGAAAATGCAGCGCTGGAGGCAGTTAAAAAGCACGGTATGGCAATCGAGCTTAATGCTTCTGGTCTTCGAACGCCTGCAGCAGAGATGTTTCCGAGCCGCCGAATGCTGGAATATGCGCACAAGCTAGGCATTCCGCTAACGATCGGATCGGATGCTCATCAGCCTGAAAGACTAGGGCAATACTTAGATCAAGCACGTTCATTGCTCAAAGAAGTGGGCTATACGCAGCTGGCGACATTCAATTGTCGAAAATTACTGTTAATTGATTTTTGAATTATTGTAAAATCAATGTATAATATAAATATCAACAAGCTTTGTCGAATGATCTGACAAGGACGAGTACTTGTTAAATAAAATTAATTGGTTTTAACGCTCAGGAGGGTATCATGTTAAGCGACAAGGTGCGTATTTTTTCGGGTTCGTCTAATCCGGTATTGGCTCAGAAAATTAGTGCGGAGCTTGGTCTGACGCTAGGTGCGATCAAGATGTCCCGTTTCAAAAGTGGCGAGATTTATGTGCATTACGAAGAAACTATTCGGAATTGCGACGTTTTTCTTGTGCAATCTTTCTCTCATCCTATTAATGAGCATTTTGTCGAATTGCTTGTTATGATTGATGCGGCGAAGCGTGCTTCTGCTCGAACGGTAAACATTATCATGCCTTATTACGGTTATGCTCGTCAGGAACGCAAAGCAGCACCAAGGGAGCCGATTTCAGCTAAAATGCTGGCGGATGTGCTCACAACTGTGGGAGCGAACCGCGTCATTACAATTGATCTGCATGCTCCGGCAATTCAAGGATTCTTCAACATTCCGGTCGATCATATGACGGCGCTTGATCTAATCAGTGATTACCTCAAATCGAAAAACATTAAAAATCCGGTCGTTGTATCGCCGGATGCAGGTCGTGCTTCTACTGCTGAGAAGCTGGCTAACTACTTGGACACATCATTTGCGATTATGATTAAAAAACGTCCTGCACATAATGAATCAGTCATTACTCACGTAATTGGCGATGTGAAAGGTCAAACCGCGATTATTATCGAGGATTTGATTGATACGGGATCAACAATCGTTAACGTTGTGGAAAGCTTAAAAGAACGCGGTGCAGAGGATGTATATGTATGCGCAACTCACCCGCTATTCTCCGGTTCGGCTATTGAGCGTTTGGACCACCCGTATATTAAAGAAGTTATTGTTACCGATTCCATCAGCTTGCCGGAATCCATTCCGGATCGCTTTAAGATTTTATCGGTTGCACCACTTCTTGCTGAAGCAACCCGCATTATTTTGGAGGGCGGCTCCATTAGCACCTTGTTCAAAAATAATGGTGTTTAAGCATCAATAGCAGATGCTTGGTATACGAAAAGAATAGAAATACTGCGAAAATCGCGGGCGGTGAATGTACCGTCCGCGATTTTCCCACATATTCTTTCGTGTTAGGATAAGCCTTGCTATGGTATAATCGTAGAAAATCGGAAGTAACGGGAGGTGCCTTGCGGATGAAAGGGAAGAAACGTGTTGCCGTAGATCAACAGACGAAAGTCATACCGATTCAATGGGACGCTACGTTTTTTTTCGAACGTGCGGTTCAATCACTGGATCGGTTCCATTATGACAAGGCACTTAAATATTTTCGTCGCGCCGTGGAATACGAGCCGGAAAATCCGGTAAACCATTGCAATATGGCTGGCATTTTCTCTGAATTGGGCAATTATGAGGAATCGAATCGAATTTTAGGATGGATTGTCACTGAACTCGATCCAATGATGACGGAATGTCATTTCTATATGGCGAATAATTTCGCAAACATGGAACAGTATGAAGCAGCTGAAGTTGCGCTTATTAAATATCTAGAAGAGGATGCGGAAGGACAGTTCCTTGATGAAGCAGAAGAGATGATGGATCTGCTCCATTTTGAACTTGAGCGTCCAACTCGTCTAACGAATATTAAATCACGTGAAGGCATGGTCGAGCATGATCAGGCCCGTATGCTGCTTGAGGAAGGAAAGTTCACGGAGGCGGTCCGTATCCTGGAGCAAATCATTGAGGGTCAGCCTGACTTTTTGGCTGCGCGCAATAATTTAGCTCTTGCCTACTATTATATGGGAATGTTTGATAGGGCGATGGAGACTATTCATCAAGTGTTGGAGCTCGAAGGCGGCAATTTGCATGCGCTTTGCAATCTTGCTATCTTCTATCAGCACGCGAATGATAAGGAAAGTCTGAAACCGCTAGTTGAGCTTCTCATTAAGACGGTACCTTTCCATCAAGAGCATGTGTTTAAACTAGCGACTACAATGGGCATCTTAGGAGAGCATGGAGCTGCTTACAAGCACTTTATCCGATTGCTGAAGGATTCGGAGCTTTACCAAGACCCTTGCTTATATCATTACGCTGCGGTGGCTGCATGTAACATAGGCCGATTGCAGGAGGCAGAGCGTCTGTGGAAGCAAACCATTAAGCTTGATCCGCTCTCGGGGATTCCCCGTTATTATATGGAGCAGCTTGAGCTTGTACGGAGCGGGGAACAAACAGCCTCCATCAGTTATCACTACCATCTTCCGTTTGAGGAGCAGTTTAAGCTTTGGGAAAAATCATCGGATGGTATACCTGATCATTTAAAGCGGGATCCGCTTGTTCGCTCATCCTTTTTCTGGGCGCTGCGCCATGGTGATCAGAACACGAAGCTGCAGGTTATTCAGGCATTAGGCATGATAGCCGACAACGAGGTGAAGGACGTCCTTCGAACATTCCTGCTTGAGCGGGATGAGGATGATTACTTGAAGCGTATTGCCATCTTTGTTCTAAGAACGATAGGTGTGCAAGAGCCGCTGAGTGCTGTTTTGGAAGGCAAAGAAACGGTTATTGAACCGAATCGCGTTCCTTCCAGACTTCCTGTATGGGAAGATAAATGGCAGGCTGTCGTAGAAGCTGCGCTTAGTGAAATGAGCAAACATTATGATTTAGTACAACAACATGATTTGATGACGCTTTGGGTAGAGTTTCTATCACGTCTGTACCCGGATGTTCCGAAGCTGACGAAGCCCGAGGGCTGGGCGGCTGCGTTAGAATATTTGACTGCTAAGATGCACCGGAGAGCGATATCGTATCACGAGGTTTCCGTACGATACGGCACATCCATTGCAACCGTTAGTAAAAACGTCAAGAGGATAGACGAGGTATGTGGCATTAAAGAAAAAATGAAGTCGATAAGCTCGGTGTTTTCAATGCAAGAGCTGCAGGACGAATAACTACTTATGAGGTGAATGTTATGTATAAATCCATTATTATCGGTACTGGCCCTGCTGGGCTTACTGCAGCTATCTATCTGGCTCGCGCAAACATGAGTCCTCTTATTATTGAAGGTCCAGAGCCAGGCGGCCAACTGACTACTACGACAGAAGTTGAGAATTTCCCTGGCTTCCCAGAAGGAATCATGGGTCCAGAGCTTATGGAAAATATGCGTAAGCAAGCGGAGCGCTTCGGCGCAAAATTCATCACAGGCTGGGTTAACAAAGTAGATATGTCAGAGCGTCCTTTCAAGCTTCAAGTCGAAGGACATGGTGAAGTAGTTGGAGAAAGCATCATCATCTCCACTGGCGCATCGGCGAGATATCTTGGAATTCCTGGAGAAAAAGAAAATGTTGGACGCGGTGTCAGCACTTGCGCAACATGTGACGGGTTTTTCTTCCGCAACAAAAAAATTATCGTTGTTGGCGGCGGCGACTCCGCAATGGAGGAAGCAAACTTCCTTACTCGCTTTGCGAGCAATGTTGAATTGGTCAACCGTCGTGATGAGCTTCGCGCTTCAAAAATTATGCAAGACCGCGCACGCGAGAACGAAAAAATTAGCTGGAGTCTTAACCGTACACCGATTGAGGTTGTTGCAACGGGTATGGGCGTAACAGGCCTGAAGGTTCGTGACAATGAAACGGGCCAAGAAGATGTTATTGAGACAGACGGTATTTTCATCGCGATCGGTCATACACCGAATACGAAGTTTCTAGACGGTCAAATCGATACGGATGAGCACGGCTATATTACAGTAAAACCGGGCACATCTGAAACGAATATTCCAGGCGTATTCGCTTGCGGCGATGTTCAAGATAATAAATATCGTCAAGCGATTACAGCAGCGGGCAGCGGTTGTATGGCTGCGCTTGATTGCGAAAGATTTCTAGAAGGGAGCATCATTCATGATTGGAGTCAATCACTCTAATAATTGTTGAGACCGATCATATCGACACAGAAGAGGCTATACCTGCAGAGCGATATGCTTGATGGTATAGCTTTTTCATTAGCTGATAATGCTGGATTTCCCACTATTCCGCTATCTTGACCGCAAGGTTAAGGAAAGCTTATAGTGTACAGAGAAGATTAACATACTGATGAGGTGGACTAGTGATGTCTGAGAAGATTTACGTTGGAGTCGATGTCGGAGGAACTGCAATTAAGGTGGGCATTTGCAATGCGGATGGGCAATTGCTTCATACGTATGAAGGGCCAACAGAGGCTAGCAAGGGAACGGAAACAATCCTTCAAAATATTGCAAGCTATTCACAACAAATTGTAACAGACTCAGAGTTTAATTGGGAGCAAGTAGAGGGAGTCGGCGTTGGTATTGCTGGGTTTCTAGACATTCCTAACGGTATTGTTAAATTTGCGCCGAATCTTAAAATCGAGAACGTGCATTTGAAAGATTACTTGGAACAAGAGTTGAAGAAAACTGTCAAAGTTAACAATGACGCAAATGTTGCCGCGCTGGGAGAAGCTTGGGGCGGAGCAGGAAGAGGAATTGCACACTGTGTTTGCTATACGCTTGGTACAGGCGTGGGCGGCGGCATTATTATAAATGATAAAATTGTTGAGGGTTTTCAAGGTATGGCAGGCGAGCTAGGCCATATGGCGATTGTACCTGATTTAGAAGCTATTCAATGCGGCTGCGGAAAAATGGGCTGCTTGGAAACCGTATCCTCTGCAACAGGCATTATTCGCATGGCAAAGGATGCTGTTGAACGCGGAGATCGTACTTCACTCTCACAAGTAGAAGACATTATGGCTAAGGACGTGCTTGATGCAGCGAAAGCTGGAGATGAAGTAGCAACTCGCATCGTTAATCGTGCAGCTTATTATCTTGGTAAATCTATGGCTATGATGGCTATCGTACTTAATCCGCAATATTTCATTATCGGCGGCGGCGTATCCAAAGCAGGAGACTTCCTATTCGATCAAATCCGTGATGTATTCGAGAAGTATACACAGGATCAAGCGAAGGAAGATGTTAAAATCGTAGCTGCAACACTTGGAAACAACGCTGGCGTTGTTGGTGCGGCAGGTCTAATTCTAAGAGGCTAATGCAGATACTTGTCATTGCAAAGTCATTCGAAAAGTCTAGGTTTATGCTTATGAGGTGACTTTGCATTAGCAAAGTTTAAGGTTTACGCTTACGAAGAGACTTTGCATTAGCAAAGTTTAAGGTTCATGCTTACGAAGTGATTTTGCAGCTGCAAAGTCTTTAGGAGGTTTAACCATGGAAACGGCAGCAACAGTAGCGAAGCTTGTCATTATTACCGGGATGTCTGGAGCGGGCAAGACAATTGCTGTCCAAAGTCTAGAAGATCTCGGTTTCTTCTGCGTAGATAATTTACCGCCTGTTCTTATTCCGAAGTTCGCAGAGCTTATTGAGCAATCAAACGGTAAGATAGGAAAAGTAGCTCTAGTTATTGATTTGCGAGGCAGAGAATTTTTCACGGCTCTATCGGAATCATTGGCTTATATAAAAGATCAATTTACAATTAGCTACGAGATTCTTTTCTTGGATGCTACCGATGAAGTATTGGTTCAGCGCTACAAGGAAAGCCGTCGCCGTCATCCGCTTGCACCGGAGGGTATGCCTCTTGAAGGTATTCGCAATGAGCGACGATTGTTAGAGGATTTAAAAGGTTGGGCATCTCAGGTCATCGATACGAGTACATTGAAGCCGGCTAAGTTGAAGGAACGTATTATTGCACATTTTACTAATCAAGAGCAAAACAGTTTATCTGTAAATGTTACTTCATTTGGCTTCAAATACGGTATACCGATTGATGCTGACCTCATTTATGATGTTCGATTTTTGCCTAATCCACATTATATAGACCATCTTCGTCCTAATACTGGACAAAATCCTGATGTGTATGATTATGTCATGAAATGGCCTGAAACCCAGCAGTTCCTAACTAAGCTGCTTGATATGCTTCAATTTCTTATTCCTCTTTATCATAAAGAAGGTAAAAGTCAGGTTGTTATTGGCATAGGATGTACAGGAGGGAAGCATCGCTCCGTCGCCATTGCCGAATATTTAGGCCGCATTCTCGGAAGCAGTGATACGGAACGTGTGCGTGTCAGCCATCGCGATGCCGAGCGTGACAAGCATTGACGAGGTGAGTGAATGTACAGTCGACACAAAATATTGAGACGCCCTAAGATCGTCGTTATCGGCGGTGGCACAGGACTATCTGTCATGCTGCGCGGTCTAAAGGAGAAGCCTCTTGATATTACGGCTATAGTAACGGTTGCTGATGATGGTGGAAGTTCAGGCATTCTTCGCAATGAGCTGCAAATTCCACCGCCAGGAGACATCCGCAACGTATTAATGGCACTCGCAGATGCAGAGCCGCTGCTTACTGAAGTGCTGCAATATCGCTTTAAAACGGTTCCTGGGCTTGCTGGGCATAGCTTGGGCAATCTTATGCTGGCTGCAATGACCGATATCTCTGGAGACTTTGTAACAGGCATTCGGGAGCTGAGCCGTGTGCTTGCAGTACGCGGCCGTGTGCTTCCGGCTGCAGGTCAGGCAATCATTTTGAAGGCTGAGATGACTGATGGTACAATTGTCACAGGGGAATCGACGATCCCGAAAGCAGGCAAAAAGATTAAAAGAGTATTTTTAGAGCCCCATGATGTAGAGCCTTTGCAGGAAGCGGTTGAAGCACTGGAGCAAGCTGATGCAATTTTGATCGGACCGGGCAGTTTATATACAAGTATTATTCCAAACTTATTGGTTCCGAAGCTTGCGAATGCGATTGTAGAATCCGATGCGGTAAAACTTTTTGTATGCAATGTGATGACGCAGCCGGGCGAGACAGATAACTATTCGGTCGGGGATCATTTAGACGCCATTCATGCTCATATCGGCCATCATTTATTCGACTATGTCATTGTTAATGATGGTGAAATTCCACCTCAAATTGAGAGCAAATATGCGGAACGGGGCGCGAAAGCGGTCCATCTCGATTTGGATGCGGTAACGGAAAAAGGCTATGAGGTTATAGCTGATCATTTGGTCTTATTCCGTACTTTCTTACGTCATGATGCAGAACGTCTAAGTCATCATATATATAAACTTGTAGAGAACTGGATGTTACGAAAGAGGTGATACACGATGTCATTTGCGGCGCAAACGAAAAAGGAACTAACATTAATTGAAGCAGACAGCTGCTGCGAGATTGCAGAATTGTCCGCACTCATACGAATGAATGGTTCGGTTAGCGTATCCAGCCGCAAGGTCGTTTTGGACATCTCAACGGAAAATGCAGCCATAGCTAGAAGAATTTATTCCCTGCTCAAAAAACATTTTGAAGTACATGTCGAGCTTCTTGTACGCAAGAAGATGAGACTGAAAAAAAATAATGTATATATTGTCCGAATCCCAGCCGGGGTTCAGGAAATGTTGAGCCAGCTCAAAATTGTATCTGAAGGATTTATGTTTAATCTTGGCATCGACAAGGAGATTATTCGCAAGTCTTGTTGTAAGCGTTCCTATTTGCGCGGTGCTTTCTTGGCAGGAGGCTCAGTCAATAATCCTGAAGGCTCTTCCTATCATTTGGAAATCGCTTCGATGTATGAAGAGCATTGCGAAGCATTAGTGGACCTTGCCAATAAGTTTGATCTAAACGCTAGATGCATTGAACGGAAAAAGGGGTTTATCTTCTACATCAAAGAGGGCGAGAAAATAATCGAGCTCTTGAATATTGTGGGTGCACATCAGGCATTATTTAAGTTTGAGGATGTTCGGATCATGCGCGATATGCGTAACTCCGTTAACCGAATCGTAAATTGCGAGACAGCTAACCTGAATAAGACCATTGGAGCGGCCGTTCGTCAAATTGAGAACATCAAGCTGCTGCAAAGAGAGGTTGGTCTAGAGAGCTTACCTGATAAGCTGAGGGAAGTAGCAGAAATTAGAATGCTTCATCCGGATATGAACCTGACTGAAGTCGGGGAAATGCTTAAGGGCAAGGTCAGTAAATCGGGCGTAAATCACCGATTGCGTAAAATTGACGAGCTTGCGGAAAAAATCCGCGGGGTGTGAGCTTTTATCCTAGTGCATAGGCTGGTATAATGTTATAATAGTTCCAAACTGACTTCATTTAAAGAGATGAGCTTATAAAAGGCTTATATAGACTCATCTTTCAATGCTAAACGTGCTTATGCAGCCAAATGACGGCAACAGCCGTTTATGCTAGGTGCCGCATGCTAATGATTTAGTAAAATATAGGGGGTATGGTTTCCATGACAAGGCTTCCGGTTGTCGTTCGTCTTAAGACGGGACTTCATGCAAGACCTGCAGCACTATTCGTACAAGAAGCAAACAAATTTTCCTCCGAAGTATTTGTAGAGAAAGATGACAAGAAAGTGAATGCCAAATCGATTATGGGAATTATGAGCTTGGCAATCAGTTCAGGTACTGAAGTTTCTATTAGCGCTGAGGGTTCGGACGCAGAACAGGCTGTAAACGCTTTAGTTGCTCTGGTCAGCAAAGAAGAGTTGGAAAATCAGTAAGACAGGGTTTAAATGAGGAAGGAGAGGTCTTCGGGTTCATCATGAACTTGGAAGAGCAGCTCTCTTTTTTTATTTATTCACTAAGAAATAAAGGGCATAGCTAGTAAACATACGAGCAAAAGAATGCAGACAAAAAAAGAAGCAGGCTGAGGAGTTCCTCGACCTGCTTCTTTTTTTGTTTTACTTTGAAATTAAGCAAGCTTCTCGATAACTTTATCGACAAGACCATATTCTTTCGCTTCCGCTGCACTCATGAAGTAATCACGATCGGTATCCTTCTCGATACGCTCAAGCGGTTGTCCGCTGCGCTCTGCAAGAATAGCATTCAGCTTGTCGCGCATGTTAAGAATACGTTTTGCGCGAATGGCGATGTCGCTTGCTTGACCTTCTGCTCCGCCTAGCGGCTGATGGATCATAACTTCGCTGTTCGGCAGGGCATAACGCTTGCCGATTGCACCTGCAGTTAGCAGGAAAGCACCCATAGAAGCTGCCATGCCGACACAGATCGTTGACACATCAGGTTTAATGTATTGCATCGTATCATAGATAGCCATACCCGCAGTTATAGATCCGCCCGGGCTATTAATATAGAGTGAAATGTCCTTCTCAGGATCATCCGCTGCCAGGAATAACATTTGAGCTATGATGGAGTTAGCCACCACGTCATTTACGCCTGAACCAAGAAATATAATACGATCCTTCAATAAACGAGAGTAGATGTCGTATGCACGCTCACCGCGATTGCTTTGCTCAATTACCATAGGTACGAAATTCATATCCAACGTAAGCCCCCTCCTGAAAAACAATGAATGGTTAAATCGTAATCTCATAATAACGGATGAAAACTGAAAAGTCAAAGATAGTCAGACAACTCATTCCTAAACGGGAAATGTCCGTATCATTCGGGATAAATCGACTTTTTCTGTAGTGAAATAGGGATAATTTAATCGTGTTTCTTTGCAAAGAAACTCATCGAAAGAGAGTTCTCTTCTATATTAAACCAAATTATTAATTAAAAAACCGTTCCTACGAATAGGAACGGTTGGCTTGTATCATTATAGTTGTTGTTGTTGTTGTGTAGGAAAATGAATGGCGCGCCCGCAAGGAATCGAACCTAGATCTCAGCCTTCGGAGGGCTGCGTCATATCCATTGGACCACGGGCGCATGAAAAACAGTAGCAAAAATGATTATATGTTATTCGCTATCCGAAAGCAAGAGGAGTTCGAAAATTAAAAATGTTAAAAATGTGGAGGTAACCGCTTGCATAATGAAAACGGCTATTGCTACTATCCGCAATATCCGATAAAATAAAGGTGGGACTTGAAATGATACAGCGGGACGTATTTAGTCCAGCCATTGCGAACCGAATACGCTGAACCCGATGGAGTGAAGGATGAGAAATGCGTCAGATCATTGAACTGCAGCAGCAGCTTGTACCGGATCTGCTCGACGTAATGAAGAAACGGTATTCGATTTTGCATCAGGTGATGCTATCGGATATGATCGGACGTCGAACGTTGGCGGCCACATTATCAATGACGGAGCGTACGCTTCGTGCAGAGACCGATTTTCTGAAGACGCAGGATTTGCTTGAGATTCATTCGGGCGGCATGCGAATTAGCGATTCAGGTAAGCTTTTATTGGAACAGCTGGAACCTTTCTATAAAACGATGTTCGGATTATCCGAGCTCGAAGAAACGATTCGCAGCCATTACGGACTAACCCAAGTTATTATTGTCGCCGGTGACTCTGAGATATCTTCACAGACGAAGCGTGAGCTTGGCCGTGCGGGAAGTCAGGTCTTGAATCGTGTCATGAAGCCAAATGATGTCGTAGCCGTAACAGGTGGAACGACAATCGCACAGGTTTCAAACCAACTGGTCAGCACATCAGCATTAAAGACGAACTGGTTCGTGCCAGCAAGAGGCGGTCTTGGTGAAAGCTTGGATTATCAAGCCAACACGATTGCTTCCATGATGGCAAAGCGTACAGGTGCACAGTATCGACTCTTACATGTACCCGATCATTTAGGCGAGGAAGCCTTTGCTTCTATTATGCAGGAGCCTAACATCAAGGAAATTGTGAATGTCATACGAAGTGCTCGCATCGTGGTACACGGAATCGGGGATGCTATGGTCATGGCTAGACGCAGACGGCTAGACCGCGAGGTTATTGATGCGATGGAAGCGGAAGGTGCATTAGCGGAAGCATTCGGGTTTTATTTTGACCGGAGAGGCGAAGTCGTGCACAAAATGCAGACGGTGGGGTTACGGCTTGAGGATATTGTGAAGACTGAAGTTGTTATAGCAGTAGCCGGAGGCAAGAGCAAAGGTGAAGCTATAGCCGCGATTATGCGCTTTGGACACAATGACGTCCTTGTTACGGACGAAGCAGCCGCACATGAAATCGTAGCGTTAATTGAGCAAGAGAAACAGTAAGAAATAGGTTCAACTTATTTTGGAATCATGATGCTTTGCAAAAGCGCTTCGGTGTTGGCCGCAAAACATCTTGAAATATATACATTCTTTTAAAAACGCTTAGGAGGAATTTAAAATGGTTAAAGTTGGTATTAATGGTTTTGGTCGCATCGGCCGTAACGTATTCCGCGCAGCACTTGGTAATCCAGAGGTAGAAATCGTGGCTGTCAATGATTTGACAGATACTGCTACTCTTGCACATCTTCTAAAATACGACACGACTCACGGTCAGCTTGATGCTACTGTTGAAGCTAAAGAAGGCGCGCTTATCGTTAATGGCCGCGAAATCAAAGTATTCGCAGAGCGCAACCCTGCAGATCTTCCTTGGGGATCCGTTGGCGTTGAAATCGTAGTTGAATCAACAGGTATTTTCACAGCGAAAGAAAAAGCTGAGCTTCACTTGCAAGGCGGCGCTAAAAAAGTTATCATCTCCGCTCCAGCAACGAACGAAGATATCACTGTAGTAATCGGCGTTAACGAAGATAAATACGACGCTGCGGCACATACCATTATTTCCAACGCTTCTTGCACAACGAACTGCCTAGCACCTTTCGCAAAAGTATTGAACGACAAATTCGGAATTGTTAAAGGTATGATGACAACTATTCACTCATACACAAATGACCAATCCGTTCTTGACGTTCCTCACAAAGACTTGCGTCGTGCTCGCGCAGCTGCTGAGAACATCATTCCTTCTTCAACTGGCGCTGCAAAAGCGGTTGCTCTTGTTCTTCCTGAGCTTAAAGGTAAATTGAACGGTATGGCTATGCGTGTTCCTACTCCTAACGTATCTGTTACTGACCTTGTTGCTGAGCTTAAAGTTAACGTTACTGTAGAAGAAGTTAACGCAGCATTGAAAGAAGCTGCTAACGGTCCTCTTAAAGGCATCTTGAACTACAATGAATTGCCGCTTGTTTCAAGCGACTACAATAGTGACCCTGCTTCTTCTACAATCGATGGTCTTTCGACTATGGTTGTTGAAGGCAACATGGTTAAAGTTATTTCTTGGTACGACAACGAGTGGGGCTACTCAAACCGCGTAGTTGATCTTGCTGCTTACATCGCTAGCAAAGGTCTGTAAGACAAGAAGGCGGACGTGCCTGAGCTCCTATTAAAAAGGAGTATAGGTCCATGGTTCGCGGCTCCTTAGGGGCCTGAACCATGAGGGCGTTTCTTCTTTGGAAGGAACGCCCTTCTTTTTTTGAGAGAGCTCTTTCTTTATATGCTTCTTTTTATAGGTGTTGAACGAGCTTTTGCCTACATAAGGCTTCAGCCTGTTATGTTTAATGGCTCTACTTTTATACCTTTCCATAACAAACTTCCGGGAGGTTTCATTTATGAATAAGAAAAGTGTACGTGATGTAGCAGAACTAGCTGGCAAACGGGTATTTGTACGTGTGGATTTTAACGTTCCTCTTGAAAATGGTAAAATTACAGACGACAAACGGATTCGCGAGACGCTTCCTACTATTAACTTCCTGATCGAAAAAGGAGCAAAGGTTATTCTTGCAAGTCACTTGGGTCGCCCCAATGGTCAAGTTGTAGAAGAGCTTCGTCACAATGCTTCTGCAGAGCGTCTTTCCGAGCTTCTTGCTAGACAAGTCGTTAAAGCGAATGATGTCATTGGTGAAGAAGTTGAAGCACAAATTGCAGCTATGAAAAACGGTGACGTTTTGTTGCTTGAAAACGTACGTTTCTACGAAGGCGAAGAGAAAAACGATCCAGAATTCGCAAAATCTCTTGCTAAGCTTGCTGATTTGTTCGTAAATGATGCATTTGGCGCTGCTCACCGCGCTCACGCATCTACTGAAGGCATCGCACACATCCTTCCAGCTGTATCTGGCTTGTTGATGGAGAGAGAGCTTGAAGTACTAGGCAAAGCATTGAATAACCCAGAGCGTCCTTTCACGGCTATCGTAGGCGGTTCAAAAGTAAAAGACAAAATCGCAGTTATCGACAAAATGCTTGAAATCGCAGATAACGTTATTATCGGCGGCGGCTTGTCTTATACGTTCTTCAAAGCACAAGGCCATGAAATCGGCAAATCACTTGTTGATAACAGCAAGCTTGATCTAGCTCTTGAGTTCATGGAAAAAGCAAAAAAACTAGGCAAAAACTTTGTCATTCCAGTTGATATCGTTGTAACAGATGATTTCAGTGCAAATGCAAATACGCAAATCGTTGATGTTGACAGCATTCCTGCTGATTGGGAAGGCATTGACATCGGACCTAAAACGCGTGCAATCTATGCCGACATTATCAAAAACTCCAAGCTTGTTGTATGGAATGGACCGATGGGCGTATTCGAAATCGAGCCTTTCTCACACGGTACACAAGAGGTTGCTCGCGCATGCGCAGAAACGAACGGTTACACTGTAATCGGCGGCGGCGATTCTGCAGCAGCAGCTGAGAAATTCGGTTTGGCTGATAAAATGGACTTCATCTCGACAGGCGGCGGCGCTTCCCTAGAGTTTATGGAAGGTAAAGTTCTTCCTGGCGTTGTAGCACTTAACGATAAATAAATAAAAGGAGGAATACAAATGAGCACAAGAACACCAATTATTGCAGGTAACTGGAAAATGTTCAAAACAGTATCTGAAGCCGTATCTTTTTTCTCCGAAATTAAAGGCAAGGCTGAGGTTGCTGGTGTTGAGAGCGTAATCTGCGCACCTTACACAACACTTCCAGCACTTGTTGAAGCTGCAAAAGGCACATCGATCGCGATCGGCGCGCAAAACGTGCACTTTGAAGACAATGGCGCATTCACAGGTGAAATCAGCGGAGTTATGCTGAAAGATCTTGGCGTGAAATATGTGATCATCGGTCATTCCGAGCGTCGCGCTTATTTTGCAGAATCCGATGAGATCGTGAACAAAAAAGTTCATGCTTCATTCAAAAACGGCTTGCTGCCAATCGTCTGCGTAGGCGAGAAGCTGGAAGAACGTGAAGCTGGACAAACGAAAGAAGTTTGTAAAGTACAAACTGAAGCAGCTTTCCAAGGCGTATCTGCTGATCAAGCAGCTCAAATCGTTATCGCTTATGAGCCAATCTGGGCTATCGGAACAGGTAAATCATCCACTTCTGAGGATGCACAGGACGTTATTGGATACATTCGCGGCGTAGTAGCTGGTCTTTATGATCAAGCAACTGCTGATGCGGTTCGCATTCAATACGGCGGCAGCGTTAAACCTAACAATGTGGCAGAATATATGGGTCAAAAAGACATCGATGGCGCGCTTGTAGGCGGAGCGAGCTTAGAGCCTGCTTCCTATATCGCACTTGTCGAGGGGGCCAAGTAAATGGCTGCTCCAAAACCTGTAGCTTTAATTATTCTTGACGGCTTTGGTTTGCGTGATGATGTAACGGGCAATGCGGTTGCTCAAGCTAACAAACCCAACTATGACCGTTACTGGGCAACTTACCCGCATACGACTTTGACTGCATGCGGTGAAGCGGTTGGTTTGCCGGAAGGTCAAATGGGAAACTCCGAAGTGGGTCATTTGAACATCGGCGCTGGTCGTATCGTTTATCAGGATTTGACAAGAATCAGCAAATCCATTCGTGATGGCGAATTTTACGATAATGAAACGATACTTGGCGCCGTTCGCCATGTAAAAACAAACAGCAAAAAGCTTCATCTATATGGCTTGCTCTCAGATGGCGGCGTTCACAGCCACATTGAGCACTTGTTCGCTCTCCTTGAGCTAGCGAAGAAGGAAGAGCTTGAGGAAGTTTATATCCACGCCTTCCTTGATGGACGCGATGTGTCTCCGGACAGCGCAAAAGGCTACCTGGAGCGTTTGCAAGCGAAAATCGAAGAGGTAGGCGTTGGCCGCATTGCAACGGTGCAAGGCCGATACTATGCGATGGACCGCGACAAGCGTTGGGAGCGTACAGAGAAATCCTATCGCGCCATGGTTTATGGCGATGGTCCTAAATACGTAAATCCTATTCAAGCGGTAGTTGAATCCTATGAGAATTCGGTTTATGATGAATTCGTTATGCCAACGGTTATCGTTGATGAATCCAATAAACCTGTAGGACTTGTAGAATCTGAGGATGCGGTTATTTTCTTCAACTTCCGTCCAGACAGAGCGATTCAATTGTCTCAAGTGTTTACGAATGAAGATTTCCGCGGTTTTGATCGCGGTGAAAATCATCCGGTTAATCTGTATTTCGTCTGCTTGACGTTATTCAGTGAAACCGTGGGCGGATTCGTTGCGTATTCACCAAAGAACCTTGATAATACGCTTGGCGAAGTGCTCGTTCAAAACAACAAGACACAATTGCGTACTGCTGAAACTGAAAAATATCCGCATGTGACATTTTTCTTTAGCGGCGGCCGTGATCATGAGCTTCCAGGCGAAACTCGTGTGCTTATTAATTCCCCTAAGGTCGCAACGTACGATCTGAAGCCGGAAATGAGCGCATATGAACTAGCTGCTTCAACTGTACGCGAGATCGAATCTGACAAGCATGATGTCATTATTCTGAACTTCGCAAACCCTGATATGGTAGGTCACTCCGGCATGCTGGAACCAACAATCAAGGCAGTAGAAGCAACGGATGAGTGTCTAGGTCAAGTCGTAGAAGCTGTCCTTGCCAAAGGCGGCGTATGTATCATTACTGCTGACCATGGTAACGCTGATATGGTGTTCGATGAGAATGGCCGTCCGTTTACGGCACATACAACGAATCCTGTTCCGCTTATCGTAACAAAAAAAGGCGAAACCCTTCGCGAGGGCGGCATCCTTGCCGATATCGCACCAACTGTCCTTGATTTGGTTGAGCTATCCAAGCCAAAAGAAATGACAGGCATCTCGTTAATTCAAAAATAAAATCAAACTTATAGAGGAGTGTTTTCCAACATGTCAATTATCGTTGATGTATATGCACGCGAAGTGCTTGATTCCCGCGGAAACCCAACAGTAGAAGTAGAAGTAACACTAGAGTCAGGCGGCAAAGGCCGTGCAATCGTTCCATCCGGCGCTTCCACAGGCGCATACGAGGCTGTTGAGCTTCGTGACGGCGACAAATCCCGTTACCTTGGTAAAGGCGTTTTGAAAGCTGTAGAAAATGTTAACACTGAAATCGCTCCTGAAATCATCGGCTTTGACGCTCTTGATCAAGTAGCTATTGACCGTAAAATGATCGAGCTTGACGGTACGCCTAACAAAGCTAAACTAGGCGCTAACGCAATCCTTGCAGTATCTATGGCAGTAGCTCGCGCAGCTGCTGACGCGCTTGATGTACCTCTTTACACATATCTAGGCGGATTCAACGCTAAAGTACTTCCAGTTCCAATGATGAACATCATCAACGGCGGCGAGCACGCTGACAACAATATCGACGTTCAAGAGTTCATGGTTCTTCCAGTTGGTGCTGAAAGCTTCAAAGAAGCTCTTCGTATCGGCGCAGAGATTTTCCACAACTTGAAAGCTGTATTGCATGATAAAGGCCTTAACACAGCTGTAGGCGACGAAGGCGGCTTCGCACCTAACCTTGGTTCAAATGAAGAAGCAATCACAACAATCATCTCCGCTATCGAGCGCGCAGGCTACAAGCCAGGCGTTGACGTATTCCTCGGTATGGACGTTGCTTCCACTGAGTTCTTCAAAGACGGTAAATACGTGCTTGCAGGCGAAGGCAAATCATTCACACCTGCTGAGTTCGTTGATCTTCTTGCATCATGGGCTGATAAATATCCAATCCTTACAATTGAAGACGGCTGCTCCGAAGATGACTGGGATGGCTGGAAATTGCTTACTGAAAAACTTGGCAACAAAGTTCAACTCGTTGGTGATGATCTGTTCGTAACGAACACTGAGCGTTTGTCTGACGGAATCGACAAAGGCGTAGGTAACTCCATCTTGGTTAAAGTTAACCAAATCGGTTCACTTACTGAAACTTTTGATGCGATTGAAATGGCAAAACGCGCTGGTTACACAGCAGTTATCTCTCACCGTTCAGGCGAGAGCGAAGACAGCACAATTGCTGACATCGCTGTAGCTACAAACGCTGGTCAAATCAAAACAGGCGCACCGTCACGTACGGACCGCGTTGCAAAATACAACCAATTGCTTCGCATTGAGGACCAACTTGGTTCAACTGCTCAATACGCAGGCAAATCAGCATTCTACAACTTGAAAAACTTCAAATAAGACGCATTAGCGGCTTATGAAGAAAGGTGTGCCCCGCTTTAGGGGCACACCTTTTTTGTAGTTATTCCTTCTCCACATTTCAAAGGATATAAATTTCTGTCATAATTTGGTCATAGTGGTTGTCCTATTGTAAAATATGCCTAGCTATGATACACTCATACTACGTGTTTTTTACGGAGCTCCTATGCTGGAGGTGGAATAAATGGAAATCTTTTTGAAGATCTTGCTCGTTATTTTCTCTGTCGGCCTTATTGCTGTTGTATTGTTGCAAAAAGGAAAAAGTGCAGGCTTGTCTGGAGCAATCTCGGGCGGCGCTGAGCACCTGTTCGGCAAACAGAAAGCGCGCGGTTTGGATTTGTTCTTACAGCGTTTAACGGTTCTTCTTGCTGTTGGCTTTTTCGTTTTGGCTTTGGTTGTTTCTTACTTCGTACAACAATAATGAATACAAACGCAGAGAGCGAGGATATTCCTCGCTTTTTTTGTATTTTCGGGATAAACGCGGATGTATGGCGTACATTTCGTGTATACTACATGGTATATGGTAATCTATCAATCTGTTGCATCGAAGATAGAGCATTGCAGCGGATGTATGAGGAGAAAAAACAAAAATGATCAATTACGAGCAGGAACTGCTTGATTTTATGAGAGAAACGGCATATAAGCCAATGACTTACCAAGAGCTGGAGAAGCACTTCGGAATCGTAGATGCTGCAGAATTCAAGGAATTCCTGAAGCTTCTGAATAAGCTTGAAGATGAAGGTAAAATCATTCGTACGCCTAATGATCACTATGGTGTGCCGGAACGAATGAATTTGCTGCGGGGCAAGCTGCAATCCCATGCGAAGGGCTTTGGATTCCTTATACCGGATGATAAGACCCACGGGGATGTCTATTTGCATGCGAATGATCTGAAGAGTGCGATGAATGGCGATGTCATTCTTGTTCGAGTTACATCACGAAGTGAGCATGGCGGCCGGATGGAGGGCGAGATCGTCCGAATCGTGGAGCGCGCAGTAACGCAGATTGTAGGAACATTTGAAGACCATGAGTCCTATGCTTTCGTGATGCCGGATGATAAACGAATCAATCGGGATATTTTTATACCTAAAGGCGGCTATGAGGGCGCGGTGTCAGGCCAAAAAGTCGTTGTCAAAATCGTCTCCTATCCAGAAGGGCGTTCTGCGGCTGAAGGGGAAATTGTCGAAATATTAGGACATAAAAATGATCCCGGCGTCGATATTTTGTCGATTATTCGTAAGCACCAGCTGCCAGAAGGCTTCCCGGATGAGGTAATGGCTGAAGCTGAAGCAGCTCCTGATTCCATAACGGATGAGGAAATTGTCGAGCAGGGCCGTCGTGATCTGCGCAATGAGGTTATTGTGACCATTGATGGCGAGGATGCTAAGGATTTGGATGATGCTGTTCATGTGAAGCGTCTGGAGAACGGAAATTACTTGCTTGGTGTGCATATTGCAGATGTAGGCTATTACGTGAAGGAGAATTCCCAGCTGGATCAGGAAGCTTATAGCCGAGGCTGTAGTGTGTATTTAGTTGACCGTGTTATTCCGATGCTTCCACATCGTTTGTCGAACGGTATTTGTTCTCTAAATCCGCAAGTGGATCGTTTGACGCTCTCCTGTGAGATGGAATTTGATGCGGCAACATTGAAGCGAGTTCGTCATGATATTTTTACGAGTGTGATTCGTACGACAGAACGTATGACTTATTCTAACGTTAAAAAGCTTCTTACTGCATCGGAAGAGGAGCCTCAGACGGAACTTAAAGAGCGGTATGCCGGTCTTCTTGATATGTTTGATTTGATGGAAAAGCTGGCTATGGGTCTACGGTCGAAACGGATGAAGCGCGGTGCTATCGATTTCGATTTCCAAGAATCCAAGGTTATTGTCGATGAGAATGGTAAAGCGATTGATATCGTGAAACGGGAACGTTCCGTTGCGGAACAAATTATTGAAGAATTCATGCTGGTTGCCAATGAGACGGTTGCGGAGCATTTCCACTGGCTGCGCGTGCCTTTCCTTTACCGGATTCATGAGGACCCTAATCAAGAAAAATTGCTGAATTTCATTCAGTTTGCTGCTAACTTTGGTTATACGGTGAAGGGGACGGCTAACTCTGTTCACCCGCGCGCTTTGCAAACGTTGCTCGAGGATATTCGCGGTACGAAGGAAGCGACCGTTATTTCTACGGTTATGCTTCGTTCTATGAAACAAGCGAAATACGATGCGGAAAGCTTAGGTCACTTCGGCCTTGCGGCAGAGTTCTATTCACACTTCACGTCACCGATTCGGCGTTATCCCGATTTGGTCATCCACCGTGTCATTCGTGAAGTGCTGGAGGGCGGCGGTCAGTTGACTGAAGCCCGTCACGAGGCGCTCACAGCACGCATGCCGGAGATTGCTCAGCATTCATCTGAGCGCGAGCGTATAGCGGTTGATGCAGAGCGTGATACGGATCAGTTGAAAAAATGTGAGTTCATGTTAGATAAGGTCGGCGAAGAGTTCGAAGGTATTATTAGCTCCGTAACGAGCTTCGGTATGTTCATCGAACTGGATAATTCCGTAGAGGGATTAATCCGTCTGAGTGATATGTCGGATGATTATTATAACTTCCATGAGCAGCATATGATCTTGGTAGGTGAGCGCACCTCGAAGGTTTATCGCATTGGCGATGAAGTTA
Source organism: Paenibacillus sp. J31P13 (assembly GCF_056269295.1). Taxonomy (NCBI): domain Bacteria; kingdom Bacillati; phylum Bacillota; class Bacilli; order Caryophanales; family Paenibacillaceae; genus Paenibacillus; species Paenibacillus sp. J31P13. The sequence continues at coordinate 37,661 of NZ_JBWDNR010000003.1, forward strand.
AAGTTCGGATTGCAAAGGTCAGTATGACCGAGCATACGATCGACTTTGAGATGGTCGATATGAAGCCGCGCGGCAGCTTTGATGAGGGTGGATTTAGCGGTGGCCGCGGCGGCAGAAACCGTGGCAGCTATGGCGGTCGCGGTGAAGGACGCGGTCGCGGAGGTGCTGGCGGCGACCGTGGCAAAGGCGGAGCAAGTGCTGGCGGTCAGGAACGTGGACGCGGAGGAGCAGGCGGCGAGCGAAGCAAAGGCGGAGCAAGTGCCGGCGGTAATGGACGCGGACGCGGAGGAGCAGGCGGCGAGCAAAGCAGAGGCGGAGCAAATGCTGGTGGTAAAGGTCGCGGAGGCAAAGGCGCAGGCGGAGCGAGTGCGGGTGCGCAGGGCCAGGGCAATCCGTGGCGCGTGGATGCACCAGATGGCGCGCGCAGCGGAAGCAAGCGGCGCGGTCGTGGCGGCTTCGCCGGCGGAAGCGGCGGAGCTGGGGCTGGCGTGAATGACGGTCGCGGGAACGCGCCGGCAGAGCGTGGGCCGCGGCAAGAGGCGGATATGGCGCCGGGCCAAGGCAGTGAGCAGGTGCAAGGCGGCGGAAGCAAGCCGCGCAAGGATATGTGGGGCCTGCCGATCCGCGGAGGCGGAGGGGCTGGCCGTGATGGTCGTGAAGCCGGGAAGCGGCGGAGCGATGGCAGTGGCGGCGCGAAGCGGAAGAATACGTCGCAGAGCGGCGTGTTCACGGGTGAGCGTTCGGGTGGAACGCCGAGCCCGGACGGCAGCGGCGGCGGTCAAGGTAAGCCGAAGCGCAAGAAGAAAAACAGTGGCGGAGGCAACTCTACGGCTGCGTTCGTACGCAAGAATCGCAAATAATTAACCAGTGGGCGGTTTCTGAAAATAAAGTTTTCAGAAACCGCCGTGAACTGGACAAATTGGGAAAATATATTTAGCTTGTTACTTGCTTTTTAATTCTGGGTATAGTAAACTCAAATCAATCGCAAATATGAACCTGAATTCGCATATTGAAAAAGGTGTCATTATAGTATGAAACCCTTTTCAATGTGTGAATTTTTTGTTTAAAGACAAACCAGGCGCATATTAATATTATTTTTTTGGAGGTTTTTACACATGCAACAAGGTACAGTTAAATGGTTTAACGCAGAAAAAGGTTTCGGCTTTATCGAAGTTGAAGGCGGCAACGATGTATTCGTACATTTCTCCGCAATCACTGGCGAAGGCTTCAAAACTCTTGAAGAAGGACAACGCGTAGAATTTAACGTTGTTCAAGGCAACCGCGGACCGCAAGCTGAAAACGTAGTTAAGCTTTAATAGCTTAAGAACGTTGATAAACCGCTCTTAACCTTCGGGTTAAGGGCGGTTTTTTTGATTCATTAATAATGTGGGGCGTATTGTACATCCAGCAGTCTCCTTGATTTCCGGTGTTAAAGTTGTTACAATAAACTCCAGTGTACGAAAGAAAAAAAGTAATATTATCGAGGTGACTAGCATGGGCAAGAAAAGTGACGGCAAGCAGCTCGCTCAGAACAAGAAGGCTTCCCATGACTATTTCATTGAGGAAACGTTCGAAGCTGGCATGGTGCTGATGGGTACAGAAATTAAGTCGCTGCGAAACGGAAGAGCGAACATTAGTGATGCTTTTGCGACGATTCGCAACGGTGAGCTTTTTATACATAATATGCATATCAGTCCGTTTGATCAAGGGAATATGCATAATCCTGCTGACCCGACGCGTGCTCGTAAGCTGTTGATGCATAAGGCTCAAATACATAAGCTGCTTGGTCAATCTAAGCAGGAAGGCTACTCCATCGTTCCATTGAAGATCTATATCCGCAATGGATTTGCCAAACTCCTTATTGGACTTGGTAAAGGTAAAAAACAATACGACAAGCGTGATACTGCAGCTAAGCGCGATGCTCAGCGTGATATCCAGCGTGCTCTGCGTGAGAAACAGAAGGTATCGAACTAACCCGATGTTTTCCATGGATGCAAGCATCCAATGCTCCCAGTAACAACTATGAGCATTCCAGAGTGGTTCGTGTTATACTAAGTAAGTAGTAACGAGCAATAAGCTACAAAGAATTAAGCAATCGTGCTAAACAATCGGAACGCTTTGTCAGATCTTTGAATCTGATCATTGCTGCTCCTTAATCCTAGGCTTCATTCGTGCTAAAGGTTAGTAGCTTTTACAGCTAACGCTTTATGCCTTATGGGGGCGTTTATGGATTCGACGGGGATTGGACGAGCGCGGGTTGCGGGTAGCAGGGAGTCGTCTGCTTCATCAACGCTAAAGCCTATTAAACGGCAAACAACAAACAAACTACGCTTTAGCAGCCTAAGAAACTGTTAGCGTGCTTCTACCTAGCATCGTCCATGTGACTAGGATAGGGGCTAACCAGTAGTGGAATACGCTGTCTCATCTCCGCCTGCGGTGAGCTGAAGAAGACAATCAGGCTGACCTATTCAGAAGCCGGTTACGGGGCGTCCGGATAGGTGACATCAAAACTGTGACTACACCCGTAGAAGCCTGTGTGGCGTGATCTTCGGACAGGGGTTCAAATCCCCTCGCCTCCACCATGAAAACCCCGACCGTGTTAGGTCGGGGTTTTGTTTTGTCTTAAAAATATAGCCCAAATGTAGCCATTAGGCACTTTATCTATATTTTCTCAAGATTTTTGAAGCTACTAGGGCTACAACGATAGTATCTCTTCCAATGTAATCGAAGTGGTGTTGGGTGCGAATACGGGAGTATTGAAACAAAAAAATCTCCTGCTCAGTTAAATTGAGCTGGAGATTATTTACTCACTTTTGTTCAATACAATACTTAATGCATTGACCGTTTTTTCATGTGTTTTGTCAAAAGTATGTGTATATAATTTATTGGTTGTGCCAATATCTGAATGGCCAAGCGATTCAGATATTGCTTTAAGGTCAATACCAGCTTCATATAAAATGCTTGCAAAAGAGTGCCTCAGACCATGGAGTCTGGTTCTTAGTAACCCCTTTCTGTCGAGGAACTTTTTAAACTGCTCCGTAATCGTATTTACCCGATACGTATTTCCATCAACATGTGTATACACGTAATCGGTATTTTTGTATGTCCGACCAAGTGTTTTTTTATAAGTTTCGTTTTTCTCTTTTTGTTTCTGCAAGACAGTTAATAATTCATCTACTATGAATAAAGTTCGCTCACTTTTATCCGTTTTTGGTCTTTTGACTACCTCAATTTTTCCGGCACTAGTTCTTACCTCTGAAATATAAATCAATCGGTTCTCAAAGTCGATATTTTTCCACTTTAACCCCATGATTTCTGACCTTCTTAATCCTAAGTAGACGGCTAAATATACTGGTACTTCAATTGTAGAACCGGTAAGATTTTCAAGTAACTCTTTCAATTGATCCTTAGTATATGGCTGAATCTTGAATTCTACCTTGACGGGTGCTTCCGCTGCATCAGCGACATTTCTGAGTATAATTTGTTGCTTAACAGCATACTTCAACACTGTCTTTAGGAGAGTGTGATGTTTAATTACGGTATTAGGCGACAAACCTTTCTCGTCAATCAGGTGTAAGTAATATTCTTGAATTTGATTTGGTTGTAACTTTTGTAACTCAAAATCTCCTAAATAGGGTTTTAGATGATTGTTGATAATGTTCTTGTATCCATATGCGGTTGTTGCTTGGCATTTCATTCTGACATAGGTATCTGTCCAGTAATCCAAAAATTTAGATAATGTATAATCCCTGGGAGTTATTAAAAGGTTTCTTTCCTGTTTGTATTCATGATCATTCAACAATTTTTTAGCTTCAGTACGCGTTTGTACTTGCTTGTATTTTCTTACTCTTTTGTTATTTGCATCTCGTTCATATTCCAAGCAAACTCTAAACGAGTTTCCAACTTTTTTAATATTTCCGGCCATAAGTGACCCTCCCATTGATAATTTGCTATAAAGTACAACACCTGGTTCTTTAATAAGTCTTATATTCTACACGGAACACTGATAACTTATAATTTTAGAAAGCCAATTATTTATTGCTCTTAACCTCAATGGTAGAGATATCAACAATAAGTGCACTAGATTATTAATACACTGTGACTAGGGACTGTAGAGGGACTAGCCGATTCAGAAATCCATACTTGTGAGTTATGGTACTAAATTTTTATGAGGTAATAGTCTGTTTTTTTACCCATGCAGTTAATTCCTCATTGGGTATTCTGATCTGTTTATCAATCTTAATATGAGGGATACCGCTCTTGACCAGATCATACATAACATTCCGACCCACTCTAAGAATAATTCTAGCTTCATCAATTGTTAGTAGAATGTTTCCTTTTTCCATTATGAAATCCTCCTTCTGTTAATATCTTTTCTTTGTGCAATAATCATAAAATAAAAGATAGTATTTTTGGGCGAAAAACGGTTCTATACCTGTCGAGCTTTAAGTTACTCTATAATGCATAGCTAATATGTCTCGAATTTCCCTATAGTATCTAGAAGGACAGTTCCTTGTTATATGGAACTGTCCTTTTTGTTGAACATCATTAAACTATAGCCGAGTAATAAGAAACGTAAGGTATTACTACGATATGGTTACGTCGTGAAGACTGATTAGGGGACAAAAAATTATGTTTGGATTAGTGAAAAAAATAGTAACAAAGAAGCCTTCCGTCCCTTATAAACATTGGGTAATTTCGGATTTTAAAAATGACATTAGAGGAGTGTAGGAAATGATTCATACAGCAAAGTTATTTATACAATTATCGGATAATGATGTTAGTAATCTGAAAAGGAGATTCAAAGAGGACATGGCATTCACATCCGTAAAAATAGACTCCCATTACGAAGGGATATTCGATACAGACATAATAAAAAAATTCAGTTCGTGGTGGTTATTTACAACGATTGATGTAGTGAAGTTATTTAATCGGGGTGTCATCCGTGAGAATGACATCCATGCCATTCGACGGAAGTTGAACGATTATCTGTTTTTTGTATTCGAACAGAACGATAAGGAATTTAGTCTATGTCGGATTGACTATCGTTTTGATGTCGTTATTCCAGATAAAGCTGAAAGATTAGTATTGATTGATTTATTTAAGAAATCCATTGAAAGATACGGCTTTAAGGTTAAAAATACCGATTTCGATACCACTGTGTATTACAATTCCAAATCAATAACTCTGATCATTTATGATAAAGAGACAGAGCGAGAGGACAAACTTGAAGAAATTATGTCATACGAAAAAGATGTTTTGCGACTTGAGGTTCGAATTTTAAACCGCCATTTGAATTACATGAAAAGGCAATATGGTTTAAAAAAAGTATTAGATAATTATTTTAGTATGGATTTTTGGCATAAATACATGGAACAAAATATACCTCCAATATTCCGTAAAGGAGATTTTTTTACCGGAAGTGAAGCTTCAAGAATAATTAAAAACTGCAACATGAAAGAACGAGAGAAAACCAATTTAAAAGAGTTTTTAAAGAACATTTCGCAATATGGAATTAATGGGATTGAATCATTGAAAAAGAGAACGACAGGTCATAAGTTAAAGCCAAAATATAGTGAATATACAGTTCGACAAAATTTAAAAAGATTGGAACAGTTGATGATAAATCCAATTTTAATCTCAAAATGCGACACAGTTATTTTGGGAGGACGTAAGGAGATTTTAAATCCATTTCGGATTTAAGCAATGACTAAATCGATATTGAAGACCGCCCAATAAATTGCGGTCTTTTTAAATTCGTAATATGGGAATAATTTTAAATCTAAGCAAGTCAGATAGGACTAGAAGAAATCCTTTTTACATAATCACTAGGTCGTTATAAATGAAAGTTGTATAGAGTATGATGCAAGGATAAATAAAAAAGGAGGCATTAAACATGTCATTTATTAGTTTGTATAAAGATAGAAAAGAAACACAATAGGAAATGAAAACCCAAGCTGGTTGCGGCGATGAAGTACGACACTTGGCAATTTTTCATAGAAAGAGATTTGCACTAAATGAGAACAACGAAAAAAACACGCTATTATGAGGGAAGCGTTCAAATGTCCCTGCGAAATCTCAGTTGCGAAGCAACACCCGATAGGGTATGAGGTTTGTCTCCGTACAGCGAAGCTGTACACCTGCGAAGCAGGTGTGAGGCAGTAAATTACTGAACATGCAATAAGCTAAGCACAGTGACAATTACATATCGAGCAAGTCTGTCTCTGTTATCTTATATGAGCAATTTTTTTGCGAGTAAATAAGATACAGAGACAGACTGTACGAACTCGCCGAAGTCATGGCTTTGGACAGCTAAAAGCGAGAAGATTAGTGGAAGATCAAGTATCTCCGGTGATATTATGGCCGCAATCCGTCCAAATCCAATGAGAGGAGGAATCAAATGAAACGAAATTATAATCTCACGGACAAAGAGCAAAAAATCTATGAAAATCTGGAAAGTCAAATTGATAAGATTTATAAACACAATCGTCAAGGAAGCTACCATACGAGAAGTAAATATGAAGCGGAAAGTAAGCTTTTCTGCAAATTTTTATCTAAAGAATTTAAGCTACAAGCTTTTAAGAACATTGGGGATAAACACGTACTAGCATATATTAAATTCATGCAGACAAGTGATCTTTCACCATCTACGATCAAAGATCGTCTTTCTATTATTCGGTTCACCCACGATAAGGTGGATCAACCAAAGCATAGGATTAGCCCTAATTCTACTTTTGATCTCGAAAAGAGAACATTTGGAGGTATTGCAAGAGCATGGTCAAATGATGAATATGAACGCTTTCGTACACTTGCCATTGAACGTGGAAACGACAGAATTGCCTCTATAGCGATACTGGCTATGAATGAGGGCTTACGCATCCATGAAACACTTAAAATCGACCGTAGCCAAGCAGAGAAGGCTCTACAAACAAATATCTTGACGATTAAAGGCAAAGGGGGGAAGATTCGTGATTTGCCACTCTCTAGTGAAAGTAGACGCTTATTAACAGACTGCATTAAGGAAGTAGATCGTGGTCAGAAACTTTTTGTAGAGCGTGAAGAAAAGACGCATTTGGTTATAAAGCAAATACAAAACTGGATAAATAGAAACCGAGATGAGTTTAAGGATCAAGAGCGAGATAAAGTTAATATCACGTTTCACGGCTTGCGACACGCGTACGCACAAGCAAGTTACGAGACACTTAAACACCAAGGACTAAGTAATATGAAAGCTAGAGAAGAGGTTTCAAAGCTTTTAGGACATGAGAGAGATGACGTTACCCGTATCTATCTAGCAAAATAAAAAAGGAGGTGTTTAAATAGAATTTACGAGAAAGAACTATTGGGAGATTTGAAACTGAGTCGTTATTCCGTGTCGTATGAAACCACTCACCAAAGGAATTCATTTCGAAATCTCTTAAGTTATTAGGAATGTATGCTTTTCTGGAAAAAAAGTATATGAACTTGTTGGCGGAGAGACATTTTGGAGAAAGAATCGGCTTGTATTATATTGAAAAAGCTAGGGTGATAGAACTTTATCTTATGTATTTATAGGATATCGGATTGTTTCTCTAATAATTGATTAAAATAATCAGATAATTTATTAGCATTAGCGTGTTCAATTAGTCTTAAACATTCTTGCTTGTTAATTTCATCATAAACTTTCACACATTGTGGTTCTAATCGAATCAGCCGGGGTAAAATCAGAAAATTGTTAATGTAGTATTTTTTTTTAGCTGCATCATTTCGTAATGAATTGTAAACATTAACTTTCTTCGAAAAATCACAGATAAATTCAGCGATTTTCTGGATTTCCGAATCATCTATAGTTCCATTTTCAATATGATCAATCCTCACAAATTCATGAATGTTGATAAATATCAATGGAATTTGTTTTTTCCAAAAGAAGGTTATTTTAATGAAAATATTAATAGTCATATCAAAAACTCTTTCCTGCCCCGAGGTTGTTGGGGAATGATGAATTTCCACAATTTCCTTACCAGAAACAGGAAAACAGTTTAAATTGTGCATTTCCTTTTCGACCGAATCAATTTGCAATAGATGATTTGTTAATGGATTTTTCATACTAGGATGTGTATATTCCCGCTGGTGCGTATATGTACTAACTAATGCAGAAATGCGAATAACTAGTAGTTCCCAATATTTTTTTCCGTAGCAAGCACATAAGTTCCCGTTGTGAGATGCGTGAAAGCAATTTTGGCAAATTTTATAATCCCTATAGTAATGGATTAGTGGGAGCATCCTAGGCTTTGCATTTTCAGGTATATTGTTACCTATTATGATTTTTAGATCGCTGATGCTTACATCAGCTATTTTTCTCAACATATGAATCACCTCAATGAATCTATAATTCCCTCCTTATATAAACGATATTCCAAAAAATATGAGTTTTTTTCTAGCCCTTCTATTTATTTAAGGGCATATGTCATTTTTCAAAAACCTTCGTATTTGTTTCATTTTTTAGATCCTCAAATAAGTCGTTTATTCGCTTTAAATAGAGAATAATTCGTTTCAAAAGTCGTAACATTATCTACGTTTTATTAATGTGCGTTTTGTGCATACAATAAGGATAATAAATGAAAGAGGGGGGATTTCGAAATGATGATTGGTTATGCAAGGGTATCTACAGTTGAACAGTCACTTGATATACAGACGGATGCTTTAAATAAAGCAGGTTGTGAGCGAACTTATACAGAGAAGGCGAGTGGGGCTAAGGATGATCGTAAAGAGTTACAGCGTGCTTTAGATTCGTTAAGGGCTGGTGATGTATTCGTTGTTTATAAATTAGATAGGTTAGCACGTTCAACTAAGAAATTAATCGAAGTTTATGAGCAATTGACGGAATTGGGCGTTGAGTTGGTGAGTATATGTGATGGATTAGATACAAAAACTTCAACCGGACGAGCTATGTTTCAAATGATTGGTGTTATAGCAGAGTTAGAGCGAGAAATGATAGTGGAACGAACTAAAGCAGGATTAGAAGCTGCTAGAGCAAGAGGTAGAAAGGGTGGGCGACCTAAGACGGATGGTAAAAAGGTTGAACGAGCAATAAAACTCTATGATGCTAAGCAGCATTCAATATCTGATATCGAAGACATGACGGGTCTAAAGAGAGCTACCCTGTATAGAGCTTTGAAATTGCGTGTGGTATAAAATCCTACTATGAACATTTAAAGTCCGAGTGAAAAATGGACTTTTTTTTTTATTGGAAATGACTTAGAAAAATGTTGGATTGATATATAAAAATAGTCATCCATTGTACAAGAAATGTGAAGATATAATTAATGTTGAATAATTCTGTCAAGGAGCTGATATTGCAATGATTATGGGAGATTAAAGAAGTATTAAAAAAATTTCTTGAGGAAAACCAAGAAGCACTGATTAAAAAGGATACAACTGAAGTGTATGCACAAGACGTTGTAGTTCAACTAGAAATCTTGTTTCATTCTTTAAAGTGTGATTTTAAAATTGAAAAGATTGATGACGGCGAGTATAAAGTATTTTTGTATAACTAGAGAATAGTATGCTTTGTAGGAAACTATAAGAGATTTGTAAGTGGTAAAACACAATAAAGACAGACCCAGTTGCAAAAGGGTCTGTCTTTATTGTGTTTAAGCATAAGTTTATTTTTAATCAGCGAATATGAGGTGTTTTCAGTTTATATAACTTTTACTTTATGTTTTGAGAAGCCATAAAACTATCAAATCTGTCTTGTGTCTTAAGATGCCTTTTTTGTATATATTTCAACTAAATTCCACAATAACTATGGTATATTATTACTATATTCGAAATTAATTAATCAAGATGCACGGCATTTACCGGAGGTCACAATGAAGAGAAAAACACACCCACCCAACGCACCGTCACTTTTTCACTCTATTCGTTCTATAGGGTATTCCCTTGAATCAGCCATAGCTGATTTAATAGACAACAGTATTACAGCAGGTGCTTTAAACATAAGTATCAGGTTTAGTCCTTACGGGCAACCATTTGTAGCAATACTTGATGATGGGACTGGAATGAATCCTGAAGAACTTACTGAGGCAATGCGTCACGGAAGTAAGAATCCAAATGATATTCGTGAAGCCGATGATTTGGGACGGTTTGGCTTAGGATTGAAAACGGCTTCCTTATCACAATGTCGGCGTTTAATTGTGGTAAGTCTTAATAGTGGTACTCTATCGGCTAGATCATGGGATTTGGATGTCATTATTGATGAAGAAGATTGGGTATTATTAGAGTATGAGGACGATGAAATAAAAGACTTACCACTTGTTGATCAACTTCAAAAACAAGAAAAAGGAACTTTGGTAATTTGGCAAGATCTTGATCGTATATTGAATGGAGCGGCTTCTATTGAGACCGCACTTGGTGAAAAGATGGACCTAGCTAGGGAACATCTGTCACAAGTATTCCATCGCTACATTTCTGGTGACCATAGTATGAGGAAAATGAGGGTTCAAATCAATGGCAACCCACTTAAACCGTATGATCCATTTCTGCTTTCCCATCCCGCAACCGAGTCAATGCCGGATGAGATCATATCTATTGAGGGTCATTTGGTTAAAATAAAGCCCTATATTTTACCGCATATCAGTAAGCTGTCTGGTGACGAGATCAGCCTAGCTGGAGGAGAAGAAGGATTACGGAGAAATCAAGGATTTTATATCTACCGAAATAAAAGATTAATATCATGGGGAACATGGTTCCGGCTGACAAAGCAAGGCGAGTTGAGCAAGTTGGCAAGGGTCAGAATTGACATACCCAATTCTATGGATCACTTATGGACATTAGATATAAAAAAGTCTATGGCGACCCCACCAGATTCAGTTCGTCAAAATTTAAAGCGTATTGTCAATAGGATATCGGAAGGTAGTAAGAGAGTGTATACGTTTCGTGGACGGAAAATCAATAATGCAAGTTATGTCCGGTTGTGGGATCGTTACAAAGGAAGGGATGGAGTATGGTATCAGGTTAATAGAAAACACCCACTAGTAGTTTCATTGCTCAACGGTTTTGGCATGGAAGAAAGGGCTGTGTTTGAATTGTTGCTGAGATCTATAGAGGAGAATTATCCAATGGATTCTTTATATTCTGACATGGCATCGGATGAAAGAGTGCAGCCGGACCAAGAAGATGTTTATGACTATTTGAAATCGTTAGCAGAATTACTTGTAAAATCCGGTGGATTGATTGAAGGCGGTAGGCAAAATATTATTGATCAGTTACACACAATAGATCCATTTTGCAATCATCCGGTGGTAACAAATCGAATTCGGGAGGAATTAATGAGTGTCTACTGAAAATGCAAAAAACATCGTCAACGCAGTTTTAATAACCTACGAAGCCTCAATACCAACAGAAGAGGAGATTAAAGACTTAGCAGAGAAACTAAGGTTCGCCTATCCTGTGAGTGACGAGGACTTTGAATATGCTATAAAGAAAATACATTCACGTCGACCAATTAAAATGGATATTGGATCCGCTGTTGTTGCTGAGGAGCATAATTCTTGGTACTACGGAAAGAAACCTGATATTAATCCATACTATTGGGATAGATATGGCAGATATCTAATAAAAGAGGGCTGGAATCCTGGTGTAACGAGAACGTTAGATCGAGTAACAGATAAAATTATGGATTATATGGAAAATCCGAAAAAGGAAGGGAAATGGAGTCGACGAGGGCTAGTAATGGGAGATGTTCAGTCAGGTAAGACATCGACTTATACTGCCCTTTGCTGTAAAGGGGCCGATGCAGGTTATAAGTTAATCATTTTATTGACTGGAACTCTCGAAAACTTACGAAAGCAAACCCAAGAAAGATTAGATGCGGGTTTTGTAGGAGTGGATAGTTCAGGTTTATTATCTCAACAAAAACATAATAAATTTATAGGAACTGGTTTAATCGATGGGAATCGTTATCCTGGTGTATTCACATCTGTAAAAAACGATTTTAAAAGTGACTTAGTAAACCAACTTGGATACAAAGTAGAAGCACATCGAGAACCAACTTTGGTAGTTGTAAAAAAGAATAAAAAAATTCTTGAAAACTTGGAAATTTGGTTAAGATCTCATAACGCGGGTGCAAATGGTTTAATTGATACGCCGTTATTACTTATCGATGATGAAGCTGACAATGCTTCAGTAAATACTAAGGCAAATGGTCAAGAACCTACTGCAATTAACAAGGGTATTCGGTCAATACTCAAGCTATTCACTCGCTCGACATATGTGGGATTTACCGCTACACCGTTTGCCAACATTTTTATAGATCCGGAAACTGACGATAGCATGGAAAAGGACGACCTATTTCCCCACGACTTCATTTACTCTTTAGATCCACCAACTAATTATATTGGGGCGGAGGCTATATTTGGAGAAGATGGCAGTGCATCTTACTGTTTACGGAAAATTACCGACGCGGAAGATTGGATACCTACACCCCACAAGTCCTCTTTAGAAGTGGAGGGTTTGTCAGAAAGTCTTGAAGATGCTTTATATTCTTTTATACTAGCAAACACAATTCGAGACTTACGAAATGAAGGTCCCACCCATCGGTCTATGTTGGTTAACGTAAGTCGCTTCACCGATGTACAAGAAGAGGTTGCAAAAAATCTGGATGCTAGGCTCAGCGAAATTCAAAGAGATATTCGCCATTATAGTCAACTTCCTACCAATGAAGCACATGAGAACGACACAATTTCGATCCTACATGGCACTTGGGAAAAAGAATATTCGGAAACCAATTCAACATGGGAAGATGTCAGACTAGCCTTGTTAAAGGGTGCTCTTCCAATAGTTGTTATGACAGTTAACCAGAAACGCAAGAAAGGCAAAGCTATTCTGGACTATAAGCTCCATAAAGAAAACGGTTTAAGGGTTATTGCTGTGGGGGGGAATAGTCTTTCTCGTGGTTTGACTTTGGAGGGGCTTTGTGTCAGTTACTTTTATCGAAACTCGCAAATGTACGATACTCTTATGCAGATGGGAAGATGGTTTGGATACAGGGAAGATTATGAGGACCTTTGTAGGGTTTGGATGGCTCCGGAAGCTATTCTCTGGTATAGACATATTTCGACTGCCTCAAAAGAATTACGAGAAGAAATTAAAAAAATGGAGGGTATGACGCCAAGAGAATTTGGACTAAAGGTAAGAGCTCATCCCGATTCCGTTATTGTTTCTCTGAGAAACCTTATCGTCACGGCTAAAAATAAAATGCGTACAGCGAAAACAATTGAAAGATTAATTTCCCTAAGTGAGCAAGGCCCAGAAACAACACGGCTGTACACGGATTCATCAAGAATCAAAGTAAATGCTTTAGCAGTGAAGCGTCTAATTTCTGCTTTGGAAGAAGAAAATATTCCGTCAGAAAATTCGGAATATAGCGGCAACAATATTTGGAGAAGGGTACCAAAGGCACTTATTATAAATCTGCTACGTGAGTTTAATATTCATCCTTTGAACCTGAACTTCCAAGGTGAAAATATTGCATCGTTCCTTGAGAGGACTAGCGAAACGATGCTGTCTACTTGGGATGTGGTAATACCAAATGGCGGAGTGGAAAATATTGCTGATATTGCGGGAGTAAAGTATAAGGCTCAGAAGAGAACTGTTGATTTACGGGGCAGAGGAAAGTATATTTTGGTATCGGGCTCGAGTTCACGTGTTGGTTCGCGTGGGGTAGAGAGAGAGGGGATTCCCATCAGTGTTGTTAGACCTATAATTGATTACCATAAAAGTATAAACAAAAATCCATCTGATAAAAAATACAGAGAAGTAAGGGAACGTCCTCTTTTATTGCTTCACATTCTTGATGCATTTCTGGAGAATGGTGAACCAGCAATAACTGATGACGCAGTTAAGGAGATACCTTTAACTGCCTTAGGGCTTAGTTTCCCTAAATTTGATGATTCTGATATGGAGAAAAAAGTTATTTATAAAGCCAATTTGGTAGAGTGGAATAACATGTTTGAGGATGAAATGGATGACGATGAAGATGAGGAGTTAGAAGAATAATATGAAGACAATCGACGAGATTTGGGAGGGGCTTCGACCGGAGGGAGAGCCGATTTATCAAAGGGTTGATGATACTCATATATTGGATTTATACCTTGGGCGTGAGATTACAGGGGAAAGGTTATTAATAATGCTCTCAGATTTTGAACCACCGGTATTCCCACAAGGTCAATCTATAAAGGTGATAAAATCAAAACGAATCGACGGTAACTGGTCGATCATTTTCAAATTGGTGAATGAGGAATTGAAGAAATTATTCTCACAACTTTGTGATGACATTATTCAGTCTAGTAGGGAGTGTCAAGACACTTCGACAGGGGCTTCCTTTATTTATAATCGTTACTTACGGTGGAAAAAGCTATTAGAAAAAGGTTTTTCTGAGGTTTTAGATGAACAGAGTTTACGTGGTTTAGTAGGGGAACTGTTGTTTCTCGATGAACTAATAACAGCATATGGAGCAAGTGTGAGTCTTGGTTCTTGGCTTGGTCCTTCCGGAGCTGACCAGGATTTCAGGTTCTATGATTGTTGGTATGAAGTTAAGACAGTTCGGCGAGGAGCTCAGAGTATAACAATATCATCTGTTGAGCAATTAGATTTACCTTTATATAGTGGTGAACTCGTTGTGATTTATCTTGAAAAAACGAGTGAAAATGAACCAGGATCATTTAATCCTATTGATCTCGCGAACCGAATAAGACAGAGAATATTTGATGTGCAAGCATTGGAACTATTTGATTCAATACTCGAGGGTTTTGGATTTTTCCTCCTGGAAGAATATCGCCAATATTATTTTATTGCAAGACAAACGCGACGGTTTAAAGTAATTGATGATTTTCCTATTATTAGACGCGAAGATCTCAATGCCGGAATTGTAAATGTGAAATATGACATCAGTTTGTCTGCATTAACGTCCTACGAACTGTAGCAACTCGGAGGGAAACTAATGGAACTTATTGAGTACCTAAAAGATTTTATTGAAACAGTAAAATCATTGTCAGTGTCGGAGAGAGACTTTGAGGAGTCAGCCTTTGTCAGTGTATCAGCGAAAAAACTCATGGAAGCCGAAGAACTTGATGATTTTGAATCCTGTTACTATGAAGGGACTGGACGAAAAAAACGAAAACTGCAAGTTCACGGATATTCTTTTGATGATGTTGATGGATCCGTTAGACTATTTATTTCCAGTTACCATGGTAAAGATGAACTTGCAACACTTACGCAGACAGAAATAAGTAAATTGTTTGATCGGCTTAGAACATTCGTAGAAGAATCCTTAAATGGAAGTTTACATCCCACAGTGGATGAAAGCTCTCCAGGCTTCGGTTTAGCGTATGAGCTATATAAAAGAAGAGACGAAATTCGATGTCTCAAGCTGTATCTGATCACTGATTATGTGTTGAGCAGCAGGGTTAAAGACTTAACTGAAGATGAGATATTCGGGAAAAAAGTAGAGTATAGTGTTTGGGATATATCTAGGTTCTACCGTGTACATGAATCAATGACAGGAAAAGATCCCTTACATATAGACTTTATGCAATACGAAGGGAAAGAAGTGTACTCTCTCCAAGCGGGGGGGAAGGAAGGCGAATATAAAGCCTATCTATGCATGATCCCTGGGGACGTGCTAGCTCAGATTTATGATCGTTTTGGAAGCAGGTTACTTGAAGGAAACGTAAGATCGTTTCTAAGTACAAAAGTGAAAGTGAACCAAGGCATAAGAAATACAATAATAAATGAGCCGGAAATGTTTTTTGCTTATAATAATGGTATTTCTGCTACAGCAACGGATGCTGTATTTGAAAAAACTGAGACTGGTTTGCAACTGACTTCAGCAACTAATCTACAGATCGTGAATGGTGGTCAAACAACCGCATCGCTTCTTATGACAAAAATTAAAGACAAGGCAGACTTGTCTAATGTTTATGTGCAAATGAAGTTATCGGTTGTAAGTTCTGAGACTGCAGATACAGTGATACCACTAATTGCACGCTATGCTAACAGCCAGAACGGCATAAAAGATGCGGACTTCTTTGCTAATCATCCTTATCACATCAGAATTGAGAGTCTATCAAGAAGGTTATGGGCACCTAGGGTTGGTGGGGTACAATATGAGACTCATTGGTTTTATGAAAGAGCACGAGGTCAATACCTCAATGAACAATCAAAAATGACTCCGGCTGAGAAGAGAAACTTTTTGCTTCAAAATCCTCGCCATCAACAAATCTCTAAAACGGATTTGGGAAAATTCCATTTTTCATGGAGAGGATTTCCACATTTAGTGAGCCTAGGTCCACAAAAGAATTTCAGGCATTATGCTACTTGGATATCAAAGCAATGGACAGATTCAGATTTAGAGTATAACGAAGACTATTTTAAAAATTCGGTTGCCTTAGCTATCCTCTTTAAGAGAACTGAATCCCTCATATCAGAACAGCCATGGTATCAAAACAACTTTCGTCCAAATATCGTAACATACAGCATTGCGTTGCTGTCCCATATAATTGCTAGTAAATACAATGGTATGTCGTTAGACCTTAAGGTGATTTGGAACCGTCAAATTATTACTGATATTGTACTTCAACAACTGACGATCATATCAAAAGCTGTTTATGAGATTATCACATCTCCGGAACTTGGAATTCAAATAGTTCAGGAATGGTGTAAGAAAATTGAATGTTGGGAAAAGGTTAAAAAGATTGAAATAGAAATTGTCAACGGTTTTGAAGAGGCTTTAGTTAGTACATCCGAGGTTAAGAAAATAGAAAAACACTCAAAAGTTCAACAGAAGGTTGATAATGGTATAGATGCTCAGGTGAAAATATTGAATCTAGGACCAAATTATTGGAGCAGCCTAAAGCAATTTGCTCAACAAAACAGATTGATGACCCCCGAAGAAGAAAAATTAATCAATATTGCGGTGAAAATGTCGAGTGGGATAGTGCCATCTGACAAACAGAGCTTGCGTCTGTTGGTCATAAATGACAGGATTACGTTGGAAGGTTTTACGGGATAGAAAATGAGAATATATGATTCATTAGTAAAATTGATCGCTAATCGTAAGAGATTCAAGGCTATTTTAAATACATAGAGTAGATTTCCAAGATATTATTTAGTCCATCAAATAACATTTGAACTTCTGCAGTTCTCTCAGCGTCATCACCATTCGTTGAACAAGTTTTTATATCGGCATGTGGTGATGCAGTAGCTACTTGTGACTCCAAAAAATAATCAGCCGGAAAATCAAAAAAATCATTAATTTTATTGATATGACTATTGTATATTTCTTGGTTTAATCCATCTGCCTTTATAATCTGTTCAATGTCTGATGTTGAAAGGCTTGTTAGTTTCGATAGAGACAGTTTCGAGTAACCTTCTGACCGCATGAATATGATTATATTTTTTGCAATAGTCTCTTGTTGTTCAAAAAAATTAATAGTCATTATAACACCCCTCTTAATTTTTTAGGACATGAGTTAGCTTTATAGGTATTGTACAAATATTGAAGATGAAACTATTTTACCATATTAATGTGATGATTTTATGCTGCTAGAGGTCGGGCAATTATGTTTGATTGTTTGCACTTTATCCCAAGTTGGATGGAGTGCTTTTTCAGTAACGTCACAATACAGTTAGTCGTGTTCATAAAATGTCGAACCTTTGTTCTAAAACGATGGTATAATGATTTTGAATGATTATAAATGAAGGTGCGATTTTCTATGTCTAAATATAAAGTACTGGACCTATTTGCTGGTGGTGGTGGGTTTTCTACTGGTTTTCAGATGGCAAATTTGAGTAACCATGGATTCGAAATCGTAAAAGCAGTTGAGATCGATGAGGAAGCATGCAATACACTCGCGATTCATTTAGGGGAAGATAAGGTTATAAAAGGTGATATTACCGATCCGGCAGTAAAACAAAAAATTATTTCAGAATGTAAAAACGTTGTTGATGTAATAATTGGTGGACCACCATGTCAAACATTTTCTCTAGCAGGTCCGTCACGATCTGGAAAAGCCGAAATGCGAGAGGCACTAAAAAATGATCCTAGAAATACGTTATACAAACACTTCTTTGAACTGGTCGAGGCAATAGGACCAAGGTTTGTGGTGTTTGAAAATGTTGAAGGTATAATTTCTAAAGAGATTGAAGACGAACTGAATAAAAAACAACAGGTTGCTATCGAGGTAATTTGTGATGAATTAGAGTCTTTGGGGTATAATACATACCTTGAGGATAGAATTGCTGAGCGATATCAAGTGCTTAATGCCGCGGATTTTGGTGTGCCACAACAGCGGAAACGTGTAATTATTATTGGGAATTTGCATGGTAGGCACAATATATTGCCCGTGAAAACTACCGAAGGGAATCACGTAACCATAAAAGAGGCGATTGGTAAATTACCAGTTGTGTTGCCTGAAATGAGTACAAAAACAGACCTTCTCAAATTTAAAAATATCTTGAATAATTTTGAAAAAAGCTTTGGTAAATTTATAGATACGATTAACGGTCTTAAGCAGATCTATAAAGGTAATGTTGAGATACAGAGTGAAGAGTTTTCCGAACTAGTCAGTCATGTGAATGTAAACGGCAATAAGCTTATGAGAAATGAATTCCAAAGGGAACTAGAATTAAAAGAGTTTATCAAAGAGTATAACATCAAGCTTAAAGCGTTCGTTAGCCTGTATAATGAAAATTATAAAACGTACCATACTTCAAGAATTCATAATTTTCGAGATGTTATAATCTTCAGTCATATGCAACAAGGGACAAGTTCAGCTCAGTTTATTAAAAATGACTCTCCTGTTTATGATGAGTTTTTAGATGATTTATATCCATATAATAGAACTAAACATGTAGATACTTACGTTAAACATTCGTGGAATAGGCCATCTAACACTATCTTGTCGCATATGCAAAAAGATGGATTGAAATTTGTTCACCCCGAACAACCGAGGACATTTACACCTTATGAAGCGGCAATGATTCAATCATTTCCACCTAGCTATGTTTTTAGTGGCAAACGAAACGCTCAATACAGACAGATTGGAAATGCGGTTCCTCCGCTTCTCGCTAAGAGCATTGGCGAAGCGGTATTGAGAATGCTAGTAAGTATAGATGCTGAACAGACCGAAAATGAGGCAGAAAAGAGTTTGGTTTGATTTAGTGGATCAAATAAAAAATATATTTTTAATCGTATTAACTATGAAAACCCAGACTTTAAGGAGTCTGGGCTTTTCTTATATGAAGAGGATCCGGTGAAAGGAGTATGATGTAAATATAAAACTCCCCTCGAATATGCATAGCCGGATTATCGCCCAAAGGACTAAAACCTGTTGATATTAGATAATACAACCTAACTTTAAATAATAAATAAAAGCTCTCCAGCCCCCATAGAATAAGGCTAATTAAGAAAAGAAAAAACGCACTAATGAAAACCAATGTTAATTGGACAGGGGTTCAAATCCCCTCGCCTCCACCAATACCATGAAAAACCCGACCTCGTGAGGTCGGGTTTTTGTTTTTTAGTCCAAAAGAATTTCTATAAGGAGGATAACTCAATGTTGATGGTGAATTTCTTCCGGATGAGGCATGGACTTACTTAGAGTCCAGAAGTTGATCCTGATGTGATTGTTAATCCTATCAACGCTATCTCTAGAGTATCTAATAAACATAGAATAGATGTTGAAACATTAACCTCAGTGAAGAGTCTTTTGGGAAGAAGATTGAAGCCAATTACATATTCAGAGTTAACTTTTGCTAGTATTCATGATCTCCTCGTTAAGATTTGGAAATCAATTATTAATTCCAGTGAAGTGATTATAATAGCTATCTGGTCCGAATCTTTCTTAGTAGATGTTAAAAGTAACTTTAATTTATCTTCGCTGTTATTACAGACTATTGAAAAGGAATTCCCAAAGGACTGGGGATCGCCTAGATTTAATTTGACTAAAATAGAATAACTAAATTATTTGCGATCTAGGGTTTCGAAGCCTCTCGCCTCCACCATCATCAAATCCATCCGTGTGAGGATGGTTTTTTTGTTATATTTTGCCCATAAATATATATAGTTCTTTCAGATGATTTGGCAAAAGAAATTTATTATATCAGAATATATATCCCTGAAATACACCAATTATGGTAAAATAAAATTTTTGATAAAAATGATTAAATTAAGTTTTATTACATAGTGACGTATTGAGGAGAATCCAAGATGAACAGAATTGAATCCTTAGAAACTGTAGTTGCTATGATTCCAATCCTAAAGGCGGCAGTTCCTGCTGAATTATCGATTGCTATTTGTGATACAGAGAAATTTATTGCTTATTGGCCAGGAGAAAATATTGATTTGCAGATACGAGTCGGTCAGCTGTTGCACCACGAGGAGCCGTTAACACAGGCGATTCGGGATAATGTAGCGCTAAAGTCGGAGGTGCCTGCTGCATTTTATGGTTTTGAATTTACGGGGACTGCTACACCGCTCCACGGCTCCGATGGCAATGTGATCGGCGGCATAGCCATTCAGCTTCGCAAACAAAGTGAATTAATAGCCATTGCCGATCAAATTTCGGTTTCACTAACACAAGCTAACAATCAGCTCTCACAAGTGGCGGAAGGTTCGGTTATACTGACGGAGAATGCCCAACAGTTGCTTATGCTAGCCCATCAGACTGTAATACAGGTAAACGAAACAGACAAAGTTGTATCGATTGTTAAAAGAGTAGCGGACCAAACTAATTTCTTAGGCATTAATGCAGCAATTGAAGCAGCTCATGCAGGGGATCGAGGAAGAGGATTCGGCATTGTAGCGAGCGAGATACGGAAACTATCCACTGAAACACTTACCTCCACGAACGCGATTCAGCAAACATTGAAAACATTCGAAGAGGCGATAAGCGAAATGCGTGTATCTATTGAACATATGACGGCAATCGTTGAGCAGCAGGCAACGTCGTCAAGACAGGTTACGGATTTTATTGAAGAGGTTCATCGGATGTCGGAGCAGTTGAATAATTACGCAAAGAGATTATAACTCAATTCTAGGGGACGTCCTTGTACATTACTCGAATACTGTGCCGTATGCATACTAAAGCTAGTAGGCTGTTTTGCTTTTTTCACAAACTAGAAAAAGCTCCATCCCTAATGGGACGGAGCTTTTTCTAGTTTTCGGTTAAACACATGTGAATGATTGGATAGACTGCAAGCTCAGCCCAGTGTACATCCAAAATCTTCCGTTCCACTGAAACCCCGCAACCGATGTGCGTCCTAAGAAGACCGGGAAAAACCAGAATTGATTTCCATTCACGAGCCAAATGTACGTATTCCTAAACATACAACGGGAAATTGCTCCCGGGTCAACAGCAAAGGGCGAGACCGCAGGTTGTTGAGGGATAAATCCCGGTGGAGGTGAGCTGGGTGCCATCGGCTGTCCCGGCTGTCCTGGAGGTCCCGGTGGCCCAGGAAATCCTGGGGGGCCAAAAGGCGGGAAAATTGACATGATCTTGTCACTCCTTATTTGAAGGGCTAAAATATTGTATGTAGGAGCGGAGATAAGGGAATGGGCGAATCTAATATTTTAAAATGCAGCAAGTTGATTTGATTTGGAGCCACGATTGCACGCTGAGGTGATATGTTAATAGAACAGATACGTTTTAATAGCGTACTTCGGGGTGAAAGCGTTATATTATTGATGTGTTTTATGTGTCTTTTTTTGACATAATTTAGAATCCCATTGACATCACAAAGTAGTATGTTACTATTTAACTGACAGGCAGTCGGTCTGTTATGGAGGAGGCATTAAAATGAGAGTTGTAAAAGAAGCCGAGGAACGCAGGAACGAAATACTTGACGCGGCGGATCAGCTTTTTGGTCAGAAAGGTTTTGACGGCACGAGTACAAATGATATTCTCGAAAAGGTCGGAATTGCGCGAGGAACGCTGTATTATCACTTCAAGTCTAAACAGGATATTATGGACGCGCTGATTGAGCGGTATAGTGTCCGTCTCTTAGGTGCGGCGCAGAAAATTGGTGTAGACAAGAATATTCCCTTAAATGAGCGTATTATTGGCGTTGTAATGGCTCTGAACATAAGTGACGGAAGCAGCAAGGAAATTATGGATCACATTCATAAGCCGCAGAACGCGCTTATGCATCAAAAAATACAAAAGGTCATCATCAACGGCGTTCCTCCGATACTGACGGTAATAATCCGCGAGGGCATTGAGCAAGGAGTGTTCAGCACGCCGTTCCCGTATGAATGCATGGAAATGGTTGTGACATATATGAATACCGTTTTTGATGATGATATGGTTGAAATGACGAACGAGGAGCGCACCTCACGCATGCAGGCGTTTGTTTTTAACGTAGAAAGGCTGCTTGGAGCCGAAAGCGGAAGCCTAATGTCCGTCGTTATGCAGATGTTTGGCAACGGAAATGGGGGAAGCACTGAATAATTCGGGAAAATCCTTCGGAGAGTTTCTTCTTCTGTGGTCGTGATAGCTTACTTCAGTGATAGGAAGCGGGCTATCGCTGGGATTTTGATAGGTGTTACTTAGTAATTCTGTACAACTTAAAGTCAGTTAAAAGTTTTGAAAACAGAGGTGACTTATGTATAACAGATTAATCCGTAATGACATTTTAAAGAGCAAGGCAATTACGCTGACAACAATGATATTTGTCGCTGTCTCAGCTATGCTTGTTTCGCTCGCGGCTATACTCATCGTCAATCTTTCGGGCGGGCTAGATACGCTTATGAAACAAGCTAAAACGCCGCATTTTATGCAGATGCATTCGGGTGAAATTGATATTGCGCGGCTTACATCTTTTGCAGATAAAAATAAAAATGTTGATGACTTTCAGGTGATTGAATTTCTCAACATGGACGGTGCACAGATTATTTTGAGCGATCGTTCGCTTTCAAATAGTGTTCAGGATAATGGCTTCAGCATACAGAGCGAAAAATTCGATTATCTTCTTGATCTTGACGGAAACATCATAAACGTAGCCGATGGTGAGCTATATGTTCCAATAAGCTACATGAGGGACAAAACAACAAAGGTCGGTGATAAGGCCGTAATAAGCGGAAAGGAATTTACCGTTGAGGGATTTCTCCGAGATTCGCAGATGAATTCCACGCTCTCCGCCTCAAAGAGATTTCTTGTCAGTGAAAATGATTACACGGAAATAAAAAGCCTTGGAAGTACGGAGTATCTGATTGAGTTCAGGTTAAAGGATTTGTCTGCGCTCGGCTCATTTGAGGCTGATTATGCCTCCGCAGGACTTGAAGCGAACGGACCAACGGTTACATATCGACTATTCAAAACGATGAACGCACTTTCAGACGGGATGATGATTGCGGTTATACTTCTTGTAAGCGCACTTGTCGTTGCAATTGCATTTATGTGCATACGATTTACGCTCCTTGCGAAAATCGAGGACGACTACCGCGAAATTGGCGTTATGAAGGCAATAGGGCTGCGTGTTTCCGACATAAAAAAGATATATCTTGCGAAATACGCAGCGATTGCGGCAGTAGGCAGTATTCTCGGTTTTGCACTTTCGATTATGTTCAAAGGCATGCTTCTTGAAAATATACGGCTTTATATGGGTGAAAGCGAAAATTCTTCTTTTGCCTTGCTTTTCGGGATAATCGGCATACTGTTTGTATTCCTTGCCATTATTGCCTATGTAAGTGGAGTGCTGAGACGCTTTCGGAAAATATCCGCTGCGGAAGCCATACGTTTTGGCACTACACAGGAAAAAAACGCGGGCGCAAAGCGCTTTAATCTGAGCGGAAACAGGCTGCTTCACATGAATATTTTTCTTGGTATCAAAGATGTTCTCGCAAGGAAAAGACTTTACGCCACAATGCTTGTAGTGCTGGTGATTTCGGCATTTATCATTATTGTTCCTCAGAACCTGTACAACACGATTTCCTCAAAAAGCTTTATTCATTATATGGGTATTGGAAGCTACGATATGCGCATTGATATTCAGCAGACCGACAATATCTCTGAAAAAACGGCTGAAATTATAAAAATGTTGAACAGCGACAGTACCATTTCAAAGTATGCTGTCCTTACAACAAAAACATTCAAAGTAAAAACGGAAGACGGATCGGAGGGAAATATAAAAGTTGAACTCGGCGATCATTCGATATTCCCTATAGAATATTCCAAGGGCAGAGCACCCTCCGCTGAAAACGAAATTGCACTTTCGACTTTGAACGCCGATGAGCTGAGCAAAAAGGTCGGCGATGTCATTACGCTAGTGATTGAGGGGAAAGAGAAAAATCTCACGATCAGCGGAATTTATTCGGACATTACCAACGGCGGCAAAACCGCAAAGTCTGTTTTTACCGACAATTCGGCAGATATTATGTGGAGCATTATTTGTGCGGAAATTTCGGATAAAACTCTCGTCGACGAAAGAACTTCGGAATATGCGGACAGGTTTGTTTTTGCAAA
Organism: Paenibacillus sp. J31P13; assembly: GCF_056269295.1. Taxonomy (NCBI): domain Bacteria; kingdom Bacillati; phylum Bacillota; class Bacilli; order Caryophanales; family Paenibacillaceae; genus Paenibacillus; species Paenibacillus sp. J31P13. The sequence goes on from NZ_JBWDNR010000003.1 coordinate 62,161, forward strand.
GATTTCAGACATTGATGAATTTGTTACACAGACATTCGGCTCCGTAATAGACTCCGTCCGAAAGGCCTCCAGTGCCGCAATTGCCGTTGCGCTCATTATAACGGTGCTGGTTATCCTGTTGTTTATGAGAATGCTTATCGCAAAGGACAGATATTCCATTGCCGTCATGAAAGCGATTGGTTTTACAAACTCGGATATTAAGGCGCAGTATGTTTCGCGTTCGGTATTCGTTCTGATTGTCGGAATTGTTCTCGGCACGCTTCTGGCTAACACTCTCGGAGAGATGCTTGCGGGTGCGGTGATTTCTTCCTTTGGAGCGTCGACGTTTAAGTTTGCGGTCAATCCACTTTCGGCTTATCTGTTTAGTCCGCTAATGATGATATGCTCGGTACTTATCGCAACAATGATTAGCACATCGGGCGCGGGACAAATAAAAATTTCTGAAAATATAAAGGAGTAGGCATATGAAGAAGATTATTATCGGTGATCATATTGTGAAATCTTTCGGCGAGGGCGATGAAAAGCGCAATATTCTTGACGGAGTGTCCGCCTACATAAACGAGGGCGAGTTCGTTGCGGTTATGGGACCTTCGGGCTCGGGAAAATCAACGCTGATGTTTGCTCTAAGCGGAACGGATGGTGTTAATGACGGGAAGGTCGTTTTTGACGGCAAGGATTTATCGGCGGTCGGGGAGAATGAGCTTTCAGATATACGCAGAATAAAAATGGGATTTGTATTCCAACAGCCAACTATGCTGAAAAACCTGAATATACTCGACAACATCATTCTTCCGTCAATGCGCGACAACAGAAAAAATACTGCAAAAATTTCGGAGAAGGCAAGAGAGCTTATGAAAAGGGTAGGCATTCTGGAGCTAGAAAAGCGCGACATTACTCAGGTTTCAGGAGGTCAGCTTCAGCGTGCGGGAATATGCCGAGCGCTTATTAACAGCCCGAAAATCATCTTCGGCGACGAGCCGACGGGTTCGCTCAATTCAAAATCTGCGCAGGAGATTATGGACATATTTTCCGAAATCAACGCGGAAGGTACTGCGGTTATGCTTGTTACTCACGATGCCAAGGTTGCGGCGCAGACGGAGCGTATTATGTTTATGCGCGATGGAACAATCGTGAGCGAACTGAAGCTTCCAAGGTTTGACGGGACAGATATGGATGGCAGGGTCGAGAAAGTAACGGTGAAAATGAGGGAAATAGGAATATGATATCCATTGTTGCTCCTAACAAATACCCTATTAATAAAGAGATGAAGCCATGGGCTCCATCTCTTTATTAATAAGGATTGGATACTACTCTTCGAGCTCAACGTTATGGTACACTTGCTGCACGTCCTCGAGATTCTCGATAACGTCGAGCATTTTCTCGAATTGCGCCTGCGCGTCAGCCGGCAGCGTTAAGTCGTTTTGTGCGAGCATTGTCAGCTCAGCAACGGTGAATTCCGTTATGCCAGCGTTTTTGAGCGCTTCCTGCACCGCATGGAATTGCTCTGGATCGGCGTATACGATAACAGAGTCTTCCTCCTCTAGTACGTCGCGAACATCCACTTCTGCTTCTACCAAAGTCTCAAATACCTCATCTGCTGTCTTGCCGCTCATACCGATAACTGCTGTTGCATCGAACATATAAGCTACAGACCCGCTTACTCCCAAGCTGCCGCCGTTCTTCGTAAATGCGGAGCGTACCTCGGAAGCGGTACGGTTCACATTATTAGTCAACGCATCAACGATAACCATCGCACCGTTAGGACCGAAGCCTTCATAACGAAGCTCGTCGTAGTTCTCTTCCGCGCCGCCCTTTGCTTTCTCAACCGCACGGTCAATAATCGCTTTTGGCACATTGTACGTTTTTGCACGCTCAAGTACAACTTTCAATGCGCGGTTTGATTCTGGATCCGGCTCGCCGGATTTAGCTGCTACATAGATCTCGCGACCGAACCGGGCATAGATGCGGCTTGTTTGTCCGTCTTTTGAAGCTTTCTTCTCTTTGATATTATTCCATTTGCGTCCCATACTGTTATTCCCGCTCTCTTTAGCTTATAGATTAAATACGTTAATAAAGCTTGTACGTTATTAATAATATTTTATAGGTTATTCGCTGGGGATTGCAACCCCGCCGCTAGATAAAGGCAATAAACTCTGGATAATAGTTTTTCATATTGTAACCACAGTTACATTATTTTATAGAGAAACATATTAGAATACGTATATAAAATTAATATTTCAGTGCGTTGTAGTTATGTTTTAAATAATAGTAATGGTTTTCTTATATGGAAATAGAATGTTTGTACGATGGAGGTAGCAGATGACGATTTCGATCATACTATATGCTGAGCATATGGAAAGAACTCTATATTGTATGAACAGTATACAGTTACATACCCGGCTAGCTTATGAGCTTATCGTTATTAATGAATTACTTGATGAATATGCATGGGATGCCTATCAAGATATAGCTAAAGTCAAGTTCTTAACTGGTCGAGTTCCTTAACTGTAATGGAGGGATTTAAGAGAGCCGCGGCTATGACTGAGGGCGATTTGATCGTCTTTATGTATGACTATATTGCTGTGACAACACACTGGGATGAGGATTTCATCTCAGCTTTTCATCTGAATCATGGACTAGCCATGTTGTCACCGATCTTGAATACTGAGCTTGATGTACCTGTTGATGCAAATGAATCTAATCCCTTAAATGCGCTAAATGGGTATGCGAGAGAAATCCGTTTAACAACTCGTAGTAGCGACAGTGTAAGCACAAATGCGATGGATCGTGCGATGATTTGTGTGAGTAAGAAGATTTTTATGGAAACTACTAATTTTACAAGTGAATGTCATGCATTAGAGAAATCTTTTTCTGCTTATAGCCTACATTTATCGGAGTCGGGTTACGAGTCGGCCATTTTACAAGATTGTATGGTGATTAATACGACTCCGTTTACAGAAAAATTAACAATGCCCATGGAACAAGAGCATGATGATACTGATTTTAGAGTAAGTATTAGCTTATGTATGATTGTGAAAAATGATGAAAACACGCTCGCACGCTGTTTGTCGACCGTCCATGATTTAGTAGATGAGATTATTATTGTTGATACAGGTTCATCGGATAGAACGAAACAAATCGCAGCGCAGTTTACGGATAGAATCTATGATTTTGAACGGGTGGATAATTTTGCTAAGGCAAGAAACCATGCTTTTAGTTTCGCTACAAAGGATTATGTGATGTGGCTTGATGCGGACGATGTAATCCAAGCAGTAGATCAGCAGCGTCTCAAAGAAACTTTAAGGGAGATTACTCCTGATATTGATTATATTTCAATGCCCTATCTTCACTCGTTCAATGAACAAGGACAAGTACAAAGTAGAAGTATCCTGAATCGAATTGTGAAACGTTCACTGCATTTTAATTGGCATGGTGGAGAGCATGAATATTTAGAGGTATCTGGGAATAGATTGATTTCTTCTGCAGCGGTAACGCATAAGCGTGAGCATGTTCATACGATGTGAAAACTTCAAATGTATGATAGGAGAGAGCAGCAAGGAGAGCCATTTACGTCTCTAGATTTATTTTATTACGGAAATGAATTGTATGATCATAAGCGATGGGAACAAGCTATATTGAAGTATGAGCTTTTTCTGGAATGTGAAGATGGATGGATTGAGGATCAGATTTTAGCATGTGGACGTTTAGCCGATTGTTATTATGAGGTAGGCCATATTAAGGATGCAAAAAATATGCTGTTAAAATCCTTTATATATATATTTGTTATGACCGCTTGAGTATGCACGAAAAAGCCTATGAGCATTATGAAGCAGCGGCTCAATATGAATCTAATCACCCAAGTGCTGTACAATCGAAGTGGTTTCTGGGAATATCCTAATACATACTAGAATAATTTGAGAAATGGAGGACGAGACTTCAAATCGCCTCGCCTTCACCGTGTAAACTCCGACAGCTAGAGGTCGGTGTTTTTGTTTATCTCTGGCATGTTCATCTATTAATTTTTCAGTACTCTTCATGTATCTTATTTTATTAGTGTTATAATTTAAATTAGATTTAATGATTAAATTTTTTTTTAATCTCTCACCTTTTTAGTTTGCAATGGCGATCCGATCAATGTTGAAATGGTTGAAATACTATTAATACTGGAGGCAGCTATGAAGATAAGCCCACAATTATTACGAGATTTCCCACTCTTCGAAAATCTTGACGATGAACATTTGGCTGAAATTTCTAATTTATGCAGTAAGCGTATTTATATAAAAGGAGAATCAATCTTCCTTGAAGGTGAGGAAGGGGATGCTCTCTATCTAGTTATATCTGGCGTTATTCAAATTTATCAAGATAACAATTCCAGAGATGTGATTCTTTCTATTTTTAGAGAAGGTGACTTCTTTGGAGAGATGGCCTTGTTGCAAAATGAAAGAGTACGCTCTGCTTCTGCTAGAACAATCGAGAAATCCACTGTATGTATTTTAAAAAAACGTGATTTCATTCCCTTATTAAAAAGTAAGCCTGAAATACTGATCTGCATATTGGAAACAACCTTGGATCGTCTACGTGATGCCAATAAATTAATTACGGGCTTGACCATTCTCGACGTGCGTACACGGATTGCTCGTATGTTGTTACGACTAACAGAACAACATGGAGTACCCACTGCTGAAGGTGTTTTAATCGATTTGAAACTAACACATCAGCATATGGCAGATATGACGGGAACGGCGCGTGAAACAGTGACCAAGTCATTGCTTGAATTACAAAACGAGCAATTGATACGTATTGATCAGAAGAAGATACTGATATGTAACATGGATACCCTTAGGAATATGCTTGATGAAGCTTGAACATAATAAATTAATGGATATACGGAGGATAAAGATGAATGGAAAATAAGGAGGGGGTTATTGAAAAGTGAATGTAAGGGAGGAAGTGTTGCAATTCAGCGTGGGTTGACTAGTTGCATAAAAAAGCATGAGTTGTGTTAATGAGGCTGAGATTGAAGGTTAAAGTCGAAGTTAAAGCTCTAAAGCTTCCTTTGTAATCTTTTTGATATCGACAGGGCAGTTGGAGCTTTCCTTCACCATATCGGGTAAAATATGCTCTAAAAAATAATCTACGCAATGAAGCTTTATTTTTTTGATTTTTATGAGTGCCTCGCGATACATAATGACAAATTCCTTCTCGGTGTTGCCTCTTTGCAATTCAGTAAGAGCCTCGTAAACTTGATCAAGTTTATCAGCCATTTCAAGAATTAGACCTTCCACGGAGTCGTCTTTGCCCTCGCGCAATTGTCTGAAAAAAATAGGCTTAAACTCCTCTGGAATATTGGTCTCGATAAAGTGAGCAATCATACCTTCCTCAACCTTTTGCAGCATGCCGCGCAGTTCGAGTGAGTAATGCTTAACAGGTGTTTTGATATCTCCTATAAAGATTTCGCCATAATCATGGCTGCTCGTGATCTCGTAAAGCTTCTTCCAATCTATCGTGACGCCATTGCGTTCCTCAATATCTGCCAATGTTTTGGCATACTGTACAACCTTCCATGAATGAGCGGATACGCTGTGCTCTTCAAATTTAAATTTGCCTGGACAACGAATAATACGTTCGAGATCATTAAGTGATTGAAAGTACGTATGAATTCCCATGACATGTAGTTCCTCTCTGTTTAATAGATTGTGTAATGCACTACAGTCAGTATAAAGCCTATTTGTTAATGGACGATTAATTTAAATCGGTAATATATGAAAATAAAACGGAAGATTATTTTATAGCGTATTGAGGTTTTGCATAACCTTGGTTAGTCTTAACAAAGGAAAACCCCGATCATAAGAAGTCGGGGATATTACTATTCTAGGTGTTCGATCTATCGTGATAAGATTGATTTAAAACATGGTGACCACAACGTATGAATTTATAAGGAGACTAGGCTTGCTTTTTTCTGACTTTCTTTGTGAAAATAGGTTTTAATGCCAGTGATCGAATGATTTCCTCTTGTGTGAACGATTTTTTTCTACCCCATTGTTTAACCCTAACCATAAACGGGCTTTCGGGATTTTTCATGTGATAGAAGCCTGGAATACGCATAGATCTTGATAGATTAGTTATTTTTGGATCAGAATCGAATTTTTGTGCTAAAGCCTTTTGAATAGGAACGAATTTATTAATGGATCCGCCTTGAAGAACCCAATAGATGTGATAGCCGTTTTTAGTTTCGATAATCATCGTATTCTTGATTCGTTTCCTGTACTTTTTTATAAACGCTTTCTTTAATGCTGTTACTCTCTTTTTTGTGCGCTGAGCTAAAAGATGATATTGGCCTTGTTTATTCCTTTTAACTGTAACGGATAGAATCTGCTCAGAGGGGTCGGAATGAATTAATTTAAGCCTCTGCTGGACTTGTTCTCTTGTCTGTAAATGTACTGATATTTTATTTAGGTCAACGTCGATGAATTGTGCTCTGATTTTTTTGAAATCACTACCCTTTGATTCACGGTAATTAATCTCCATAAAAACGGCATAGCCTTTTTCATTCTGAGCGAATACATTTACAAGCTTGTTATACTTGGAGAAGAGCGTGACTTGGGGCGTGAGTTTTTCTAGAAGACTTAGAGGTTTATGCAGCGTCATTGCTGGAAGATTAGAAGATGTACTGAAACGCTGAATTTTTTGCTTAGCGTCATAGACTAAAGTAAAGTGCAGTTGTTCGTCCTGCTTGCAGCCAAGTCTTGTAATAAAACGGTGTGCGTGACCAGAATACTTTTTCAAATTTTTGGAATATTTAGTTGAGCTTAAACTTCGTGTCATTGAACTACATCCTTTCTATGCATGCTGTACGCTTCGGGTTCGTATCTAAACAATCATATTCTGGTAAGACGCCACAAGTGTAGACCCCGGTACCCATTTTTCAACAACGCATAGGGTAATAAAACATTCAGGGACGTTTGTCTTGGCAGCTTCAAAATGGTGACATCAACGCTAGTTTGGGTATTATGATACGCGATATCCCGAAACAGCCTCTCAAGCACAATCGACAAATGGTGATTTGCACAGCCACGGTTCACCTCTATTAATATCATGAAAAAGAGCACCCTGTTAGGTGCTCTTTTTGCTTTATATGTACATAGTGAGGTTATACGTTCTTCTTGATGCAGAGGAGACTTTCAAAAAGATAAAAGATAATGAATCACTTTGGATTTATTTTTTGTCTAGTGGTTGGAGGGATTATTATTGTAATCGTGGTGCCGCCACCGATCTTGCTGTTAATGGAGACGCCATACTCATTGCCAAAGTATAGTTTGATACGCTGTTCGACGTTACGAATCCCATAACCCAAATAAACACCGTCGTTCGGCGTGAAAATTTGAGCAATTGTTTCATCGCTTATACCGGATCCATTATCTATTATGCGGAACACAATATGGCCCGCGTCCATTGCAGTCTGAATAGTGACATGAATTTCCCCTTCTCCGCTCCAACCGTGTTCAATAACATTCTCGACGAAAGGCTGTAAAATCAGCTTAACCGTGTCGTAGGTCAGGACGGACGGGTCGACATCAAATTCAGCGATCAACCGATCCGTGTATTTGATTTTTTGAATTTCAATATAGGCTTTCACTTGCTCTAGTTCCTTGGCTACTGAAATGAGGGTCTCTCCGTTGTTCAACGAATATCTGTAGAACTTGGACAATTCCATGACCATCAATTGAAGCTTCTTCAGCTCGCCGAACTTGGCTAATCTGCTAATAGAAGAGAGCGTATTATATAGAAAATGAGGATTAATTTGCGCTTGCAGTGATTCTAACTCAAGCTCCTGTTTTTCTATTTTGGTTAGATATGTTTCTTTAATCAGCCGATTCATATTTTCACCCAACTGATTTAGGGCTGACGCAATGTATGTGAATTCATCGCCGCCCTTATATCGGATGCGTTTCTCAAATTCGCCTTCTTGGAACATGCGGAGTAAGTAAACGACCTTGTTGATACGTTTCGAGAACACTCGGGAAATGAAAATACTCGCAATTACGCATACGGCTATACTGATTAGACATACGAGTATAGTCCAATTTGCGAGTCGCTTCGCATCATTTTCCAAAATTTCAATAGGAATGACCGCAGCTAGTTTCATGTTGATACCTGGCAGGTCTTGAGATATGACCATCATATTATTTGAAGTATAGTCGGCCCAATTGCGATGAATTAAGGTATCCTCTGAGGAGTACATAATTCTGTCCTGAGCATCAATGGCAAACACTAACGTGCCTGTTCCCAATTGTCGATAATCTAAGCTTTGAAAAATACTGGCGATCTTGGTTGTAATTCGGATAAAGCCAATTTGGCTGCGGGTAAACGGGTCGCTTGAATCAACCAGCCTTCGTAGAAAGGATATATTCCCATGCTCATTATCGTCTCCAACTTGCTGCCATAACATCGTAGTACCGAATTGTTCTTCAGGAAACTGCTTGTACCAATCTTCATTTTCAATACGGTGAATATTGTACATTTCGAAAGAGCGCTTCTGCATAACGAGAGGATCGGCCTTAAGCTCAGATGTTCCGTAGATTTCAGGAAATGCCGGATTGTTCATATAAACAGTCAATTGAATATCTTGTCCTGTGGCATTAATTGTGCTTTGGAATTTGGGAATGATATATTTAGTCGTGCTCTCGTAGCTATCCCAACTCGTGTTATAGTTTTGAATATCACTTGCAAGGGTGTTGTCGTTGTATAACAGATCAGATATGCGGCGTATGTCGTCAAGCTTGAAGGCGACATTATCACCGATCTGCTGAAGCGTTTCCATCATATTGCTGCGTGTTTGCTGCTTCATAGAGTTCATAAATGTTATATATGAAAATAAACCAATAGCGATAATGGGTACAAGACAAATAATGATATAGGATATCAATAGCTTATAGCCGAAGGGAATATATCTTTTCCGTTGATCCTCCATCTGCTTGCCTGCCTCTCGATCAGTGTTGTCTTCTAAATTCCAATGGAGATATCCCAAAGCTATCTTTAAATTGCTTACTGAAATAGTTAAGGTTACGGTAACCTACTTTGTCTGCAATTTCATATATTTTTAGATTGCTATCCCTTAGCAGCTCTTGCGCTTTTAATAGACGTGCTTGAATGACATAATCTGTGAAGGTAACGCCAGTTTCCTCCCTGAACATAAAACCGAGGTAATTTGGGGTATAGGAAAAGGAGTTGGCTGCGTTTCGTAAAGTAATGACTTCATGGAGATGTGTGTGAATATAAGTGATAATTTCCTGAGCCAATTTTTGATTTTTTTTGTACTGTTTTTTATTTAAATCCAAAAGGTCCTGTTTGATATCGGTCAATGGAGGTATGCGATCTTTACCCCAGTACTGAACAATTTCATTATAGGCTTTCTCTGTTTTCTTCTGGCTTTGCTCTTGGTCCAGAAGTTCCTTCACCTTGACTAAAGCTTCGTAAACTTCATCATCATTGACTGGCTTCAAAATATAAGAACAGGCATTCAGACTTAACGCCTGCTTGGCATAGGTGAAATCCTCGTACCCGCTAATAAAGATGATTCGTATACTCTTGTTTCTCTCTTGTGCCAGCTTAGCCAGTTCCAACCCGGACATCTGGGGCATGCGTATATCGGTAATCAGGACATCCAGCTCTGCTTGAGTGATATATTTTGCAGCGGAAATCGCGCTATTCATTGCACTTACAACCTTCATGTTGAGCTGATCCCATGGGATGAATCTTCGCAATGCCTCCAAGTCTAAATCCTCATCATCCACAAGCAGCACGTTGTACATCCTGATTCCTCCCATTTCTATTTCATGCCGAAAAAGTATACTATTTCTAGTATACTCTTTCTTTCTTTTCTATTGGTTTAGTTGCCGCTCATTTTCTTGAGATTTTCCTGCCATCTTGCTGTTTCGTACTGCAGCAGTTTAACGTAGCCTGCTTTGTTGGCAGCATCCTCGCCATCCTTAATGATTTTTTCAACCTCTGCATCACTTCCTGCATATAGACCTTTGGCAATAACGCTCGTTTCGATATCTGCCACTTTCTGCAGAGCTTTGCCTTCTTCTGAAGCGGGTTCAGGTGTTAAATTGGAGAATTGTGTTGTGTTAAAGGATGTTTTCCATGCAATTGTAAGCTGTGCTTCCGCTGCCCAATCGCGCTGATCTTCTGGCAGCTTCATATTATTGCTTGCCTTGGATCCGTCGATAAAGCTTGTATTTCCTGCCCATTGAAAGCTATCCGTACCAGCCATGAATTTGGTTCTCTCTTCTACATCGGTCTTGAATTTCTCCGTCCAGATCGGAGCTCCGTTGCTGTCTGTTCCCTCCCAATACAATCCTTCAGGTCCCCAGAAGACGATGCGTTCTCCTTCTTCCCCAGTTAACCAATCTAGGTAAGCAAATATGCCCTCTGGATTTTTGGCTTCAGTTGTAATGACGTTGACATTCCAGCCGATGCTATCGTAATTATTGGGATAGACCTTATTGGGATCCACGCCCTCCTTGTGCAGTGGCCAAATCATTTCATATCCTGCATTAGGATCCTTCTTTTTTAGTTCTACTGTTGCTTGACTGCCCAAATCCGCCGTATCGTAGGAGGCATATACCGCTACTTTTCCTGTAAACAGCTTCTCAATAACTTGATCTCTCGTTTGCGTAAGAGCATCTTGGGTAATGAGCTTCTCTCTGAATAGCTTACTGGCAAACGTAATCGTTTCCTTGAATGCCTCGTTCGTGAAGAGAGACTTCAGCTCATTTCCTGAAGGCACAAATCCGTACGAAGTATAAGCGGCAGTGTGATCCTCACCAAATCCGGAGTATAGGATACTAATGCCCTGAGTCCCGTAGCCGATGTCAAAGGGGATGACGTCGGGGAACTTTTCTTTGACTAGCTTCAAATAGCTGTACAGATCGTCAAACGTTTCTAGCTTAGGAGAGCCTAGCTCCTTGTGTATGCTCTTATTGATCATATATCCGCCGTTACCCATCGGAGTAGACGTATACCAGTTTGGAAATTGATATAGCTTTCCATCCTCGGATCGGAGCATATTCAGTGTTTCTTCACCGGCGTATTTCTTAAGATTGGGGTATTTATCTAGATAATCGTCAAGCGGGACCAGCTGCCCAGCTTGGCGCAACTTTTCAACTAGTGGACCACGATCCATAAAGATGACATCTGGCAAGTCCTTGGAGGCAACCATCGTATTAAATTTCTGAACGGATGCTCCCTGAGCCGGTACAGCAGTAACATTCACCTTTTTATTTTCCTTAATCCATTTTGAGGCTGGATCCTCTCCCCAAGGCTGCATAGTGAACCAGTCATAGTTTCCATAGAAGGAAAATTCCACAGGTGTTTCACCAAACACAAATTCGCTTGCTTCATTGACGGGAGGGCTGTTCTCTTTTTCTTTGCCCGTACATCCCGAAATGAAAATAGCTAAGCTTAAAGAAATGGCGAGCATACTGACGATAGTGCTTCTGTTCTTCAACAATAATCCCCTCGATTCATTATTTGTTATTCTTTCAACGAGCCTACCATTACGCCTTTGACAAAATACTTCTGAACAAAAGGGTATACGAGAATGATAGGAATCGTAGCTACCATCATCGTGGCCATTGTCAGTGATTTGGTCGTAATCGTACGGGCTGCCGCCATATGGCCTTGAGCAGCTGAGCTTGTTTGCATCATTTGCTCTGACATGATATTGGAACTAAGAATCTGTTGAAGCAACGTCTGAATGGGCAGCAGTTTGGCATTTGAAATATATAAAGTCGCTGTAAACCAATCATTCCAATGTGCTACTGCCGTGAATAAAGCTAATGTGGCAACGACCGGCCCTGAGATGGGCAAAACAATTCGAAATAGCGTTTTCCAATACCCGCATCCGTCCATTTTAGCTGATTCTTCAAGACTGTCGGGAAGTTGTTGGAAGAACGTCCGAAATACAATCATATTCCAAATACTAATTAGAGCGGGAATAACCATTACCCAGAATGAGTTCATTAACCCCAGTGAGCGGACCAGCATGTAGGAGGGGATTAACCCCCCGTCAAAGTATAATGGAATAATGCAGAATATCATGTAGTACTTACGGCCAACAAGCTCCTTCTTGGACATTCCATAGGCAAATATAGCTGTCATTACAATGGAGAGAATCGTTCCAGCTACAGTCCGCAATACAGATATGAGGAAGGCCTGATTAAGTCGCTTATCTTGAAGCACAATCTGATAATTGTCCAACGTGAAATCTCTTGGCCAGAAGGTAACCCCTCCTAGCGATGTGTCCGAGCCGGTGTTAAAGGAAATGACTGCTGAATTCCAAAACGGATAAAAGGTAACAAATACTAACAGTGCCAAGAGGAAATAGATGACACTGGACGACATGCGCTCACCATACGACATTTTCATGAAGTGATCTCCAAATCATTTTTTTTTACCATAGGCTATTGCCGGATTTTCGAGCAATGGAGTTTGCGATTGTCAGCAAGGCAACGCTGATGATTGCTTTGAACAATCCGACTGCGGCAGCATAAGAGAAAAGTGAGTTTTGGATGCCTACTCTGTATACGTACGTATCTAGGACATCAGAGACATCCCGGACAATATCCGATTGCAACAGCAAAATATCCTCGAACCCGGCGCTTAGAAGATCCCCGATTGCTAGTATTAAGAAAATAGAGATAACCGGCATAATACATGGCAGGGTAATCGAAAAGATTTTCTTAAATCGCCCAGCTCCATCGATGGAAGCGGCTTCATACAAATCTGGATTTACTCCAGAGATTGCGGCAAGATAAACGATGGATGCAAAGCCAACACCTTTCCATAATCCGGTTACAATTAAGATGGTCCAGAAGTAGTTAGGAATCGTCAACCAATTAAGAGGCTCATCGATCAGGTTTAACTTCTCTAATGCAATATTCAAGCTTCCGTAATCAGCGGACAGCATGGTAACTACAAATCCAGAGACAATGACCCATGATAAAAAATGAGGCAAGTAACTGATCGTCTGCACCACTCTTTTGAAGAGCGGGATTCTAACCTCGTTCAGCAATAAAGCCAATACAATTGGAGCAGGAAAACCGATGACGAGCTTCAGGAAGCTGATGCCAAGCGTGTTGCGAATAACAGTACTGAATTCCGTTGCATATAGAAACTCTTTGAAGTTGTCTAATCCGACCCACGGACTATCCCAAAATCCTTGAAAGATGTCATATTCCTTGAAAGCAATTAGAATGCCGTACATGGGAATGTAACTAAAGATGAAAATAAAGATAAGTGCTGGGACCACCATCAATTGTAAATCCCATTGACGAACAAACAATCGTCTTGTCTTCACGGCGGCCCTCCTGAATTAGATTTGCTATGAACCTCGCGTACTGCAGGATCAACCTACTGCTGCTGCAGTACGCGAGATGTATTCACCAAGATCTGCGGTTATCAATTTTTTTCAAGTCATTATCTGTCCATTTGCCATATAGGAAAAAGGATAGATTTTGAATTTCGGATTGCTGGTTTCTAATTCCCGCGTAGATTTCATGGTATTCCGCATTGTTCCACCAGACATCCAGTCCGGGAATGATTTCTTTTGTTCCGATTTTAGCCTTCGTTTGGGCCAAAATTCCTGTGTTATTGTAAACCCAAGAGGGTTCGAAATCCCAGTCAGCGAAATAAGCCATAGGTGATATGAAATCCACGTAGTCCTTGAATTTCTCTACATCTTGACCTACTTCTACGAATTCGGGAGGCAGGATATATACACCTGTAAATAGATCGGGAACGAGGCTTTCAATATCACTCTCAACATCCCGCACATAATTTGCGATTTGGGTTGTTCTCCAATCATTCCACTGATTTCTCTGAATATTATCAGTCGTGAAATCGATCGTAATAGGGTCGTAGCCAAAAGCGGTGTTATAAATCTGCCTTGTAAAATTGCTCATATCCATGTTGTAGTCGTCGAAGCGAAGCCAATCCAATACAACCCCGTCAATATCGTAGTTGGACACAATTTCTCTAATGATAGAGCGCTCGTACGCCTGTACATCCGGATGGATCGGGTTTACGAAATATTCATTTCCATTTGATCCCGTAAAGGGCACGACCTGACCGTTTTTAAGCGCCATCATTCTCCAAGAAGCATTTTGATCGAAAGCTGCTTTATCGTGAAATTGCGGGATCCAAGCTCTGACTTGAATATTTCGCGCATGCGCTTCCTCGATTACATCGGCAAGTGCATCGAACTGGGCATAACCTTGGGCAATTGGCGCAATATCACTGTTATAAAACACATAACCAGAAGGTACGGTGTCGTCTTCGTCCTCCTTAACATTTAAATTGATGACGGAGACGTGGCGTAAGGCTGCGCTTTTCATGAATTTGACCACATCAGAATGATTTTTAAAATTTTCAACGGTTCTAACGATGACTTCGGTAACGAAGGGCCCATTCGCTGCGTGTACCGAATGGGTTTGCGGAATACTTGCGCTGCTTAACAGCACAATAGCGGATAGGACAAAGGCAAGCCTAGAATAATATCTCTTTATCATGATATCAATCCCCACCTTTATGGATTTTTCGACCGGTCGATAACCTTATAGTAAGGGTTCTCGATCAGCAAAACCACAGCAATATCCAACAATAAGTGCAACAAATCAATGATGGTTTTTAAGGTGGGCTTAAACGGGTCATGAAGGTTCTTGGGAAAGTTATCCAACCTATTTAATACTTGATGTGAAGCATTACAGTCCGTATAAAGATAATTTGTTAATGGAAGGTTGACTGAATGGGTTAATATATAAAAGTATAAAAAACGCCACCGACCCAATCAGGTCAGTGGCGCTTTTTATTTTTTTAACTTAGCGTTCTGCGTGCGTGAATACTTGCGAGGAACAAGATAAGGGGTTAATCCATTGGCAATAACTTGATGCCCACGATCATTAGGGTGGATGGGGAAAGATCCGCTCAGCGCATCTTCAATTTTCCCTTTTCGATACCCGTAGATCAGATTCGCTTGTTTTCCTTCGAACCATTTGTGAACGGGGACTGTTTTGACATTATAGTTTTGGGCGACATCATTCGTCGTATAATTTAATTGATTAATGGAAGCAATAGCAAGGGAGCTGTTCGGAAATGGATTATATTGCGTGCAGCAAATGATACGGGCATTGCTTTCATTTTTGATATGACCTAGAATGGCACCCAAATTTCGTCTATAGTGGTTTAAAACTTCTTTTACATCTAATGGTTGCTGGTTCCTGAGTGAAGACAGAGCAGCGTTAGCTAAATCTACTCCTCCAATCCATACAGAAATAACATCCGACTTGCTAATAACGGATGAGCCCTGCCACGTTACTGCTTGTAATAGATCATAGCTGCTCCAGCCAGGTCGAGCCAAAACGTACCCATCAACCTTGCGGGAGCGTGAGTTTAAAGCGGAAACAGCTAATTGGGGATAAGCTCTTGCGAAAGAAGAGGCATTTTCCCCAAACGTAATGGAATCGCCAAGCGCGGTATAGAGCATAAGAATACCTCCCGTCTGATTATGAATGTAACGCATAAAGCAAATAACTTGATGAAAAACCAATCTCATTCTTTTGCGTTTTATTTGTTTATTTAATCATTAAGGTATCGTAGAAATATAATATTTCAATCATTCACAAGTTGTGTGGACACTTATAACGAATGTAGAGCAGCTACCTTCAGCACGAAAAAAAAAGAAGCCAGATTCATTAAGGAGAATCTAGCTTCTTGTTCGTTCTATTTATTTTATTCTGCTTTATTTACTTCACACTTAGCGTAACTGGATTAGCAGCCGCCCAGCTTCCAATCGGTGTAATCTCGTAATCAACACCCGTTGCAAGCTTGCCGCTGTTCTGTAATTCGAATACGCCAACCGCGCCTTTACGTGTCTGTACTTTATATTGAGCAGTCAGTGTTGTGCCGTCGGAGCCTTTCAGTTGAATAGAACGGTAAGCGAACAATTCATCTGTAGGATCTTCAGTTAGTGTAACGTTAAGTGTAACGGAATCGACTTTCGATACGGATGCGATAGTAAGTGGTGCGATGGTCTGTGCGGTGAATGTATTATTCTCCAGCTCGAACCAGTTCGAGGTTACCGTATATTTGACGCCGGGCTGCAAGGATGTACCAGCTGGCAGACGGAACTTCGGCTCTTGCTTGCCATCCGTAGATTGCGTGAATCCTACATAACCAACGGTAATCGGCTCTCCGCCTTCCGGTGTTAAGATGGCTTGTCTTGTAGCAAGGGATGAAATCACCTGCATGGGCTGTCCATTATACTTGTTGTTTTCATCGAGTACGATCGCGTTTGCTCCACGACCGCCTGCATAAGCGGAAATGAGGTAGCCGTAATCGACAACGCCGTCAGAGCGGAACGAATCGACTTCAAATGTATCGGAAGTAACTTGACGCACATCTTGAAGACGAATCATTTCTTCACTTGCCTTTGCAGCATGTGCTTTCTTGCCCTTATAGTTCGTTGTATAGGTCGTTCCTGGTGTCATGGTTTGAACCGGTACGATATAGGTAGCGATAGCTCCGGTTTTCAGACGCGGCTGATTCACAAGCTTTAAGTCATTGTCGAAAGAAAAATTAGCATTTGCTGCCGCTGTGGTTTCATCTTCCAAAGTAAGCGGTGCAGTGAACGTCACTTCAAAAGTGATTTTATTCAATGCTTTAATCGATACGATCTCAGCTGATGCGGAACGAATAGCTTTCTCGGAAAGTACGAGGAGCTGTGCTGTTTCACCGCGAGTTATTTTATCATTGCCGATTTTGAAACCTTCCATCCAATATTGAACAGATTTCACATCGCGCTGCAAGGCTTTCGCAATTATGAAAGCAGCGTCAGCGCTTGTTGCCGGTTTATTAGGTTGGAATTTATCTGCACCATCAATAAGACCATTAGCTACTGCTGTATCCACATATGAGGTATACCATTTGTCCTTCTTACCTTCGTTCTGCTGTGCCTCGTTGTTTTGATCCAAATCTAGTGCGATAATGATCATTTTGACAAGCTCTGCATTAGTCACATGTTTCTCTGCTCTCATTTGTCCATCTTCATAACCTTTAAGAACGCCTTGGCTTATTAATTGTTGAATGGCTTGTTCAGCCTGTTGATTGAAATTCGTAACAGCTGATTGTTGAATATTAGCTACAGGTGCCAATGCTGCCGCCTGTGCTTGGAATGGGAGCAGTGCGCCTCCGCCAATAAGTGCTGTCAGAGCTACGATAGCTGCTTTCTGATTTATCTTTTTCATTATTCATTGTCCTCCCCGATTAAAGTGGTATTTCGTTCATACATTCATCTTAAACGACCACTCTAAATCGGCTGACAATAAAGTATAAACAATTTATAAACAAAAGAATAATTTTCTTCATAGGTTTCTAATGAAGGTTAGATCGTGAAGCGATAACCCGCACCCCACACGGTTTCTATAAACTGTGGGTTTGAGGGATCAGCTTCGATCTTTTCTCGAATTCGTGATATATGAACGGTCACTGTCGCGATCTCTCCATTTGACTCTAAGCCCCAGATTCTTTCGAAAAGCTGATCTTTATTGAATACCCGATTGGGGTTCTCGGCCATGAATACGAGTACCTCGAATTCTTTTGTTGGGAGCATGACTTCCTTGCCGTGAACGAATACCCGATGAGAGGACTTATTGATGGAAAGCTCTCTAATATTGATTGTGTCTGATTTTTCGACCTTTTTGCCTCCAGTAAAACGTTCATATCGCGCCAAATGCGCTTTCGCTCTCGCTACCAGCTCATTTGGACTAAAAGGCTTTGTAACGAAATCATCTGCACCGAGTCCGAAGCCCCGAATTTTATCGATTTCCTCCTTTTTGGCGGAAACAATTAGAATAGGCACATCGAGCTGCGCTCTAATTTGTTTGCAGATCTCAAACCCATCCATTCCTGGCAGCTGCAGATCAAGAATAATGAGGTTATGGTCTCCGCTTAGCGCTTTTGAGAGCCCCTCTTGTCCATCATGGCTTAGTTCCACCTCGTAATCATGCAAGATGAAATAATCTCTCTGCAGCTCCGCAATGTACGGATCATCTTCAATAATTAATATTTTTTTCATCTATGATCACCTGCGATCCACAAATATTTTCAATGTAAAAAAGATGCTCGTGCCTTGCCCCTGTTCACTAGTCGCCCAGATCGTTCCGCCATGCCCTTCGATAATCTGCTGGGCGATTGCCAGCCCAAGACCGCTTCCTCCTGCTGCTTGACTCCGTGAAGGCTCCTCCCGGTAAAATCGTTCAAAGATATGCGGCAAGGAATCTTGATGAATGCCTGGACCATTATCTTCAATTCTAATGATGGCATGATCGTTTTTTTGTATCATTCCAATGGTTAATCGCTTAGGGTTCTGATTCATATATTTGAGACAGTTATCGAGCAGATTCATCATTACACGCTTCAGCTTCTCGCGATCAGCCAGAACGAATAGCGGCATCAAATGCTCCTCATCCCATTTCACTTCGACGACATGGTTATCGAAATCAATCGCAAGCTCTTCCACGATGCGGTGAAGGAATGGACTAAGTTCCACCTGTTCGAAGGAAAAGGGTTCCTTGTTTAAATCAAGCTTGGAATAGAACAGCAGTTCATCCACGAGCCTCTCCATATCTGTCGCTCTCGTATGTATAGCCCCTACATACTTGTTCAGCTTCTCCTGTGTATTGGTCACACCGTCCCGAATGCCCTCTGCATAGCCTTTAATCGTCGTAATGGGTGTTCTTAAATCATGCGAAATATTTGACAGCAGCTGCTTGCGGTTCTCTTCATAATGGAGCTGGAGCTGTATAGAATCGTATAATTGCTGACGCATCTGATCAAAGGTTTGAACAAGCTGTCCGACCTCATCACGAGATGTTGCTTGAAGTTGAAACGTTAGATCGCCATCTTTAATATGTTCTGCGGATTGTCTGAGCTTATCAAGCGGGTAAATGATTTTACGAGTCACATAACGATATAGCAAGAATCCGGTTAATAATAAAATGGCGACAAATATCAATATTAAAATAGGAAGCAATGTTCGGACCAGCTCGGCGAAAGGACTTCTCTCTCGAATGACAAAGACACTTCCCTTTTCACCGGTTTCAGGCGAGAAGTAGAAATCGAATTTTGCATAGGAGAAGAATCGGCTTCCTGCATTCATAGTATTACGAATAGAATTATTACCCATATCATATGGCGGCAAGCTCGATGAGAGGTCTAGGCCATTTAAAGTCGGTGCGGCATAGATAATTTTATTATTTTCACGGACGACGAGTCCGGCTTGCACCATCTTTAACTGAAAATCATAATCTTCCAGCAGAAGCTGATCCTTTAATCGTTCAGGGTCATGCTTGGCCAAATATTTCATATCGATAAATAAATTTTCTTCCTCCTCTGAGAGGGGATGAAGGGAATAGTGAATATTGTAGAAGCTTTTAATACTGCGAAAATCGCCTGTTACGGCTACAGACAGCAGATACGCTGTCAGAACGAACAGAATGACGGAGACAACAACTACGGATGTGAATGAAAGCAGCAGCCTGAATCTAATAGACAATTTTCTATTCCCCCCGTTCCTAATTACACCATTCGCCTGATTTGCTTTATTGTACGCATTAATCATGTATTGTAATTTAGTTTGTTATTCCTCGCAACCACATGTCAGAGCCCTAAACAATAAGGAATGGGTCATTAACGGTTTGGAATCGAAATGATTATTTCTATCTTGTTGGTGAGGAATTTTCAATTATATTGTAATTTGTTGTGATTAGTTGTAAATGTGTTGACTTTGTTAATCTCGATAATTATATTGAAATGGAAGAAATGAAATTGGAAATTTAGAAGACCGATTATTCATTTATAAAAGGAGAATATAGAATGAAAAATATTTCGAGAGTATTTATCATTGGTTGGGATGGTGCAGGTAATTTCGTAAAATCAGCAAACACGCCGAATTTAGATAAATTAATTGCGAGGGGAACGTTTGGATTTGAAGCGCAAACGGTATCTCCGACAATAAGCGCGGAATGCTGGGGAGCGCTCCTGCATGGTGTAGAGCCCCATAAGCATGGTCTGAATAATGATAAAGCCAGCAATGAAATCTACCCGGAGGACTCTCCGTATCCCTCCATATTTCGAATCGTTCGGGACGGCATCCCTGCTGCGAAACTAGCGGCATTCAGTGTCTGGAATCCCATTAATTACGGCATAATTGAATCCTCAATCGGCGTCCATAAGGAATCCATGAATGACCGTGAACTCTCGCAAGCCGCAGCTGCATATATCCGAGAAAACCCTGATTTGAAGCTTATGTTTATTGGGTTAGATCTACCTGATGCCGGCGGGCATCAATACGGATTCAATACAACTGAGCAGTATCAATCTATCGAGGACACGGATAGGAACACGGGAATAATCATACAAGCTATTGAAGAAGCGGGGATTATGGAGGACAGCTTAATTATAGTCGTTTCCGATCACGGTGGAGGAGGGGCGCATCCTCAGCAGCACGGAAGTGATCATCCCTCTGACAAAACGATCTTCTGGGGTTGTGCCGGACCAGGAATTAAGCCAAATGCATCACTGCAAGGAAACTTCATCATTACTGACACAGCAGCTGTCGTCATTCACGCGCTAGGACTTACTGCTCCCTCTAATTGGGATGCGAAATTGCCTGATAATCTCTTCTCTCACTAAGTTTAATGGCACTTTGCTAACGGGGATGAGCTCCGCTTTCATGCAGAGCTCATCCAAATTCGTCCAATGCATCTAATACCTTCGCACGCTTCCTATACACATTAAGCAGACCATATTCCAACGTGAGCCTATATTTCTATTGCTGTCCAGTCCTCCCAAATAATTAATGATTGTAAGCGCACGCATGCTATTAGATACTAAAGATAGGAATGGAATCTACTGTTCGAAAATCACTATCGCGGATTACGGTATGATAGCAATATAAGATGCCTCAATAACGTATACAGAGACAATCATGCAGGAGGAAGTATCGTATGAAATTAAAGGCTGCCGGAAAAGCGAAATGGTTCGTCTATCAGAAAATTGTCATCGTATTTATCGTATTTCTTGTTCCTCTTATTTTGATGAACATATGGGTCAATTACAAAGGCATGTCTTTCTCAAAAAGTACGATGCTGAATTCAGCGGAGGCGGGGGCTTCTTTTTACGCTAAGCAATTGGATAAGGAAATGTATTTCATTCGAAGTCAGCAATTAGGATTTATTAACGGTGAAGATCTGCAAAAGCTTAGCTTTAGGGGAGGAAGCCTCGGTATATATGATGAGGTTAAACTCATAGAACAAGTTAGAGATCGATTGAGCTTTCTAATGAATTCTAGCGAATATGTCATTAACGCAGGGGTTTATGTAGCGTCAGAAGGTAAAACAATATCGATATCGGATGGCGTTACGGATACGCCAAATAAAGAATATGAACTTATATCTTCACTATTGGAAACGGTAGTCAAACCTTCATTTTATAGAGTTGGAGATCGAATATTCTTTATTGAGACGGCAAATAACGACGGCATCTGGTCATATATAGAGATTTCCAAGGAAAAGCTGTTGGAAGAGCTGCATCAAATCACGACCTTATATCAAGAGTCTGAGGTATTGCTTGGGAATGAAACGCTAGGAAGCGCATTTTCCACGACTCAAGACGATAAAGCAATGATAGTAGAGCAGCATTTGGTTCAAGAGCCAAATGATCAAGCTGAGAATATGTCTAAGATGGAGAAAGTGAACGGTATCCGTTATTTTGTTATAAATAATTTTGTAAGCTCTTTAAATCTATCCTTAATTATGTATGTGAATCAGAATGAAATTACCAATTCATTGAGTCAATTTTATACGTTATATTACCTCTTGTTCAGCATTACCATCATCATATTATTGTTATATTCTTTTTCTGTTAACGTCATGATCCATCGTCCATTATCCAACTTGGGCAAGGCCTTTCGAATGATTGAAACAGACAATCTGGACTTGATCATTGAGTCGAAGACAAAGGATGAATTTCATTATTTATTTCATAGCTTCAATCGCATGGCGCATAGATTGAAGGTTTCCATAGAGGAGAATTATGAACAAAAAATGGCTCTGCAGCATTCAGAACTAAAGCAATTGCAGTCTCAAATCAATCCGCATTTTCTCTATAATAGCTTCTTTAATATTTATATGATGTGTAAGGTTGGCGATTCCGATAGTGCTGCGGAGCTTTCTCAAAAGCTAGGAAGCTATTATCAATACATCACTAGAAGCGGTTCTGATGAAGTGCTCTTAAACAAAGAGTTTCAGCATGCACTCGATTATTGCGAGATTCAATGTATCCGCTTTTCTAATCGTATTTCGTATGAGTACACGGATGTTTCGGATCAATTGCATACGGTTTACGTACCAAGACTCATCATTCAGCCAATCGTGGAGAACGTATTTGATCATGCCTTTGAAGACGGTACAATGAACGGGATTGTGTATATTGGAGCTAACTATCAGGATGGTACCGTACGCATTACCGTAGAAGACAATGGCCAATTATTAACGGATGAGCGAATTGAACACTTACAGGAGCAGCTTATGTCGAAAATCATGCAAGTTGAAAAAACGGGACTAATTAACGTTAGCAATCGACTTAAATTAATTTATGGAGCTGGCAGCGGTTTATTCGTGTCCCGAAGTCATTACGGAGGTTTGAAAGTGGACCTTATTATCCATCTCGAAAACAAGGGGGCATAATAATGTACAGATTATTAATCGTAGATGATGAGCCGGTTATTGTGAATGGTCTTGTCCATCTTTTTCAAGGAAACAAAGATTTGGAGCTGGACATATGCAAAGCATATTCCTCGAGCGAAGCGCTTGAAATAGCAAAGAAAACGAAGCTGGACATTCTGATTAGCGATATTCGTATGCCTCAGAAGAATGGTCTGCAATTGGTTGATGAAATGGTATATTACTGGCCTTCTTGCCGAGTGATATTTCTTACGGGATATAGTGAATTCGATTATGTATATGAAGCGTTAAGAAAAAACGTGGAAAATTACATCCTGAAGACAGAAGGAATTGAACCGATTTTCCAAGCGGTTAAAGAGGCCATACGTAAACTGGAAGAAGAGAAACGCCAAAGGGTACAGCTGGAAAAGGCGCAAAAACAGATTCAAATCATGCAACCCTATCTGAAAAAAGAATTAATGGAAGCTATGTTGGGCGGAGAATCGTTAGCTTCTCTATTGTCACAGGTCATCTATTCGGAAGTGGATTTTGGCATTGCAGTTGATCGTCCTTCTTTCTTCCTTGTAGGGCAAGTAGATCGGCTGGATGTTCAGAACTTAAAAGTGCTGGATTCGGTACAACATATTTTTGATAATCATCTGCCAGCCTCCATAGTAGGGGAGAAGGCTGTATATAATGGCAGTGTGCTTGTGTGGCTTCTACAACCGGATGAAAATTTGCTGGAACGATTTAGAGAGGAACAAGGGGATACGGGCTTGAATTGGCAGGGTATAGCCTCCTATATGAAAGGTATTCTTGAGCTTGTACAAAATGAATGTGTCGAATTGCTGGACGCTTCCGTTTCATTCGGAATATCTGGGAATTTGATGGGGAAATGGGATACGGTTCATACGTTAGTGGAATCGGTTCTTGCCATGATTCAGAAAAGGGCTGCATTCGGTCAAAAAATGGTTATTGTTGATCTTGAGAAATCAACTTGCAATGATTCTGATATGAGTGGAGAGCTGAAGCAAGAGGAGTTTAAGCAATTGCTAATTGAACAAATCCATCAATATGTGCATAAGCATCTATCTAGTAATGTGTCCCTAACGGCGATTGCGGATGAGGTGCATTTTAATCCATCCTATTTGTCTCGCTATTACAAACAGATCACGGGACATAATCTCTTGGAGTATATTCAATCCACCAAAATGTCAGTTGCCATTGATCTAATGATGAATACATCTTTGAAGTTAAATGAAATCGCAATCAAGGCAGGCTTCGATTCGCCTTCCTATTTCACGACCTTTTTCAGAAAAATGACCGGACTTTCACCACAAGAGTATCGAAATTCACAATAAGTAAAGGAATCAAAAGTGATGTAAAAAAAGTGAAATTGAAACCGCTTTCCCTTCCGAAATATAATTAAAACAGGGATCAGGGCTATTAACATCATTAAAGGGGGAAAGTGTTTCATATGAAAAATTACAGAACAATGAAAATGATTTTATTGTTATCACTGTCACTTTCAGCAATTACAGCATGCTCCAGTCAAGGAAATGACAAGGCTGATACACCAACTTCTAAACCGTCAACTGAGAACAATCAGGCAGAAGCCACCACTCCACCAGATCCATTCGGTAAGTACCCTGAACCGGTTACTGTTACAGAAGTGCTTGGATTTAATCCACCGGAAGATTCAAGAACACCTAAAGGAATTACACCTGATCAAAATGCTTACTTCAAAGATCTCAAAGAGATGATGAACATCGAAGTGAAGTATAAATGGACCGTACCGTCCAGCCAATTTGAGCAAAAATTCTCACTGGCAATGGCATCGGGTGACCTGCCTGATATTTTAGAGCTGGATCCGAAAAACTTCGAGAAGCTCAAGAAACAAGATATGCTGGCTGATTTGACAGAAGCTTATGAGCAATATGCATCGCCAGCACTTAAGAAATACATGGAATCTGATGGCGGCTTTGCAATGAAGACATACAACGCAGACGGCAAACAGCTAGCGATTCCAGCCTTTGAAGATCCATTCCTATCCACTCAATTGCTTTGGATTCGGAAGGACTGGCTTAATAATCTAAATCTACAAGCGCCGACGACGATCGATGAATTAGAAAAGGTCGCAGAAGCGTTTGTGAAAAATGATCCCGATCAAAATAAAAAAGACGATACCTACGGTATTTCTTTGCAAAAGACTTTATTTTTCTGGGGATTTGATGTAAGAGGCTTGTTTAACGGATTCGGTGCATATCCATCCATTGGTGATGCTCAGACCGCTTGGCTCAAAGATGGAGATGACAAATTAAAACCAGGTCTCATCCAACCTGAAGTGAAGACAGCGCTTGGAAAGCTGCAATCATGGTACCAAAATGGCATTATAAACAAAGAGTTTGCTCTGAAAGATGAGAATAAAGCAGTAGAAGATCTTACTTCTGGCAAAGTTGGTATTTCATACGGCGAATGGTGGTACCCGAACTGGCCGCTTAATTTGAATATTGATAATGATCCGAAGGCTGAGTGGATTGCTATTCAAATTCCAGGACTTGACGGTCCAGCAAAATCACTCGTTCCGAAAATTCGTGCTGGAAAAGTATTCGCTGTAAACAAAAAAGCGAAAAACCCAGAAGCTGCAATTAAAATGATCAACTTCTACATTGAAATGGGTAATAAGCAATATTTGGAGCAAAACAAAGCAGAGAAGGGTTATGTATATAACTGGTTTAACCCGCGTATCTACAACCCTGCTCAAATTGAAACGATCTATACAGAAGTAAACAAAGCGATGGATGCGAAGCAAACTGAAATTACACTGGATGACGAGAACTTCAAAAACGTCGCGGATGTGTTTAAAGCGGGTACGGATTACCTTGCAGGAAACACGAAAGATGCTTCCAAAGGTGTAAACTGGGGTCAATATTACAGCCGTGCAGCAAAAGATGGCGGCTGGGGAACGACTCGTAAGATTAAAGATAGCGGAGCATTTGTAAACAATGAATTCTATGGCCTTCCTACAAAAACGCAAGTAGAGAAGGGTGCTCAGCTCGATAAGCTTATGCAGGAATCCTTCACAAAAATCATCATGGGCGCATCCATTGATGAGTTCGACAAGTTCGTTGCAAGCTGGAAATCACTTGGCGGCGACGATATTACGAAAGAAGTCAATGCATGGTATAGTGAACAACCCAAAAATTAAATTATAAAAATAAAAAGGCGGGAGAGATGAGTCGAGTAGTCGACAAAGCCTCCCGCTTTAAAATTCACGGCTGGTTAGGAGGGTCATCTATGAGAACGCTGAAAAAGGAATATATACTTCATTTGATGCTATTGCCAGGTGTTATCGCTACATTGATCTATGCATACGGTCCTATGGCTGGTCTTGTCATGGCGTTTCAACAGTTTGAACCATTATCTGGATTTTTTAAATCAGAATTTGTTGGCTTTGATAATTTCCGTTATGTATTTGCTTTGCCCGATTTCACTCAAGTACTTTGGAATACGATCATTATCGCGATTTTCAAAATGGTTCTGTTTCTTGTTGTTCCTCTCGTTCTTGCACTATTACTAAACGAGGTTACAAGAAAATGGTTCTCAGGCTTCATTCAATCCGCAATCTTCTTGCCGTTCTTCCTATCATGGACCGTGCTTGGAGGCGTCATTATTGAATTATTTTCGTTAAATGGGCCTATTAATGGCATATTATCCGAAGTTGGACTTCAACCTATTATGTTTATGTTAGACAATGACTGGTTTAGAGGCATTATCATCGGATCAGATGTATGGAAGGGCATGGGCTACAACATGATTGTCATGCTTGCAGCCATTGTAGGAATCAATGCAACGCTTTATGAAGCAGCAGAGGTAGACGGAGCAGGAAGATGGAAGCAGGTTATGCACATTACCCTTCCGGGTATTGCCCCAATTCTCATTTTGCTAGGCGTATTGAGCCTAGGCGGTATTCTTAATGCTGGTTTCGAGCAAATTCTAATTATGTATAACCCGACCGTATATGAAGGAGCAGATATTATTGATACATTCGTTTATCGCTTGGGGATGTTCAGTCAACAATTCGGACCTGCGGCGGCAATCGGACTCTTTAAATCTGTCATTTCATTAGGATTGGTTTCTATGACCTACTATGCGGCTTTCAAATATAACAATTACAGAATATTCTAGGACGGAGGTAATACTGTGATACACAAACAATCAATCAGCAGAAAGCTTTTTGTCGTGTTCAATACGTTGTTGTTAGCTTCTATCACGTTGCTCGGTATTATCCCGTTTATTCATTTACTCTCTATTTCACTGAGTTCGAATACAGCGGCGATGGCGGGTGAAGTAAAGCTTTGGCCTGTTGGATTCAATCTGGATGCTTATCAATACTTGGGCGAGAAGGTTGAATTCTTCCGTTCATTATGGATGTCAGTACAACGGGTCGTGCTTGGAACGGCTGTAAATATGCTGCTTGTATTTATTACGGCTTTTCCACTCGCCAAATCGAATAATCAATTCAAATTTAGAACCCCGTATGTATGGTTCTTTGCGGTTACGATGTTTTTCGGCGGCGGACTAATTCCAACTTATATCATTGTAAAAAATACAGGCATCATCGATTCGATTTGGGCACTCGTTTTGCCAGGTGCATTGAATGTATGGAATATGGTGCTCATGTTGAACTTTTTCCGATCCATTCCAAGAGAATTGGATGAGGCGGCTACGATTGATGGTGCGGGACACTGGAGAGTACTTTGGCAAATTTATTTGCCTGTATCGCTTCCATCGATCGCAACGATCGGCTTGTTCACCATTGTTGGTCATTGGAATTCCTGGTTTGACGGTATTCTATACTTGAATTCACCAGAGAAATATCCACTGCAAACCTATCTATCTACATTAATTATGTCGATTAATGCTCAAATGTCTTCCATGTCCATTGAGCAGCTGAAAGTGATGGAAAACCTGAGTGAGAAGACACTCCGAAATGCACAAATTTTTATGGGCGCGTTGCCTATTATGCTCGTATATCCGTTCTTGCAAAAGTATTTCGTTAAAGGGATGACAGTAGGAAGCGTTAAAGAATAGAGAGACAACCACCAACGAGGAGAGATCATTCATGAAAAAAGTTACTGTTGCAATAATTGGAGCGGGATTACGGGGAGTCAACTATTTGGAGTATGCTCTTCAGCATCCTAATGAGCTGCAAGTTGTAGCCGTTGCTGAACCGGTTGTTGAACGCAGGGAGAGCTTCCAAGCTAGACATAGCATTCCAGATGATAGGTGTTTTGAGAACTGGGATGACTTTTTCGCAATGCCAAAACTCGCAGATGCTGTACTTATCTGTACACAAGATAAGCAGCATTTTGACCCGACAATGAAAGCACTTGAGGCGGGCTATCATGTGCTTCTTGAGAAACCAATGTCTCCGGATGCCAAAGAGTGTTTGCTTATGGGAGAGAAAGCGGCTCAATTAAATCGTGTATTCTCGATTTGTCATGTTCTTCGCTATACGAATTTCTTTTCTACCATAAAAGGGTTGCTAGATAATGAAACAATTGGCAAATTGATGTCAATCACGCATAATGAAAATGTAGGATTTTGGCATCAAGCACATAGCTTTGTGAGAGGAAATTGGAGCCGGAAAGAGGACTCCAGCCCGATGATTCTAGCAAAGTCTTGTCATGATTTGGATATTCTGCTCTGGTTGGCAGGCTCGGAATGTGTTCGTGTATCTTCATTCGGATCACTTTCCCACTTTACATCCGATCAAGCGCCGGCGGGGGCTCCGCTGCGTTGCTTGGATGGGTGTCCAGTGGCAGATGATTGTCTCTACTATGCGCCTAAGCACTATTTAACAGAGGATACGAATTGGCCTACTTCGGCAATTAGTAATGATTTGAGTTATAGTGCGCGTTATAAAGCGCTAGAGGAAGGCCCTTACGGCAGATGCGTCTATCATTGTGACAACGACGTTGTTGATCATCAGGTTGTAAATATGGAGTTCGCGAATTCCGTGACAGTAGCATTCACGATGAGCGCATTTACTAGAGATGTCAGTCGTACAATCAAGCTCATGGGAACTAAAGGTGAAATTCGCGGTGCCATGGAGAAGAATGAAATTGAAGTGATTCATTTCGGCAGCGGCAAGGTTGAGCGAATCTCCTTTGAAGATATGGGAGGTCACGTTGGTCATGGCGGCGGTGATATGGGTCTGCTCAAGGATTTCTTAAAGCTAGTAAGAGAAG
Source organism: Paenibacillus sp. J31P13 (assembly GCF_056269295.1). Taxonomy (NCBI): domain Bacteria; kingdom Bacillati; phylum Bacillota; class Bacilli; order Caryophanales; family Paenibacillaceae; genus Paenibacillus; species Paenibacillus sp. J31P13. Next base: position 91,199 of record NZ_JBWDNR010000003.1, read on the forward strand.
ATGGTAAGGTTCAAGGACTTACTTCTGCAAATCAATCGATTCAAAGTCATTTAATGGCATTTGCGGCAGAGCAATCAAGAATGGATGGAAACAGTGTCAATCTGAAAGAATTTGCACAAAGCATTCTACGATAATGAGGTGGAAGAGTAATGAATGATCCAGTCCAATTTGAAACGGTGTTACTAAGCTCTTTGACAAAAGTATTTGCAGATGAGGCGCTTACTGAACAGCCCTTCAAAAGCGCATCCGCACTTTTGGGCGAAACCTATTCCTTTCAGATCGCATATACGTCAGATTCTCTTTTGAAAAATATAGAACTACAAGTTAATTCATCCCTTGCTGACCGCATTTCTATTCGGTCTGTGGGTCTGGTTCCTTCAGAGATGCCTTGTTTCAAAAACCCTGATGCAGACGTCTTGCGTACGACGCCTGGACTATATCCCGATCCCTTATACGAGATAGATCAGCAAGCCATAACTACGGTTCCCCAGCAATGGCGTTCCATATGGGTAAGCATTGAGCTGGATGAATCTGTACCAGCAGGGCTTCATTCCATTCAAGTGTCATTCCAATCATCTGAAGGAGAGGTATTAGCGGTATCCGATGCATTCGAGTTGACGGTTATCCCTGCTGCATTGCCTCCACAACAATTAATTCATACAGAATGGTTCCATGTCGATTGTATTGCAACGCAGTACGGTGTTGAAGTCTTTAGTGAAGCGCATTGGACACTTCTGGAACGCTATGTAGAGTCGATGGTGAAGCATGGCATGAACATGGTATTAACGCCGTTGTTTACACCGCCTCTGGATACTCTCGTTGGAGGAGAACGTCCTACTGTTCAACTGGTTCAAGTAGCTGTTGAAGGAGATACGTACACGTTTGGCTTCGATAAGCTTACGCGTTGGGTAAAAATGTGTCAGAAACTGGACGTCAAGTATTTTGAGTTCTCTCACTTATTTACGCAATGGGGAGCAAAGTGTGCTCCGAAAATTATTGGAACGGTTAATGGAGAAGAGAAAAAACTATTCGGATGGGAGACAGATGCATCCTCTGAGGCCTATCGCAGCTTCTTGGATCAATTCCTGCCTAGTCTTGACCGGTACCTGAAAGAGAATAAATTGGATGACCAAAGCTGGTTCCATATTTCAGATGAACCGGAACCTCATCAATTGGAAACCTATCAAGCTGCAAGTGAGATCGTACGCAAGCATTTATCCCATTATCCGATTATGGATGCGCTGTCTGATTTGGATATGTATGAGCGGGGTCTGGTACAAAGACCGATTCCGGGCAACAATCATATCGATCCATTCTTGGAGCGCGGTGTGCCAGATTTGTGGACCTATTATTGCTGCGCGCAGCATCAAGAAGTATCAAACCGCTTTTTTAACATGCCGTCTGCCAGAAATCGGGTTATTGGATTACAGTTGTATAAGTATGGATTAAAAGGGTTTCTGCATTGGGGCTTTAACTTCTGGTATTCCCAGTATTCCATTGATCAAAAGCTGGATCCATATCGTTCAACGGATGCTAAACTTGGATTTCCTTCAGGAGATTCCTACTTGGTATATCCGGGTGAAGAGGGTCCAATTGAATCCATTCGATTGGAAGTGCTCTATGAGGCGATGCAAGATATACGCGCATTAGAGCTGCTTGAGCAGAAGATTGGCAAAGATGAGACAGTTAAGCTATTGGAAGAGGGATTAACAGAGCCATTGACGTTCTCCGTTTATCCAAAAGGCAGCGGCAGTGGAGAATGGTTGTTAGCGACAAGAGAGCGGATTAATAATGCTTTAGCGGGCTATTTCGCATAGGATTTCGAATTTTTGACGAGGTGGAGAACAAATGGCTACATTTAATTATTCAGGATCTTCCTTCTATTATAATGATCAGCCCATAAGACTTCTTTCAGGAGCTATTCATTATTTTCGAACCGTACCTGAGTATTGGCAAGATCGTCTTCTAAAATTAAAAGCTTGCGGATTCAACACCGTTGAAACGTATGTGGCGTGGAATATTCATGAGCCGAAGAAGGGTCAATTTCATTTTGAGGGCATGGCGGATCTCGTTAAATTTATTGAGCTTGCTGGTGAATTGGGACTGCATGTCATTGTTCGTCCTGCGCCTTATATTTGTGCAGAATGGGAATTTGGCGGACTGCCTTCTTGGCTGCTGGAAGATTCGGATATGCGACTTCGCTGCTATCATAAGCCGTTTCTGGATCATGTTGATGCTTACTATGATGTGCTGCTTCCGAAATTGAAGCCGCTCTTGTGCACCAATGGCGGACCTATTATTGCGATGCAGGTCGAGAATGAATATGGAAGCTATAGCAATGACAAACGGTATTTGACTCATCAGAAAGAAAGCATGATCGCTCGCGGGATGGACGTGCTGTTGTTTACTTCTGACGGGCCTGAGGATGCGATGCTCCAGGGTGGTATGATTGATGGTCTATTAGCAACAGTGAACTTTGGCTCCCGAGCAAGGGAAGCATTTGATAAGCTGAAAGAATACCAACCGGATGCGCCATTCATGTGTATGGAATATTGGAACGGCTGGTTCGATCACTGGCGTGAAGAGCATCATACTCGGCCTGCTGCGGATGTCGCTAACGTATTGGATGATATCCTTAGCCTGAACGGGTCTGTTAATTTCTACATGTTCCATGGTGGAACTAACTTTGGCTTCTATAACGGAGCGAATGGTCATACGAAGGACAGCTATGAGCCGACGGTTACAAGCTATGATTATGATGCTCTGCTGAATGAATCCGGTGAACCAACGGATAAATATTATGCTGTGCGTGAAGTCATTTCAAAATATGTGGATTTAGAACCCTGCCAATTGCCAGCGCCTATCGCGAAGAAGGCTTATGGACGGGTCGCGATGACCGAACAGGCTGTCTTGACGGCAAATTTGGAGCGTATTTCGACACCCATTTATACGGCATATCCGGAAACGATGGAGAAATTGGGTCAGGATTACGGATATATTCATTATCGTACCTTTATTAGCGGACCTCGCCCGAAAGATGAGTTATTCATTCAAGAGCTGCATGATCGTGCACAGGTATTCCTTGATGGGAAACTAGTGGGTATCCTTGATCGTGTGGATGGAGATGCCAAAATAGAGTTTGAAGTTCCCGCTGAGGGAGTAGAAGTAACTCTACTAGTTGAGAATTTAGGCCGTGTTAATTATGGACCTTATATGAAAGACCGCAAAGGGATTACTGAGGGTGTTCGGTATGGACGACAGTTCCTGTCAGATTGGACGACCTATACGTTGCCGTTAAAGGATTTATCCGGTCTTGCATTTGAGGGGCTGTCTGAACAATCGGAGCCAAGCTTCTTCAAAGGGACACTAGTTGTAGATGAGCCATGTGATACATTCATCAGCTTGGAAGGGTGGACTAAAGGCGTTGTGTTTATCAACGGTTTCAACCTGGGACGCTATTGGAATATTGGGCCGCAGAAAAGATTGTATGTACCTGCGCCTTTATTGAAGCAGGGCGATAATGAAATTGTCATCTTTGAATTGCATGGTACTTCTGATCATGCTGTAACCTTTTTGGAACAGCCTGATTTAGGCTAATTCTATTGATGGAACGTGAACACAGCTTAGAATATCGATATCCTGTCATCAATTAACAGTCATACATTTAAATCCACAACCTTCTTGAGGTTGTGGATTTTTGCTTAACCGTATGTTAGAATGGGCTTACTTAAAATGGAACGGAGGGTTACGTGTGATAGACTTTATCCGAGTTAGAACTTTGCGCGGCTAATTGAATAGCGCCAATACTCTGCCTGTGTGCAGAGGACTCAGGATAGGTCTGTCTTAAAGGTAACCCCTAAGCAATTTACTTTAACAAGAGATGAATCGGATGTAAGTCTCATGTTGCCTTTAAGGAATAAAACGTTCGTAAGCATATAAGGGTTACTCTCCATCACGGTGAGTCTCTTTCTTGATGCTGACGGAATTGACCCCTTGCCTTGTATGGGTAAGCTTCGGCTACCCTTAAGGCAAGATCCAACCTCCTCTATTCGTATATCGAACACACAGGCCAGAGCGCCAGTGTGTTTTTTTGTCTTTCAATAGATCGTTTTTCATAAGGAGGAAATTTTATATGGAACAACCAAATAACAAAGCCGTTATCGTCGGCGTTAATTTACAGAATCGGCCTGATTTTGCTTACTCCATGGAGGAGCTGCGAAATCTTGCAGATGCATGCCACATTGAGGTAGTCGGGGAACTGACGCAGAAGGCAGCAAGAGTTAATGGCTCCAATTATCTGGGCAGCGGCAAGGTCGAGGAGCTGTCGGCGATTGTAGAAGAACTTGATGCGTCCACCGTTATTTTCAATGATGAGCTCTCTCCCTCGCAAATTCGTAATCTGGAAGGCGCGTTGCAGAAGAAAGTTATTGATCGAACCATTCTCATTTTAGATATTTTTGGAGAACGTGCCCGTACGCGAGAGGCGCAGCTGCAGGTAGAAGTAGCACAGCTGCAATATATGCTCCCGCGGCTTGTTGGACTGCGTGAATCGCTCGGTCGTCAAGGCGGTGGCTCCGGCATGAAGAACAAAGGGACGGGTGAAACCAAGCTGGAGCTGGATCGCCGTCGCATTGAGGATAGAATCTCCGCCTTGCAGAATGAGCTGGAGAAGCTCGTTGCACAGCGTCAAGTGCAGCGCAAGCAGCGCCAGAAGACGGGTGTGCCCGTTGTCTGTCTAGTGGGCTACACAAATGCGGGTAAATCCAGTCTAATGAACGCGATTTTGAGTCGGTATATGCCTGATCTGAATAAGCAGGTGTTGGCAAAAGATATGCTTTTCGCTACGCTGGAGACTTCTGTACGCAGTATTGAGCTGCCGGATAATAAGTCCTTTCTGCTCACCGATACAGTCGGATTCGTCAGCCAGCTTCCGCATTATTTGGTCAAGGCATTCCGTTCAACGCTTGAAGAGGTTACCGAGGCCGATCTGTTGATACAGGTCGTTGATTACTCTAATGATGAGTATGAGCGGCTCATCGAAGTGACGAATACGACGCTTAAGGAGCTAGGAGCGGATCATATTCCGATGGTCTATGCGTACAATAAGACCGATTTAACCGAGAAGCAGTATCCGCTGGTAAATGGAGAGAACGTATATCTTTCCGTTAAGCAAGGTGCGGGGATAGATGAGCTGATTACACTTGTTAAGAATCGGATCTTTCAGGGCTATATACAGTGCGAAGTTATTATTCCCTTTGAAGAAGGCCGTTTAGTTGCTTATTTCAATGCCAATGCGCATGTTCAGGCTACCTCTTATGAGCCAAATGGAACAAAGCTTTCGATGGAGTGCAAAAAATCCGATTATGAAAGATATCAGCATTTATTTGCTGAGCCCGTAGCAAGTGAATAGCAAGGTGTGATTGCAGAACCTTTGTTTTATTAGATCGTATACGAGTCAAATCATTGAGAGAAAAACAGGGGAAACATAGGAGGAATTAATGTATGAGCTCGCCATCGAATTTGAATAATACTATAAGCCGGGACTATATTAAACTTCCTCAAATGTTTCCCATTCTAATTTCTCAAACGGAGGGTGTCAGTCAATCCTTTCAAAGACTGCACTGGCATACCGCTCTTGAAATAAACTATATATACAAGGGAAGCGGGCATTATTTAATTAACGGCAATCGGTATTCCTTTCAGGAGGGAGATATCATTCTGATTAACTCCAATGATCTCCACCGTGCTTTTGAAATGGAAGATACGGGTCTTGTTATGCTGATCATCATGTTTGATCCTTCTTATTTAGCGATTGAACAGCGTTATGATACAGGGCTGCTCGTTCCTTTTCGAGAAATGGGTTCTCGATTTGATAATGTGCTCGATCGAAATCATCCGATGTTGGCTCGTTTAACGACTACGATCAAGGCGATGGAGGCTGAATTTATAGCGAAAGAGTTTCATTTTGAAGCTGTTGTAAGAGCGCATTTAATTCAGCTGCTTGCTTTTGTTAATCGTTATTTTTCTAAAAATAGTGACAGTGGCTCCATTTACTCTAGAGGCATGGATAAAATAAGGAATGTTCTTCATCAGATCGAGGAAAATATCAGCTATCCGTGGACGCTGCGGGAGCTGGCAGCGGCAGCCCATCTTAGTCCATCTCGATTTAGCGCATTGTTTGTCCAAACGGTTGGAACCTCCCCCATGGACTATTTAATCCAACTTCGACTATCTCATGCCGTTAACCTGCTGGAATCAACCGACAAGAAAATTATTGATGTATCCTCTGAATGCGGTTTTCGCAATTTATCCAACTTTAATCGGTTATTTAAGCAGCACATCGGTAAAATGCCATCTGATTTACGAATTAAATAAACAGTAAGATAGTATTATAAAATCGTTCTTTATCATAAGAAGAACGATTTTTTTTATTTTACAATAGAAGTAAGGTTAAGCGGATTTGAGATCATACGTTTGTCATTTACTTTTCGATTTGAATAGGAGTGTGAACCACATCATTTTTCTTGGAATTGATGCCGGGGGGAGCAAAACACATGCTTTGCTTACAGATGAGACAGGGCGTGTGCTCGGTAGAGGATACGGAGGAAACGGCAACCATCAAACGGCGTCTGATAAAGCAAAAATCAGCATCGACAATGCTTGCTCGCAAGCACTGCAGGAGGGTGGCGTTACGAAGGATGAGGTGACATTTGCCTATTTTGGACTGGCAGGTGCAGATCGGGAGCCTGATTTCAAAATCCTTCGGCCGATGATTGCATCTCTTGGCTATGATAGGCATGCGATTGCGTGTGATACGATGATCGGCATGCGCGCAGGCACGAATCAGTCCTATGGGGCCGTTATTATTAGCGGTACCGGGTTCAATAGTGCTGCTCGTAATTCACAAGGGGAAGAGCTTCAATACGGCGGATTTGGCTATCAATACGGTGATGGTCAAGGATCAGGGACTTGTCTGTCCATTCATGCTTTCCGCAGTGCTATTCGCAGCTGGGAAGGCCGCGAGCTTCCAAGCCTGTTGACTGAGCTTGTTCCACAGGAGCTTGGCTATAGCTCCATGCAAGAAATGTATGACGATATGTTGGATACCAATAAGCGCCCGCCAATCACACTTTCTAAAATGATGTTTACAGCAGCGGAGCAAGGAGATGCCGTAGCGATTCGTATTCTTGTGGAGGCAGGGCTTGAGCACGCGAACGCCGTTAATGCGCTTATTAAGCGACTTGGCATGGAGCGGGATAGCTTCGATGTCGTCTTGACGGGCAGCGTTTTAGCCAAAGGAAGCTCACCTCATATGGTTAATGCCATAAAAGAAGGCGTGGCAGCGGTAGCGTCTAATGCTCGTGTTACCAAGCTGACGATAGATCCTGTAATAGGCGCCGTCATGAGCGCTATGGACAACAGTGGATTAATAATTAATGCCCATACTGATGCAGCCTTGAGAAGAATTCGTTTTAACTAATCACAAAACTTCAGATATAGATTAATGATGTATATGTTTTATTAATTCAAAAATTAAGGAGGTCCAAACCATGACGGAGCAGAAAAAAGGATTGAAAATAGCGGTTATTGGAGGCGGTTCCTCATACACTCCTGAGATTGTTGAGGGTTTTATTAATAAGTATGATGAAATGCCCATTCGGGAGCTGTGGCTAGTTGATATTGAAGAAGGCCGCCATAAGCTGGAGATTGTTGGTGAATTGGCCAAAAGAATGGTCAAAAAATCAGGTTTGGCTATCGATGTTCATCTGACCCTCAACCGACGTGATGCTATTGCGGGTGCGGACTTTATTACGACGCAGATACGTGTCGGCTTGCTTGAAGCAAGACGCCGAGATGAACATATTCCAATTTCTCACGGCGTAATTGGTCAGGAAACGACAGGCCCAGGCGGTATGATGAAGGCTTTGCGTACCATCCCGGTCATTCTGGACATCTGCAAAGATATTGAAGAGCTTGCGCCTAACGCATGGATGCTCAATTTCACGAATCCAGCCGGAATCGTAACAGAAGCAGTTCAGAAATACAGTAAAGTCAAAACCGTAGGCCTGTGCAATTCACCGATTAACTTCCAAAAGTATGTCGCTAAACAGTATGGTGTTAGCGAACGCGAGGTTCTGCCGGAATTCGTAGGGATTAATCACTTGCACTGGGTTACCGCTGCTTATGTGAATGGCGACGATAAGCTGCAAAAAATGATTAATGAGGGTAAAGATTATTCAGCGACTAATGTAACGGCATTCGATTGGGATGCAGATTTTCTGACCTCATTGGGCGCCATTCCAACCTATTACCTTCGTTACTTCTACATGGAAGATAAGATGCTGGCAGAAATGAAGGATTCTATGGAGAAAAACGGTACACGCGCAGATGTAGTTAGCCGTGTCGAGGAAGAATTGTTTAAGTTGTACAAAGACGTAAATCTGACAGAGAAACCTAAGCAGCTGGAGCAGCGCGGTGGGGCGTACTATTCCGAAGCAGCGGTTAATTTGATTCATTCTCTGTATACGGACAAACGGGATATTCAAGCATTAAATGTTCGAAATGGCGGTATTTTCGACTTCCTTCCAGAGGATGCAAGCATAGAGGTGAACTGTGTCGTTACGGCTCAAGGTCCCATTCCATTGCCGCCGCAGATTATTCCATCGCAAGTGAAGGGTCTGCTCCATGCTGTTAAAACGTATGAAGAACTGACGATTGAAGCAGCAGTAACAGGAGATAGAGGAATTGCCTTGCAAGCCTTAGTTCACCATCCGCTTGTTCATAGTATTGAGGTTGCCAAGAAACTGCTGGAAGAAATGCTGGAAGCCAATAAAAAATATTTGCCTAATTTTTTCACGCAATAGTTTTGGCTTTTTGATTCCGGCAGTAATGAAGCATATAGAGCGGGAGGGGCAGATCTCTTTCCGTTCTTAGAAGCTTATTCGAATTGGAATTGTTTGTTTTAGTCATTGTAGATAGAAAAGGATGGGCTCTATTGAATATATTGTTGGCCTTTTGCGCTGTTCTGATGTTTATTATTCAGACGCTAGCTTTGAAACAAATGAGAGGCACGAATAAAAATGAGGGATTATCCTCCTTTTTTAAACGGAGTTCGGCTTATACGGCAATAATGGCTATTGGCTTTTTTGTATCATGGCTCATGTCAGATTCAACTGGCATCCATACCGCTACGCTTGTGCTTGGCGTGTTTTATGGGCTTGTTTTCGTACTTACCGTTTTGTTCTATTCCCGCGCTATGAATACGGGACCGTTATCGTACTCTGCTTTTTATTTCTCAGCAAGCCTGCTTCTGCCTGTTGTTGCAAGTGTTATACTTTGGAATGACCCGATGACCGTCATGAAATTTATGGGTATTTCTCTTTTTATCATATCCTTCTATTTCATCAATGTGTATGGAAGCAAAGGGCAAGGAACAGCAGGAATGAAATGGTTAGTTTATTGTCTTCTTGCCTTTATTTTAAATGGTACCTTGCCAATCATCATGAAGTGGCAGCAGACGTTACTTGAGGGGCATGAGCTGATTCCCTTTATGAGTGTAGGATTTGGCTCGTCGTTCTTATTTTCGCTTAGCGGTATTCTTTTCACTGGGGGATTCCAAAGACAAAGCAAGCCAATTCCTGCGGTGCGACAGCTTCGTATTTTGACACTGTACATTGTAGCCATAGCAGGATCAACCGGTATTGGAAATGCGATAATAACGTATTTGTCAGGACGAATGTCAGGTCTTCATTTGTTTCCGCTCGTCAATGGCAGTATGATTGTGCTTTTAACGATCCTCTCCGCTGTTTTGTTTAAAGAGAGAATGTCTCGTGGCGGCGTCATTGGAATAGGCATTGGCTTGCTCGCCATCGTGGTTGTGAATATGTAGATAATAGTTATTGACAATCATAATGGCAAATCATATTATTTAATTAAGTTTATTATTTAATTGATTTAAGAAGAGAGGTTGTCGTTTGTCCAAAGTATCAGCAAAGCAGAAACATGTAAGAATCATGAATCAAAATTTAATCATAGATGCGATTAGAAGAGATGAAAGCGCTACAAGAAGTGAGCTTTCGAAGCTGTTGAAGCTGAGTGTACCTAGCGTATGCACGAACGCAGATCAATTGGTCAAGTTAGGCATTCTAAGGGAAACAGAGGATGGCTCCTCAGGCGTGGGAAGAAAAGCAAGCCGTTTGCGGTTGAATGACCATTTTGGCTATATCATCTCCGTTGATCTAAGCAATCCTTGTATTACGGTGGGCATTTCAAATCTAAATCCAATCATTATTCAAGAAGTGAAATTCGATATTGAACAATATGATATCAACCAATTAATGGAGCTAATAATAAGCAAGATTGATGAACTTCTTGTTAAGAGCGGTGTATTAGTCAATCAATTGCTTGCTATATCTATCTCTATACCGGGTCAAGTGGATAATGATTTAGGTATCGTAAAGTGCGGATCGTATCTGGAGAGACTCGGTACTGTGAATTTCAGAGAACCGCTTCAAAATAAATTCGGTGTTCGAGTACTTGTGCAAAAGGATATCAATTCTGCTGTTCTAGGTGAGATGAAATTTGGAGCTGCACAGGGGCATGAAAATGCTGTGTTTGTAAGCGCTGACGTGGGTGTAGGTCTTGGTATCGTGCTTGGAGGATCGTTGTATCCAGGGAAATTTCATCTTGCAGGTGAAATAGAGAGTTACATCGTGAACGCAGAGGAAGAGAATACGGAACGACCGGATGGGTTATTTGGAAGCTCTCGGTTGCGGGATTTTGTAACAATAGAAGCTTTAGTCAGATCGGTTAGAGCCGAGCTGGAGGCTGGGAGCGAGAGCAGTCTGCTTAAAGCTGTGAATGGTGACATTGTTAAAGTCGATTTTAATGACATTATAAAGGCGACTATAGAAGGTGATGCCCTTAGCGTTAAGCATGTGAAGCGCTGTGCAAAGATTATGGCTGCCTTTATAGCAAACATGCTATTTTTACTTGATTTGGATACCGTTATATTGGGAGGCGGGTTCGTCACCCTCGGTTCGGCTTACACCGATACAATACGGGATGAAGTTAAGCGATTAGGGCTAGGAAATACGGCTATCGTGGATACCGCGCTCAAGACAAAAGCTGTTTTGATTGGCGGGATTGCAATTGGATTAGAAACGATGTTCAGCGAGCTGCTGGAGGAGCAGGAGGCTTAAAGCCTCTCATCCCTTTAATTAATTAATTAAGTTAATTAAGTAATAAAATAAGATTGTTCCTTGGACGTTTTAAATGCACGCGTTCAAGTTTCAATATATGAATTCATTTTAAAAGGAGAGTTGAGTAATGAAGAAAAAGGTGGCAAGCAAGGCAACAGCATTAGTACTTATCTTCGTAGTATTTGCAGCACTGATGGCAGCATGCGGGGGAACCAAACAAGAAGAGAATGGAGCATCCGAGAGTAAAACAAAAGAGATAACGCTTCGGGTAGCGACATCATTCGCTGGATCTGATCCATGGGTTCCAGCTTGGACGGAAGCGATTAAACAGTTCCAAGAGGAAAACAAGGGCATCAAAATTACGGATGAGTCAACGCCGGTCAATCAAGAGGCATTGCGTACGAAAGTGAAAGCGGATGCAGCAACTGGCAATCTAGCCGATGTGATGTTTTATTTCAATGGCAGCGAGACCGCTATTCTAACCGAATCGAAAGAAATCGTTTCCTGGGAAGATGAATTTGCTAAAGATCCAGAATGGGCGAAACAATTCAATAGCGGAATCACGGAGAAGGTGAAGTATGAAGGCAAACTCTATTCTCTTCCATATATCGGTTTCTATGAAGGATTGTTCTGGAATAAAGAGCTATTCGACCAGTATCAGCTCGAAGCTCCAACAACCTATGATGCTTTTATAAAAGCGATTGATACGTTTGCAGCTAATAATATTGTACCATTTGCTACATCGCTCACAACTCCTTATCTGCAAGAAGCATTGGTTCTTTCACAGGTTGGGCCAGAGGGACAACAAAAGGCTTATGATCCATCATGGGCGCCAGCTCTTACGATCTTCAAAGAGTTGAATGATAAGAAGGCGTTCCCTAAAGATGCACTTACGCTGGATGATGAAAAAGCACAATCTTTATTCGCAAGCGGAAAAGCGGGAATGATGTTTAACGGTTCATGGACAGCGGCTGGTCTGAGTACAAATCCTGCTTTTCAAATTACACCATTCCCGCTCGTACCGGGTGGTAAGGGCGAGAATATGATTGTATCTGGATTTGGTTCTGGTTGGTATATGAAGAAAAATACCGATCAAGCCAAATATGATGCAGCTCTAGCTTTTGTGAAATTCATGACATCTCCTGAAACGGCTGGCAAATTTGCAGCAATAGGCGGAACTTATGCAGTTGATACACAACAATCCAGCAGCACCGCGCAGCTTCTGATTGATGGTAACAAGATGGTGAGTGAGGCAAAGGATTTCGTTATGCCAATCGATTCTTACGTATCTAGGGAATCGTATACCGAGTTCTTAAAAGGTATTGCTTATGTGTCAGCAGGAAGAAAAACAGCCGAGGAAATTCTAGATGAAGCCACAAAATTAAACAACAGAAACAAGTAGTTCTTTCAACGAGCCCCGGGATATCGGATTGCCGGGTCCCGGGCAAATGACAGAATGTAATCCAAGCTATTGCTCATGAAGAGGAGGCGTTCAGTTGTGATATTCAGGGACAAGAGATACATTGTGCTTTTCCTGGCGCCAACGATGCTGTTATTATTCACCTTTCTTTTATATCCACTCATACAATCCGTTTATTATAGCTTTACCGAATGGTATAACTTCTCAAACACGAAGAAGTTCATAGGCTTCGGCAATTACAACCAGCTCATTCATGACCCCGTTGTTTGGATAGCGCTGAAAAACACGTTTATATTGGTGATCGGTGCCGTATTCCTGCAGGCAGGGGGAGGTTTGGTCCTTGCGCTGCTAACCGATAGCATCAAACGAGGATTTAAGTTTTTTAGAACGGTCTTTTTCTTTCCGATTGTTATCTCAGGTACGGCTATTGGTCTCATGTTCTCGCTCATTTACAACTACGACTATGGACTCATGAATGCGATTATGAGAGGACTCGGTCTGTCTGAGCAAATATGGCTGACGGAGAATAGCGCTATTTATTTGGTGCTCATACCGATTCTATGGCAGTATGTTGGATTTTATTTTGTTATATTCCTAACTGGGATGTCGAAGATTCCAGAGGATATTTATGAATCAGCTATGCTGGACGGTATTACAGGAATTAGAAAATCCATCTATATTACCCTTCCGTTATTGCGAGATGTTATTGCTTCTTGTCTTACGCTCGCCACAGCTGGAGCATTGAAGGTATTTGATGTCGTATATATCGTGACCAAGGGTGGTCCATTGAATTCCAGTGAGCTGCTTAGTACTTACATGTACACGAAGGCATTCAATGGGCAAAATGCAGGCTACGCCAGCACAATCGTCATTGCGATGATGATACTCGGTATCGTCATAACAGTTGTGTTAAATAAATTAGTTAAAAAAGAGGCTGTCAGCTACTGATGATAGACAATAAACAGCCCAATTGAGAAGGTGATATTTTAGATGGTTAACAGACTAGTAAAGCCGGGTGCGGTCAAGTTCGGCGTATATGCACTCCTGATTTTATGGGCATGCACAACAATCGTCCCGCTATTATGGGTGCTGCTCAATAGCTTCAAAACGTCCGAAGAAATTTTAACGCAATCATTCGCGCTTCCACAAAGCTATTCTTTTTTTAACTTTCTGAAGCTGAATGAATACGGCAACATAAATGTCGTTAAAGGCTTTATAAATAGTATGATTATTTCGGGATCCGTTGTACTGGGTGTTTCCCTTTTTGGCGGGTTGGCTTCTTTTGTACTAGCGAGATTTCAGTTTTCATTTAAAGGATATTTCACGTCTATATTTGTTATTTGTATGCTGCTGCCGCAGTTCGCCGTTATTATTCCGAATTTCGTTATCATCGAGAAGCTGGGTTTGAATGGAACCTATTTATCCGTTATTCTCCCGCAAGTAGCAGGCAATTTGAGCTTTGCTATTCTGATGATAACGGGCTTCATGGCTTCTTTGCCTGGAGAGCTAGAGGAAGCGGCGGTCATGGATGGGGCAACAATCTGGAAAATATATTATAAAATAACGCTGCCGCTTTGCTTCCCTATTTTTGCGACGGTGTCTATTATGGTCTTTCTTTGGTCATACAACGAGCTTTTGTTACCACTCGTCTACTTACCAATAAGAGAGATGCAGCCTATATCTGTCCTCTTGTCGCTCGTGTCGAATGCGTATGGTACAGATTATGGAGCTATGATGGCAGCCATCACGATTTCAATTGTACCACTGCTTGTTTTGTATATGTTCTCACAAGAAACGGTTATTAAAGGGCTGACTGCAGGTGCAGTGAAGGGATAATGGTTTTGGGTTACCATACAGGAGGAGAGAGAAAAGATGTCTACACAAAAACAAAAAAATATAATTGTCATTGCTGCACATCCGGATGAAGCGGAAATTTATGCTGGAGGAACCTCTGCTTTATTCGCAGAAATGGGACATCGAGTGAAATTCGTTTCTTTGACCAATGGAGATTGCGGACACTACTCGATTAGCGGGCAAGAGCTCGTGGACAGAAGAACGCAGGAGGCTTATGAGGCTGCTAGACGATTAGGTGTTCTTGACTATAGCATATTGAATATATCAGACGGCCGCCTGACAAATACCTTTGAAGTGAGAGAAGAGGTTATCCGCCAAATTCGCAATTGGAAGGCTGATATCGTCATTACCTTCCATCCTGACGGTGCAGGGCATGTAGATAATCGCAATGCCGGAAGAATTGTGAGAGATGCTGCTGATTTTATAGCGAAAGTACCGAATTCTGTGCCAGATGCGCCATATTTAGAGCAATCCCCTCTTTTCCTGCTTATGCCGGACTACGGAAAACGGAGTGCTTACTCCCCCGATCTGGTCATCGATATCGGTTCAGTTATGGAGAAAAAGCTGCTTGGTTGTGATGCACATGCTTCCCAATTCTATGAGTTTGCGCCTTGGCAGCGTAATCTGCTAGATCAGGTTCCACAGACATGGGAGGCAAGGAAGGACTATATTTTGCAATATTGGAGCAGCTTTATTGAGGTATCATCGGAGATGCTTCCAGCGCTGGATCGACTATACGAAGAAGGGAAGTCAGTAATGACAAAGTATGCAGAGCCATTCGAGATTGCGGATTATGGCAGAAGGCCGAGCGATTCGGAGCTGAAGCAGTTGTTTCCCATGCTGAGTCAATAAGAGAAAATACCTTGATATACTTCATGAACGGATTAATGTTGCAGTACTGCTGCAATGCACATCAATAGAAAAAGCCGACTCCTACGGAGTCGGCTTTTACTCATACGGACATGTCTGCTAGGGCAGACCTAACAGCTGTTATTCCAAAAATTCTCTCGCATGAAGAGGGCCGCCTTCACGCATAACCGTCCATAGAGGATCTGTATCCGCATCCATCGTCAGCATCATTTCATCATGCCACTCGTTAAGCAAATACACGGCTTCTTTACAAATATCACGTCTCTCCCTTGCTAGATCATGCTGCTCATAAGGATCATTTTTTAAATCGAACAGCATTTCCCGAGGGAAACCGTGGTGACCATCATGGTAAGTACGAATATATAGCCAGTCTTGGAATCGCACGCTTCTCTGGCAAACATGTGCACATTGAGAGAGAACGAGGAACTCTCTGCCCGTATTGGAGCCATTTCGAATACTATCCGCATAGCTCTTGCCATCCCATGAAGGAGCATCTTTAACGCCAAGAAGATTTGCCAGTGTAGGCGCCAAATCAAGATGATAATGCAAGCCGTCATCGACGGCACCCTTTACTCCCTCAGGCCAGCGAATAATCATCGGAATACGGCATGTAGCTTGATCAGCTGTTCCGTGCTCAGAGTAAATACCAAGCTCACCCATGCTCTCGCCATGATCCGCGCTAATCATAATTGCCGTATCTTCCAATACCCCTAAGCTCTCCAAGGTGCGTATAACTTGACCGACATGCTCATCCATATAACGAATGGCGCTATCATAATTGTCTATGATTTCTCTAAGATCATTGAATTGCTCAATCGGTTTGCCATGTCTTGCATGTCTAAAATAATGAGATTTAGCAAGAGCATTCATATGATCGATACTATGCTGCCCTTTTTTCTGCTTATGAAGCGCAAATACCTCTTCATTCAACCATTCAGGCATAGGCTCGCACTGGAACGGGTTTCCGTATTGGTCTGGTATTCTGTAGGGGGTATGGGGATCCCAGAAATTCAAATGTAAAAACCAATTGTCATTCCCAGCATTATCCTCTAACCACTTTAAAGCTACGGGCAGAACCTGCTCCGCAGACTCTCCCCCTTTGGCGCCAATATTAAACACCTCGTTGAAGCCTGCATTAAAGGTCCATGCCGAATGTCTCTCCGAAAAAGTACTAATTGAAGCTGTCTTCATAGCAGCTTGACGCAGCATGCCGGGAAGGCTTTCATATACTAATCGGTCATTAAAACCACGATTTTTTCCTTCTCGCCGCATATCTGCAGCCGTACCTCCATGTCCGACAATGCCGTTATGAATACCGAATCGCCCTGACATAAGAGCGGACCGTGAGGGCAGGCAAGGCGCATCAGAGCAATAATAATTGGTGAAGGTTAAGCCGTCTTTAGCAATCTGGTCAATATTCGGAGATGTATTCCGATGATAACCGTAACATCCTAAATGATCGGGACGGAGGGAGTCTAAATCAAGGTATAAAATTCTCATGTGCTGGACCATCCTTTTTATGAATTAATGAATGGCAGATGCCTATACAGATAAGTGCCATTTATGGCAAGCTTATGCCGTATACCTCTGCTTCTACGTAGTGATTCCATACATTTACGCTGCTGCCATTAGACCAAAAACGTACGTATCGCGCTTGAACAGGTGTAAATGAAATTTCCTTGCCAGCTGAGATTTCAGCATATTCAGCGTCTGCACCCGTTCCCTGTCCTGCGCTATTGTTAGCGTCATTATTGAATACGGTAGTCACGCCGCTTGAGAAATCTGCAGTATTCGAAAGCTGCACGATAACATCCTTGTACAGTCGTCCATCGAAATACCGCCACATTTTAATACGGCTTACGCTATAGCTTGCGCCTAGATCAACGTTTATCCATTGTAATCCCTGATCTAAACCGGCGTATTGCTCCTTGTTGCTTGCTAGCCCGTCAGTCAAGCGTGCTGCGTTATTAATAAAGCTGCCGGAGGTAAATGTTTTCCCTAGTGCAACATTGGTTGGATTGCTTGAGCTGGACTGGTGCTCATAGGCTCCTCTATCCGGTGCTTGATAATAGAGCGGATTCCCCCAGAAATCAATCCCGCCATTGTTTGCAATAATAGCACCGCTGTTTAGCGCTGGAGAACTATTCTGCAATTGATATCCAGCTAGATTATTAATACCCGTTGCATTGCCTGGATTAACAAACATAGGATTCGTTGTATTCATGTGATTATCCGGAATAATAGTCGTAGTGGGTATGTTATTGCCGTAAAATATATTGCTGTCATAGGTCCAGCTCGCTTTTTTTGTATAAGCGCCTGTTCCAAGATGATAGAAAATATTATTCGTAAAGCTAGCCTGTCCATTGCCGCCTTGGTTCACGAGCATCTTATTGTTAATTCCAGGACCGACATAGAACACATTATTATAAAACTGCATATTGCTGTAATTGCTGCCGCTGCAAACCGTAATCATTTGATATTGATCGTTTTGACTAATGTTATATCGGAAAATCCCGTCCGTTACAGAGCCATTGGTTTCATTCTGACAAACCAGAACGGTTCCACCTTCATTATCATGACTGTAATTGTATTGAAAAATAATCCCTTTTGTTCCGTTGTCAAAATCGAAGGCCATTCCGTCTAAAGTGGTCTTGCCGCCTGAAACTTCATTGTATTGATATAACGTATAGTCGCCATTATACGTCCACATGCCAGCGTTATAATCCATTGCAGCCTCATTATATCCATGTACTCGGTTATGTTCTACAAGCGCGCCTGTTGTCACATGGGGTACGATACCGTCACCGCTCACATGAAGAACCTCATTGCCGCGAATGACCACATTGGTTGCAGGTGTCCAAGGGAGATTGAGATTCACTACCCCTCCTTGTTGAGGGCGATTGTACCACTCTGAATTAACCATAATGCCTGTTCGTCTAACATTTTCGATTTTGTTGTTTTCAATAAGGACCTGATCGAATTTAGTAGCTCGATTAGGTGAGCCATCCTTTTTTACCTTTACAACGACATTGATTCCCGCACTGCCGTTAGTGGACTTGTTATGAAGTCCATTAATATCGTGAATGTATAAATCATGGAGATGAATATTGTGAAGGATGGATACGTTGTTAATATCAGTTGTTGAACCTGCTAGATAATCTTCACCTATCACTTCAATGCCGCTTCTAACCTGTGTGCCTTGTACTGCCGTTTTATTTGTAATTTCAAGGTTGCCGATACTCCAATGTTCTTGATTATAGAGCTCAATTACATTCCTTGCGCCTTGACCCTCAATGAGCGGCTTAGAGCCTGCACCGTACTTATCCAATACGATAGGGTTGCCGAATGACCCAGACCCCTTTGGTTTGAGCGAGCCTATCCAACGTTCTCCTGCTTTCAGCAAAATATGATCGCCGGGCTCAAAAATAACAGCGTTCACTTTCGTTAATGATTTCCAAGCGGTCTGAGGGGCAAGTCCGTCATTGGAATCATTGCCGGATGTCGCATCGACATAATACGTTTGACTATTAGCGTGAGCGGTATGAGTAAAAACGACACAAGAAAATAAGAAAGCCAATACGAATAACCATTTACTTGATTTCATCAGCTAATCATCCCTTTCTTAATTGCATCTTTATTAAAAAACAACTTCCAGACGGATAGCAAATACGGTCTGGAAGCTGTTTAATAATCGTTTTTAATTACTCAATTCCTTGCTCTTTTGCTGTAGCATTCACTTCTTCAATCATCTTGTCGAGACCTTTAGATTGATAGCCCTTCACGATATCTCCCCAGACCTTTTCAACTGGATCTTTGGAAAGCATGACTTTAAGAAGATCATCATGATCCAGAACGCTGAATTTGTCTTTTGTTGGAGTAGACATGTATGTCAGACGGATATCATAATCAGGTACTTTTGTATTCTGCAATAACCAATCTACATAATCAACAGCTTCCTGCCTAATACTCTCGTTAGAAATCGTAGGGTTATTCATGTCGTAATTATCAGATGTTTCATAAGCGACAAGGTTCCTAATAAACGATCTTGCAGGGTACTTCTCGTTGAGTGAGCCTTTTTCGATCATGATCTTTTTATCGCCTTCAACCTTATAATCTACATCTTTAATGCCATAGATCAATAGGTCTTTACCTTCAGGGGAAAGGACATAATCATATAGAGCCATAATTCTGTCTAATTTCTTAGGATCAATTTTGCCGCTGAAATAGCTTTCTGACCAATACGTTTTAAAGATAGCGTGAGAACGCTCGCCGTCTGGTCCACTCAGTGGCTTCAAAACTTTAATGCTTTCTGTAATATCTTTATCTGGGTTAGCAGTCTTCCATCTTTTTTCGTAAATTTGTTGATTGTAATTTATAAAACCGCCGCCTGCAAGTAATGCAGCTGCTTTACCAGAAGCAAATTTATCGTAAGCTACATCAGGCTTTGTAAGCGCAATGTCGGGATCAATGAGTTTTTTATCAAACATCTCTCTCATATTTTGAAGAGCAGGCAGTGCTTTCTTGGAGAAAGCTGCAGGAACGAATTTACCGTCTTCTTTAATCCATTTGAAATCGCCGCCACTTCCATCGCTAGTCGCAAGCGGGTTGCCGTACAGCCAGAACAGTCCGCCAAGCATTTTAACTTGGCTTGTCGTTAAACCGGTAATAGAAGGGTTTTTCTTAGCAATAGCTTCTAGCATAGCTTCGAACTCATCCCACGTTTCAGGCTCTTTCGTGATTCCTGCTTCTTGAGCGAGATCCCATCTGTAAAGGACAACTCTGTCTAATGCACTCCAATCCACGGTAGGGAACTGTCTTCTTGGAACGGTATACTGTTTGCCGTCTACCGCCAATCCTTTAATATCTGGAGCATCAAAATAGGAAGCAAGGTTCGGATATTTGCTTAGATCGGGTAATGCGCTTACAACACCTTGTTTAATCCATTTTCTTTGATATTGGGTTCCAACTGCATCAATGGCAAAGATGTCAGGAAGCTGATCGGATGCAGCCCACGTTTGAATCTTCTGTCCATAGTCATCCCATGTCGTGTTAACCGGCTTAAATGTAATATTAAATTTCTTCAATAGATCTTGAACAATAGGATCTTTTGCAATATTGGCTATTTCAGCATCAGCATCCCAAAAGGCAACGGATATTTCCATTGGATCCTTGTATGGATTGTCGGAATCCGTTTGTGTTGAACCTTGGTCTTTCAGCGGTTCCGGTGTTGCTTGGTTACTGCTCCCAGTGTTTCCACTGCATGCAACTAATAAGCTTGCAAACAAGGTCAAGCTTACTGCGATGGTCGTTAATTTTTTCAGCATCTTCTTTAAACCCTCCCATTTTATATCTTAAAATAAATGCGTTAGGAATAAAAATTTTATATAAAAAATTTCTTATCCTTTAATGGAGCCTACAAGAATACCTTTGTTAAAGTGCTTTTGCAGGAATGGATAAATAGAGATGATCGGGATACAGGTAATGACGATTGCGGCCATTTGTAGGGCAGGCGTATATACCTTTGCCGTCTTTTCTTGTTCAGCCATCGTTTGAGCCATCAAGCCCAATAACGAGTTTGATGTAATTAAGGTTTCCCGCAAGTAAATTTGCAAGGGAGCCTTGGAGGAATCGCTGATAAAGATGAGTGCATACCACCATTCATTCCATCTTTCGACTGCATAGAAGAGACCGAATGTCGCAATGAAAGGAGCAGAGATCGGCAAAATAATTTTCCATAAAATATAGAGGTCGTTTGCACCATCGAGCTTCGCCGATTCTTCAAGACTTTCCGGAACAGTATGGAAATAGTTTTTCATAATAATCAGATAAAAGGTATTAATTCCTGCCGGTATAATCATGACGAGAAGGTTATTGACGAGATGAAGATCCTTTACAATTAAATAGAACGGGATCAATCCACCGTTAAAAAACATAGTGAACAGAATGAGTGTCAACATGAGGTTTCTTCCAGGCATCCCCTTTTTGGAGAGAGCATAAGCTCCTGCAACAGAAATGACCATGCTGAATATGACGCCAACGACGGTTACGATTATAGAGTTTGTAAAGGAAGTCCAAAACTTCATATCGTATAAAATGAGTTTATAAGCTGATAAATCGAAAGAAAGAGGCAGGATGTAAAAGTTGCTCTCACTGATTACATCAAATCTAGCAAATGAGATGAGTAACACATTATAAAAAGGAAAGAAGGTTATGATGGATATGATTGCTAAGATGACAAAGGCACTAATGTCAAACGCGCTCCATTTTTTTCGCTTTTTTATTCGTACAGCTTCCATATCTGTTTCTCCTTTGCAGTCGTTAGTATAATCCTTGCTCTCCTGATTTTTTCACAATTGTATTGGCAAGGGTAAGCAGTACCAAGCTAATGACCGATTTGACTATGCCAACCGCTGTCGTATATCCAAAGTCTCCGCCAACTAAAAAGGAGGTTCGATAGATATAGGTATCAATGGTGTCTGCAACAGAGTATACGGGTGAGCTGTATAAATTAAAGATTTGTTCAAAGCTTGCGCCAGCGCTAAGCAGTTGACCTACATGCAGTATTAATAGAATTGCTACCGTACTCTTAATGCCTGGCCAAGCAACATTAAGGAGCTTTTGAAATCGGTTTGCGCCATCTATTTCAGCTGCTTCGGATACTTCTGGATTAATTCCCGCTAGCGCAGCAAGATAAATAATAGAATCCCAACCTACTTCTCTCCAAATGTGGCTAATGTATAATACAGGTCGGAATAAGCTTTCTTCTTGCAGAGGAGATACGGGGTTACCGCCAAATAGAGCGATAATTTGATTAAATACGCCGTCCCTGCTTAAGATGTTGGTAATAATGCCTGCGAGCACGACCCATGAAATGAAATGAGGGAAGGTTAGAATGGTTTGGAAGAAACGTCTCGCTTTATTTCGTGAAAATTCATATAAAACGATTGCTAGAATAATTGGCATTGGAAAATGAATAACTAGCTTTACCAAACTAATTATAATGGTATTGTAAAACGCGCTTCGGAACTCCAGATCGGTGAATAATATTTTAAAATTGTCCAGCCCTACCCAAGGACTGCCTAGGATACCTCCGCTATAGTCAAATGTTTTGAAGGCCAGTATGGTTCCATACATAGGTCCATAGCTGAAAAGCACATACCAGACTACGATGGGAAGAACCATGAGGTAAAAGTATTTATACTCCAACAGTGTTTTCCATAATCTCTTCTTGGGAGATGGGTTAGCAAGTATATTGGCCAATCGGATTCGCCGCCTCTCTTTATAATATAGGTTTAAAAAATGTAGGACCTAATATGTCGATATGGTAAATTATAAAGAGCAAGATGAATCACGAGTATAGAGGATCTATTTCTACAATGTGGATTTCCTTATGAAAATGCTTACAATATATGAGTGTCCTAATTTTAGACATATTGATCATAGAATCGTCCATACTCATTACGGTTCTGGCTCGGTACGATTAGAAATAGAGAGTAAAACGATTTTAAACGGAGGGAGGGGAACGGCATGTACAAAACAATTGTGGTTGATGATGAGAAATGGATTGTTGAGGGAATCAAGGTGGGTGTAGATTGGCAGGAGTACGGGTTCGAAGTGATTGGAGACGCCGAAAACGGTCAAGATGCGCTTCAGCTTATTGAGCAGCTTCATCCAGATATCGTCTTTACAGATATTAAGATGCCGATCCTTAATGGTCTAGAGCTTATCCAGAGGGGAAAAGCCGTTTCACCTGATACCTTGTTCGTCGTACTTAGCGGTCATGCGGAATTTGCTTATGCACAGAAAGCATTAAACTACGGGACGTTTGGTTATTGTTTAAAGCCGTTTGAAATTGATGAAATTCATGGGATGCTAAAGCGTCTCTCTGCCTTTTTGGAATCTAAAAAGAAAACAGCCGTCGAATCCTATTCGTTCGAGCTTTACGAGGCAATCTGTTCTGGTGATGTTGATTATTTGAATCGACTCTTGGGACAAAACGACATGCTCATAAATGAAGGAACGACGATCACACCTATAGTTGTGCAAGGAAAAGAGCTGTACCCTGTTGGACAAGACCTGAAGCATTTGAGTTTTCCTATGAGTCGTCGCCGAAATGGCTACCTCGTCCTCTCACATTCGAAGGACCATTTTCTGCGAGGCTTGAAGCGGGATAATAAAAATAATGAAATGAGTACAGGTATCGGCTTTCCGATAACAGATTTATCCCATTTAGAGGCTTCACTTGAGGCAGCATCCCAAGCTGCATATGGCCTATTTACCACCGGGAAACCGGGTGTGTACCACGCTTCTCTTTCAGGCAGCTCTCCTATTGATGAGAAATTGAAGGAAATTTCTAATGCACTGCATCATAAAAATCGAGCTCAATTCGTTGCAATCTTAGAATCGACAAGATCCCTATTTCAAGATGAAACCTTTTCAATGAAGGATGCTTATTTGATATATACATCAGTGCTTTATCTATTTACGCTTGAGCGGTCAAAAACAAATAGTCGTTTTTTTGAGGGATATGAGCAGCTTAATTCTCATTACGGCCACGTTAACGCTATGATTGATCATTTAATCGAGCTGACACTGGAATCCTTTTCTGAGGAAATCGAACCCCATTTATCAGGGATATCTCATAAGAAATTGAAGGAGATCGTTCTCTATATCCAAAACAATTTCAATCAGGAGATTTCCATTCAAGGTTTGGCAGATAAGTTTTTTCTGAGTCCCAATTATTTATGCCAGCTTTTCAAGAAAGAAGTAGGGGAAACAATCGTCGAATATTTATCACGTCTACGAATTGAAAGCGCCTGCAAGCTTTTGACGGAAACGAAGCTCTCTATTTATTTGGTAGGTGAAAAATGTGGATTCCAAGACTATTTCTACTTTACCCGAATTTTTAAACGAATGGTTAAAATGACGCCGACGCAGTATAGGGAGAGCAAATGAAGCCTTTTAAGAAGCTATCGATTCGTGTGCAGGTTTTAATCATTGGTGCTATTATTTTTGGTATTATTCCCTTCGTAATCGTCAAGGTCTATCAACAGGCTAGTACGATAATTATTACGCAAAATACACAGTATAATACAGAGCTAGTTTCGCTCCTTAAGCAAAGAGTATCCGCAAACTACACCAACACTTCTAACTTGATGATTAATCTCGGTTACGATACAACGGTGCAAAAATTTCTACTAGAGAGCGATAAGCTCAAAATCTATGATTTTTCAAAAAAGGTAGAAAGTCTTATGGGTGTCGTGAAAAGCATGAATAAGGATATTCTCGATATCGTCATTTTGGGTGGACCTAATATTCATGCTTCTTTAGATGGAAAAATTAAATATGCTTATGAGAGCATGGAATCCTCCAGTGATGATGGGGTCGTTCATTATGAAGGCTTTCGGCAAGCCGGTCCATTTCTCAAGAGTGACGTGTTTTTATTCGGGATGAATATTTTTGCTTCTGGCGATACGCCGCTCTATGGAGAGAAAATAGGCTTCATAACGATTATCATGGATGTAAAATCGATTAATACAGAGCTTGAGAAATATCCAAGGCTTGCTGGAACGAGCTTCTTTATTATGGATAATCATGAGGTTGTATATACGAATAATAACGGGAAGGGACAAATGCTTAAACATGTCCAGTCCACTCATGCGGACAGCTATAGCGAGAAGGCTGTCTTTGAGACGATTGATAATAAGCGCTATGCGTTGCAATCCTTTGATTTGCCGGAAATATCAGGGAAAATTATAATGGCAGTACCGATTAGCAACCTGATGAAAGAGCTGGAGAAGTTGAAGAAAACGAGCTATTTTCTCATGTTAATTACTCTTATTCTCGTCTTTATTCCCTACGGCGTACTGATGATGAATCTATTAAAACCGCTAACGAAGCTAATTCGATTTATGAAGAGTCTAAAGGGTGGAAATTTGGAGGTTCTGCACTCTAAGGTTAGCCTTGAAGGTTATGCCGAGATTGAGGTCATTTCTAATGAATTTAATACGATGCTGATGCGGATTAATGATTTAACGAACCAATTGATCGACGCAACATCGAAGCTGTATCAAGTCGACTTGGAGAAGCAGCGTGCGGAGTATGCCTATTTGCAAAGTCAGATTAATCCACACTTTCTTAGTAATACGCTCGATTCCATAAAAGGAATTGCTTTGGTGAAGGGCAACAGGGATATATACGAAATGACGAACGCACTTAGCACGATGCTTCGTTATAGTATTAAAGGCAGCGACGAAGTAAGCTTGGAGGAAGAACTTAAAATTGCTAGAGCCTGTGTCAAAATCCATCAAGGCAGGTTTCCGGGTAAAATCGAATTTGAACAGCTATGCCCAGAGGAACTGTATACCATTTCCGTCCCGAAAATGATTATTCAACCGATTGTGGAGAATGCTCTAGAACATGGACTTGAAGCAAAAGGCGGGCTTGGTCTTCTTCGTATAAGTGTGGAGAAACTCAGCGAGGATTGTTTGGAGATTACCGTAACGGATAATGGTATTGGTATAGCAAGTGATTACCTGCATCAACTCAATGAAAAAATGAATAATAACATCATTACGTCAAACGATCATATTGGCATTCAAAATGTGAATAACAGGATATGGCTTAAATACGGAGATGCCTATGGCGTTAAAATGTTTAGCGTACAAGGGGAAGGTACGAAGGTCGTCATTACATTACCCGGTTCGGTGTAATAGGGAACTGCTCAAATTTGAAGCTTAGATTAAGCTAGGACATTGCCCGGAAGGGCAATGTCCTTATTTTATTGGAGCTATATTATCTTTAAACCAGAAATTGAGCAATTACTTAATCGTTATGGGTACTCAATATTAGGCTTGTTACTAGTAGACACTCAGAATTGTTTCAGTTTGGCTTCAGGGATGGTTCAGGTTGAGTTGATACATTAATAACAGGATTAAACTGGCAAAGAATAATAAGGTAGAAGATAAGGAGAGATGGCAAATGATGAATCGTACATTTAATAAGCTGAAGCTAGCATCTGTATTTTTCAGTCTATTATTGTTGGTATCCTGCAGCAACAATGTAGCGACGACAAATGTAGATACCGAGATAGAAGAAACTAAAGAAGTAGCCGTAGACAATAGATCTACAGTCAGCACAGCAGCTATAGAGCAGGTTGCATATAAAGATGAGGACTATTATAGCGATTGGGAAAATGAGGATCCTAATTATGTGGAGCTAAACGGCACTTCTGCAAGCCTTAAAGGGTCTGGAGCAATAATGATTGCTAATCAGATTACGATTGCATTGCCAGGTGTTTATGTCGTTAGCGGAAAACTGGACGATGGTCAGATTATAATTGATCTTGAAAACAGCGGTACTGTCAGAATAGTCTTAAACGGAGCAGAAATTCATAATTCTGAAGGTGCTGCAATCTTTGTCAAACAAGCCGACAAAACAATCCTTACCTTACAGGAAGGAACGCAAAATATCGTAACGGACGGAGAGAATTACGCAGATACCAGTGAAGATGCTCCTAATGCTGCCATCTTCAGCAAGGATGATCTCACGATCAACGGAACAGGCAGCTTAACAGTGAGCGGTAACTTCAACGATGGAATTACTGGTAAAGATGATGTAATGATTACAGGAGGAAGTATTACGATTGACTCCGTTGACGATGGCATCATTGGACGGGACATGCTGGCCATAAAAGATGGGTCGTTCACTATCGATGCAGCTGGAGATGGGATGAAATCTACAAATGATACTGATACCTCAAAAGGATATATCGCGCTTGAAGGAGGTGCTTTTCATATAAAAGCAGGATCTGACGGCATTCAAGCAGAAACACAGTTGTCTATTTCCGGTGGGCAATACACCATTGTCTCAGGCGGCGGCAGCGCCAATGGCAGTGTTAAAGCAGAGGATAATAAGGGGGGAGCACGTGAAGGAAGGGGAGCCGAAACAACTGAGGCAAGCGATGTGACGGAAACGAAAAGCGCTAAGGGGCTTAAGGCTTCAACAGATATTACCATTAGCGGTGGCGTCTTTCTAATTGATTCAGCTGATGATTCGATACACAGCAATAATAGTGTCACCATTGCAGGTGATAATTTATCCCTTACTTCTGGTGATGACGGCATTCATGCTGACTCATCCATTGCAATTGCTGGAGGCACCATCGACATTGGTAAAAGCTATGAAGGCATAGAAAGCGATCTTATAACGATTTCAGGCGGGAACATACATGTAGTTTCCAGTGATGATGGTATTAATGTTAGCGGTGGCAATGATCAATCTTCTATAAATGGGCGTCAGGGACAAAATACGTTTAGCTCCTCCGGTGACAGTGCGCTTCATTTGAATGGCGGTTATGTGGTCGTTAATGCAACAGGCGATGGATTAGATTCGAACGGGTCTATTTATATGACTGGCGGAACGGTTATTGTGAACGGGCCAACAGCTAATAATAATGGTGCATTAGATTATGACGGTGAATTTGAAATAAGCGGTGGATTGCTGATTGCTGCAGGAAGTGCGGGCATGGCACAGACGCCATCCGAACAATCGACACAGCATTCCATTATGATGCAATATTCAAGCACGCAGCAGGCGGGATCAATTGTGAGTGTGCAGAACAACACGGGCGAGACAATTGCCACATTTGCACCGGCTAAGGATTATCAAACCGTAGTCATATCCTCACCTGAACTAACAAAGGATTCTTCGTATACATTTTATTCTGGCGGTACTTCTACAGGTGATGAGTCAGACGGTCTTTATACGGATGGCAATTATCAAAACGGCACAAAAGTCGTCAGTATGACAATTGCTAATTCGATAACCTATTTAACAGAGTCGGGCGTGACAAGCGGCAGAACTTCAAACGGAGGCGGAGGACGAGGGTTTGGAGGGAGATAATTAAGAGGACAATGCTATGTTTTAACCCATAATCTTAATGATTGTGGGTTTTTTTCATTATATAATGAGACAAGAGAAGCTGCTTCAGCATATGAAATTTCTATGAATGAGAAGGGTGAAAAAGATGCAATTTCTAGCCATGCTGACAATGGTCATTGATCATGTTGGAAAGGTCTTTTTTGAAGATCAAATAGCGTGGAGAGTGATAGGACGTATTGCTTTTCCGATCTATGCTTATATGATCGTATCGGGTTACCGGCATACCAAAGATAAAAAGAAATACTTTTTTCGCTTAGTATTGATTGCATTATTATCGCAATTTCCTTACATGTATGGGCTTAGTGCGACTGGCATTAATGTAGTTGGATCTTTTTCTATTTGCTTAATTGTCTTGTTAGGTATGGATAAAATGAAATTATTTATTTTTAAAATATTGCTCATTGTCGTTGCAAGCTTTATCTTGGAGTACTTTAACTTTGATTATGGCATGTATGGCTTATTTCTTATTCTTATCTATAGATATACAAGTAAAAAGGAAATGGTCTTTTTCCATATCTTATTGAATCTTTTCTTTCTTTTCTACAAAGGCTGGCTGCTGCAAATCATCAGTATTTGGCCAACGATTGCCATATTATATATGCCGCATATTATAAAGGGGATAGAAGCATATAAAATTCCAAGATGGTTATGGCGTTCTTTTTACCCAGCTCATCTAGCAGGAATTTCTATCATTTTAATGATTGATGCAATTCCATCGATAAAATGAAGAACCGACCTTACGAGGTCGTTTTTTCATTTTGTGCGAGATGTTTTGTTCAGCTATAGAGTTCCGTCATGTATAATAAACATGGTCTAATGGAATATATTTCATTGGAACTATATGTGGATTAGGTGATAAAGTGTCGGTTCTAGTAATAAGAGAGTTAGAGAGATATACGGAGAATGTGTTAGTATTCCCCGCTTTTCATATAGAAGTTGCTCGGCATGCAGTGGTTGCGCTCTATTCGAGCATGAACGTACGTAATACGCTGTTGTCTATGTTAACAGGAAAATTACCGATTTCTAACGGAGAAATTCGAGTAAAGGAAGAGACGTATAGTCATAATAGAAGAGCTTATATGTCACAGATCGGATTATTATTGCTGGATGAAGGATTTTACGAGCGGCTAACGGTAAAAGAAAATATGACCTTCTTTAAAAACTTGTATGAATCCGACCTATCGGTCGCCGATGCTATTCGGATGGTTAATCTGGATATGAAAGTAAATACCCGTCTAGTGAAGCTGAGCGCTTCGGAGAAGAAAAGGGTTCAGTATGCCCGTTTATTATTTCAAAATGCGGCTCTATTCGTGTTTGAAGAACCGGAACAGAACGTCGATAATGAGACAAAGCTCGTTTTTAAGAAGCTGATCCGTTTTTTTGGTGAAAGTGGAAAAGCCGTCCTCATACTGACAGGCAATATGGAAACTGCGCTGAGTGTGACAAGTCAGGTATATCGCCTCGACGAAAAGGGATTAAAGGCTTTTGATGTGCAAGACACGTCAGATACACCTGAACCTTCAGATGTTCAAAATGGATTGTCTTCTGATGTCCCTAATGGAAATGAAACGGAATCACATCTAACAGATGAAGGTGAAGTGAGCGAAGAGGAACCCGTTGTCCAGTTGGTTCGATTTGAGAAAATTCCAACTCGAATGAATGATAAGATCATCTTATTTAATCCGCCTGAGATAGATTACATTGAGAGCAGCGATGGACAATCCAATCTCTACATTAAGGGTGAAATGTATCCAACCACTTTTAAAATTAACGAGCTGGAGGAAAGATTGCAGACGTATGGATTTTTCCGTTGTCATCGCTCTTATATCGTCAATCTTCAAAAGGTAAGAGAAGTCGTAACCTACACACGAAATAGCTATAGCCTCGTTTTGGATGATCAGGCGAAGTCATCGGTTCCGTTGTCCAAAACGAAAATGGCAGAATTAAAGGAAATGATCGGGCTCAAATAAGCTCCATTCGCGGAATTACATACTCCAAACACACTGTTTTATGCGCCATTCACCCCTGATAATGCGCCATTCGCCATTGTGTATGCTCCTTTCAATGGGATTATAATGCGCCTCTTCCCCATCTGGCCTAGTATGAAGGCATAGCAGGAAACATGATGGAGGTTGAGAGGAACATGGAAAACATGATTGAAGTGGCTTCATTAGAGAAATCATTTTCAGACTTTCGAGCGTTGAGGAATGTATCCTTTAATGTGAGAAAGGGCGAAATTTTCGGATTTTTGGGACCGAGCGGCTCGGGTAAAACAACTACAATTAAAATATTAACGGGACAGTTAAACCCGACCTCGGGAAGTGCGTACGTTTTCGGAGTACCTACTCATCAATTAAAAGAAGAGAAGTTCCGCAAAAAAGTTGGAGTCATTACAGACAACACTGCCCTATATGGTCGACTGACCGTTTACGATAATTTGAAGCTTTACTGTAACTTATACGATGTGGCTGAGAAGCGTATTAATGAAGTGCTAGAAATGGTGAACCTGGCTCAAGAAAGCAAGAAGATCGTCTCAAAGTTATCCAAAGGGATGACTCAAAGGGTCATATTAGCGCGCGCTTTTCTGCATGAGCCCCAGCTGTTATTTCTAGATGAGCCAACATCTGCTTTGGACCCCACTAACACGAAGCATATTTATGAAGGGTTAGAGCAGCTGAAGCAGAAGGGTACAACGATTTTTCTAACGACGCATGATATGAACGAAGCCGAAATCCTATGTGATCGCGTTGCTTTCCTCAACAATGGCGAAATTCAGCTGCTGGACTCCCCAAAAAAGCTGCGTGAGCAGCGCAGTGATGCAACTCTCACCGTAGAGCTGACGGATGGCTCAAAGGTAATCGTTCCGTCAGGCTCTGATGGGGCTCAGCAGTTATTCCAATACATGAGCACAAATAGGGTCTCGTCCGTTCAATCTAATCATCCTACACTCGGAGATATCTTTGTAGAAGTAACAGGGAGGAAATTATCATGACATTTTCGATGAAGCGGGTATTCGCTATTCTAAATAAAGATTATAAGGATGTATCAAGAAACCTGTATGTAACGACTACGGTGATTCTGCCCTTAATTATGGCTGCATTTTATGGACGAATGGGCTTAGAATCAATTAATGCTGAATTTATGATTTTTAACTTAGCCTTTACGTTGGTGGCGACTTATGTGCAATCAGCGCTAATTGCTGAGGAGAAGGAAAAGAATACCTTAAGGGGACTTATGTTATCTCCTGCGAGTACGATCGAGATTTTCTCGGGTAAAAGCCTGTTAAGCCTGATTGCTACAGTCATCATTGTTATAGGTTCAGGTTTATTAATGGATTATCATACTAGTAACTTTCTAATTATCACAATAGCACTGTTCTTTTCCGCCATTTTCTACTTAGGAGCAGGAACATTGGTCGGGCTGCTAACAAAGTCGGTCATGGAAGCTTCGGTTGCGATTCTGCCTGTTATTGCAATATTTAATTTTGGTTCTTTCCTAGTTCCCTTAATTGAGAAATATCCTATTCTAAAAGTCGTGGAATACTTGCCCAATCAACAGCTTATTGATCTAGCGGAGCAGGTTGAGACTGGAGCAGGCTTTGCGGATATATGGTCTAACTTAGGAATCATTCTTTTGTGGGCGATTGCTATTCACGCATTAGCTGTATACGTGTACAAGAAACGTATGTTAGATGAATAAAGGTATCACACCAACAAGGCCTCCTATAAACTAGGAGGTCCTTTTCTATTTTTTCCGTATCTATATATGCAATGATATTTTGAATTGACCCTTTTTTTTATGAAATATGAAAGAAAAAGGTTCTATCATGTGTCTAATGGCTGAAAGGAGGTTTAGCAGGATGATTTCAAGATCGGCAACAGATCAAAATGCGAAGCCAGATATACATAGAATAGTTGAAGAATATGGAGATTCTTTACTACGCATGTGTTTTCTGTATCTGAAGGACATTCGCTTGGCAGAGGACGCCGTTCAGGATACCTTAATTAAGGTTTATAGCAGGTACTCTCAATTTGAAGGTAAAGCCAGTGAAAAAACGTGGGTTATGCGGATTGCTATTAATGTTTGTAAAAACTATTTGCGCAGCTCCTGGTGGAGAAGAATAGATGCTTCAGCTGTGCTTGAAAATATACCTGGGGAAAACAAAGAAGTAGAAGATGATGCGCTAATCTATCACATTATGAAGCTGTCATCCAAATATAAAGAAGTCATTCTCCTTTATTATTATCAGGATATGAAGATTCGTGAAATGGCTGAGGCTCTGCAAATACCGGAGTCTACTGTTGCTACGAGGTTAACGCGGGCTAGGGAAAAGCTAAAGACACATTTGAAGGGATGGAATGATTATGAATGATAATAGTGAAAACAAAATTAAACCTATCATTGATTCGAGATTATCCTCCATTGTTGTTAGCAGCGAGCTTGAGGAAAGGATACGAAACAACACCCTGCATAAGAAAAAAACGATCAGGAAGCCCTTATCATTTGTAGCTGCAATAAGTATTTGTCTGGTCCTTTCCATTCCGGTAATGGCAGCGAAAATTCCTGCTTTTAATGGGCTACTGCAAGTAGTAAGTCCGGATACGGCTCTATTCCTGCAGCCTGTTGAGCTAGTTTCTGAGGATAAGGGAATAAAAATGGAAGTTGTTGCAGCCATGAATGATGATGAAACAGCTATTGTTTATTTAACGCTGCAGGATTTAACGGGAGAGCGTGTAGACAAAACGGTTGATCTATACAATTATTCCATCAATGGTGCAAATATTCATTCGCATGAGCTTGTTGATTATAATGAAGCAACAGGAACAGCAACGATAAGAATGATCGCAAATGGCGGCAATAAATTGAACGGCAAAAAGGTAACGGTTCGTGTAAGCTCATTTCTGAGCGGTAAACAATATTATAACGAAGTAAATACTCTTATTCCGCTTGCTGATGTAGTCAAAGAAACACCTGAAACGGTACAACTTGATATGAATCATATACCCGGCGGCGGGGGGGATTTATATTCTGAATTACAAGAAAAGGGCATAATTGATATATTAAAGGCAGATGGGAAAGAAATTGTCCTACCTGAAATCGATTTTGCACATATATCCAATATTGGCTATATCGATGAGAGACTTCATGTGCAAATGAAATGGGATTCTAGTGTAGATAATCATGGAGGATTGTATTTGCTGGATGCTAGCGGTGAGAAATTATATGCGAGCAATATTTCGTTTGGAATAGATGAAGCTGGAAACACAATCTACGGCAATGAGTATGCTGAATATATTTTTGATGTAGACTCATCTCAGATTGCTTCCTACGCTTTGTATGGTTTTTTTGTTGAAAATAATAACTATACGGAAGGAAATTGGGCAACAACATTTAAGCTGGAAGCAGTGGATGATGCGAAGAGGGTCGTCCAAAACGTTAAGCTGGATGAAGCCATATTAGATGAAGTCATCATTCAAAGAATGGGAATAACGATTACGGGACATATAGATTTTACGGATAAGATCCAAGTAGAAATGATGCTGATAGATGGTTCGAAGATACCTTATAACCATACGGTAGTCCAAGAAACAAATGGAACATGGCGATCTAAATATTTTCCAAATGTGCCGGTAGAAATGAAAAACATGAAGGAGCTTCGCATAAATGACGAGGTTGTTCCTTTTCAATAAATAGGATTAGAGAAGCGAAAGAGATGATTCTCCTATTAAGGAGTGGATCATCTCTTTTTTCTATTGCTGCATGAAATGCTGTAGATGCTGAGTGAACTGTTCGATTAATGCGGATTGTCTCCGTTCTTGATTATAGCTCAGATAAACATATCGCTTAAATAGATTATGGGGAATGGGGCGGATTTCTAGCTCCCCAAGCTCAGCCTCTTTATTGACGGCAAGCCTTGAAATGAATGCGGCGCTGCTTCCTAGCATGACGGACTGTTTAATGGCTTCCACGGAATCCATCTCTAAATGTGCGTGAAACATCATGTTATGAGCTAAAGCCCACTTGTCGGTTAATTGTCTTGTACTTGATTCTGGACCATGCAGAATGAATGGAACCTTAGCGAGCAGAGCAGGATTCAGCTCAGGGTACTTTGCTAATGGATGATTGGGAGAGAGGATAACGACGAGATCATCCTCGCAAATCATTTCACTGACAAGCGGCGGGAGTTGAAAAGGCTCGGTTGATATAATGCCGATGTCGATTTCATGGTTAATTAGCATGTCTTTTATAACGGGTGATGTCTTCACAACCAGTGAAATCATGATTTGCGGGTATTCCTGTGCAAAGCTGCTTAGAATAGCAGGCAAAATGTAGGTTCCCGGAACGTAGCTGGCACCAATTCGAATGGAGCCGCGTTCCAGCTTATTAAATTCCTTTACTACCCGTTCTGCATCCTGGGCGAGAACATTAATTTTTTGCGCGTAATGACGGAGTGCTTCTCCTGCCTCAGTCAAATATATTTTGTTCGCACGAGACTCAAATAGCTGAACGCCAAACTCCCTCTCTAGATTTTTCATATGAAAGGTAACGGTTGGCTGCTTGAGATCGAGCAGCTCAGCGACATGAGTGATTTTATGATGCTGTGCTAATAATTCAACGATTCTAAACTTCATCAAGTTAAGGTTCATCGTGTTCCAATCTCCTCGCTGACAGTATGAGTCCCCCATTAGTATAGATAAAATCTATGCTGTTGAATAGTATCCATCGAAAAAATTAACACAGGATTAACGCTAGAATAATACTTTGCATCATTTGGACAAGTAAACTAAAGGTAGTTCAGCAAGAATAGGCAAATAGGCAGGTTGATAATATGGATGTGATTATTAAAGGCTTAGAGAAATCATTCGATCAAGTACGCGCACTAAAACCGACGGATCTTCATATCAAAAAGGGCAGATTTACGACTCTGCTCGGTCCTTCAGGATGTGGGAAGACGACATTGCTGCGCATGATTGCTGGTCTTGATATACCCGAACGTGGAGAAATTTATGTCGGTGAGGATTGTTACTTCTCTGCTGCTCAGAAGATGAACAAGCCAGCACACCGCCGTAATTTTGGAATGGTATTTCAAGATTTTGCGTTATGGCCGCATATGACGGTTTTTGAGAATGTAGCTTTTTCACTGCGAGCATCAGGAAGGACGAAGGATATCAAGCTTCGCGTACAAGAAGCGGTAGAGATGGTCAGGCTGCAAGGGATGGAGAAGCGTTACCCGCATCAGCTATCCGGCGGACAACAGCAACGGGTTGCTTTTGCCAGAGCAGTCGCAATGAGACCGCAGCTTGTCCTATTCGATGAACCGTTAAGCGCGCTTGATGCTGTGCTGCGGGATGAAATGCGGATTGAGCTAACGAGTCTGGTGCGGGACATTGGATTGACTGCGCTTTATGTAACGCATGATCAAGTTGAAGCTATGTCGATGTCGGATGAAATTGTGGTTATGCAGGAGGGACAGATTCTTCAGATCGGGTCACCGGAGGACATCTATCACAGACCGGCGCATCCTTTCGTTGCACAATTTATTGGAAAATCAAATTGGCTGGTGAAGAACGAGCAAGTATTTCGTCCAGAGCATATTCGTTTCTTAGCGGAAGGCAATGACGAGCAACAGAGGTATTTAGGCAGTATTCATGCGGTTAGCTATGTGGGGGATCGCTATGAAATAGGGCTGGATATGGGTTCCTTAGGAAGCTGGATTGCTTATCATGACAAGCGTCTTCCTGTCGGGGACACGGTACAGATCGCAATAAATAAATCAAATATTCATTATATTAATGGAAATTAAGGGAGGATTACAAAGTGAAATTTACAAAGGGTTTTAAAAACGGTGCGTTTATTGTGTTAACAGCAATGGTTGGATTTGGACTCGTGGGATGCGGTAATTCGCAAAATACAGGGGGATCGTCAGCTTCAGTGCCTCCAGCGACGGATACACCAACAGAAACAGCGGCTTCAACGGAAAAACCGGAAGATATCAAGCTGAGTGGGAAACTGGTTGTGTATAGCGCAGGGCCAAAGGGATTAGCGGAAGCGATTCAAAAGGGCTACGAGGAGAAAACAGGCGTTAAAGTTGAAATGTTCCAAGGAACGACAGGCAAGATCTTGGCTCGCATGGAAGCAGAAAAAGGAAATCCTGTCGTAGATGTTGTTGTTCTTGCTTCACTGCCTTCAGCACAAGGCTTAAAGAACAGCGGAATGACTCTGCCGTATACAGACGCTCCAAATGCAGACAAGCTAATCTCTGATTGGTCCGATTTAGAAGGCAACTATTTCGGATACAGTGCTTCGGCTTTGGGCATTGCCTACAATACGAAGCTGGTAACTACACCTCCAACAGAGTGGGAGGATCTAACGAAGGCGGAATGGAAGGGCAAAGTGAATATTCCAGACCCTGCGTTATCTGGATCTGCACTAGATTTCATTACAGGTTATTTAAGCGCCCAAGGCGATGCGGGCTGGGGATTGTTCGAGCAATTCAAAGCTAACGGTATTGCTTTGGCTGGTGCAAACCAAGAAGCGCTCGATCCTGTTATTACCGGTGCAAAAAGCATGGTAGCAGCAGGTGTGGATTACATGACCTACCAAGCAAAAGCAAAGGGCGAACCGATTGATTTGGTTTATCCTGCCGGTGGAACGGTAATTAGCCCACGCCCAGCTGCCATTATTAAGACGAGTCAAAACGTAGACAATGCAAAAGCTTTTATTGATTACTTAATTTCAGATGAGGCTCAACAAATGGTTGCGGATACCTATCTACTGCCTGGCCGCAAAGATGTGGAAGCAAAGGGCCGTCCTGGCATGAACGATATTCCATTGCTGAAAGTAGACTGGGCATGGATGGACAGCAATAGCGATGATATCACGAAGAAGTTTACGGAGCTTTTCAAATAATAGAAGTGAATAAGATGGTGACTTCATGCAATTTATAGGCAAAATGAATGTAAAATCTATCGGAGTGACGCTAGCAATATTATTATTAATGCTGCTAGTCGTCGTTCCTCTTTTTTTCATCTTTCTAACAAGCGTGTATCCGAATGGTTCTCTTGATTTGCTGGCTCCGCCGCGAACTATTTTGGGAAATCATCTGCTTGGCGTATTTTTAAATTCAATAGGGCTTGGCTTATGCGTAGTGCTTGGGACCACTTTGCTCGCCCTGCCTCTTGCATGGATTATGGCAAAGACGGAGCTTGGCCGCCACACGTGGCTGGATGTTGTACTTTTAATTCCTTTTATGACTCCGCCGTATATTGGTTCAATGGGCTGGATTTTATTCATGCAGACAAATGGTTACTTAGAACAGCTGCTTCCATCCGCAGCGAAACTTACACCGGTTTTCTTCAGTTTTTTCGGTATGGTTATCATTATGTGCCTGCACTTATTTCCTTTTCTCTATTTAATTTTGCGCAATGCGCTGGTTCAGATCGGCGGGAGCAAGGAGGATGCCGCAGCCATACATGGCGGGAGGTTTTTTTACAGATTTCGACGTATCGTATTGCCGCTGCTCTTCTCAAGCTACGCGATGGGAGCTTTACTTATTTTCGTGAAAACCATTGCCGAATTCGGTACACCAACGACATTTGGGCGAAAAATTGGGTTTTATGTGCTGACTTCAGAAATTCATAAATATATTTCTAGTTGGCCAATCGATTTCGGCAAAGCCACTGCGCTTGCTTCTGTTTTATTGAGCACATGCTTGCTGCTATGGTATTTACAGACTGTCGTGAGTCAAAAATTCACTTATCGCTTAGTTGGGGGGAAGGGTTCACGAAGCAAGCAGTATCGATTAAATACCGTAACAAAGCTGCTATGCTGGCTTTATACGGCGGGCTTGCTCGTCTGCTCTATAGCTGTTCCATACTTTTCTATTATTGCTGCTTCTATGATGAAGCTGCGCGGTGAAGGTTTGGCATGGGGGAATTTCACCTTCCGGCATTATGGAGAGCTGCTCACTTGGGGCTCCAAAAGTATGCAAGCGCTGATGAATAGTCTTAGTCTCTCGCTTATTGCCGCGACCATTTCGGTGATTCTGGGAACATGGTTTGCCTTAACAATCAAGAAGTCATTGACATGGCCGCAGCGCATTACAGATTTGTTCAGTTTACTGCCGAATACCGTACCCGGAATCGTTATTGTTGTTGCATTAATCATTTTTTGGAATTCGCCATGGATGCCGATTCCGCTATATAACACATATGGAATGGTTGTGCTGACGTATGTCGTTTTTTTCATACCCTATACGGTACAGTATGTTAAAGCTAACTTTGGACAGCTGGACCCGTCATTATTTGAGGCCGGTCAAGTATTTGGCGGCAAACCTATTTATATTTTTCGCAGGGTTTTGTTTCCGTTAATTATTCCGGGCATGCTGGCCGGTTGGATGATGACCTTTACGATTTCGGTACGTGAGCTTGTAGCCTCACTCATGATTCTTCCTCCTTCAATGGAAACCTCGGCAACGTATATTTTTGCGCAATTCGAGCAGGGTGAGGTATCGCTAGGAATGGCTATGGCTGTTATTTCTGTAGGATTAACAACGCTTCTTCTGCTAGCTCTTAACATCATAAGTTCAAACAGAAAGTGGAATGTGTAAAATGATACGATTGACCGTTTGGGGCGGCTCTGGTGAGCATGGCCGCTCATGCTATTATATAGAAATGGCAGGCAAGCGCATTTTGCTTGATTGCGGCGTTAAGAAGGAAAATGCGGGCGAGTATCCGCTCCTAGATAGGGATATGGTGGGGCAGCTGGACGCTGTTTTTTTATCCCATGCGCATGAGGACCACTCCATGGCGATACCGCTTCTAATTAAACTGGGCTTTAAAGGGAAAGTATGGACGACACGCGCTACCGTGCAGCAGTTATCAGGCTATTTTGCATCTTGGGAGAAATATGTGAAGGAGCATGGGGAAGAACGGCCGTATGACCAGAAGCATATCGATGCTATTCCATTCGAGTATCTGGATGAAAAGGTTACGTCTGGGCAATGGCTTCAATTGGATCCAGCCTTTAAACTGCGTTGGGGACGGAGCGGGCACTTAATTGGCTCGGTTTGGCTCGACATTGAAGCTCATGGGAAAAGATTGTTTTACTCAGGCGATTATTCGTCAGAATCCGCTCTACTCATGGCCGATTCTCCTGCAGCGCGATTACCTTCTGGAGATAGGGTGGATATGTCTATTATTGATGCCGCATATGGTATGGATGCGGAGTCGCAGGCGGAGAAGATTGATCAGCTTGCAAAGCATGTCAAAAGAATTGTAGCGCTTGATGGAATGGTCTTATTTCCAGTACCCGCTTATGGACGGGGTCAAGACTTAATGATTTGGGCAGCGGAGCAGTTTCCCCAAACGCCCATCTATGTTGAATCTGAGCTGATAGAGGGTTTGCAGCAGATGTTGGAGAGTCCGGACTGGCTGCTTCCCGGCATAGCTGATGGGATCCTTCAATGGATGCAATCTGGTAGATTTGTGACCATAAGTACGCAGAAGGAACGAGAGCAGTTTCTTAGCCAAGGCGGCAGCGGAATTATCTTTACCAGTGATGGCATGATGCAATCGGAGAAAGCGCAATGGTATTACAGTAAACTGAAGATGTGTCATAGGAA
The DNA here is from genome assembly GCF_056269295.1 of Paenibacillus sp. J31P13. Classification (NCBI taxonomy): domain Bacteria; kingdom Bacillati; phylum Bacillota; class Bacilli; order Caryophanales; family Paenibacillaceae; genus Paenibacillus; species Paenibacillus sp. J31P13. Next base: position 131,109 of record NZ_JBWDNR010000003.1, read on the forward strand.
TGTTGTTATTTTGACTGGACACTTAGCCAGAGGCTCTTTCGGACAAAAACTGTTAGAGGAGCAACTTGCTGACTCGGTTAACAATCAAGCACAAATAGTAGCGGTTCGTTATAAGGTTCATCAAGGCTTGCCAGATGTTCGCAGGATGCTTCAAATGATTCGCAGCCAGCAGATCTTGCTAGTTCATACGGGAAAAAGAGATACCGACTCTCTTTGCGCTCAGCTCACAATAGAGGGCTTTGAAGGGTTAAATTCACTCATACCTGGGGATACATTAGAAACCGAGCAATAACTATAAGCCTTAATCATATTATCGATAGGGAACGCTGGATATAAGCGATTCGTCCAGCAGTAAACGAAAACAAGCAAGATTCTGGAGTGCGACATGGCCTCCAGCATTTTGCTTGTTTTTTTGGTAATAAGAGTGCTGGTTATAACTTTATTGCTTGCTGAATCCATTCAGCAGTGAGCTCGGGCTCAGCAATAGGGAATTGATGACCAAACGGAATGAATGTAGTATGGATATGCTCAAAAGGTTTAGGAATATAGTGTTTGTTGTCTCGCTCCCCCCATAATATTTTTACTTTATCGCGATCCCAGACCTGAGGCTGTAAGGTAATGCATTCCGTTTGTGTTAATGCGGACATGACTTCCGCTGTGGTAGATCTTACTCTAGGCGATTTCAGATCATGAAGAACATAGTCTATATAATGCTCAAGCTTTTCCTCTTTATTAGCAAAATCACCCGATTGAACCATTACCTTTCTAAAAGTAGATCGTGTAGCATGCTTCAGTATTCTTTTGGTTAAGAAAGAACGCCGATATAGAGGGGCAATCGGATGAAGGACAGGCTGCAGCAGCAACAGCTGGTGGATACTTGTTTTTATTTTCTCCATTACCCTGGCAGCAAGGAGACCGCCGAAAGAATGACCGACGAGAATAACAGGTGTATTCAGACTTGCAATTCGATCTGTCAAAGCTTCCACATAGCCATCAATAACGGAAGGGTTGTGATGGTAAGGTGCTCTTCCAAAGCCCGGGAGATCGATTAATGAGACATTTGCTCCTGTTATTAATTTTGCTGCAGGCATCAAACAGGCTGCACCGCTAAAGGTGCCGTGAAGAAAGATTATGGGTATTCCTTGTGTTTCCTGACTATGCGTATGGCGCTCCAAGGAGATAAGATTAGATTTTTTTCGCTGAGAAAATCCAATTTCCTGCTGTAATGCCGGGTGAGAGAGACGAAAATCAAGATCAGCAATTACTGCGGGAAGCATGGAACGGACTATGGAAGTAGGCTGTTTATGGTTTTGTTCTATCTTGGCTTTTGATTCGGTGGAAAATGCCGTCTGAACAAGAAAGTCCATAGACTCTTTTGGAATACCTAAAAATTTCCCTGCGCCCAATCCTAGAAACATCTTTAATAGAGGAATCGGAATGGCACTAATAGGAGCCTTTACCCTTAACTCTTTGGCAATTAGATCAAGTAATACTTTGATGGATAAGCTGTCTTCTTTCCGATCTAATAAATAGTAAGTGTCACTCTTGATGTCTGTTATGTTAACTAGATTTAAAATAAATGCAGCTACATGGTCTACATGAACCATCGGCAGCCAATAATCCCGTCCCCCTGGCACAACTGGCATGAGTTTTCTCCGTACGGCATCCACTAAAATACTAAGCCCACCAATTTGCTCGGTTGTACCAGATTGGGAGTCTCCAATAACTACACTTGGATTTACAGTGGAAAGCGGAATATTCAGAGGGACAAGAGATTGGCGAATATGAGCATCAGCTTGGAACTTCATGCGCTCATAGGGCGGTAGCTTCATTAGAAGCATATGAGGATCTGACCCTGTCGTTTGCTCGTTAAAGGGGCTCATAAATCCAACAACATGTATAAATTGCTTCAATCCCTTTGCCCTATGAATTTCTTTGGCAATATGGACAATTTCCTCGGCAGGATGAAGAAAAGCTTGTTCTGCCTCCTCCTCTGTTAATTCAATATTCATCTGCCCGCCTGCATGGATAATGACGTCGGCAGTAAGAACATGCTGATAGCTATCCTCTTGCAGTCCGAGTTTATGCTGGGCTAGATCTCCGATCACAGGAGTAATGTTTCCCACTTCCAATAGGTTGATCTGATTCATGATGTGTTGAAATCGTTCTAGGCTTCGCACAAGAACAAACAATTGATGAGGCTGTTTCGATAATTGCTGCAATAGCGGTCTGCCGATAAATCCAGTTCCTCCAGTTATAAATATATTCATATAGGGAACCCACCTTTTAATTTTAATAGTACTAACTGGTACTAAATATTCGAAAAAAATTACTTTAGCATTAAAGCTAAAGCAAGGGAAAGATCTTTTAATAGGGTCGGTTTATTGGAGGCCTTGGCTACGAATAGTGCACCCTCAATCGATGAGATAATGAGAGCAGCCATTTGTGGAATAGGAAGGTCTTCTTTTAATTCCTTTTTCTCTACGCCTTCGGTCAGAAGGAATTGTACGCTCTCGAATTGTCGTTCGAAGAATGTTTTAATCTTCTCCTTCACTTCAGGTGATTCACTCGACGTTTGTGTATAAAGGGTTAGAAAGGGACACCCTCCGAGATAGTCATTCTCGGCTTGTTCTTCTGTAAGACTTATCATCAATTGTTCTAATTTATTTAAAACATGGACATCCTTCTGAGAAAGAATCCATTGAATGCGCTGCTCGTAATGGGAGACCAGTTGATCCACGATGGTTAGTAAGAGCTCCTCCTTGCTTTTGAAATAGTAATAAATGTTTGTTTTCGAAACTTTACTCTGTACGACGATATCATCCATGCTTGTAATCTGAAAGCCTTTTGTTAGGAAAAGAGTGGCGGCAGTTTGAAGGGCAATATCCCTGTTGGAAGTTTTATGTTTATTGTTCGTCATAATTAGTACTATATAGTACTAATTATGGGCGGTCAAGATGAGTATCAAAAGAAAAACGGATGATGTCATTTTTGAATGTACGATTGTCGTTATGAAATCCCCTATTATCAAGCTTTTAAGCATGTATGGAATAGGTCAAATTTGCGCAAAACCCTTATAAAGCTGGAGTAATAACAAAAATGACACATAACCGCTGTTGTCTCAATTGTCAGACTAGTCCATTTTTGAAGCGTTTTCATAATAAAGAGATGAGGTTATGGGGTAAAGCGAAAATGACATATTTACGATACTTTAACCTTTCAGCTATGTTGGATAGGAAGGCAACAACAAGTTAGTATTCTTATTTCTGGTCATGGAGAAAGTCACCATGAAGAAAATTTGGAAGGAGGGGTTCCATGCAGGAGGTAACAGGTGTTGAAGCGGGAAACATTCTTCTCACAAAAAAGAAGAATCGCAAAGGTTCATGGAAGCGTCTTCTTAAGAACTGGGAACTGTATTTATTCATTGCTCCCGCATTTTTTTACTTTCTAATATTCGCTTACGGTCCCATGTACGGTATTCAAATTGCGTTTAAGAATTTCATCCCTACGAAAGGGATTACGGGGAGCCCTTGGGTAGGATTCGATCATTTTGTTCGGTTCTTTGATTCTTATTATTTTTGGGATTTAATTTGGAACACATTAAGCATCAGCTTATACGAATTAGCTATAGGGTTCCCTATACCGATTATTCTTGCCCTTGCTTTTAATGAATTAAAGGGCGGACTCTTTAAAAAGATGGCTCAAACGGTCACTTATGCACCGCATTTCATTTCTGTTGTCGTGATGTCCGGAATGATTATTTCGTTCCTATCACCTTCATCAGGAATTGTCACGCATCTCATTCAATGGCTTGGGTTTGATGCACCCCAGTTTTTGACGGACCCTCGTTGGTTTAAGACCATGTACGTGTTGTCGGGTGTTTGGCAAAGCGCGGGTTGGGGTACGATCATTTATTTGGCAGCGCTTTCGGGAGTTGATCCTGGTCTTCATGAGGCAGCCATTATTGATGGAGCTTCGAGATTCCAGCGAGTGCTCAACATTAATATTCCAACCATCATTCCAACCATGACTATTCTATTAATTCTAAATATGGGAAGCTTACTTGGCGTTGGGTTTGAGAAAATACTCTTGCTGCAAAACTCGCTGAATATGGGAGCGTCGGATGTTATTTCTACTTTCGTATATCGAGCAGGGCTTGTGGACGCTCAGTACAGCTTCTCGACAGCAATAGGCTTATTCAATTCTGTTATTAACGCAGTTATTCTAGTAGTTGTGAATCAAATTGTACGACGTACCAATGAAAACAGCTTATGGTAGAAGAAGGGGGAATGAGCGATGATTTCCGCTGTTAAAGAAACCGGACGGGATAGAGTGTTTGTTATTTGTAACTATATTTATGTGTTTATAGCTTTCATTTTGGTAGCCTATCCTGTAATTTATATGCTTAGTGCTTCTATAAGCGATCCAAAGCTAGTGGGTTCAGGTGAAATGTGGTTATGGCCCAAAGGAATTACATTTGAAGGCTATAAGAGAGTATTTCAGAATTCCGAAATTTGGACAGGATACGCCAACACCATTCTCTATACGGTGATAGGTACGACAATTAACCTCATTGTTACACTGCCCGCAGCTTATGCGCTAAGCCGTAAAGATTTTGCAGGACGCAACTTTTTCATGGGAATGTTCATGGTCACGATGTTCTTTGGCGGCGGCCTCGTTCCAAGTTACTTGCTCATCAAGAATTTAGGAATGGTTAATACGATTTGGGCGATTGTTATTCCTTCAGCTGCCTCGATCTGGAACATTATTGTGGCTCGAACATTCTTTCAATCTTCCATTCCGAAAGAGCTGCAGGAAGCTGCACAAATTGACGGATGCAGCAATATACGGTTGTTTCTGAAGATTATATTACCGTTGTCCATGCCAATAATTGCAGTAATGGCATTGTTCTATGGTGTGGGCCACTGGAACAGCTATTTCTCCGCACTCATCTATTTGAACGATGCCGCGAAATATCCGCTGCAGCTAGTCCTTCGTCAAATACTTGTGCTTCAGGAAATGTCTTCTCAGGGCGGTGGAGTGATGGATTCTACAACAGCGGCAGCTCTCAACAATAAGGCAGAAATTGCTGCACTAGTTAAATATGCTGTTATTATTGTAGCGACTTTACCTATTATTGCCGTTTATCCGTTCCTTCAGCGTTACTTTGTGCAAGGTGTCATGATTGGTTCCGTTAAGGGCTGATTTTGCTCATAAATAATAGAAATTGGGGAGGTTTTTTTGGATGAAAAAGCTACGTAAAGCATCATCACTGTTATTGTGCATCACGCTGCTCATCTCCGTATTGGCAGCTTGTGGTTCATCGAAAGATGAGGGTGAAAAAGGCAGTAATGCGGGTACTAGCGAAGCTGCTGGTGTCAATAAAGAAGGATATCCTATTGTTGATAAACCGATTACGCTCAAGATGATGTCACAGGATGCCGGTATGGCAAATTGGAAAGACATGCCTGTTATGCAAGAGATGGAGAAATTGACAGGTATCAAGTTCGAGTATCAAAATGCTCCGCTTGACAGCTTTGAGACTAAGAAAAACCTTGTATTTGCAAGTGGGGATTTGCCGGATATCTTTTATGCAGCAGAACTTAAACCAGCAGAGCAAGTGACTTACGGTACGCAAGGCATTCTTATTCCTCTTGAAAAATATATTGATGGCGGTTATGCGCCTAACATCAAAAAAATATTTGATGAGAATCCAGATGTTCGCAAGTCATTCACTACACCTGATGGACATATTTATGCGTTGCCGAACGTTGATCTATCAGCAGTATGGTATCGGGGTCCGATGTGGTATAACGGTAAGTTCTTGAAAGCTCTAGGCATTACAGAACTGCCTAAGACGACTGAAGAATTGTATGACTTTCTCAAGCGTGTGAAGAACGAAGATCCAAATGGAAACGGTAAAAAGGATGAAATTCCGCTTAGCTCAGTTAAATTAGATGATTTGCGGATGTACTTCCTTGGTTTCTGGGGCATCTATGATGAGCTCGTTTATGCCGACAAGGAAGGTAAAGTGCACTATACGCCTCAAGAAGAAGGCTACAAGGGGTATTTAACGTTTCTGAATCGTTTATGGCAAGATGGCTTGCTGGATAGTGAGACATTCTCACAAACCAATGATCAGAAGAAGGCAAAAGGATCTAATAACCAAGTTGCGTTGTTCAGCGACTACTACCCGTTCTTTACACTAGGCGGTGAGCCAAGCGAAGATAATCCATTAATGACACCAGTTGGCAGTGATATTGCTGGTACTCCTGTTTATGGAAAACATCCAGGTATATCATCAAACGGTACCTTTGCGATTACAAGCAACAATCCTGCACCAGAAGCAACAATGCGTTGGGTAGATTACCTATACAGCTATGAAGGTGCAACGTTATTTGGTCAAGGTCCTGAAAATTTACTGTGGAAATACACAGACAAGGCTACACATGCGAAGGAATGGCTTCCTGTTCCAGGCGGTGGCGATCGCAATGAGTATAAGGGAACCATTACTCCGAACTATGCTATTGTTCCGCCAGGCATGAACTCTGCTGAGCTTAGCATAGGGATTGAGAACGATTTTGACAAATGGATCAATAAGGAAAATGCAGAAAAGCTTTTACCCATTGCAAAAACTCCTTATCCTAACGTGTACTTAACAAGTTCGGAACAATCTGAAGCATCTGCTTTATTATCAGACCTAAACACATACGTGAAACAAATGGAAGCGAAATTTGTAACCGGTCAAGAACCAATGTCTAATTGGGACAAGTATCGTGCTCAAATCAAAAAAATGGGCGGTGACCGTATCGCTGAGCTTTATCAAAGCGCATACGACAGATAGAGCTCAGTCAAATAAAACGATTCCAGCATGAAGTAACAAGAAACCTAACCCGGTCATGCGAGCTGATGACCGGGTGTTTGTTTATGGTTCCTTATTCATCATCGAGTTCGGTCAGCGATTCTATCGATCCGTTCTCCCAGTATAGCTTGCGGTATTGTCCAGGCGTATAGCCCGTTTCTTTCTTAAATTTGCGAATAAAGTTAGGTGTATCCAGATAACCAACTTGAATAATAATGTCTTTAAGAGGAGCGTTGGTCGTTTTTAAATGACGCTTAACCTCTTCCAATCGTTTTTGCCAAATATATTGAATGAAGTTAAGTCCCATTTTTTCTTTAAATGACCGACTTACATGGGATGGCGAGATATCAAACTCAAAAGCAATCATGTCTAGACTGAGTGTTTGATCCGTATAGTGCTCATCAATATAGGATACGATTCGATCAATTTGCGATTGTACTTCTTTCTGATTATTGCGTTCCACTTGCGTACAGATTCGGGAAGCAAGATTGAGAAAACCGCTCTCCAATTCATCTAATGATTGGCTGTACATCATATTCGGAGCCATTTCCTGTATTAAATTAGGAATGCCCAGTTCAGATGCGGTTTTTAGCATCGAATTTAGAATGTCAAAGCATATACAACGTTTAAGAAAAGTAGACAGCTCCGATGATTGCAGGCTTCGGATAGATGGACTAATGATCTGTGCAGCCACATCATAGCTTCCCTGCTTTAGACTCTGAGAGAGCTTAAGCAGCGAGTTGTTCGGAATCCAAAACGTATGGTCTGGCGTTAAGAGCAATTTCTCGAAATATGTGACCGAGCTATCACCGTTAGCTGTACGTAATTCAAATGCAGAGCAAGCCTCGATAAAGGACTGATTGAGCTGATCCGGGCTGGAGTAACAGGTTCCAACGCCAATCGTAGGATTAACATGGAATGTTTCTAGCATGCCGCTGTACACCGCTTCTGCAATGTGGCGAATAGAATCAAATTCTTGCTTCGCTTGATCGGTATTGAAGCTGATAATTAGCGCTATTTGATCCGGTTGAGGGAGCTCTACGCTATAGGCATAAGCAGCCAACTCCGGAAATTCAATTCCAGCAAGCAGCTGAAGAATTTCCTGTCTTTCCTGTCTTTCATCAAGCTTATCGTCCCATCCAATCACCATAACAAAGTGATGGCTTCGGTCGAAATGAAGATTAAATGCTTCCTGAAGCTCAGGCGTAAGACTTTGAGCATTCCCAAACTTGAGCAGCATGCTCAGAAAATGATTGCGTGCATACGGCTCTTGAAGATCTACACGCGAGCTATACTCTTGCAGTGCTGTTCGGATACGATCAAGCTCGTTGCCGCTTGTGTCAGAAGCATCTGCAGGGTGCTTAGATTTAGATTTAGAATTTGCAAATTCCAAAAGTGTTGAAATGGGTTGATATTGCATTCTTGCGAAAACGAGTGCAATTGCAGCCCCAACGATAACGACGATGGTAAATAGCATAATGATAAAGCTGCGAACATGCAAAACACTGCTGAAAAACTGTGAACTCGGCATAGCGGTCACATATGTCCAGCCATTGTATTCCGACGTTACGGATACGATGGAGTGTGGCTTGTCATTTAATATCTTATTATGAATACCAGGCGTAAGACCGTATAAGGATTTCGCTTCAGTATGTGTTAATGTTTCCCCTTGTTGATTATCAATTAGGATTTGACCATTGTTGTCTAGTATATAGGTCAATCCTTGATAATTGCCTAAAATGGATTCAATTAAGCCCGTGAGCTCCGATTCCTTAATTAGATACATAATCGTTCCATGCGGATTAGGATTGTTAGGCGTAATGGGAACCAGATAGGCTAGCATCGAATTCTGCATAGTAGAGTTGCGAATAAGCGTATCAGCTGGACGCATTGTTGGGAATTTGACGCTGTTTAGATCCTGATAAACCTTTTCTTTTTTCCAGTTGTTAAAGCTAAAACGACTTGTAAACACATCAAAACTCGATAATCCACTAGCAGAGTAAACGTTCTCATCCTTGTGAAAGTATAAGAACATATCTCCAATAATGGAGCTTGTTGCTTTATATTGATCCAGCGCTTGAATGGCTTCCCCGCTGTAGTAAGAATCATGAACGCGAAAAGGAGTCAGCCTCTGGTCATAGGAGATGCGGGAGGCTATCTCACTTAATTCCTTCATCCGACCGTCAATAATTTGTTTAGCTTGCGTTAATTGATTAAGTCTTGATTGTTCGATCTCGGAACGTAGATTGGTGACTGCGTTTTGATAAATGAATATCGTCATAAGAATTAAGGGAATAAGCAAAATGAACATATAAGACCAAATATACTTTAGAAAAAGTTTGGATTTAAAATATTGTCGTTTCATTTTAAGCCTCCTGATTTCTGCCAACCCATGCTTGTTATCCTATCATATCAACAATTTAGAAATTTGGACATAGAGCAGAAGAATACGATAAAGCTTTGATTGCAATAGCACATATCTATACTGTGAGCGATGAATAGCGACAGAGGAACTACACATTTATTTCTATTATCTTAATTAAAAGGAGCGGTAAATGATGCAAGAGTGGTTTAAGGAAGCGAAGCTGGGTATTTTTATTCACTATGGTATTTATGCGGTAGATGGGGTTTCTGAGTCATGGTCCTTCTATAACGGGAGAATCCCTTATGAGGAATATATGAAGCAATTAGATGGGTTTACCGCATCCAAATTTGATGCTGATAAATGGGCTGATTTGATCGAACAATCAGGAGCGAAATATGCCGTTCTCACGACCAAGCATCATGACGGAGTAGCGCTATGGGATACACAGTACAGCGACTTAAACGTTGTGAAGAAGACGCCGGTGAAACGAGATCTGATTAAAGAGTATGCGGAAGCTGTTACCAAAAGAGGCATTCGCCTTGGCATGTATTATTCACTGATCGACTGGTCGCATCCCGACTATCCAAGTGTATTTGAAGGCGGCAGGGTACCTGATGATTTAAGCAGTGTAAATAAATTTTCGAGCCCTGTTGACGGCATTCAGGATGAAGAAAAATGGAATAGATTCCTGCAGTTTAATAATGATCAGCTGGGAGAGATCTTAACCAACTACGGGAAGGTTGATCTTCTCTGGTTCGATGGGGATTGGGAACGAAGCGCGGAGCAGTGGAATTTACCCCAGTTTAAGCAATATCTTCAATCATTCAACCCGGATATCATCATCAATTCCCGCCTGCAAGGCCATGGGGATTACAAAACGCCGGAGCAAGGGATTCCTATTACACGTCCGGAAGGACCATGGGAGTTCTGTACAACGATCAATAGTTCGTGGGGCTATGTGCCAACGGATGAAAAGTATAAATCTTTGAATCAGATTATTCGGATGTTCTGTGACTGCATTACCTTGGGAGGCAATATGTTGCTCGATATCGGGCCCATGGAAGATGGAACAGTTGATAAGAGACAAGAAGATATTTTGTTAGGACTAGGTGAATGGATTCGAACGCATGAGGAAGCTGTATTTGGGACAGATGAAGGCATTATGCCACGTTATTATTTGGGCGGCAGTACTGTTTCGAAGGACAGAAAGAGCTTGTACCTCTTTGTATATGATGATCCGAAAGAGAACGTGTGTCTAAAAGGATTATCCAACCCGATCAAGAAAATAACGGTGCTGCATTCCGGCAAGGAACTAACGCATGAAATTCATGGCGGCGTGCCGTGGTTTAATATCCCGGGAACGACTTGGATTCATATGACACCGGAAGATACGCATAATCAAGTCACGGTGCTTAAGCTCGAATTTGATGAAGAACTGGATATGTACGGCGGTTCTGGCGTTGTAGTCACTCATAACTAGAAAAAAGCTCCAAGGAGGAGAAGACAATGAAGATTGGATTAAGCTCTTATAGTCTATTAAATGCCATTAAATCGGGAGAAATGAGTATTCTTGATGCCATTCGCTGGATTGCGGATAACGGCGGTGAGCATATGGAGATTGTCCCATATGGCTATACCTTAATAGATAATCCAGAATTGGCAGATGCCGTCCGTGAGACAGCAAAGGAAGCGGGCATTGCGTTGTCCAATTATTCAATGCCGGCGAATTTTGTGCAGGATACACTGGAGCTATTCAACGAGGAGGTGGCCCGGGTTAAGGAGCATGTTGATCTTGTACACCGCCTTGGAATGAAGCATATTCGCCATGATGTTACTGCTTTTACCATCTCGCAAGAACAGATGACCATTAAGTGGTTCGAGGATAATCTCCATCTTATGGTGAAGGGCAGTCAGCAAATTGCAGACTATGCTGCACAGTATGGCATTACGACAACCATTGAAAACCACGGGTTCAGTGTACAGTCGAGTGACCGCGTACAGCGAGTTCTGCATGAAGTTGATCGTCCTAACTTCAAGACGACGCTTGATGTCGGCAACTTTATGTGTGTAGACGAGAATTCCATTATTGGCGTCAAAAAAAACCTGCCTTACGCATCGCTCATTCATTTTAAAGACTTTTATTTCCGTCCATACGATCAGCATCCGGGCGGCGGCGATTGGTTTTTGACTTCGAACGGAAATTACTTGCGCGGTGCAATTGTTGGACACGGAGATATTGAGATTCGCAAAATCGTCAAGCTTATTAAGGAATCCGGCTACGATGGTTATATCACCATAGAATTTGAAGGCATGGAAGAATGCAAAGCGGCTTCTCGCATCGCAATGGACAACTTGCGGCGCTTCTGGGATGAATGTTCACTTTAAGAGATTTTCGTAAATAAGGATACAGACAACTGGAGGAGATCCTATGAATCTAAGCGGATTGCAGGAGCCGAACATCGAATATGCGCCCAAGCACTATATATGCCAACGCGCAACGGAGAAGCTCGTTCTTGACGGACGTGTCGATAAATCATTCTGGGCAGCGGTGGATTGGACGGAGGATTTTGTCGATATTGAGGGTGACCTTCGCCCGAAGCCAGCAAAGCAGACCCGGGTAAAAATGCTATGGGATGATGAATACTTCTATTTTGCTGCGGAAATGATTGAAGATCAGATTTGGGCAACATTGACGGAGCGGGAATCGGTTATTTTCTATGATAATGATTTTGAGATTTTCATTGATCCGGATGGCGATACCCATAACTATTATGAGTTTGAAATTAATGCGCTAAACACGGTATGGGATCTTCTCTTAGTCAAACCCTACCGAGACGGAGGTCCTCCGATTAATGGCTGGGATATTAGCGGACTTCAGACGGCGGTATATATTGATGGCGAGCTGAATCAGCCAAGTGCAACCAATCGGAAATGGAGCGTCGAGGTAGCTATGCCTTGGAAAAGCTTGCGTGAATGCGCATCTCAGGGGAATCCGCCGGTAAAAGGCGATTTTTGGCGCGTTAATTTTTCACGTGTCGAATGGCAGGTCGAGGTAGAAGGAGGCGAATACCGGAAGGTTATCAATCCTGAGACGGGTAAATCGTTTCCAGAAGATAATTGGGTATGGTCACCGATGGGTCTTATTAATATGCATTATCCGGAGCTATGGGGATACGTCGTATTTGCTGATGAAGACGGTCCAGAATCATTCCAGCTGCCGCCGGATGAGCGCATAAAGTGGGAGCTTCGGAAGCTCTATTATCGTGAGCGTAATTACTTTGAAAGTCATGGCGAATTTGCTGCTGATCCTCAATTACTCATGAATGACGGAGAGCAATGGAGTATTACACCTATCATTGAGACGACAAGGTCCCTGTTTCAGATTTCTGCGCCGACAACGGATGGGAAGTCCACGTTCTGTATCAAAGAGGACGGAAAGCTATGGAAGGAGTGAGAGGACAAATGACTGTACAGACTTCGGTATTCTCATTAGATCAAGAGGCTATGGCGCTTATTGAAAGTAAATTTCGCGAGAAGCAGCAAATCGCAAAGGCAAGAGCGCATGAGTTGTTCGATGTTTTTCAGAATAAGCTAACGAATGAAGAGACTTGGGCGCTCAAATATTTATTTGCCTATATGCCAGTCAATGATTTGGCTGATTATGATGGATCGCTATTTTTAAGCCATGTGCGTCAAACATTGGAGATTCGAGGAAAAGTACCTTGGAAAATTCCCGATCACCTCTTCCTGCACTTTGTCATGCCATACCGAGTGAATACGGAAAATATCGAGGACTCTCGCGGTATTTTATATCATGAATTGGCGGATCGTACCGGTCACTTATCCATGGCAGATGCTATTCTAGAGACGAATTATTGGTGCCACGAGAAGGCTAATTATATTGGAAGCGACTTGCGAACCATTTCACCGCTTACCATGATCCGAAATGCGCGCGGACGCTGCGGTGAGGAATCGACGCTTGCGGTTGCTGCGCTTCGCAGTATCGGCATCCCTGCTCGCCAAGTCTATACACCGCGCTGGGCCCATTGTGATGATAACCACGCATGGGTTGAAGCATGGGCTGATGGACAGTGGTATTATATTGGCGCCTGCGAACCAGAAGCTCGTCTGAATCAAGGATGGTTCACTCCCCCTGCTCGGCGGGCAATGCTCATTAACACACGGATTTTTGCCAATTATCCGGGGCCTGAGGACATTACACTCGCCGACGATTGGTTTACAGAAATCAATTTGCTTGAAGGGTATGCACCAACGCGCAGTATTACCGTTCTTGTAAAGGACGAGCATGGTCAACCGGTTAGCGGAGCGAATGTGTATTTCGAGGTTTACAACATGGCTGAATTTTACCCCATTGCTGTGATGCCAACAAATACAAAGGGTGAAGCCGTATTGAAGACGGGCTTTGGCGATCTATTAATCCGTGCAGTGAAGGATAATCAGTGGGGAGTCGAGAAGATTACAGTTGCTGACAGTGAACACTTTGAAATTGTTCTGAGTCAGATGCAGCAGCCAGAAGGCGTGTCGGACTTTGATATGGTTCCCCCGCCTGAAGGCATGGGAGAGACTTCGGAGCAGGTTTCCGAGGAAAAGCTCCAGCTGCATAATAATCGGCTTGAAGAAGGTACAGGAATCCGAACGCAATATGAACATACATTTATGAACGAGGAAGAAGCATTGGAGCTTGCTCAGAAAATGGCTCTTCCACAGGAGCGGGTATGGGATGTGCTGCATAAGGCTCGCGGAAACAGCCGGGAGATTGCTGCATTCCTGCTAGAGCGTTCTTCCCAGTATGGGGAATGGCCGCTTCGTTTGCTGGAGAGCATGAACGAGAAGGATCTTATTGATACATTCCTTCCTGTACTTGACGATCATCTAATTGGCTCCCTGAAACAGCAGGGACAGCTATCGGATGAAACATTCATTTCCTATATCCTATGCCCGCGTGTGTTATATGAAATGATCGTACCGTATAGGCATTTTTTCCAACATGCATTCACGGATAAGGAAGCTGCAGCTTATCGAGAGGATCCTTCCGAGCTTGTCCGCAGTCTGGATAAAGAATACGGGATTTGGGAGGACCTTCCGAACTTAATGGGCAAAGGAAATCCGATTGGCACCTTTAAGATGAAGATGGGAGACCCTGTTTCCTTGGCTATTCTGTTTGTGGCGATCTGCCGAAGTCTGGGCATTCCGGCGCGCTTGCACCCAAGCGAACAGAAGCCGCAATATATGTTGAATGGCAGTTGGCATGATGCATTATTTACATATGGAACTATAGTGGAAAAAGAGAAGATAGATAGCGGAACTTTGCGACTGCTTCCAGATAGCAATGCGCCAGTAGAGGCGCCTTCTGCTTCATACTCTAGTAATTTTACATTTGCTAGATTGGAGAAGGGTATTTATAAGACGCTAGTCTATCCTCACGGCAAATCGGACGTATATGATGAGCCCTTTGAGCTGGAACAAGGCTCCTATCGCATGACGTCGGGTATTCGTCTGAAGGATGGTACGGTGAGAGTGCGCTTTACTTACTTCACGGTGAAGGCAGGGGAGCAGACGGATGCTCAGCTAACCTACCGCGAGGTGCCGCTTGAAATTCCTGTTCTCGGTACAATGAATCGGAATAGTATGCTAACCACACTGGATGGGGCTGACAAGACACTCGGAGAGTTTATAGGCAAGAATGGAGCTGTGGTGGCCTGGATGGAACCGGAAAGGGAGCCAACCAAGCATTTAATTCGTGAGATCAGCGAGCTTGCTGAGCCGTTTGCGGAGCTCGGTGCTCCGATCATTTTTATTATCGGTAATCCGGAGTGGACAACATCATTTGACCCAGCCAAATATCCAAAGCTGCCATCCCATACCCTGTTTGTCCGAGATTCTACCTATGCTTCTTTGCCGGATTTTATAGCAGAATCTCAAGCTAATGAAGCTGGTTTCCCTCATCTCTTTGTACTGGATAACCAAGACCAAATTCGGTATACAACTTCAGGATACAAGATTGGAACCGGGAAGGAAACGTTGCAGGTCCTAGCCAGCGTATACCAACAACAAATATAGATTGGAGCGATACGTAATGACAAAACGGAATTATATTGTGGCGGGTTATGCCGTCGATTCGAAGCTTCCCGAAATGACGCGGGAGGATTTGAATAAGCTAACTCATTTGAATGTGGCATTTGGCCATGTTCGCGAAGATGAGATCACTACGGATCATTTGCAGCATACGGATACGCTTCGAGAGATTAAACGTGAGCATCCAGAGCTCTCTATTCTATTGTCTGTTGGCGGTTGGAGTGCTGGCGGGTTCTCCGAAGCGGCATCAACAGAAGCCGGAAGAAAACGTATGGCTGACTCTGCCGTTCGGATACTAACCGACTATCCATTCGATGGAATCGACTTGGATTGGGAGTATCCTTGTTACGGCGAGGCTGGCATTGCTTCGAGTCCTGATGATAAGACGAACTTTACCTTGCTTCTAAAGACGATGCGCGAAGCTTTGGATTTGAAAGGCGCACAAGATAATCGCCATTATTCGCTGACTATTGCAGCAGGTGCGGATCAATATTATGTAGATGGAACAGAAATGGATCAGGTCCAGCAGTATTTGGATTTTGTACAGCTGATGACCTACGATATGCGCGGCGGATTTCAGGTTCTGACGGGTCACCATACAAATCTGTATACACCAACTGGGGATTTGTTCCGCATCAGTACGGAAGCATCCGTTAACCTATTCATCCGTGCGGGCGTGCCGAGAGAGAAAATCGTCATTGGTGCGGCATTCTATTCTCGGGTGTGGAATAACGTTCCTAATATCGCTAACGGGCTTCACCAAATGGCTGGAAGCACGGGCGGCTATGGACCTGATTTTACCACTCTTGCGGCGGATTACATTAATAAGAATGGTTATATTCGTTACTGGGACAATGAGGCGAAGGCGCCTTATCTTTATAACGGAACGAGCTTCATCTCCTATGACGATGAAGAATCAATTGG
Source organism: Paenibacillus sp. J31P13 (assembly GCF_056269295.1). Taxonomy (NCBI): domain Bacteria; kingdom Bacillati; phylum Bacillota; class Bacilli; order Caryophanales; family Paenibacillaceae; genus Paenibacillus; species Paenibacillus sp. J31P13. The sequence continues at coordinate 147,356 of NZ_JBWDNR010000003.1, forward strand.
ACATAAAAGCGATTATGTGAAGAGCAATCAACTAGCTGGGATTATGTTTTGGGAGTACGGCTGCGATGAGACGCATCGGTTGCTCGAGGCTATTCATCAAGAACTCCATAAGAAGATATAAAGGAGCGAGACGGTATGGAAAAATTCAGACTCCCGAAAATACAAATGCCTAAGCTGGACCTGCCGCAAGCGGTACTAGATGTACTGAAAGAGGCCGAGCAAAAGCTTGCTCATCGGCCAAAGCTGCTGCAGCTGTTCAAAAACTGTTTTCCTAACACGCTGGAAACGACAACAAAGCTAATGGATGACGGAACAACCTTCATCATTACCGGCGATATTCCAGCCCTTTGGCTGAGAGATTCCGTGGAGCAGGTTATACAGTATGTACCGCTTGCCAAAAATGATGAGAGCTTACAGCGTATTATTAGCGGCTTAATAAAGCGTCAAATTGCTTATATCGGAATTGATCCTTATGCCAATGCCTTTAATGAATCCCCAAATGACTGGCACTGGGACACATCCGATGTGACGGACATGTCCCCATGGGTTTGGGAGCGTAAATTCGAGATCGATTCTTTATGCTTCGTCATTCGGTTAGCTCATTCCTACTGGAAGGAAACGGAGCGGACAGATATCTTCGATGCAGGCTTCAAGGAAGCGATGCGTACCATTCTTGCATTGTTTAAGACGGAACAGCGTCATTTTGAGCAATCGCCGTACCGTTTTACACGCAATAATGGTATTCCAACGGATTCGCTTCGCAATCAAGGTCTTGGCATGCCTGTTAATTACACAGGAATGGTATGGTCGGGCTTCCGTTCAAGCGATGATGCTTGCGATTTTCATTACAACATTCCGGGTAATATGTTCGCGGTTGTTACGCTGCGCCAAATGCAGGAGTTCGCAGAATGGGTATTCCGTGACATGAATTTGGTACAGGAGCTTAAAGAGCTGGAAGCGGATATTGATCATGGCATCCAGTTGTACGGCATTTACCGTCATCCGGAATTCGGACCTATCTATGCATACGAAACCGATGGCTTCGGTAATTATTGTCTGATGGATGATGCTGGGACGCCAGGATTAATCTCCATTCCTTATCTGGGCTACGTTACGGCGGATGATGAAATTTATCAGAATACCAGAAGGTTTGCACTCAGCAAGCAAAATCCTTTCTATTATGAAGGAAGAGCTGCGAAGGGCATAGGCAGTCCGCATACACCGCCAGGCTATATCTGGCATATGGCGCTGTCTATGCAAGGCATTACTGCATTAACAAATGAGGAAAAGCTTGAGATGATTCTCATGCTGGAATCGACGGATGCGGATACGGGCTTTATGCATGAGGGCTTCCATTCCGATGATCCGAAGGTGTTCACCAGAAGCTGGTTTGCTTGGTCGAACAGTCTATTTTCTCAGCTTGTATACAGAGCGATGAAGGATGGTCTGCTATGAGTAAAAACATTCTATTTTTCGATCCGCAGTTTCCGATTAGCGGAGCAATGGATCTTGCAGCAGCGACGGAAGCGTTATCGAATATCGGTACGATAGTGGGGGCGGCAGATCTTGCCGCTTCTTTGCAGCAAGTCAGTGGAGGCAGCTTTATTAATATGCATGCTCCTTATTTCCCTAAGTCAGCGTGGACGGCGATTCTCGGTTATTTGAAGCGGGGAGGCGGCTTGCTCAACATCGGGGGAGCACCGTTTAAATATCCTGTTCGTCTGAAAGACGGGCAATGGATAGTAGAAGCTGAGCAGACAGTCTATCATCAGGAGCTACACATACATGAAGCATTAAAGGTAGACAGCACCCGTGTGGTTCGCTATCAAGCTGCATCGGAAATACCGCTCCTCGTTGGAGGAGAAGCGCTGCTGCCCCTTTCGGATACATGGAATTTGGTTCCGCATGTAACGAAGAGCAGTGACCTTCCTCATCAGATGGGCTCATCTGGTCCGATGGATACGCGCGTCTATTCGCTGCTCAAAGGGATAACCGCAGATGACCGAGAAGTATCCGCTCCTGTTGTCTTATGGGAGCATAATGGCGGTCCATTCAAGAGCGCAAGGTGGCTGTTCGTCAGTCAAAATTTGCGGGATGGTTTTTGGACGGAGGGCGGATTAGAACAAATCACTCAATGGGTGCAATTTATCAGCAAGGGAGTTACCGAGCTATGGATAAAGCCTAATTATGCCTCTTATGAAAATGGTGAACGCGCACAGCTGACGCTGCAAACGGAGCGACTTAGCCGCGGCACTCTCAGACCATCCTCTTCTTCTGATACATGGACGTTTCATATTTCTATTAAGCGTGATGGTGATGCTGCTGCAGTATGGACGAAGGAGCTGCAGGAGCAGGTAAAGGATGAACTAACCATTGTCCGTCTGCCGATTCCGATTGATATTCAGTGTGGTCTATATCGTGTCATCTGCAAAGCAGAAGGACCGGATGGAGAAATTCGCATTCTTAAGGGGGCATTTTGGGGCTTTGATGCGGAGCTGCTGAAGCAGGGGACACCGATTAGTGCGGGACGAGACTTTTTTGTGAAGGATGGAAATACGCTTCCTGTTGTAGGAATGACCTATATGACATCCGATGTTGCGAGGAAATTTCTATTCTTACCAAATGCCGATGTCTGGGATCGCGATATGGCGCAAATGAAAAAGGCCGGCATTAACTGGATTCGTACGGGCATATGGACCGCTTATCGAAACATTATGCAGGTTGACGGTCATGCCTCAGAGGAGGTGCTGCGGGCAATCGATGCATTTGTATTGACGGCAAAGCGTCATGATTTGCAGCTAACGTTTACCTTCTTCTCCTTTACACCTGAGCCATGGGAAGGGCTTAATCCGTATTTGGACCCACGGAGTGTGGAGGCACAAAAACGGTTTATTCGCTCCATTGTCTCCAGACATAAGGATACAACGAATATAGACTGGGATCTTATTAATGAGCCTTCGATGTTTGATCCTGAGAAGATTTTCTCTGATGGTCCACGGTCTTGCCGCGATCCATTCGAGCTGCGTGCATTCTCAGAGTGGTTGGAGGAGCGTCATGGCTCCATTGAAATCCTTCAAGAACGCTGGAGTATGTCGCCGACACAGCTGCCGGATTTTGCAACAGCAAAACCGCCTGAAGCGAATGAAATTAATTTCAACATTCAAGATATTCATTCAGGCAAGAAAGGAACACGTTGGCTGGATTACGTATTGTTCTCGATGGATATGCACAATGTTTGGGCGATGCAGCTATCCGATACGATAAAGGAGCTATGCCCGGATCATCTCGTTACGGTTGGACAGGATGAAGCGCTTGGGGCACAAAGACCTTCTCCTTTCTTCTATGAGGAGGCTGTTGATTATACAACCGTTCACTCCTGGTGGTTAAATGATCATTTGCTGTGGGACGGTATTTTTGCGAAAACGGCAAATAAGCCGAATCTTGTACAAGAAACCGGTATTATGTACGTTGAGACACCTGATGGCAGAGCCAAGCGTACCGAGACGGAGCTGCGCAGCTTCCTGGAGCGCAAGTATGCTTATGCTTTTGCAACGGGTGGAGCGGGAGCTATTCAATGGATTTGGAATACCAATTTCTACATGGATAACGCGAATGAGTCACAAATCGGGGCGCTTCGCGCGGATGGCACGGAGAAGCCGGAGGCTGATGTTTCTTATGATTTCGGGCGTTTTATGAGTGAGATCGGCAGCATTTTAGGAGATCGTGACTTAGAGGAGATTGCGGTTGTATTTCCGTATTCGAATGATTTCTCAAATCGGAAACTGGCCTTTGAAGCAACGACACATCTGACCCGTGCTTTGGCATACGAGCTGAATATGCCTTTTCGCGGCGCCTCGGAATATCACCTAAGGGATCTTGAAGCGCAGCCAGCAAAGCTTATTATTCTGCCAAGTGCTCATAATGTGGATGATGAAGCAATGCAGCAGCTGCTCCATATGGTGGAGCAAACGGGCGCAGTCTTGCTAGTAACAGGTGCGATTAATCTCGACTCTTACTGGCATGAATCCAATCGCTTCCAGGATGTGCTTGGCAAGACACAGCTTGTCAACGTACAGAGAGAGGAACGGCTGGTTCTTGGGGGAGAAGCTCTGCCTATTTCTTATGGAAATCGCCGAATTGCGGAGACGGTTAAGGAAGAACGAGTCCACACAGGAGGTCTTGACGGTGGCGTAGAAAAAGGTTCAGCAGTGGTTGATATTCCGTTTGGTGAAGGAAGACTCATTTGGAGCCCTCTGCCTGTTGAATTGAATAATCGGACGGAGCCGCTTGTGAAGCTGTACAAGTACGCAACAGAAGCAGCAGGTGTGAAAAGCGGTTTGGAATGGATGAAGGGCGGCGATCTTTCCGGTGTGTATGGCCGTAAGATGAGCTACAAAAAAGGATTTCTGTACATTTTTGTATCCGAGTTTGCTTGGGATGGGGACATTGCCGTGAAGGATGCGGAAACAGGGGTTTCTTACTCATTCCAATTAGAACAGCAGCGGTCAGTCTTGTTTGCAACCGATCGAAATGGGCATGTACTATCTGTATACCGACCGCATGAGGTAGATATCAAAATAAGCGAGAATGATAAAGCTTAAGGGAAATGCGAATTAACTGATATATGCGGTAGAAACGTTGTGCTGTCCATTAAACCATTTGAAATCGCAACACTTGGTATTACCTTGTAATACAAGAAGCCCGGTTGAAAGAAACCGGGCTTCTTTTTATTTGAAAATCTTTATTTCTCACCAATTCTTTATGTCATTCCAAATCTTCATTTGTAATGGCAAATAACGCATGATCTTCCCAATTACCATTAATCTTCAAATATTTTTTGGCTAAGCCCTCATGTCTAAAGCCCGCCTTTTCTAAAACTCGAGTCGAAGCTGAGTTTCTTGGCATTACGCCAGCTTGCACACGATGCAATCCGATCTGCTCAAAGGCGAATCCCACGCATAATGAAACGGCCTCCGTCGCATAGCCTTGTCCATTATGCTTCTGATCAATAAAATAACCCATATTTGCATTTTGAAAAGGACCGCGAGCAATGCCTGTTAATGCTATTCTTCCGATAAGCTCATCTGTTTCCTTCTGAAAGATTCCCCAAATATGAGCTTGGTCATTTTTTTGTCCCTGCATACTATCAGCAATCTCTGTTTGCTGCCCTTCTAGCGTAAAGTGGACTTCATCTCTGATCGGTTCGAAAGACTGAAAAAAATCTCGGTTCGTTAGTCTTAAAGCAAGAAGCGAGGCTGCATCGTTTATTTCCAGATGTCTTAAGTAAATGCGAGTATTATTCATGAAATAAGCTGACCCTCCTGCGAAAATGATAGAAATAATCGTAGCGATATTCACATGAAATGTCAAAGTTCACGCAGCGGTTGCCAATACATTCAAAACCACAACCTCATGAGGTTGTGGTTTTGAATGCTATTAGCGGGTATTGCAGTACCATTTATTTGGTTGTTTCCCATTCAGCGATTTGTTGTTTATAAGCGTTTAGAAGCTCGTTCAATGATTCTTTAATCACCTTAGGATCCTTGGCCTGAACGGCTTTAGCAAGCTTAATTTCTGCTTTAATAAAAGTCAGGTCAGCATCCTTGATTTCACTAGTAACCGCAACTGCTGTTGCTGCATGTGAATCCAAAGGGAGAATTTTAATATCGTCTAATGCTTTTATGGTATCATCCGCCTTTACAAACGTAACGGAAGCAGTCAGGTCTGCTGAGCTTTTCACGGCTATTGTAGAAGGAACCGAGTCTATTTTGGAGACGTGAATCGCTTCTAGGCTAGTTAAACTTGAAGGTGCTGCTTCCATTTTAGTAAAGCTCAATTTTGCAGTTGCACCAATTGTTTTCTCGTATTGCTCCAACGTTTTTTTCCAGTCATTTAAGGTTTCGGGGGCATATTTTTCAGCCAATTCCAATGGATCAGTAAAGCTGTTAATAACAGCAAAGCCATTATCTATCTGAACGGCATCATTGGATATTGTTTTCTGCATCGTTTGGAGTTCTACCGGCTTTGGTGAACTGGCTGCATTTGACAATGCTGGGCTGGCAACGGTGGCCAATAATATGGCAGAAGAAAGCGCAACTCTAGAAATAATCAACTTATGGTTCATGGTTTCACACTCCTAATGGGTTTGTCTTACTTGCTCTACTTTACAGAATGGGTGTGGCAGAACATTGGTGTATTTGTGGAAAAACAATGGCACGCCCCAATTGGAATCGGCAACTTGGTATACTTACAGGAGAAATAATCAGGAGGTCCTTGAATGTGAATAACAATTATCGCATCGCTGTTGTGGATGATGACTATCATATACGTAATTTAGTTGAGATTTATTTACAGAAAGAAAGCTATCAAACGATTGGTTTGGAAAATGCAGAGGATGCGGTTGAATTATTGCAAAATAATCCTCCAGATTTATGGGTGCTTGATATCATGCTGCCTGGCATGGATGGCTATGAGCTATGCAGACGGATTCGAAATGTTGCGGATGTGCCTATTATTATGATCTCTGCCAAAGACACCGAAGTGGATAAAATACTAGGGCTCGAGCTGGGCAGTGATGATTACTTGGTTAAGCCGTTTAGTCCTCGCGAGCTGGTGGCTCGGATCAAGCGGCAGCTACAGCGCTGGTATAAATATAATCAATATGAAGATAGCCAATCTGATGCTTCTATGCCATTAGCTCAGATCGGAATGGGCGGGCTTCAATTAATGCTGGAGGAAAGACGCGTGTTTTGGCTTGGGGAGGAAATAGATATGACTAGCAAGGAATTCACTATGCTTAAAGTATTTATTGAACAGCCAAATCGAGCCTTTGCGAGAACCGACTTGCTAACGCTTGTCTGGGGTGATGATTATTTCGGCAGCGATCGCGCAGTCGATCATCTTATTAAACGGATTCGGAAAAAAATAGAGCATTTACCCATTGAATCGGTATGGGGTCATGGTTATCGAATGAGAATGGATCGAGGTGTGCTTTAATATGAAGCTCGTTCATCAAATTAATTTGGCGTTTGCTATAGCATTAGTGGTCGTATTATCGATAACTGCGGTTTTGATCCATTTTGTATTGCTTGACCATTTTATGGTTGCACAGAAAGAAGACCTAAAGCTGATGGGGGCTAAGATGACAGCGACGTTAAGTGCGAGTACAACCTTTCAACCTGATCTTAACGTGGAGCTATATGATGATACACTAATGGCTGCACCGATAGCCTCTGGAATAGCAGCAATTGTTACAGATACGAATGGCAATATATTAAAGAGTGAATTACAGACGACTAGTTCTAATAAGAGTGAAGTAACGGGTATCAAATCCGTTAGCAAAGTCAATCTGGAACAGATATGGAATGGAACGGATCAGCGTTATCTTACAGAGGTAACCGCCATTCCTCAGGGGACTTTAACGCTTCTTACACCGATCAGCAAAATCAAGGAAATCGAGCAAGCGCTGCTTGGCAGACTGCTGTTGGTCTTTTTTGTTGGCGGAGTGTGTATGCTCCTAATTAGCCATTTGATTACGAGAAAGTTAATAAAACCGCTGATGCGGTTAAAAGAAGAATTAACGAAGGTGAAGGGGCGCCAATTTTCAAAGGTTAGTCTAGTTAAGGCGGGTGGAGAGATTGGTGCTGTCGCTCAGACCGTTTATGAAATGGCGGATGAGTTGAATCGGTTTAACCGAGCGCAGAAACAATTTTTCCAAAATGCTTCTCATGAGCTAAAATCACCGTTAATGTCTATTGCTGGCTACACGGAAGGAATCAGAGATGGTGTATTTGAAGGCGAGCATGTTCGCAAGGGCTTAGACATTATTTTGAGTGAAAGCGATCGATTGAAAAATATAGTAACGGAGATGACGCTATTAGCAAAGTTGGACAGTGAGGAGGATATTTATAAGCCGGAAAATATATGCTTGAGTGATTTATTAACGGAGACGATTGAACGTATCAATCCCATGCTTATAAAGAAAAGTATCAAACTGCATACTTCCTATTATGAATATGAAGGACTGACTATTCGTGCAGACCGAGAGAAGCTAATGCAAGCACTGCTCAATGTGGTTTCAAATGCTATTAGGCATGCAAATAATCATATTTACATTCAAGCTTCCCTTAACCAAGGCCGCATTGTTCTATCCGTATCTGATGATGGAAATGGCATAGCAGATGAGCTGCTTCCTTATTTATTCCATCGTTTTGTGAAAGGAAAGGATGGTGAATCGGGGCTGGGGCTTGCCATATCACGTGCGATTATTGAACGCTGCGGCGGCCTTATTACAGCAGACAATCGTAAAGAGGGCGGTGCTGTCTTTTCGCTCAAATTCCCAATGGTTGTATGATTATATCATTCTCTAAAATTCACAACTGGAATAGGTTGTGAATTTTTTTTGTAATATGACAAAAGTAATGACAACAACCACTATTCGACCATGAAATATTAGACTATATTTAGGTTAACTAAGATAGCTTCAATGTTATACTAATTATAATTTTTTATAGAAATATTGGAGAATATATCTTTTCATAACGAGCGTTCTGACCACATTGATGCAACTGGGGAGTGCGGCTTCATGATCGAGATATCCGGTTATCAGACCATTGAGGAAATAAGTAATAATGAAAATATAAAGCTATACAGACTGTCCCGCCTAGAGGACGGTCTAAGTGTGATCGCAAAAACGACCTGTGATGAATATCCGGGATTAAACGTGGTTGCTGCTTTTCAATATGAGTATGACATGCTTAAGAGACTGAGCGGCAGGGGAACACTAGAAGCGTATGATTTGAAAATCATGGTTGATCGGCCGATTCTGCTCTTTCGTGATATGGGGGGAACTACTCTAGGTCAGCTATTGCGATCAGAATCCAGTTTGTTTGAGCTGCCTGCTTTACTCGCAACTGCCGCAGCTGCAGCTGACAGTCTCATGCATTTACATAGTGAAAATATTACATTAAATGAGATTACTCCTTTTCATCTGATGGTTAATCCTGATACCTATGAAGTGAGATTTATAGATATCCGCACCTGTACGACTAACATGGGAAAAAGCTCTTTATCGCATGCAACAGAGAGAGCGGACGCCATACTGCCTTACATATCACCAGAACAAACGGGAAGAACGGGAATAAAGCCAGATTATCGTTCTGATTTTTACTCTTTAGGCGCCACATTATACGAATGGTTTTCGGGTGATCTGCCTTTCGAGCCTAGTGATGTGCTGGATATTGTATATCATCATCTGGCTAGTACACCTGAGCCTCTTTATAAAAAGCAGCCCTCTATACCTAAGATGATTTCAGATATTATTGCGAAATGCATGGAAAAAATACCTGAAGCTAGGTATGTTAGTGCCTTCGGAATTAAGCGGGATCTGGAGGAGTGTTTGACTCGATTTCATGCAACTGGAGAAGTAGATACCTTTGCTCTGGCTAGCTATGATGTCCCGAATCACTGGATTGTTCCGACTCATTTTTACGGCAGACACTTGGAGCAACTAAGCTTGCAAGAAGCTTTGCAGCGAGTGGCAAATGGATCAGCGGAAACAGTCTGGGTGAGCGGTAGCGGAGGAATTGGGAAAACCTCCTTTGTGAAGGAAACCCTTCGAAAAGCTGAATCTTTCGAAGGGTTTTTCGCTATGGGCAAGTTCGATCCACATCATACTCCGAAGCCCTATGATGCATGGATTCAAGTCATTAGAGAACTAGTAGGTCAATTATTAATGGAAAGCAGACTGCAGGTGGAAGTCTGGAAGCTTGATATTCTTAACGCGGTTGAAGGCCACGGAGGTCTACTTATTGAGCTAGTACCCAGTTTGGAGTTTCTAATTGGTGAACAACCCATCATACAGCCCCTACAGCCAGTTGAAGCCCAGCAACGTTTTCATCTTGTTTTAAATCGATTTATTAAGCTGTTTCTCCGTCGGGATCGGCCTTTGGTCTTGTTTCTAGATGATCTCCAGTGGGCAGATGAAGCCTCGCTTCAATATCTTACTTATTTGCTAGAGGATAGAGAAACAAAACATTTACTCGTTGTATTAGCTTATCGAGATGGAGAGATTTCGACACTGCATCCAGTCAGTCGATTAGATCGGCAGCTTATTGATCGTAAAACGACGACAAGTCGAATACATTTGGAGGCACTTGAAGTGGCCGATCTAAGCCAGCTATTAAACGATGCTATGCATTATGAGGCTGCTGGTACTAATGAGCTGGCTGCGGTATTGCTTAAAAAGACGGAAGGAAACCCCTTTTTTCTTAAGCAATTTCTTCAGGATTTAATTGACGACAAACAAGTAAGCTTCGATGAATTAAACCATTGCTGGCAATGGGATTTACAACATATTAGTGAAATTAGCATTCCTGATAATGCGGCAGCTTATATATCGGAAAAATTGAAGCATCTTCCCTATAAGATGGTTTATACGCTTGGACGAGCTGCATTTCTAGGCAGCAGCTTCAAGACAGAGACACTGGCCTTCATTACAGAGCTAAACTTGAAGGAGCTCTCAGAGGTACTTGATATTGCTGTACGGGAGCAATTGCTGCAGTTTGTCATGAGTGAAGATGAAGAAGTTTATAAATTCCAGCATGACCGTATTCAGCAAGCCGCCTATGCGCTTGTTCCTGATGCTGAACGGCATAATCTTCATATGAGGATTGGTACGCATCTTGTCAATCGTATGAGATTAGGCGAAGACGCTAACCTATTTGAAGCCATTGACCATTTAAATCATGCATGGGGAATAGTAGTGTGTCCAGAAAAAAAACTGGAATTGGCAGAGCTGAACCTGAAAGCAGGCCTTAAAGCAAAGCAATTGACTGCATATGAGACTTCATTAAATTATTTACGCCAGGCTACGGGACTGTTGGAGGAGAATAACTGGGAAAATAGCTATAAGCTGACCTTCCAATCTTTCATCGAACAGGCAGAGGCAGAGTATTTATGCGCTCATTTTGAGACGTCGAATGATTTATTTAATTTGCTGCTGAGCAAAGCGGCGACAAATTTGGACAAAGCGCTTGTTTATATCATGAAGATTCAAATAGAAGCAGCCAATGACAACTATGAAGAGGTTATTTTATTAGGTCGTAAAGCATTAGAACTATTACATGTACGTCATAACTTCAATCCGGGTTCATTGGAATTAACGCTGCATTTGTTAAGACTGAAAAGGAAAATTCGGAAGCATCCAATAGACTCTCTGCATCTTCTACCGCCCATGACAGATGAAACGCTAAGAGCAGCCCTGTCTGTATTGGTTCATACGAGTAATGCATGTTTTTATGTGAATAAGAAAGGCTGGCTTGCCGCTTCCTTCACACTGGTCGAACTAACACTGGATCACGGTATGGCTCCCGAGAGTTCAATCGGGTTTATTGGATATGCCTTGTTCCTCTATTTCTACTTTCATCGTAGTGAGGAGGCATTTAGATGGGGGATGCTCGCATGCAACCTATCGAAGCCGTACCCCATTCTACATGTGAAGACGTTGACTTCCTTCACCTTGTGCTTCGATAGTTGGAAAACGTATGCCCCGACTATGCTAGAGACTTTTACCGAGCATGCTGGGAAAGTAGGATTGGAATCCGGAGATTTGTGGCATGGGAATCAAAGTGTGCTAATCAATTGTGGCGTTCTTTTGCAATATGGTCATCCTCTGGGAGATATTTATGATCGGTTAATTGCACATGCGGGAGAGTTTCAACGGCATAATAATACGCTTCATTGGAAGCAAGCGACAGTAAGCGTCGCTATTCTTTGCAGTTTGACTGGTTACCGAGTCCCAGATGATCCATTTGCAAAAGAGGATATAATGAGCGAGGATTTCGCCAAGTCTGTCCATGGGGATCAGTTTCATACCATTCAAGAGCTGGTTTACGTCTATCAGTATTTACCGAGTTATTTGTTTGGACGATATCATGAAGCTAGAATTGCATTGGAAAAAGCGGCTGTTCTTGTAGCATCGCGTAAAGATGTCGGCGTTGACAGTACCCTTCAATACTCGTATGAGTCATTAGTATGGGCACAGTTATATGAGGAAGCATCAATAAAGCAACAAAATGTTTACTTATCAAAAATAAGAAAAAATTTAAATATGTTAAAAAAGCTCGCTGCTCGTTGTCCGGAAAATTATTTGCATAGATATTTGCTGATCAAAGCTGAAATGTCACGGCTTATTCGAAAGTATCGTCAAGCTGAGGAGCTGTACGAACAATCTATTAATGCTTCCCGCAGGTATGGATATATTCATGATGTGGCTATCGCAGCTGAGTGCTATGGCAAATACGGCATTCGACAAGGCAAGCAGCAGCTCGCAAAAATCTATATGACAGAGGCATATGAGGCTTATATAGAATGGGGTGCAGCTGCAAAAGCGGCCGACATGGAACGGAAGTATAGTCATCTTTTGCAAATTAGACGTGAGTCAGGTTTGGAGCGCGTTGACTATCTTTCAGCGGTCATGTCTGCTCAAGCTTTATCAGGTGAAATGGAAATGGATCGTTTGCTTCACACGTTAATGCGCATTATGCTTCACAATGCAGGAGCGGAGTCTGGTGCACTCATTTTTGGCTATGAGGATAATTGGGTCATTGAGGCGCATGGAACGGCTGAGGAGCTTTGTATAGAAACGATTCCACTAGAAGAAGATTCAGACTTGGTTCCGGCTGCCATAATCGGCTATGCGGCAAGAACGAGAGAAGAAGTCGTCCTGCATGATGCGGCAAAAGAAGGAATGTTTGCTCGGAATGTATATGTTAAAAATAACGGGTTAAAGTCGGTTCTCTGCCTCCCGATCATGCATCAAAACAAATTGATTTGTTTGCTCTATATGGAAAATAAGCTGTCGCCTAGTGTATTTACACCACAACGGCTTAGTGTATTAAAGCTGCTTGGATCGCAATGTGCGATCTCCATCGAGAATGCCAGACTTTACTCAGGGATTCAATATCTAAAAAATAATTTGGAGGAGCAGGTTGAAAAGCGGACCCACAGCTTAGAGCGGTCGATGCGTGAAACTTCTGCTGCACTCGCTGAGGTATCCGTTTATGAGGAACGGAATCGTATTGCGCAAGAAATTCATGATATTGTCGGACATACGCTTACATCAACCATTCTTCAAATTGAAGCAGGAAAGCGCCTTATGCAAAAGGATATGGAGGGTGGCGTGCAGCGGCTTAAGGAAGCGCAGGACCTTGTTCGGCACAGTTTAAATGAGATTCGTGGGTCCGTCCATATGCTGAAGGAGGATAAATATGCGGATCTAGCAGGCATGTTAAATCAGCTTGTACGAGATACGGAGCGGAATACGGGAGTTGTCATTCATGCGGCATTTCATGATTTGCCAGAGCTGCCTACTGCTCATAAGAAGATGATTTATTATGCGCTGCAAGAAGGTTTAACAAACGGAATTCGCCATGGTGAAAGCAAGGTGTTTCGCTTCCATTTGAAACCTTTTGGATCGTATTTGCAGTTCAGGCTGGAAGACAACGGAGCAGGTGCTAGTGAAATAGCAATGGGATTTGGTTTGAAAGCGATGAAAGACCGTGCTGAACAACTTGGCGGCAGCTTATCTATCGATTCAAGACCACAACAGGGTTGTCTTCTGCGAATTAATTTACCGTATTCAGCTCGATCCAATGGAGGATAGATAATGGAAAAAATAAAAATTTTAATCGCCGATGACCAGATGCTGACGCGGGAAGGTCTAAAAACAATCCTCGATTTAGAGGATGATTTCGAGGTAATTGGGGTTGCTAGTAATGGCAAAGAGGCTTGTGAAATGACCGAAGAGCTCCGGCCTAATCTGGTGCTGCTTGATATTCAGATGCCAATTATGAATGGCATCAGCGCCTTAAAGCGAATTAAAGGGCTCCACCCGGAAATTTTTGTTCTCATTTTGACTACCTTTATTGATGCAGACTATATTGTGGATGGCATGGCAAATGGAGCAAATGGCTATATGCTGAAGGACATGGACGGGGATAAAATGATCGCCTCGATACGCGACACGGTAGCTAACCAATTTATTCTTCCTGCTGCCGTGGCAGCCAAGTTAACGGCGAGGCTGAACCAGCTGACGTTAGATTATGAACAATGGCAATCAACCAGCATGAAGCGTATTACGCTGACAGAGAGGGAAGAGGAATTAGCACAGCTAATTATACAGGGGTTGAATAATCGAGAAATTGCTGATACGCTGCATATTGCTGAGGGTACGGCTCGCAATTATATCAGTAATCTATACGGTAAATTAGAGGTAGTCGATCGCGCGCAAGCGATTATACGACTTCAAGCTATCATGTAAATATATAGTTTTACTAGGGTTATGCTCCTAGTTATTTATTCTTTATGGAGACACCTGTCTCTTTTCTGCATCTTGTGCAGGGGAGAGCGGGTGTTTTTTGTTTTGTCACAAAAATGGTAAAAAATCAGTCTTATGATGTGCGGAAGATCACAGTAAACGGCCAAACAAGGATTTATACTTAATCCGAATGAAGGGAGCTGTTATTGTGGAAGCATTAGATTTAGCTAGATGGCAGTTTGGTATTACAACCGTATATCATTTTCTATTCGTACCGTTGTCGGTCGGATTAGCCTACTTGATCGCTTTTATGCAGACGATGTACGTAACGAAGAATGATGAGAAGTACAAGCAATTGGCAAAGTTTTGGGGTAAAATTTTTCTGCTGAATTTTGCAGTGGGTGTCGTCACAGGCATTATGCAGGAGTTCCAGTTTGGCATGAACTGGGCAGACTATTCTCGCTTCGTAGGAGCAGTATTTGGAGGCCCGCTTGCTGTTGAAGCATTAGTATCCTTTTTCTTGGAATCTACGTTCCTCGGTATTTGGATATTTGGTTGGGATCGCCTTTCCAAAAAGGTGCATCTGGCATCCATTTGGCTAGTAGCGATTGCAGCAACGCTTTCGGCATTATGGATTTTAAGTGCCAACTCGTTCATGCAAGAACCAGTCGGGTATGAGATTGTGAATGGACGCGCGGAGATGACTAATTTCTTTGCCTTGCTTGGCAATAAGCAGCTTTGGGTAGAGTTCCCGCATGTTATCTACGGCGCACTTGCAACTGGAGCACTGTTTGTGACAGGAATTAGTGCTTATAAGATTATTCGTAAGCAGCAGGTAGACTTGTTTAAAACATCCTTCTCAATTGGTATCGTAGTTGCGCTTATTTCCAGTATTCTAACAGCTACAGCTGGACATACGCAATCGCAGCATCTCATGTCCTCTCAGCCTATGAAAATGGCTGCTGCTGAAGCACTTTGGAATACGAGCGGAGAAAGTGCACCATGGACAGTCATTGCCTCCATTGATCCAGAAGCGCAAAAAAACGGATTTCAAATCGAGATTCCTTATGCGTTAAGTATATTGAGCTACAACAAGCTTACCGGCAGCGTGCCTGGCATACTGGAGCTTCAGGCAGAATATGAGCAAAAGTATGGTCCAGGCAATTATATTCCGCCGGTACGGACAACATTCTGGAGCTTCCGGATCATGGTAGGATCAGGAATGCTTATGATTTTTCTAGCTATGTTTGGTACGTGGGCAATGATTCGCAAGCGTTTGGAGAATTATCGTATCTTCTTAAGGCTCATGACCTTTGCTATGGCTCTCCCTTTTATCGCGAATTCGTCAGGTTGGATTATGACTGAGGTTGGGCGGCAGCCATGGATTGTATTTGGTCTGCAAAAGACAGAAAGCGGAGTATCACCGCTGGTTTCATCCGGTATGGTAGCGACGAGTTTAATCGGCTTTACTGTCATTTACGGCATTTTGGCGGCAATCTTTATCTATTTAGTCGTCCATTATACGCGTAAAGGCATAGAAACCGATGATCATAATACGCACGGAATGCTGAATAACGAGAAGATTCATACCACGGCGATTTGACGCCGAATTTAAATGCGGGAGGCAAGGGCTATGCTGGAATCCTTGTGGTTTTATTTAATCGCAACGCTGTTCGTTGGATTTTTCTTTCTGGAAGGCTTTGATTTCGGCGTCGGCATGCTGACGCCGTTCCTAGGCAAAACAGATACGCAGCGAAGAGTGCTTATAAATACAATTGGTCCCTTCTGGGACGGAAATGAAGTATGGCTAATTACAGCGGGAGGCGCTATGTTCGCGGCCTTTCCAAACTGGTATGCGACGCTGTTCAGCGGATTTTATATGGCGCTGTTCCTCATGCTCATAGCACTGATCGGCCGAGGGGTTTCTTTCGAATTTCGGAGCAAGCTGGAGAATCCAAAGTGGCGTACCACTTGGGATTGGATCATATTCTCTGGAAGCTTACTGCCCCCGCTGCTTTGGGGTGTCGCACTGGCGAACCTGATGAGAGGCGTGCCCATTGATGAGAATATGAACTATATCGGTTCATTCTGGGATTTGATCTCATTTTACTCAGTAATGGCAGGTGTAAGCATTGTCCTTCTATTCCTTCTGCATGGCGCATTGTTCCTCTCCTTAAAAACAGAAGGAGAGCTGCGTGAGAGAGCACGGAATTTAGCTTTGAAAATCGGTCCAATAACGAGCGCAGTGCTGCTTATCTTCGTTGTGCTAAGTTATTTTGAGACGGATATGTTCACAGGTAAAGGTATTAATCCGGGTTCTGTACCTATTTTGGCAGGCTTTGCTTTACTGTCTGTTCACTTCTTCCTTAAGGCAGGACGTGATGGCTGGGCATTTATTATGACAGGCGCAACCATTACACTATCCACCATTACTGTGTTTATGTGTCTTTACCCGAATGTAATGATCTCGTCGTTAAACCCGGAATGGTCGCTGACGATTTATAATGCAGCATCCAATGCCTATACACTGAAAGTGATGACCGTCGTCGCTCTTACCATGGTACCGATTGTTATTGCCTATCAAGCATGGAATTATTGGATATTCCGCAAACGGGTCAGTATGAACGATCATTTGGATTATTAAGGGCAACGCTATGATAAAAAAATTATTCCAACAAGTTCCTGGAAGCCGCAAGCTGTTTGCTGCAAGTATCATTTTTGGTTCGGTGGGCGGCTTGCTGCTAATAGCGGAGGCCCTGTATCTTGCCGGGGTTGTAGATGGTGCCTTTCTGCGCGGAAGCAGTCTATCTGCTCTTATGCCTGCACTGTATATGCTGCTCGGTATTATTGCCATCCGCGGGCTGCTTCAAATGGCAAGCGACTATGCATCGGCTCAAATGGCGCAAGGCATTAAGAGTGATCTTCGTCTCCGACTCGTCCGAAAGCTTGGAGATCTTGGTCCCCAGTATGCAAAAGGCGAGCAGAGCGGTGAGCTGCTTGGAACGGTTTACGAAGGCGTCGAGCAGTTGGAAAACTATTTAGCTAAGTATTTGCCGCAAATGGCCCTATCTATGTTTGTCCCTATGGCTGTATTCTTCGTTGTAGCAGGTACGGACTGGATCTCTGCCGTTGTATATATTGTAACGCTGCCGCTCCTAGTGGTGTTTATGATTCTAATTGGAAAAGCGGCTAAAGCGAAGACGGATCGACAGTTTCAAATGCTCGGTCGCCTTGGCGGTCATTTCCATGAGGTGCTGCGTGGATTGACAACCTTAAAAATTTTCAATCGCAGCCGTGCGCAGTTGGACATAATCGGAAGAATTAGTGAGGAGCATCGCCGTTCTACGATGGGAACCTTGAGACTTGCTTTCATGTCTGCGTTTGCGATGGAGCTGTTTGCTACACTTAGTACGGCTATTATTGCAGTTTTTCTTGGTCTGAGGTTAGTTGAAGGAGAGATAGGGTTCGAGCAGGCATTTCTAGTGCTGCTTCTTACACCGGAGTTTTATGCCCCTGTTAGAGCGTTAGGCACCCAATTTCACGCAGGCATGAATGGTGTAACGGCGGCAAGCCGTATATTCGACATTCTAAATACGGAGCCAAGCGGGTGGACGGAATGTGAAGGTGCCCAAACCCTTCCGCATCGACCAAATGGTTATCGTATTGTATTTGAAGGTGTCAGTGTTCGCTATGCTGGAGAGGAGCGTTTCGCCCTATCCAATCTATGGCTCACCTTAGAGCCGGGCGAGAGAATCGCAGTTGCCGGACCTACCGGGTCTGGCAAGAGCACACTGCTGGATTTGCTTCAGGGTTTTGTTAAACCAACGGAAGGCCGTATTTTAATAGATGGTATTGAGATGTCGCAGCTATCTATGAGTTGGTGGAGAAAAGAGCAATCTGTGCTTTCACAGCATATTCATCTCTTCCATGGGACGGTTAAGGATAATATTCGATTAAGCCGACCAGAAGCAACAGATGAGCAAATTGCAGTCGCTGCTCATAGAGCGCAAGCAGGTGCTTTTATTAAAGCTCTGCCACATGGCTACAATACTTCGCTTGGTGAAGCTGTTCGTTTGTCGGGCGGGCAGGCACAGCGTATTGCGATTGCAAGAACGATGCTGCGTGATGCGAGTCTAGTTCTACTTGATGAACCGACCTCTGGGCTGGATAGCATTCATCAGCGTGGTGTGAGTGACGCTCTTCATACATGGCTGCAAGGACGTTTGTCCGTAACGGTTGCGCATCGACTAGAAACGGTACATCAAGCGGATCGAATTATTATGCTGAGGAAAGGTCGAGTGGTTGAGATAGGCTCCCCTGGTGAGCTGATTGCTGCGGGAGGACTTTTCGCAGAAATGATTGCAGCTTACAACCGAGACAAGATGAACGAGCCTCGTATGCTTCCATTGTCTCAGGAGGAGCGAGAAGTCATTTTTTTGAAGGAACAGACGGGACAGAACAAGCCAAAGTTGGAGACAACGAAAGAAAAAGCAGGCAACGGCCAACTGAAAACCCTCATGCGGCTCATGGGTCTCATCGCACCTTATAAGTGGAGAGCGCTTCTTGCCCTTATGCTCGGCTTTGCAACGGTAGCCGCAAATGTCGGATTGATGGGCACTTCAGGGCATTTAATTGCTCAGGCTGCGCTGCGTCCAGAAAACGTATTACTGCTCTATATTCCGATTGTTGGTGTCAGATTCTTTGGAATCTCTAGAGGTGTGCTTCGTTATTTGGAACGTCTTGCCTCTCATGATCTGACCTTCCGTATCCTTCACCGTATGCGTGTCTGGCTGTATGGAAAGCTAGAGCCGAAAGGAGTACGGCTGTTTGAGAATAAACGAAGCGGAGATGTACTGGGTTCGGTTATCAGTGATGTAGATCAACTGCAAAACTTTTATTTGCGAATAGTTGCTCCGTCTATTATTTTCGTACTAACAATCATTCTTGGTTTTGTTCTGATGGCTAGACAGCAGTTGGAGCTTGGTTTGCTGCTTGCGGGCATGATGCTTCTTTCCGGGCTTGTCGTTCCTTGGATCAGTCATAGACTTGGCAGGAGCCGCGGAGAAGCATTGGTCGAGGCGCGTTCCAATATGTATGAAGAAACATCCGATATGCTCGGTGGATTAGCCATACTAATTAACTTCGGTGAGATAGAAACGATGCAAAAGCGTATTGGGCATATTCAATCGAGGTTAAATGTATCTCAGCAGAGTCAGAACAGAATTGCTGCTATAGCAGGTGGAACCATGACAGGTCTTTCCCATCTAGCGATGTGGGTCATTCTCATTATGGCTATTCCGCTAGTAACGTCTGGCTCCATTAGCGGAGCTGTTATTCCAGCGCTAGTATTGATATCGCTAGCTTGCTTTGAGGCAGTATCGCCACTGCCGCTTGCTTTTCAGCAATTTGGCCAGACCCTTGCTTCCGGCGAGAGATTGTTTAGCTTGGAGGAGAATAGGGCAGAAACAGAGTATGAGTCATCTGGGTTGCGTAGTGTTGAAGAGCGTCCAGCGCATTGGAGTGCGGCTGTAAAAGGGCTTGCCCTGCAGTATGCCCCAGATGAGCCTGCTGCTGTACGTGATGTTACGTTATCATTAGCACAGGGAAGGCAAATCGCTGTCGTGGGTGAGAGCGGGTCGGGAAAAAGTACGCTTCTGCAAGCAATGCTTAAACTAAGGGCTTATCAAGCTGGTTCTATTACCATTAATGGGACGGAGCTCAGCCAATTGTCGGAGGAATCCGTACGATCTCAATTCGCGGTCGTCTCCCAACATGTACAATTGTTTAATGCTACAGTTGCCGACAATCTAAGACTAGGCCGAGCTGAAGCAACCTTGGACGATTTGCGTGCAGCTGCACAGCTTGCTGAAATAGATGAGACCATTATGCGGCTGCCAAATGGCTATGATACGATTATTGGTGAATGGGGAGCGAAGCTCTCTGGAGGCGAACGTCAGCGAATTGCTTTGGCAAGGGCGTTGGTGCGTAAGGCACCTGCAATCTTATTCGATGAACCAGCAACCGGACTAGATCCTTTGACGGAGCAGGCATTTCATATTAATATAGCACCGATGCTTCAAGAAAAGGCTGTTCTATGGATTACACATCGATTATCCGGCCTTGAGCAAATGGATGAAATTATCGTTCTCCATAACGGTGTTGTCTGCGAACGTGGTTTACATGAGGAATTGCTGGCACACAAAGGCATGTACTCACGAATGTGGCAGCTGGAGAGGGAGAGAGAGTATAGCACCGAGCTGTATAGAAATACGCGACTCTCAGGATAATACAGAGAGAATCCACCCTTATAAATATCAATATCAATCTAGCCTAAATGAAAGAGAGTATCCTATACGGTACTCTCTTTTTAATTTTTGGGCCATTATATGATCAGTAAAGTAGAGAAATAGATTCACCTTTATTAAGATAGATGGTGCTGCAAGCTTGCCATAATGATACACATCGACGTATTGTTAATTAATGTGAAAGAGACTTAATAGAAGCTAAGGAGAGAACGTTTCATGTTGCAATTCGGCAATATTAAGTTAATCCCTAAACGTTTTTTACCTAAAACCTTGCGGGGACGACTCAGTATTCTTCTGGTGTTCATTGTCTTAGTTCCTGTCATCTTGATTGGATATATATCCTTTCAATGGATGTCGGTGGTCCAAACTACCAAAATTGATGAGGATTTATCGAGTAGTGTCAAACTAGAGAGGGAAGCGCTTGAAAGAATACTAAATAACTTGAGTGACGCATCCCAAATGCTTACCATTGACAGCGGCACCGGGCAGGATGTGTACGACTTCTTTCAGGCAGATACCCCTTACGATCGAGCTGTACTTTTTAAAGATATTACAAAATCTATGAATCTTATTAGTTTATCCAACCCTAACTTGGGACAATTATTTTATTATTTTCCGGGCAGAGAGGTTGAGTTTCGGTTTGAAAACTTGCCTATTACGAAAGATCTGAATCTTGAGGCATTGCCATTATTCTATCAGGCTAACCGCATATCTTTTTATGGTCCGCACCCATCGCTGGCCAAGGGGGCTGAAAATCGGCTTGTGTTCTCTATAATGCGAGAGGCAAGCGATGATGAGCCCACTTATTACGTATATGTCGAGACTAGAGCTGATAATCTTAAAGATATACTTTCTCCTAGTCAACTCGGTATGAAAGCGCTATACTTCCTTGTCGATCCCAGCGGTAAAATAGCTTATAGCGATGATACAGAGTTGGCCCCGAAAGGTACAGGGTTATCAGACATTATTAAACTGAACTTGGATGGAAATTTTCAAATGTATGAATCTTCGAGTCGTTATGGATGGACGCTTGTAATGGCCGTGTCTAAGCTGGAATATGAAGCTGAAACAACAAAGTGGTGGCGGCAATATACATATATTTCGGTGTTATCGCTCAGTATTGGTCTTATTTTCGCTTTTGTCATCTGGCGAATGGTGTATCGACCGCTTCAAATCATAACGAAAGAAGTGCGATTGTTTACCGGCCAACAACCGACAGATTCTCTGACTGTTCAGACCGGTTTGGATGAATTCGATATTCTCTTGGATAGGTTCTACGATATGCGTAACAGGCTGATTGAATTGATCGGAGAGATTAAGCATGAGGAGAAGCGTAGAGGCGAAATGGAGGTTGAGAAACTTTTAGTTCAGATCAATCCTCACTTTCTACATAATACACTGAACACCGTTCAATGGTTGGCGAGAATTCATCGGCAACCGCAAATTGACCGGCTTGTCTCTATTTTTACCCGTGTACTGCATTACAATTTGGGCAAGCAGAATATTATCGTTCGAATGGGTCAGGAAGTGGAGGCGCTCTCTAATTATATTGAACTGCAAAATATTCGTTATAATTATATATTTCAGGTAGAGGTGGATGCTGATCCTGACTTAATGGACGTGCCTATACCTCGTTTCATTTTGCAACCTTTGGTGGAGAATGCTTTGTATCACGGGCTTCCTGATGATAAAGGAAAAATATCGGTTACAATTCGTAGGATAAATGAAAATCAGTTTGAAATGTGTGTGTCTGATAATGGGGCGGGTATGAATCAGGAACAATTGCAGCACTTATTAACGGATAAGGGAAATGAGGAACAGAAGACGGGACTTGGTATTGGGTTGAAATACGTCGTCAAACTGCTGGATGTTTACTATAAGGAGCAGGCTAAATTCAAAATGGAAAGTGTAGAAGGCAAGGGAACGATTGTTTCGATGATATTACCTCTTAAAATGGAAGGAGTGTCATTTGATGATAAGAGCAATGATCGTAGATGATGAACATTTAGTACGTGTCGGATTAAAAATGACGATGCCATGGGATAAGTTCTCGATCGAAGTGACTGGTGAAGCCAGGAATGCTGAGGAAGCACTCAAACTGCTTGAAAAGGAAACCTTTGACCTAATGTTCGTCGATATCTCAATGCCAGGGATGAATGGCTTGGATCTAGTTAATAGGGTGGGTACGCTCTATCCTGACATTTCAACGGTTATTCTCACTTGTCACCAGGAATTTGAGTACGTACAGAAGGCGCTCCGTTTTGGAGCAGTGGATTATTTAGTGAAGACGCAACTAGAGATAGATGTGATGGAACAAGCCTTGCAGCGAATTGTATTACGTATGGGCGAAGCCCAAAGCGATAGACCCGAGGCGATTACGCAAGCAGAGGCATCAACCTCCAGTGAAGACATGAAGGAGCTATGGTTTCAGGTGAAATGGCTGTTGGATGATAGCTTGTTCACACGAATGATTAGTGTAATGGAGCATAGAAAATCTGGAAATTATGCAGCAATACTGAAAGAATCCAGTACATACTGGGCACAGTGTCTACCGGTTTATGCTGATATTTTTGAAGAGAAATCTATGGGTAAAGATGAGCATTGGAAACAAGCTTCTCAGTGGATGAGTGATATTCGTAAAGCAGCAGTTAGCCGACTAATACGGACCAACTATACAGAAGAAGTTATTATGCAGATATTAATTGCATTAGATTATATTCATCAGTGTGAAGGCAAGCAACCGCCGCAATCAGAGCTGTGCTTGCATGTAAATATGAGCCGCAGCTATTTCAGCAAATGCTTTAAAGATGTAGTGGGTGTTTCATTTTCTACATATATTCAGAACGTTGGATTAAACCGTGCTAAAGCACTGCTAATGGAAACGAATTATCCCGTCTATCGTATAGCTGAACTGGTGGGGTTCCAGGACGAAAAGTATTTCAGCAAGCTTTTTCGTGAGCGGACAGGCTTTCTGCCAAGCCAGTATCGCTCAAGCATGCGATAATGAAAAAACCTATTATGAATAAAACGAAGTGCTGGTATTATAACCGGCGGCTTCGTTTTTTTTAATACCCTTATGGTGGAAAATGGTCTTTCAAAGGTGTGTTAATTGTCCTTTTCGTTTTTTTTATTAGCGTTATTTAAACACAAAAACCGCAGATAATGAGGACATTTGACTTTCTCGTCCTCAGAGCAAGCGGTGCTATAATGTGAAAAACGGCTAGAGAATATACTTTTTAATTATGAAAGGGGTTTCTTAAATTGAAAAAAACAGCAGTACTACTGTTTATGTCTCTCATGTTGATATTCACTAGCGCATGTTCCAGTGAGACCGGAATAAATGAAGGCGGGAAGAAAGAAGACAACAACGCTGAATCCGCGGCAGATCCTTTCGAGCAGCTTCCCAAAAAAGTAACCATTAATATGGCGAAAAGCGAGGGAAGTATCGATCTGAATCTTCCAGCCGGAGATTCTATCAACGATAATGAATGGACTCGCTTGCTGGAAGACAAATTGCAAGTTGATTTGAATTATCTGTGGACTGTAAAAGGCGGGGATGCCTACACTCAGAAAGTGAAGCTGTCTATTGCTAGTAATGACATCCCGGATATGTTCATTGTTGGACTAGACGAGTATTTAGAATTGACCAAGAATGGCATGATTGAAGATTTGACAAATGTATACAAGAAATATGCTTCAGACGGCTTGAAAAGGCTATATGAAACAGATGGCGGCAAAGCATTGGAAACGCTTGAAGTAGATGACAAAATATATGGTATATCTGCTATGGGAACCATCGATAATAACTCTCCCATTGTTTGGGTACGTCAGGACTGGCTCGATAAGCTTAATTTAGAAGCGCCGACCAACTTGGAACAATTGAAAAAAGTGACTAAAGCTTTTATCGATCAGGATCCAGATGGCAACAAGAAAGCCGATACGGTAGGTATTCCTGGACAAAGTAATTTCTTTAAAGCGGATATGCTTTCATATGACGCGGTATTCAATATGAATCAATCCTTTCCGGGGATTTGGACAAAAGATAACAATGGAGAGGTTGTATACGGTTCAACAACACCTGAAACCAAGGAATCATTGGGAATTCTTCGAGATATGTATGCAGAGGGGCTACTCCTCAAAGAATTTGGCGCTATGAAATCGGACCAAACAGCGCAGCTTATCGCAAGCAACAAAGCTGGTATTTTCTTTGGCTCATGGTGGGCAGGATGGTTTCCGCTATCGGACTCTATCAAGAATGATCCGACGGCTAAATGGCGTGCGTATACACTCAAAAATTCCGATGATGACACGTATTATGCAAAGCAAGAAAATCCGGTTGGAAATATATTGGTTGTCAAAAAGGGCTTCTCTAATCCAGAGGCTGCAATAAAAATGCTGAATTGGCAAATACGGATGCTATATGAAGAACAATCGCTGAATCCTTACGAAAATGCAAATCCGCCAGTGCATGACAATGCGCTGCCAATTCATATTGGTTTGTGGAGAGCTGATGAGGTATTAAAGCTGCATGAACTGGTTGTGAAGATGGCTGCCGGTGAAACAGTGGACAAAGCAGCCTATGCAGGAGCTGAATATTTAATTGAAGATGCAGCAAAAGTAGCAGAATTGTGGAAGCAGGGAGAAGACTGGCTAAGCCAAAACAATGATAAATACGGTGAACCGTTATCACGTGTTATCGGTGTACAACCATTAGTGGCTGAGAAGAACATCAAGCGCGTATACAGTGAGTTTTATGGCAAGACCAAAACAATGGAACGCAAATGGGTTAACCTAGCGAAATTGGAAGACACAGCATTTATGAAAATTGTGCTGGGCAACAAACCGTTGGATTACTTTGATGAATTTGTAAAAGAGTGGAATGATCAAGGCGGACGTGAAATTACGGAGGAAGTTCGCAAGCAGGTGCAATAAATACCGTCCATAAGCAGCTGTGGAGCCGGTCTTGACCGGCCCATAACTGCTTTCATGGAGTAAGAAGGAGGAATTCAACGATGATTAAACGAACATCTCTGCATTACCATTTGATGCTCTTTCCTGGTATATTGCTTTTGCTAATATTCAGTATATACCCCATGTTCGGTATCGTAATTGCATTCCAGGATTTTAGCCCCGTTAAGGGATTCTGGGGATCGGATTGGGTTGGTCTGGAAAACTTTAAATACATGCTTGAAATACCAGACAGCAGACAAGTGTTTTTTAACACCATTTATATTGCAGTTATGAAAATTATCGCTAATTTGGCGGCAGCACTGGTCTTTGCATTGCTGCTAAACGAGCTTCGTGCTCAGCTTCTGAAGCGCTCTATACAGACTATCGTTTATTTGCCCCATTTTATTTCTTGGGTATTAATCGGCGGTATAGTCGGACAAATGTTCTCGATGGATGGTGTCATCAATCAGGGTCTTAAATTACTAGGTGTGGATTCTATATTTTTTCTCGGCAGCAACAACTGGTTCCCCTTTATTATTGTAGGGACCGATGTCTGGAAAGAATTTGGTTTCTCTGCAATCGTATTTTTGGCTGCACTGACTAGCATTAATCCAGTGCTCTATGAAGCAGCAGAAATAGATGGAGCAACCAGGTGGCAAAAGCTTAAATTCGTGACTCTCCCCGGCATTTCAGCAACAATCATTCTTATTGCGACATTAAGCCTTCAGAATGTATTAAATGCAGGATTCGAGCAAGTGTTTAATCTCTATAACACACTCGTCTATGAGTCTGGTGATATTATCGACACCTATGTTTACCGAATGGGATTAATCGAATCACAATACGAATTGGCAACTGCTGTTGGTATGTTGAAATCAATCGTTAGTCTAATTTTAATCTCAATTTCTTATAAATTGGCTTCGAAATATGCAAATTACAGAATTTTTTAGCGGGATTGGAGGATTACAACTATGGTTTATGGAAAAGGGCCGCTCAATCGGGTTATTGACGGATTCATTCTAGTCATTCTATGCGGCATCGCTGCCCTTAGTTTGTTTCCGCTGATTCACATCCTCGCCATTTCATTCAGCGATAAATCAGCTGTTGCCGCAGGCGCAGTCGTTTTATGGCCAAAAGGCATAAATTTAGAGGCTTATCGTGCGGTTATTGAGGACAAAATGTTCTTTACGTCATTCTGGGTATCTGTGGAGAGAGTATTGCTTGGAGGCTCAATTCAATTTATCCTAACTATTCTAATGGCTTATCCGCTTTCGCGTGAAGTGAATGTATTTCGTTCGCGAAACTATTATATGTGGTTTGTCGTATTTACAATGTTGTTTGGTGGCGGTTTGATACCTTGGTATATGACAATACGTGATCTCGGTCTGCTTGATTCAATCTGGGCGCTTGTGCTTCCGGGTGCGGTCCCTGTTTTTAACGTCATTATATTGATTAACTTTTTCCGAGGTATTCCAAAAGAACTGGATGATGCCGCAAAAATTGATGGGGCTGGACCGTGGCGTACGTTGATACAGTTATATGTCCCCCTATCCTTGCCAGCGCTGGCAACAGTCACATTATTCAGTATCGTAGCACATTGGAATTCCTTCTTCGACGGCTTAATATTAATGAACAATCCGGAGAATCAGCCGCTGCAAACCTATTTAAATCAGATCGTGGTTCAATTCAATAATTCAAGTGCAAATATGACTGTTGATGAGATTGAAAGAATAGCTAAACTGTCAAATCAGACTGTCAATTCGGCCAAAATATTAGTCAGCATGATACCTTTATTGATTTTATATCCAATGCTGCAAAAATATTTTGTAAATGGCATAACACTAGGGTCCGTAAAAGAATAGCGTCATCGCTTTCTGGATCAAAGAGAGAGAGGAGCAAGTGGCATGATGAAACAGGATCTAATATTGGATATACTGCCGGATGAAGTTTGGTGGGGCGGCGTTGTAAATGATGGCGTTCGTATGCCATTCTCAGCTGAACATGAAGTGAAAAGGGATCTCGGAGGTCATCTGGCATACAACCAGGGAGCCCCCCTTCTCCTATCCAACAAAGGTCGTTATGTATGGTCTGAGGAGCCTTTAAGTTTCGAGATTGCGAGCGGTGAGCTTAGAGTAAACGGAATGAAAGATTTGATCCAAGCGGGTCGCGGCGGTGAAAACTTGAGAGAAGCCTTTTTGCATGCTTCCTCTACGTTCTTTCCGCCAAGCGGGACTTCACCGGACAAAAGATTTTTCACTGTTCCGCAGTATAATACTTGGATGGAAATGTCGTATGATTGTTCACAGCAGAAAGTAATCGATTATGCAGAAGCCATTCTCGCAAATGGTCTGCCTCCCGGTTTATTAATGATTGATGATAATTGGCATGAGTATTACGGGAAGCTATCTTTTGACCGTGAGAGATTTCCAGATCCGAAAAAAATGGTAGAGCATCTACATAAGCTTGGCTTCACGGTCATGCTCTGGGTATGCCCATTTATAAGTCCAGACAGTCCTGTTTATCGTTACCTTAACAAGAGAGGATGTTTGGTTCGCGACTCCAAAGGTCGCCCCGCTATTCGTGAATGGTGGAACGGATTTAGTGCAGTTCTCGATCTTACCAATCCAGAGGCGGATGAATGGATAAGGAAACAATTCGACGAATTGATGCATTCCTATCATATAGACGGTTTTAAGCTCGATGCCGGAGACCCAGAATATTACGCGCTGGATGACATAACCTACAAACCCACTACACCGAATGAACAGAGTGAAATCTGGGGACGTCTGGGATTGCATTACCGGTACAATGAATATCGTGCCTGTTGGAAAATGGGCGGACAACCGCTGGTGCAGCGGCTGAGCGATAAGAACCATAGCTGGGGCTTGGATGGATTGGGGAGTCTGATTCCAAATGGACTGGCTCAAGGGCTTCTTGGCTTCGCGTTTAACTGCCCAGATATGGTGGGCGGTGGCCAGTATGAGGATTTAGTTAGACCAGACTTCAAAGTAGATCAGGAGCTCTTTGTGCGATATGCACAATGTGCCGCTCTGTTCCCAATGATACAGTTTTCAACGGCGCCTTGGCGAGTCCTGGATCGGGAGCATGCCGCATTATGTATGAAAGCGGCGCAGCTGCATGTTCAAATGGGCCAGTATATCGAGGATTTAGCTATTCAGGCGGGGATGACGGGGGAACCTATAATGCGTCATCTGGCATATATGTATCCAGACATGGGGTATGAAGTCGTTACGGACCAGTTTCTTTTGGGAGAACGTATGCTAGTAGCACCTGTTTTACAACAAGGAGCAGTTCGCCGAAACGTCGTCTTTCCTCCTGGTGAATGGGTTGATGAATACGGCTCAGTCGTTATGGGGCCGTGTGAGCGCGAGGTTGAAGCGCCGCTAGAGCGTCTGCCTTGGTACCAAAAAAAGGATACGACTAGATGTTAACGAGTTTTTCCTTGTCTTTGCCTTGTGGAAGCTAGCAATAAAAAGAGTTTTACACAAAAAACGAATCGGAGACGATATCGTTTTTTTTGTTTTATCTATGATCGTATCCCTGCGGAATTATAGATGGATTGACGATGAAAAACGAATCACTTAAATGAAGCTCATATTGATTTAGTGAAATGATTTTAGTATGATAGAAAACAAGGAAAACAAAATGTGTTATACGTTTTCCTGTAGAGGCGGCGATAGGATGAGTAGACGTTTAAGAGCACTAATGTTGATTACAGATATTGGATTCATTCTCTATTGGATCATTATTGGTTTAAATGTATTGCCTAAAGAGTACCTTTATGAGGACTACAGCAATGAATTATTAGTGGCATGGAATTTATCTTTTATCCCGTTAGATATTCTTATTTCTTTCACAGGGCTAATGAGTATTTACATCTTCAAAAGAAAGCTCCGATCATGGTCATCACTGTGTATCATTTCATTAAGCTTGACCTTTTGTTCAGGTCTACAAGCTATTGCATTCTGGGGATTCCGATATGATTTTGATTTGTTTTGGTGGATACCAAATTTATTTCTAATGATTTATCCTCTGTTTTTCTTACCAAGCTTAATAAAGAATAGTTCTATTATACAAAAGGCTGACAGCTAACAAACGGTGAACGGGTGTGAATGATGAAAGAAAGAATTGCAAATGCAGCGATCCGTGAGATGACAAAGCGGGGTATGAGGTTTTCAATAAGAGAAGTAACTAGCGAGCTAGGAATAAGCACGAAAACCTTTTATCAGTATTTTGAATCCAAGGAACAACTAATCAGCTTCATTATTGAGCAGTGTATCCAAGACATGAAAGAAGCCGAGACTGAATTGATGAATGATGCCTCTCTGTCCGTGAAGCAAAAACTGCAAAAGACTTTGGTTTTGCTGCCACGCAGCTTTGTTATTCATGATGTAAGGATTTTGCAAGAACTTAAACAACGATATCCAGAACAATGGAAGCTTGTTGATGATTATGTGAATCATGCTTGGGATAGCTTTCGATTGCTTCTTAAAGAAGGGGAAGCCAGTGGTGATCTCCGATCATTTAATTTGGAATTGTTTATCCAAGTTTATATTGGCGGTCTCTATCAATTAATGGATGATCAAGTGGCGGACAGAGTTGGACTGACGTTAGAGAAGGCATTGGAGCAGATGGTGGACCTATTATTGATAGGTATTTATAGAAATGAAGATGGAGAGTAGGGAATAGAGTTGAAAGCCTATTTGTTTTTATTAATGGCCATTACAAGCGAAATTTTTGGCACCTCGATGTTAAAGGCATCGGCAGGATTTACTAAACTTTATCCAAGCATCGCGACAGTAGTAGGTTTTGGTTTGGCGTTTTATTCCTTATCCCTGTCCTTGCAGCAAATTCCTTTGGGGATAGCCTATGCAATATGGTCAGGTGTTGGAACGGTGGTTACCGCTATAATCGGTATCGTTATTTGGAAAGAAACAGCGAGTCTGACGACTGTACTAGGTATCGTGCTGATTGTTGCGGGTGTAGTTGTTATTAACCTTAAAGGTACAGCACATTAAATAAGTGAGCATAGCTCATTTAAGTTGTACCTTTAGACGAAGTGCAAGTAATTTACGGGCTAACTCGACCGTCGAGCAATCTGCATATACTTCTACAGAGTTAAGGCGATCACGTATTGTAATCATACGAATATCTTTTTTCTCAATTCCCATCCACTCGGAGGAATGCCACGTTTTTCGGCAAACTAGGTAGCGGTTGTTATCTTTAACAACCCTCCACTTCATAATGACAATCTCCTTTCTATTGTAAAATATTATTGTAATGCATGATATCTGAAGCCTCAGATATCATGGTACCAAAAAGCAGCTCTTCCTCATCAGAGGATAGGCTGCTTTTGCGTTATTAGTCTAACCTTTCGTTTTTCATGGCGCATGAATAGGTGATTTTTGTTTAAGTTGAACTGCGTATGACCAGGTGTGTAGGTAAAATAACCTTCTTCGGCAGCAGAGTATTTCCATTGATTCGCTCTAATAAAAGGTCGACGGCGACCATGCCAATTTCCTTAGTGGGCACATCAATTGTAGATAGAGGAGGATTGGAGTATTTGGATACTTCAATATTGGATAGACCCATAACAGCCACTTCATCTGGAACAGAGATGCCATTGTTATATAAGCTATTAAGTGTTGCCATAGCCATCAAATCACTGGCAGCGAAAAATGCAGTAGGTAATTGATTGGTTTTGCATAAGTGATCAACCTTTTCTGTACAAACAACTTCATCCCATAAACAATCAATGACCCAATCGGGATTTACAGACATTCCGGCAGCATGCATAGTGGAATAGTAGCCCTGATAGCGCCGGCTTTCTTTTAAGTTGCTTCTTAATCCGCTTCCACCTATATAGCCAATATTAGTATGGCCTTTTTCAATAAGATGGCTTACTGCCAGAGTAGCAACATTGTGATGATCATAGCCTACATTATCAATATCCCAGCGTTCTGTATCGATGCCAACAATATGGGGAACCTGCTTGCGAACATACTCGTATGTTTCACTATTTAAGGATTCCATTAGGATAAGACCTGTAATGGGTTCATTAAATGTATTAAACAATATTTTCTTATCATCTAATTCATGTCCAGTCCGAATAAAGGAAATATTATAGCCTGCATGAAGCAATCGCTCTTCTACGCCAGATAAGATAGACATGAAATAAGGATCATTATATTTATTTTTTGTAACACTTAATACACACCCTATTTTGATGTGTGCCTTGTTTGCGGACGTATCCTTCGTCGCTGCTTGATGCTTAGGGCTTTCGGTGATTTTATAGTTAAGCTGTGTAACAGCCTGCCAGACTCTTTCGCGAGTTTCATCTGTAATTTTATATTTCGTATCATTGTTTAAAACTCTAGATACGGTGGCCGTGGACACGTTTGCTAATTTAGCAACATCCCTAATCGTACTCATAAAAATGCATAGTCTCCTTTATTGCTAATGACCGCAATGTTACGTTGTGAACCGTCATTAGCTTTTTTATGTTTTGTTGCGTAGAAATTACGTTGTTGCATTCTTGTCCTTATGTATACCTATTAAACTATATAGTACCATACGAATGATAGACTATGTCATCTTAAATTCAGTTTTATTTTCTTATAAATTTCTCTTGCAGGTTTGGTTAAAAATGTTATAATTGCACCATAAGATTACTAAACAAACCGTACATATAACGTAACATATAACGTAACAAGAATGCAAATGCTGTTTACTTTAGTGTATACCTGATTGGGGGAAGATGAGACATGAATAAACCAGTAACCGTGTACCCTGCAATAATCGATAGCTTAATAAGCAATCCTGGCATTGGTTTTATTTCAGCACCTGGATTAATGGGTGACATCGGCGATGTGTATGACAATAGAGGAGAAAAGCAAGAAAAATACAAGTTTACGGAAGACAGCTGCACGTACAATCATCCGGATAGCAAAGTATACTTCTGCAGTGTGCGCTGGAGGGATATAGAAATCGTGAAAGGTGAGTACAAGTGGGAAGTGCTGGAGGAAAAATTGGATTATGCGAAATCCATTGGCTGTACGGCAGTGGTACGCTGCTCGCCATACGCTCTAAGCGAGGAAGATGATATACCGGGATGGTTCCGGGCGGAAAACCCGGAGGAGCCTGAATTTCCTTTTTGGAGAGTAGATCCTCAGACAACACGATATGTTGACTATTGGTCTGATTTTATAAAGGCTTTTGCTATAAAGTATGACGGGCATCCCGTAATAAGCTCTATCGATTTGACGATTGTAGGAGCATGGGGGGAAGGCGGAGGGACGGAGTTCTTAAAGCCTGAGGCCATTCAGTGTATTACAGATGCCTATTTGGATGGATTCAAAATAACGCCTCTCCAAGCACTTTTGCATGACCCGATGTCTATGAAAATTATTACGGATCGAAAGGCCAAGGTGGGCTTTCGTGTAGACTGCTTAGGTGATATGGGCGGTTTTCATGGAAAAGAATGGTCGCATATGACTGATTTCTATCCTCAGAATATACAGAACTTTAAAATGGAGAATGCTTGGGAGAAAGCTCCGATTTTATTTGAAGCATGCTGGCATATGAATGATTGGTATCTTCAGGGCTGGAATATTGACTACATCATTCAGGAAACGCTCAAGTGGCATATTTCTTCCTTCAATAGTAAAGGAACGACTGTACCGGAGCCTTGGAAAGAAAATGTGGAGCAATGGTTGAAAAAGATGGGGTATCGCTTTGAATTAAGAAAGTTCACGTATGATTCTGAAGTGAAGGCGGGCGGGAAACTGGACATTGCTGCTTTGTGGGCTAATGTAGGAGTCGCTCCTATTTATAATCACTATCCGCTTGTATTGAAGCTTACAGGCAATGAGGGGACTTATACGCTTAATAGCAGAGAAGATATAAGAGAATGGCTGCCTGATGAAGATATTGCTTGGGAGGAAAGTTTCTCTATACCGAGCGATGTTCCAGAAGGAGAGTATCGTTTAGAAATTGGCATAGAAACCGGTGTGAAAGAGATCGGAAATATAAAGCTTGCGATTGAAGGAAACAAGGACGGCTATTACAAAATGGGAAAACTATTAATAGAGAAGGGATGAGTAAGGAATGAAGAGGAGATTGAATTTTCAAGAGTCTGTTGCGTACTGCAATTTTGATTATTTACCTGAAGGCTTAGAAGAAAAATATAAATGCTATGAACCGGATAACAAAACGATATTCATTCCTCGCAAATTTTTATCTGATATTTTTGAAGAATATCAAATCCCTGAACATACACAGCAATTGCTGGTTCGCGGAATTGAAGAAATAGAAAAGGATGAAGTATTATTTCTTTTCTCCACATTTTTAGTAGAAGACATGTGCACCGCGCGCAATCGCTGTGATGAAGCCTTTTATACGAATATGACTCCGGGATGTATGAAGCAATATGGTGATTTATATTCATTTCTTTTGCTGCTTTCCTGCGTTGTCCCTTCTATGGAATTGTTGGAAAAACGCGGAATTCCTAGCGAGTATTACGAGAGGATACCTCATCAGCCTCTAAAAACTCAATTAGAAAAAATTGCTGTTCATGGCGATTCTAATGTTCGTGACTTTCCATGGGATTTGAACTTTTATACATGTTCTATATTTCGACTAGATAGATTTCTCTTTATACCCCATCAATTTGGAGATAACTTCACCATGTTTCGTCATGTTAAAACACAAAAGGTAATTGCATTCCAACATGCGGGAGAAGCGTTTCGCAGCGATGGTCAAAGGAATGGAATTAATGATGTTTTTGATTCTCGA
Organism: Paenibacillus sp. J31P13; assembly: GCF_056269295.1. Taxonomy (NCBI): domain Bacteria; kingdom Bacillati; phylum Bacillota; class Bacilli; order Caryophanales; family Paenibacillaceae; genus Paenibacillus; species Paenibacillus sp. J31P13. The sequence goes on from NZ_JBWDNR010000003.1 coordinate 181,742, forward strand.
GGACATTTCACTTCAGTGTGGGAAGAAAATGGGGATTCCATCAAGGCTAATCGCATTAATCCAATGGGTTTCGTTGAAAGAGAACCAACTTCAATTGAAAAGAAGGAATGGAAACCCGTTCTTCAGAAAGGGGATACCCTTTTAGCACTTCATATTCCAGCTGGACCCGGTTATACACCCGACAGGCTGAAAAATTCAATGACAATGGCAATCGAATTATATGCCAAATATTATCCGGAGTTATCTGTAAAAGGCTTCTGGAGCGCAAGCTGGCTTTATGATACTAGATTATCACTCCTATTGGACAATGAAAAAAGCAATATCGTTCTAGTCCAAAGGCAGTTTTATAATTATCCAACATTTGAAGGGGACGGCATGCTGCGCTATGAAGCCTTTGGAGATCGGGAGGCAGATCCTGTCCGCAACCCTGATCAATTAACAACCTCTTTGCAAAAAGCAGCTGCAGCGTACATGAAGACTGGGGCCCGATTTAATACATTAAGCATGATCGTTCTGAAGGAAGAAATCGAAAAGATCGGAAGCATGCCATATATAACAGCTGCGGATATTGATCAATTCCTTAAGACAGTTGACAGCCATTTATAGGGGGAGGCAATTGTATGGGTAAATATTCGCTTGAAAACTATGAGAAGTATAAAGCAATAAAAGTCCGGCCAAACCCGTTGCCGAGAGATGAAAATCATTCAGGAAATGGACAGTTTCAGTATGTTTCATTTTCATGGAGAGATCTGGAGCCAACTAGAGGGGAGTATAGACTCGAAAAGGTGCAGGAAGCACTTCACACAGCAATAAATCCTATACTTCTACTCAAGCCAGACGTACCTCTATGGGTAAAGGACCATGCTAATGATTGTTTTGCAGCCTTTATAAGAAAAGTTGGGAGTTATATTGATTCAAACAGTCGCCTTGCGGGCGTTGTGATATCGACACTGGCTGACGGCAAGGAAGAATGGAATGCCTATATGGACTCATTTGAATCACGGACACTTCTTGCTGATCTGCACAATGATAGACTCATTCATTATTTAAGAGAACATGGCCGTGGATTTGGCTTGCTGGTTAAGGGCAGTGAGGATAATTGGATTGCTTGCTGCGAAGCATTTGCCAAACAAAAGCTGCAGCATGTATGGAAGGGTTACCCGGTTGTCCTTCATGTGGACGATAACGTATGCGGTCCTAATATTAGACGCGAGGCATACCGATGGCATGTAAGTCTTTCTAATTTGGAGATAGGGCTGGGATATGACTTTTCCCTACGTAGGCTGACTTATCCAGAGACCGTTTCAAGTCATGGCAGCTTGCCGCTTCGTTTCTGGTTTGTTAATACAGGGAGCTCTAGGATTTACCGTGAATGTAGTCTTTGGGTGAAATTGCAGCAAGGGGATTTATCTTATGAATTTCCCATGCATGCTCCAACAGAATCATGGTTAACGGGAGACCTTGTTCATAATGAGATTGTACAATTGCCGGATATACAGCCGGGTAATTACACACTAAGCCTCGCACTGTTTTACAGAGACCGATCCTATATTCATTTAAATATACAGAGCAAGGAACAGGATGGGTACTATGAGGCGGGTACTGTGAAAATCGAAATAACAAGTGAAGATCCACTTTTGAATATATGGGATAAGTACTATCCGGAAGGATATTATCCACTGGAAGACCCAAAAGTGCCGGAATAGAAATAGAGAGTGGCTTAGACAAAAAACATACGCGCTGGAGGTATTTGATTTGAAATTAGCATTAATCGGAGCAGGGCAAAGAGGCATGATTTACTCAGAGTACGCGCATAAAAATGCAGAAATTGTTGCGATAGTTGAACCGAATGATGACAGAAGAAAGGCTGCATCAGACCAGTTTGAAATTCCTCTAGAGAAACAATTTCGATCTGTAGATGAATTTTATAGATTAGGAAAAATTTGCGATGCTCTTATTATTTCTTCTATGGACAGAGACCATTATGCGCAGACTATGGAGGCGCTTGACCTTGGTTATGACATTCTTTTGGAAAAGCCCATTTCACCGAGCCCTGAGGAATGTTTAAGAATACAACAAAAAGCAAATGAAAAAGGCCGCAAAGTGATCGTTTGCCATGTGCTCCGATATACCAATTTCTTTGCGGAATTAAAGAAAATCATTGATAGCAAAGAGCTGGGTAAGGTAATAACCATTCAGCATAATGAGAACGTCGGAAATTTTCATATGGCTCATTCCTTTGTGAGGGGAAATTGGAGAAGAAGCGACCTGGCGAGCCCTATCATTATGCAGAAGTCCTGCCATGACATGGATATTCTATCATGGTTAGTAGACAGTGATGCCAAGCGAATTTCTTCTTATGGCGACCTAACTTATTTTAAAGAAGAGAATGCGCCAGCAAACAGTGCGGATCGATGCTTAGACTGTAAGGTTGCTGCAGATTGCCGATTTGATGCAAGAAAAACATACCTCCCAATAAGAGGACAATGGCCGGCTACGACCATCTCTGTGGATCAGACAGAAGAAGGATTATTGAAGGCTCTCGAAACAAGTCCATACGGACGCTGTGTTTATCGATCTGATAATGATGTTTGTGATAATCAGGCTAGCATTATTGAGTTTAAAAATGGTGTTACGGTAACATTTAATTTAAGCGGATTTACAAATAAAATGTATCGTACGATTAAAATTATGTGCGAGCATGGAGAAATTAGAGGTGATGACAGCTTAAATATTATTGAAGTAACTCGTTTTACATCGAATATGGCTGAACAATGTGAACAAACAGTCATCCGGCCGGCTGCTATGGCAGGCGGACATAATGGCGGCGATACAGGACTGATGATCGACTTCTTGGATAATTTGAAAAATCAAAACAGCGACAGCAGATCTTCCATAGACAGGTCCGTAGAAAGTCACATTATGGCATTTGCGGCTGAAAAGGCAAGAGTTACCGGTACTATGATTGATATTGACCAGTTGAAGAAAGAGCTGCAAGAAACAGTAGAGGAAAGTCGCTCGATAACGATGCAAAGGTAGTGATGTAATGAGTTTAAAGGTGAAAGGATTTCTATATGAGATAAAGAAAAACAGAATATTGTATCTCATGTGCGTGCCTGCTCTTATTGTGCTAATAATGTTCAGCTATATTCCTTTTGCAGGGATATGGATGGCATTTACCGATTTTAATGTCGTTGACGGAATATTTGGCAGTAAATTTATCGGCTTGGATAATTTCACCTACTTTTTTTCTAAAAACAGCATGGGGTGGAAGGTTACCTACAACACCTTATATATTAACTTTTTCAGCCTGATACTAGGCATCCTTGTTCCAGTCAGTATTGCTGTATTTTTAAACGAGATACGCAATAAATCATTCAGACGAGTAGCTCAAAGCATGATGTTTTTTCCATATTTCATATCATGGGTTGTAGTAGGGGCTATACTTTACGGGATATTCTCAACCGATGTAGGTGTTGCCAATAATATTTTAGAATTCTTTGGAGCAGATCCGATCAGATGGTACTCAGAGCCGAAGTATTGGAAATGGATCATTATTCTCTCAAGTGTTTGGAAGTGGAGCGGGTATAGTTCTATTCTTTATATGGCTGCTATGGCTAACTTTGATGGAAGCCTATATGAAGCAGCAAAAGTAGATGGCGCTAATAAACTGCAGCGTATTGTTTTCTTAACGATTCCTATGTTAAAACCGACTATCATTGTCTTAACCTTACTGAGTGTTGGACGGATCTTTTATGGTGACTTTGGAATGATTTATGGGATTGTCGGTAATAACCCGGTATTGATTGACGAGGTGACGGTAATTGATACCTATGTTTACCAGTCTATGCGTACTTTGGGCTTTTCTTATTCGACTGCAATCGGATTGTTTCAGTCGCTTATGGGATTAATTCTAATTACTGCAGCAAATAAATCGGCTAAGAAAATAAATGATGGAGAGGGTCTATTTTAATAATGGAAACTAATAGATTGCATGGAGATAGACTCGTAAAGAGCTTGGCGTACTGTTTTATTGGCTTATTTGCACTCGTTTGTCTATACCCTCTTGTGTTGACACTTAGTGTTTCCTTTTCATCCGAACAGGAAATAGTCAGAAAAGGATATTCAATTATCCCTCTGACTCCAAGTTTTGACACGTATAAATATATATTTGTTAATAGTGGTATGAAGATACTGAAGTCTTATGGCGTAACCATCTTTGTAACAGTTGTCGGCACGCTAAGCGCATTGCTGATTACGAGCATGATTGCATTCTCGATATCCATAAAAAAGCTGAGGTACCGTAATATAATCGCCTTTATCAGTAATTTTACGATTATTTTTTCAGCAGGCTTGATTCCATGGTACATGGTTAGCGTGAATTATTATGGATTGAAAAACAGTATTTTAGCTTTAATTATTCCTTCTGTTTTCAGCGTTTGGAATATGTTTTTGATGCGTACGTATTTTTCGAGCATTTCGCCTTCTCTATATGAAGCGGCGGAGATGGATGGAGCTAATTATTTTACGATTTATATTAAAGTAGCCCTTCCTTTAAGTAAGACTGCATTGCTTACGGTGGGTTTAATGTATGCGCTTAATTATTGGAATGATTGGTGGAATGCGCTCATTTTCATTAACGATAAAGATTTATTTCCGTTGCAGTACTATCTCTACAACATCTTATCTAACGTAAATGCGATCAGCTCCGGCCGTATTCCATCTGGGGCTTCAGGCAGCATAACGCTGCCCGCAGAAACAGTAAAGATGGCTATTACGGTTATCACAATTGGACCTATTATTTTCCTATTCCCGTTCATTCAAAAGTATTTCGTTCATGGTATTATGGCTGGCGCAGTAAAGGAATAATCGATATATGGTTTGCAGCCTATCTAGGCTTTATATAGATTAATCAAGAACAAATAGGGAGGGTTATCAATGAAAACAAGGAAAATGCTTATCTTTTTGGTTTTAATGCTAGTGTCCATATCTATGCTAGCAGCCTGTAGCGACAAAAAAGAGGTTGAGGGGAAGGGAAATGAGAAGGGCAAGCTCGAAACGCTTACCATTTTGTACCCGGGTGATGAAAGTGATCGTATGACTGAATTTCTTCAAAATGAATTTTCAGAGAAGATGGCAACAGATCTTGGATTAAAGGTAAAAGTTATTTTTGTGCCATGGTCTCAGTATTGGGAACAAAAAGATATTATGCTGGCTGCAAATGAACCTATTGATCTATATTGGGACGGCCTTCCTGACCTTGCTGCTATCGTTAACAAGAAGCAAAGTTTGCCATTAGATGATCTAATTAAAGAATATGGTCAGGATATGCTTAAAGTTTTGCCAATGGAACAGTTCCAAGGTGCAGTAATTAATGGTAAAATCCAGGGCATTCCATCGGCTTATGCTCCGTCCTCTGCGATGTATCAATTGGTAGCTGTGCGTCAGGATATACTAGAGGCAGTAGGTATGAGCGAAGTGAAAACGGCTGATGATTTAAAAGAGTTTGCAACAAGGGCAAAAGAAAAGTTTCCAGATATGAAAGGACCTGCTGATATTGTCTTTAAACCTCTAACCAGGTATTTTTCCGATGAGCAGTACAACTTTATTGCAGTAGAAGATTTAGTTGTATTTGGAGAAGACAGCAAAAAAGCATTAAGCTATTATGAATCAGATGCTTTCCAAAAAGTAGCGAAATTTAACCGTAGTATGTATGATGCAGGACTATATTCGGAGGATCTAACCATTAAATACAATGAAAGAGACACCCGTATGCAGACAGGTCTATACTTATGGGTTGAAGGATCTCTAGGCAAGGAAATGGAAATCATTAATGCAATAAAGGCAAATGCACCGGATGCTAGAGTTAAAACCTATCTTTTGGCAGACGAAAAACCTCGTTATATTACAGCAACAGGCGGAGAGGTTCTAGGCGTGCCTGTAACTGCTCCCAATCCAGAAGGTGCTATAAAATTTGTGAACTGGATTTATAAATCCAAAGAAAATTATCAATTTGCGCTTTATGGTGTCGAAGGCAAGGATTACGAGATCGTAGATGGAAGAATCAATAAGCTGGCGACTAATGAGTTTTTCTATGAATGGATGTTTAGAAATCAGAATTATCAAATGTTTGCACCGGATGTAGCACAAGAGTCCATAGACAATTATAAAAGCTGGGATGACAAGGCCATTCTATCCGCATCATTGGGCTTCCGATTTAATAATGAAAAAGTAAAATTGGTTGAAACTGCTCTGAAGGAAGTTGCAGGCAAGGACTTAGCTGCTATACGCTCAGGCTTTGTAGATTTTGAGACGGGATATCCGAAGGCCATTAAGAAGCTAAAAGCAGCTGGGATCGATGAGTACGTAGCTGAGATACAGCGTCAGTTGGATGAGTTTTTGGCTAGTAAATAAAGAGAGATCATTTTTTCAACTAAGGATTTATTTTCTTAGACCATTATTGGGGCATGAGTACGGTACTGTTACCGACTCATGCCTTTTCGTTGTGTCTTCATTTAATTGTATACTTTCACCGAGCACTCATCTCTTCGTTCATAGACGATAAGACAGCAGCAGTCCGGCGCTTCTCGCGAAACAACAGAAAGAAGAGCATAGAAGCAGTGACATACAAGGCGCCTGTTATGCTGAACGTAATGGCATAGCCCCAATAGTATCCATAGGTAGCAATGAGATGAGAATGTACAGGTCCCATTGTGGCCCATCCAAGCATAAAGGCTGTCTGCATGCAGGAATTAGCGAGGCTTTGCTTTTTGGCAGAGACCCGATCAATTAAGATAGCCGATTGCAGCGGATTAGCGGCATTCATAAGTGCTTGTCTAAACAGGAAACTAATAGAAGCAACAACTAATAGATTCGTAAAACCTGTTAGCAGCAAAAATGGCAGTGATAGTGTTTGGAAAATAACGATCGCTTTCACTTGTCCAATTCGATTAGCCAGCGACGGACCAATGAGCATGGAGATAATCGTCATCACTTGACCGAGTGAAAGCAACAGGCTCATTGCGCTAAGGGATATCGAGAAACGATTCGTAAAGTATAAATTTAAATAGGGAACGACAAGTCCAGATCCGATGCCTATCATGAGCTGTATAGCGGCGAACTTGGCAATGAATGAATATTCTCCCTGCGATTGTGGCGGTTGATTTACAGAAGGGTCTTTAATCAAAGCCTCTGCGCCTTGCTTCTCGGTAACGATGGATTCCCTGATAGACTGCAAGGGGATAAACGCCGCTATTGCTGCTACACTGCCTGCCAGTAGAACGATTTTAAAAGAAAGCAGCGCATTTATTCCTGCGGCTTGCAAAACATCTACTATGACGCCTCCACCAAGGCTGCCAGCAACCTGGGAGGCGAGTACAAACGCAGAATAGATACTAAATATTTTTAGTCGATCTGCTTTGGCAATATTTTGGGCAAGAAAAGGTATGGCGAGAACTTGAAAGATAGCAGCAAATAAGCCTGTCAGAACCGCCATCGTTAAAAGACTGCTCTCAGACTCAAATAAAGAGCGGCCAGCCAATACGATTCCGCTGCAAAGAGCGCCAATTACGAGCAATCGTTTGCGACTGACGCGATCACCGAATAAGCCAATTGGGATGAAGCATAAGGCTGTTGCGAGTGATTGCATACTAACGATTTTGCCACTCATGGCATCGGGATAACCGAGCTCGTGGATGTACAAATTATATAGTACCGAGAACATGCCTGTTCCAATTTGATATAACATATTAGCTAGAAAGAACAGACGAATGTTACGGGACCAACCTTGCCACTCTGTGGCGGTATTTTGAAAGAATTTCATGCGAGCGCCTCCTGATGCTATTCCAAACAACCTTACTATTCTAGCAAACGTAAATCAATCAGAATTTGTTACAAGGGGAGAGTATGTAATAATTTTCTTCCTAATAGCACAATGACATGAGAATAATTTCCTCTGCCGTTCAATCATGATATGCTAAACGTACAAATAGAAAAAAAGAGATGAGGGATTTAGTTGCAAACATTCGTTATGCTTGGGAGTATTTTGATGGTGTTAGCCGTCGCTATTGGTGCTTTTGGTGCACATATGCTAAAAAGTAAATTAACACCGGATAAACTAAAGGTATATGAAGTAGGTGTACAGTATCATATCGCACATGCATTAGGATTAATTCTAGTCGGGTTTCTTGTCGACCATTATCCAGATTTTCAGATTATCGTGACAGCAGGCTGGTTTTTGGTAGCCGGTATAATTTTGTTCTCGGGAAGTCTATACGTGCTAAGCGTGAAAAAAGCTCGATTTCTTGGTCCTATTACGCCGCTAGGCGGGCTTTGTTTTATGATTGGTTGGATACTTATTGCTGTCGGTGTCCTTTAGGAGCACCTTTAAATAAAAAATCACATCCTCTCTCGGATGTGATTTTTTTTATTACTACATTTCGGCAAAATGCTAATAGCGAAGAATAATATCATATTGTCCCGATAATAGTTCTAGCTCGAGCACTTCGCCGGATAATCGGCAGCCAGCATCTGTAACAGTGTTAGCTGATGCGTTCCCCCAAAGTGTCTCCCCATTTTTAGTTAGACATTTTATGGGGTGAGAAGCGGATGAGTCGAGTTTTACAAGTCCGCTCATCATGCAAGGCAAAGAGAGCTTGATACAAATCGCCTCATTAGTCAATCGTTCCCAGCGTACGGATACGGTTCCTCTGACTGTAGGGACTACAGCTTCGGCAAAGGTTAGATCCTTAGCGAAATAGGGACGAATCAGAGCAGAGGCGAATCCGGGAGCAGTGCTTTGTATACCGACAATATATTCCTGAAGCAAGCGAGCCGGATAGCCGTTCCAAGCATGGCAATGGGACTCGATATCATCCCAGCCCTCCCACATCGTAGCTGCTCCTTGCCCAATCATATAACTCCAGCCCGGATAATCCGGTTTGCTGAGCAGATGATAGGCAACTTCCTGCTGTCCTCCTTCAAATAAAACACGAAGCAGCGGTAAGGATAAGACGGTTTTGCATACCCATGGACTGTCTGCGACAGTGGTTAACATAGCCTTATGTTCTTCCTCAGTCAGCAACCCGGCATAAAGTGCGAGTGCACCAACTCCTTGGTGAGCTGCATCCGAGCCTGAGCTGTCATGAAGCAGATTATTTGCCGCATCGTATAGAAGGGCGAGAATTGCAGCTTGTAGATCGTCTGCTTGTGAAGCATATGCTTTGCTGTCAGCAGTGTGGCCAAGAACCTCGGCGGCATCTGATGTGATACGCAAGGCTTGCCATGCTTTTATTTGCTGAACGGTTAAATATTCGCCCTCATGCTCTACGGTCGGATACGGCCAATCGCTAATATGCCAGCCACGCCCAATAGGAATTAAGCCTGTATCTGGTGATAGAGTGGACATGTAGGCATCAATCATCGCACGCATCGGTATGTAGTAACGCTGTAGCAGCTGAATGTCGCCGCTTGATTGATAAAGCTTCCAGAGCAAGGTTGCGTAATGCAAATCCCATTCAGGTATTTGCAGGAAAAAGTCTGGATGCTCGTAATTGGAAGGAAAGACAAAAGGAAAGGTACCGTCATTCAATTGGCCATCCGCAAAATCCTGCAGTGTTTTGTCCAGTAAATGATAGGCATCAAAGTTATACAGCAGCGTCTCTGCCTGTAAATCCGTATCGGCTAAATATTGCGCTTGCTCGCGATGCGGACAATCGACAATTTGCCCCAACATATTGTTGCGCTGCGTTTGCAGGCTTACATTGAACAGCTTGTTAATAGGTTCGAATGAGCTACGGAAATGCCCGCCTTCTGTAACTCCGGTGCTGATAGAACAAATGGTTAATTGTTCGGATTGGAGCCGCTTCGGGTAACCGGTAATTTCTATATAACGGAAGGCCTTATAGCTGAAATGGGGACTCCATTGCTCAATGCCGCTTCCGCCATGCATCGTATAACAATCATAATAATGAGAGGATTGTTCATTGCACACCTCATGACTAACGCGCCCCTCATTATTAAGTGACTCCGAATATCGCAGCTGGATGGTTACGCCGGCTAGACCAGGCAAGCTGATCCTCGGCCAGCCGGAGATGATTTTTCCGGTATCAAATACTTGTACCAAACCTTCAGCATCGTTCTTAAATGACTCCATTATAGGTGAAGGAATGATAAGCTCAATCTCCCGACTCTCAGGAATTTGCTGCCAATTCAGCTGCCACTGTTCATTATTTACTGCGGCTAATACGGCAGGCTGGCAATTAGCATCGCCATAGTGGGGCAACATCCATCTTGGATCAAGCTTTGAAGCATCGTAATCCTCAATAGCTGATAGACGCCGGTTTTGCTGATAGGGAGTACCAATACGATACGGGATGTTGCAAAGGGTCTGCCAGGACGAATCGGATTTGATTAGCAACGTTGTCCCGTCGGCGTATTCGATATGAAGCTGGAGCAAGAAGCCGGGCAGTCCGTCCACATAATTTTGTCCACTGCCTCCGACATAATGTGCAACGGCGGCAATGCAGTTGACCCCTTCTGCTAGAGTGGGGGTTATATCGTAAGCAAGATAATATTTACGGTTTGGCACACCAGTTGGTGCGGGTGATCCATAATCGCCAATGCGCTGTCCATTTACGTACAACTGGAATATATGATGGGCAGATACAAATAATTTGGCCCGAACAGGCGGGGCTGTAAGCTGGATAGGTTTGCGGAAGTAGGCAAAATCATTCACCTGAACGCTGTCAGTGCGCCATATCCACTGTGCCTCCCAGTCAACGGGAAACAATCCGGTATCCCACCACTGGGGCTCCATTTCACTATAATTTCCTTGGCTGTCCCATACGCCAGCCTGCCACCAGTAGCGAGTATTGCCGACCAGCGATGGTCCTTCGTATGTCATATGAAGTTCTTTACCGAATTGTTTTCCGCTGTCCCACAGTAAATCGCCGCCTTGAAGCCCATGCATAGCAGCAGATACACGTACACAATAAGCGATTGACTCCTCTCCGTTTGCCGTGGCAGCCAGCTGCCAGGAAAAACGGGGGAACAGCACATCGAGTCCTATCGGGGAATCAAGCCCATTAACGAGCGGTTTAAGTATAGTGAGCATGGAGCCTCCTCCTTATCTCGCATAGCTATTTATGGATTACCAAAGAATATACCTTCACTCAGACTTATGTGCTTTTACCTGTTTCCTCAGATTTACTCCGATCACACCTGCAATAATCATGATTGTTCCAGCCCAGTGATACCATTCCAGTTTTTCGTTCAGCAGCAGTACGCCGCCGGCAATCGTAACGACAGTCGAAAGACTGCCAAAGACGCTAACGCGAGAAGCTTCCATTTTAGATAATGCGTAGTTTGAAAGGTAAGAGGTTAAGAGTGATGACAGCACGCCTAGATAGAGCATGGATAAAATGAACTTTGGCTCCTGAAAAGGAGTGAAGTATAAGTGTAAGTTTCCTGCCCAGCTATGCTGTATGATCGCCATTCCGTTAAAAAATATAAATCCGAATAAAGTAATGATATACGTTAAATCCTTTGGACTCCATGTTTTTGTTAATTTTCGTGCACCTACATTATATCCAGCGAGAGATAAGGCAGATAGCAGGATGAGTAAGATACCGATAAAACTAGTGGATGAAATGCTTATGCCAGGCACGGCAAAAATGAACATGATGCCTGCGACGGAAACTAATGTAGAGATACGCTGGAAAATGCTCGTTTTTTCCTTAAGAAAGAGAGCAGCCAGCACTAGTGTGAATATAGGCATTGCCGCTTGCACAATACCCGCTATAGCGGATGAGGCGTATAGAAGACCAAACGCCTGCAGGGCAAAGAATAATGAGGGATATAATAATGCCAGCGGAATGAGTGAAGCCATTTTTGGCAGGCCTGATTTTATTCGCTCCCATCCCGGAAAAGCAAATAGGGAAGCTGCGAGGAATGACAGAGTAAAACGATGGGCTAGCGTATCTAGAGGATTAGATACGGTAAGCGCAATTTTAACGAATATAAATGACAAACCGACAATGACGGCATTAATAATAGCTGCAGTCACTGCTTTTTGAGTCGTTGATAAGTTCATCGGTATGACCTCCAAAGTGTACACGCTTTTAGAAGGACCGGTCCTGTTCTGCTTTTTATTCTAAGGGGATTTTGCTTATGCTACAATGTATATATTATTGATCTGTACCGGTACAGTTAGAGGTTGGGAGGGGCGAAAAGCATGTATAAATACGGTGAACTCATCAATGATTTGGAGCTTAAACTAGCCAGTGATGCGTATCGCGAAGGTGATAAGCTCTCGTCCATTCGGGATCTTGCTTTGCACTATGGGTGCAGTAAAAGCACGGTTATACGGGCACTAGAGGAGCTTCAGGACAAGCATCTCATTTACTCCGTACCGAAGAGCGGATATTTTGTGATGAAACGAAGCGGTAAGCGAAGAGAGGAGAGCTCGCACTGGATTGATTTTACGGTATCGGCACCCGACCCGGATATTTTTCCGTATTTAGATTTTCAGCATTGTATTAATAAGGCAATCGATATGTACCGCAATGATCTATTTATCTACGGAACACCGCAGGGCCTTCCATCGCTTATTCGCGAAATGCAGCGGCAGTTAGCATCTTATCAAGTATTTGCTGATCCTCGTCAAGTTTTTATCACTTCTGGTGTGCAGCAGGCGCTTGGACTTCTAACACGTATTCCTTTCCCAAATGGCAGGCATCGTGTTCTAATTGAGCAACCCGGTTACCATCTCTTTATAGAATATTTGCAAACGTTCGGCATTGAAGCAGAGGGCATTCAGCGGTCCGCGACAGGCGTGGACTTAGATGAGTTAGAGCGGTTATTTAAATATGGTGAATTCAAATTTTTCTATACCATGCCGCGGTTTCATAATCCACTGGGCGTTTCCTATACCAGAACTCAGAAGAAGGCAATTGCTAGGCTTGCAGCAAAATACGATGTATACATTGTTGAGGATGACTACATGGCGGATTTGGAGCAGGACAAGAAGGAGGATCCGATCTATGCCTATGATGATTCCTCACATGTTATCTATGTAAAGAGTTATTCCAAAATCATTTTCCCAGGTCTTCGAATAGGCGTCGCGGTATTGCCTGCGGCACTTTGTGAGGCTTTTAATCGGTTTAAAAAGCTTATGGATATTGATAGCTCTATGCTGTCACAGGCTGCATTGGAGCTGTATTTAAAAAGTGGAATGTTCGAGAGGCACAAGAAAAAGCTTCGTTCCTGTTATGGAAAACGATCCTTGCTTCTGCATGAATCCGTCATGAAATGTATAGATGCCGAGCAGGGCCGTCTACTTACTTATCAGCCACCTAGCCAGTTTGGCGTACATTCCTATTTAAAGCTTGATGATAGCATAAGATCGGAGGGGATCATTCAACGCCTGCAAAAAAAGTTCATTCGTGTCGAAAGCGCAAACCGCAATTATCTCCCTTCTTTTCCGAAAGAAAATATTTTAAAACTCAACGTCTCCAGCGTAAAGGAGCCGGATATTTGTTCTGGCATTAAAGCGATCTTTGAGGAAATACGTTAGCGATGTGAATAATGTTCACTATTTATCATTTGAGGTTTATATGGTATGGAGACAAAGAATCTAAAAATAATCGGTAAAATAATAGAGAAAAGGACACTCGTAAGGTGTCCTTTTCTCTATCCTGTTAAGGTAAAGTAAATTATTTAATACTATTTCCGTTCATTATAGACCGAATAAAAGTATTCATTTCGCCGCTGGCTGCATTCAGTCGTTCGATAGCCTCGCTAAAATGATTAACCAGTTCAGCCTGAGCGTTTGATGAGGACGCAATGGACTCAATCTCATTCTCCATCTGCTTGATCGACTGCTGGACGTTATTCAGTGCAGATTGAATATTCGTTGTCGCTTCTTTGGTGTTAACAGATAGCTTGCGAACCTCTGTGGCGACAACGCCGAATCCAGCCCCGAGTTCCCCCACGCGAGCCGCTTCAATCGCGGCATTTAATCCGAGCAAATTGGTTTGATCGGATATTTGGCGTATAAATGACGTGACCTCGTTGACCTGCTCGGAATCGGCTACCGCTTTACGCGTATTATCTAATATTTGAGAGGAGGAAGCTGATAGCTGCTGAGATTGAGCGGCTACACTCTGAACCATATTCACCAACTGATTGCTGATGGCATCAATTTCGTTTGTAAGCTGCTCTAGCTTTTCTTCATTTTCAAGTGTGTAAGCGATTGCAAATATACCTATGATCTCTTCATTGTCTCCGTAAATAGGTACAGCAGAAGAAACAACGATATATCCATACAAATCCGCTGGAATACGGTTCGTACTGATCTGTCCGTTCAGCGCATTTCGAAGTGTCGGATCCTCTAGCGGGATAGGGCTGCCCTTGCCTATACCGAAATCAACCTTTGCGCTGCGTTCATAGTAATGAAATACCTCTCTATCTGTTATGCCAATCATAATATCCTGCGGGTAAATACGTTTAAAATACGGAGCCGCAAGAACCAAAGCATCAATAACGTTCATAAGTTTCTCTCCTTCATAACTTGCTGATTATATTTACATTATCGGCACCAAGAATTCAGTAAGTTAGAATAATTTTATACGTGAACATGTCATGCTTGAGCACTATGTACGAATTGTTTTTATAGGAAATTGTTACCTTATATTGTAGTATATTAATATATTATTTCGCCCTTTGAGGCGGTCATGGCAAAGTGAATAATAGCATAAAAAAGGAAGGAAATCGGCAATTGTAAGCGTACCGCTTATGATGCATAATTGGGTTATAATGTTATAGCGCTTAAACTTATTCCAACAGACTGGAGATGCTTCAATGTACAAAGTGATTATAGTTGATGACGAAGCGGTAGTCCGGATCGGTTTAAAAAACACAATTAATTGGAATGAGCATGGCTTTGAGTTGATTGGTGACTACGCCAATGGCCGTGAGGCTTGGGACGCGGTAGAGCTAGATAAACCTGAGCTGGTTATTTCCGATATTAGCATGCCTTTTATGGATGGATTAGAGCTGGCTGGTTTGATTTCCGCGCAGTTCCCTTACATTAAGATGATTATATTAACAGGATTCGACGAATTTGAATATGCGCAGCAAGCGATTAGACTGAAAGTATCTGATTTTATTCTTAAGCCGATTACAGCTCAAGAAATTAGACAGCTGCTCGACCGCATTAAAGGGGAGATGGATGAGGAGAAGCAGCGCCGCGAGGATCTTGGCAGACTGAATAATCAACTGAGACAAAGCCTTCCGCTTCTTAAGGAACGGTTTCTTGAGCGTCTGGTTGCAGTAGGGCTTAGAGAAGCAGA
Source organism: Paenibacillus sp. J31P13 (assembly GCF_056269295.1). Classification (NCBI taxonomy): domain Bacteria; kingdom Bacillati; phylum Bacillota; class Bacilli; order Caryophanales; family Paenibacillaceae; genus Paenibacillus; species Paenibacillus sp. J31P13. The sequence continues at coordinate 197,092 of NZ_JBWDNR010000003.1, forward strand.
AATTGTTGAGCGGTTCGCCTATTTCAATCTGCCGCCGGTATCGCCATTGTATTTGGTTATGGTGGTGGATATTGATGATTTTGGAGATCGCGAGCTTCCATCCTATGAGCATGATTCTGAGTTTTTACGTTTTGCTGCTTTTGATATTTTCCAAGAGACATTAGAGCGCGATCATGTCCTTACGTTCCGTACGCGCGAGGAGCGGATGGTTGCCATTGTTTTCGGACAAGAAAATGAGAGTCTCTTATATGAGCAGGTATTTTCACTTGCAGAGGAAGTACGCTATTTAATAGAAAAGTATTTAAAATTTACGGTTACAATTGGAATAGGCAGAACCTGTGCTAGTGCAGGGCAGCTGCCGTTCTCCTATAAGAGCGCAATGTCCGTACTCGATTATCGTTTTCTATTAGGGAAAAATCGGGTGCTCAGTATTACGGATATTGAAGGCAAGTCTTCTAGCTCTATGCAGATTATGCTGGACTGGGATCGCAAGCTTGCTACAGCTGTAAAAACAGGTGCGATTCAAGAAGCCTACCAGTTAATTGAAATGGGAGTGGCAGAACTGAAAGCCTCAATGGTCCCAGTAGAAGCTTGTATGCTGCAAATGCAAAAGGTCGTGCTCTCTCTATTAAACTCCATTCAAGAGCTTGCTATTCAAGAACATGACCAAACCTTTGAAGAACAAATAAAGCTAATGAATGTATTTAAATTCAAGACGCTAGATGAGGTAGAGGCATGGTTGAAGGAAGTCGTAAGCTCCGTAATCTCCACGATTACAGATAATCGCAACTACCTGACGAACATGCAAATTCATGGCGCAGTAGAGTATATCGATACGAATTATGCTAATGAGAAAATGTCTCTGCAGGACGTATGCCGTCATGTTCTGATGAGTACAAGCTATTTCAGTCTTGTTTTTAAACAGCATACGGGTGAAACGTTTATTGAGTATTTGACTGGTGTAAGGGTCGCCAAGGCGAAGGAGCTTCTTCATAACTCAACGATGAAACTATATGAAATTGCAGAGAAGGTCGGATACAAGGACCCCAATTATTTTAGCATTTTGTTCAAAAAGCATACGGGAATAACACCAAAGGATTATCGAGACAAGCAAATAAAGGGGAGCGGAGCCTAATATGCTCAAAGATCGATTCTTTCCCTTATTCCCGCTGAAAAGTATTCAATCCAATATCTCTCTAGCCTTTTCCATATTAATACTAACGGCGATCGTTCTCACCAGTCTCGTCAGCTATCAAGTGTCGGTTGCTGCTGTTGAGAGAAATTCAAATGGGTACATTGGAGAAATCATCAACCAGGTTAATCTTAATATCCAATCCTATGTCGATAATATGGAGAATATCTCATTGCTTGCCTTAACCAATAAAGACGTGAAGTATTATATCTCCGATAACAGCTTCATTAGCTCAGAGAATCGCCGTACGTACGAGAAACGAATCTCAGATCTATTTCAGGCGATTCTGTATACCCGCAAAGATATCTCCTCCATAATGGTATTTGGCTACAACGGGAGGTTCGTATCTGACCGAAGAATTACAACGTTAAATCCGAACACTCGGCTAGAAGATCAAGAATGGTATCAAAGGGCTAAGGTTGCAGGCGGTCAATCTGTCGTTTCCGCCCCTCATGTGCAAAGCCTAATCGACAATGAGTACCGCTGGGTCGTCTCTTTGAGCCGTGAACTTAAGAATACAGACGGCATAACAGCAGAAGGCGTTCTCCTTGTCGATCTGAACTTAAGTGTTATTAACGATATTTGCTACAACATTGACCTCGGCAAAAAAGGTTATCTCTTCATTGTCGATAATGAAGGGAATATCGTCTATCACCCTCAGCAGCAGCTTATTGAGAGCAAGCTGCGAACGGAACAAATTGCGGGGGTTCTTCAAGCTTCAAGCGGTGAGTCCTTCACCGTTAATGAAGGGGGAGGCAAACGGATCTATTCCGTTCAGGATACGAATTTTGGTTGGAGAATTGCTGGCGTAACGTATGCAGATGATCTGATCGCCAGCAAAGATGATTTACGTAATTCAATCATATTTTATTCCCTATGCGGCTTGGCCTTTTCTTTGCTCATTTCCTTAGGGGTATCCCATCGTTTGTCGAAGCCGATTAGAGTATTGCAGTCGGATATGAAGCAGGTGGAGAAAGGGAATTTTAATATACAGACTGAGATTCGGCAAATGGATGAAATTGGGCAGCTGGGTCGATCTTTCAATCTCATGGTAAGTCGTACAAAATTTCTGATGGAGGAGACCATTCAGAACCAAGAGAACAAGCGAAAGAGTGAGTTGCTGCTGCTTCAATCGCAAATCAACCCTCACTTTCTATACAATACACTGGATTCTATCGTTTGGATGGCCGAGCAAAAGCAGCATGAAGAGGTCGTGCTGATGACCTCCGCTTTGGCGAAGCTGTTCCGTGCAAGTATTACGAAGGATCAAGAATTGGTGCCCATTCGTGTGGAGATCGAGCACATTACGAACTATTTGCTTATCCAGAAGATGCGTTACAACGAGGAGCTCCATTATGTCATTGATATCGATGAATCGATCCACCTCTATAAAACGTTGAAAATATTGCTTCAGCCCTTTGTTGAAAACGCTATATACCATGGGATTCGCAACATGTATGGCATGGGAGATGGACTGATTACGATACGTGGAAGACAGTCCGGTGATCAGATTATTTTCCAAGTCGAGGATAATGGTCATGGTATGACCCAAGAACAGCTAGGGCGTCTTCTCATCAATAATGAAGGAGAAGCTCGTAATCAAGGCATAGGAATCCGAAACGTCAACGAGCGGATTAAGCTATATTTTGGGCATGAATATGGTATAGGGATCAGCAGTGAGATTGAAGAAGGTACCTGCATAACGATAACGATACCCAAACTCGATTAAGAGGTGCTGACTCATGAAAAGGCAACGATTAACCTTATTTTTCATTCTAGCATTAGTTATTATAGCCATATATTCTGTGTTCAATTTAAAGCTGCTCTCCAGTATAAATGAAGAAGAGAGAAGTGTTACGGTCATTTTAAAATCCTTAAATGTTCGTCAGGAATTTTGGCAGGCTGTGAACAAGGGGGCGGAAGCAGCTGCCAAGGAGACGGGACTGGATATTAACGTTGATGGTCCTCTCTCGGAAGAGGATGCGGATATGCAGATTCGTATTTTGGAGGCGGCGATTGAACGGAAGCCGCAGGTTATTGTCATCGCTCCCATTAAGGATGAGCGAATATGGACGACTCTAGCCAAAGCACGCACAGCTGGTATTAAGCTAGTCATAATGAATATGACACCGGATATGAAGCCAGCTCCAGTTGTCGTCTCAAGTGATCACATCGAAGCAGGGCATCTGGCTGGACAGACCGTAATTGAAGAAACAAACGGCTACCCTGTCATTGCCATTATCAGCGATAATGCCAATTCGAATATTTCAGAAGAAAGACTGACAGGTATGCAGCTTGCGCTTGGAGGCTATAAGGACAGCGTATTAGGCACTTATTATGCGGATGATTCCGAGCAACGGGCTTACGAGATTGCTAATAAACTGCTAAATAGCGGCGCTTCTTTTAATACATTCATTACATTGAACGAGTCTGCATCACAGGGAGTTGCCAGAGTCTTAAAGGAGCATGACAAGGTAGATGACATTAATTTGATAGGGTTTGATAGCTCTAGTGATGAGGTTCAGCTGTTGGAGTCTGGTGTAATGAAAGCATCCATCGTACAAAAGCCCTTTAACATGGGCTATCTTGGAGTGAAAACAGCAATCAAGCTCATTGCTGGTGATAAAACCGAGCCCATTACCTATATCGAATCCAATGTAATAACGAAAAAAAATATGTATACGACCGAGAATCAGAAGCTGTTATTTCCGTTCATTACTAGTAAGTAGACCCTCTTTGAAAGGATAAAATAACCTATGCAACGAAAATCCCTTCAAGTGCAGCCTTTTATTGTCGTGGCTATCATTTTGCTTATTCCGCTTATTCTTTCCTCCTGTACCAAGTCTAGTCCGGAGCCCTTTACGAAGCCGAAGGAGGAGCGAACATTAATCCGTTTTGTCGCCTCGGAATATAGTACGGAAACGAAGCCGCTGCTCGAGAAGCTGGTGAAAGAGTTTGGGCTTAAAAACCCCCTAATTGATGTAGAGCTTCAAGTAGCCAACTGGGACATTCTTGACGGTATTTATACGACTATGATTAGCAAAAATCAGCCGCCGGATCTTCTGAATACGAATGTATATGCACACTTTGCTAAAGATGGTTTGCTGAATGATATGGGGGAAATTATGTCCCCTCAATTAAAAGGCAAGCTGTATCCAAATTTGGTTGAGATGGATCAATTGGATGGTGTGCAGTATGCGATCCCTTACGTTGCTACCATGCGGAATCTATATTACAACAGGGAGCTGCTCAAGAAGGCTGGTATTCAAGCACCTCCGACGACATGGTCAGAGCTTGAGGAGGCTGCACGCAAGATTAAAGCGCTGGGCGAAGCAGAAGGGTTCGGCATTGATCTGACCGATAATGAGACACAGGCATCCTTGTCGTATGTCTTCTATGGCTCCGGCGGGTCGTGGATTAAAGATGGGAAGTGGAGCATTAACACGCCGTCTAATGTGGAAGGATTAACCTTCCTCAAAGAGCTGTTTGATAAAGGTCTGACCGATTCGGAACCGACCGTAACGACTCGCGACGAGAAGCAGCGCATTTTGGGCGAGGGACAGCTGGCGATGATGATATCCGGTAATTATTTCACATCCGTTGTCCCAAAGGAATTCCCTTCACTGAAATGGGGGAAAGGACCGATTCCTGTAAAGGACGGCACACCGCCAATGACCTTCGGGGTGCATGACGTGCTCGTTTCCTTCAAGACCGATCATACCAATAAAGAAGCATTATCTAAGTTTTTGGACTTTCTATATGATGATCCAGCCTATGAAGAAATGATTAAACGAGAAGGTTTTCTTCCGGCAACTACGACAGTTGGCACGCGCTTATCGGCGCAGGATAAAACAATGAAAGATGATTTAGAAGCCTTAAGCAAGGCTAAGTTCTATCCCGTTCAGGATCCATCCTGGCAGGCTGTCCTTGATTATACTCGGAAAATGGGGGACGCTGTTCTGTTCGAGGGTGTCACGCCGCAAGAGGCTTTAGACCAGCTCCAGCACTTCGCAGAAACAAAGAGTAATGGGCAAAAAAAGGAAAAGCAATAAAGAAACAGGGTAATGATCTTCTATAATTATACGAAAAAGAAGATAACAAAGAATTCATGGAAGATATTCGATAGAGAATAAGACCCTCCCATTTTATGATGAATAAAGCGCTAGAGAGTTCAACACGAACTCATAAAGAAGCGTAAAAACATCATTCTTGGGAGGGTTTTCTTTAATGATTATGAAGAAAAAAATGGCAGCGCTCGGTATCGCCGTTGTAATGGCCGCCGTATCGCTAGTCGGTTGCGGTTCGAATAATGGTAACAGCGGGACAGCTACTAATGCGCCTACAAAGGAACCTGCTGCTGAAACATCCACTAACACTCCTGCTACCGACGACACTACAGTAAAATTGACAGGCGACTTTGAAATCCAGTACTTTGTTGGCGGATATGGCGACAAATGGTGGAAAAAAGTTATCGCTGATTTCCAAGCTGCTAACCCTGAGCTGAACATTAAAGAATCTGCTGGAGCAAAAATCAATGATCAAAACAGACCTCGTTGGATCGGCGGCAATCCCCCTGATTTCGTATACATCGACGGACCGGTTCTAAACGATCGTCAAATGGTAGAGGACGGCCAGCTAGAGGATTTGACGGATTGGCTGAAGGATGCTAAAAACGTTGACGGCGAGCTGATCACTGATATTCTAGCTCAACCCGCTCAACAATTTGACGGTAAAGTGTATAACATTCCTCTAGTTCTAAACTCATGGGGTATGTTCTGGAATAAAGCGCTCTTCAAAGAAAAAGGTTGGGCTGAGCCAACTGACTTCCAATCCTTCCTTGATGTAAGCGACAAGATCAAAGCGGATGGCATTACGCCGTTCATTCACACAGGTAAATATCCGTACTACATTAACGGTTCGGTTCTATACCCTGCAATCGTATCGGCTAACAACAATGATTACAGCATTCTTCAAGATATGGCAGCTAATAAAGTAGAAGCTTTTGAAAGCCCTGCTGTCCTTGCTGCTTTGAATAAAATCGTAGCACTACGTGATAAAGGCTTTATTGATAAAGCTTCCATCCAAATTAACCACACCGATTCACAAATGCTGTTCCTGCAAAACAAAGATGCTTTTATCCCGAACGGTCTTTGGTTGCCTAACGAAATGGCAAAAGACGTTCCATCTGGCTTTGACTTTGGTTTTATTCCTTCCGTTACACAAGAAGCTGGCGGTAAAGTAGTTGCCAATACATCTACTTCTACAGTAGCTATTGCGAAAAAAGGTAAAAACAAAGAAGCAGCTAAAGCATTTTTGCAATTCATCTTCTCGAAAGACCAAGCATCACAATGGGCTGAGCTGAGCGGCGCACCTTCAAACATTAAAGGTGACATCAGTGCTTCCAACGCTCCAAGCTTCGTTAAAGATGCAGCAAAATATTTGACGGATCCTAACACCGTTGTTATCCCAACGATTACTTATAACGCAGACGTGGATAAAGCGATGATGGATGCGACAGATGCTTTGACGATCAGCAAAATTACACCTGAAGAATGGGTTAAACGCGTTACAGATGTTGTGAAAAAAGTTAGCAAATAATAAGCCTTCAACATAATTAAGGTGGAGGGTGATCGAGGCATAGGCCTCGATCACTTTCTGCGAGTTTACTGGGAGGGATGGGAAGTATGAACTCAGGAACAGCAAAGTGGCAGAAAAATATATTTATTGCATCATTCATCATCCCTACGCTTATCTTTTTTGGCGTATTTACGATTTATCCGGTTGTACAAAGTTTGTATTATTCTTTCTTCGATTGGTCAGGCATGTCCGATACAAAAACGTTTGTCGGCTTCGATAATTTCAAGGAAATGTTCCACGACCCCGTTGTGTGGAGAGCGATCGGCAATGATTACTTTCTTGTTGCAGGCAAAATAATCGGCATTATGATTCTCGCGACATTTTTCGCGGTAGCTCTTACTCGGTTCGGTTTTAAATTGGCTGGCTTTTTTCGATCGATTTTCTTCATTCCGAATGTAATTTCCGTCGTTGTTATCGGCGTATTGTGGAATTTCATATATAATCCGCAGATCGGCTTCTTGAATGCATTTCTATCGTTGTTTACGAAGGAAAAAGTCACGATTACATGGCTCGGTTTTCAAGACCACACGATATGGATGCTCTTGCCTCCGGCAATATGGGCGGGCATCGGGTTTTATATGATTCTTCTCATTGCGGCAATTCAGAGTATTCCTGCTTCCTATTATGAAGCAGCAAACATTGAAGGCGCTGGACAGTGGAAACAATTTTGGAGCATTACCCTTCCTCTCGTATGGGAGCAAATTAAAGTATCCGTTTTGAACATTATGATGACGACCTTGAATGGTTCTTTCGTTATCGTATGGATTATGACCGAGGGTGGACCAGATAACAGTACGCAGGTTATGGGCTCCTACTTGTATCAGATGGCATTTAGACAATTCCATTTCGGATTCGGTGCTGCGATTGGGTTTATCATCTTGGTCCTTTCGTTAATCACGACAATCGTACTTCAGCGGTTAATGCGTCATGAGACCGTTGAGATGAGCTAAGGGGGCTATCAAGATGAATCTACAGATTAAAAATCCGGTCGCTAAGCTAATCATGTATCTTTTTTTGATCCTGTGGGGCATATCGGTTATCTATCCGCTTTTATGGACTTTGCTGGATTCTTTAAAAGACAATGAGCAGTTTTTCTTTAATGCACCTTGGTCCCTGCCTGAATTTCCTTTGATTTGGGAGAACTTCTCGTATGTTTGGAGTAAATATCATTTCAGTACGTATTTTGTCAATTCGCTTGTCATTACGCTTGGCTCGACTCTTCTGGCTTTGCTGTTATCGGCAACGACGGCTTATGTACTGGCGAGATATAAGTTCAGAGGAAGCAATGCCTTATTACTTCTCTATATCTCTTCCATGATGGTTCCTTTTGTATTAGCGCTGATTCCATTATTTTTCTTGATGAATTCATTGGGGTTAATTAATACGAAGCTTGGATTAGTTTTTGTTTATACGTCTAGCTTGCTTGCATTCGGCATATTTGTTCTTGTAGGGTTCTTCAAATCGCTGCCGAAGGAGCTGGAGGAAGCTGCAATTGTTGATGGTGCTTCTTATTATGGAACGTTCTTCAAGGTTATGCTTCCGCTTTCCCAACCAGGCTTGATCACAATAGGCATAGTGAACATTCTAAATATCTGGAACGAGTACATTGTGGGCACGATCCTTATTAATGATCCGCTCCAATATACACTGCCGGTTGAGATTGGGATTATGCAAGCCGAGATGCAATATCGCACAGAGTGGGGACCGTTATTCGCTGCCCTTCTTATTACGATTGTTCCGGTTCTCATTATCTATATCATCTTCCAACGGCAAATCGCAAGCGGAATTACAGCTGGTGCGGTTAAATAAACGGAGTCATCGGGTGGAAGGGTGCGACAGATGTCTAGTGATATGCGCAAGTTGCTGATTATGAACTCGATCAGCTCGATTATTTCGATTTATATCGGGATATTCATCAATTTGTTTATATGGGAGGAAAACCATTCCATAGCGGAGGTTTCTCTCTACAACATGTCTATGTTCATTAGCTGGGGAGTTTCCTTCGCGCTAGCGGCAAAGCTGTTGAAACGATTTTCCATACGTTTGCCCTTGGCGGTTTCCGCGTTATGCGGAGCCGCTGCTTTCACGTATTTAGTATTGGTTCAGTTTGATAATCGGTACCTGTGGATTATCCTGTTAGGCATACCTGTAGGAGCCATGTTTGGCTTGTCGATGGCTTCGCAAAATCTCAGTATTGCGTTGAGAGGCAAAGGGAGTGAATATGCTCCTTATTTTGCTGCGCTAATGGTCATCTCTCAAATTATTTCTGTTGCCGTTCCCTTTGTAGCGGCGAAAGTAATTGATGGATATGGCTACGGGGGCTCCTTTATTTTAATGCTTGTTTTTGTTGCTCTCATGCTAATATTCTCATTTTTTATGCCCAAAATTACATTGTCTACTGCAAATGTGAAGGATGGGAGCTCTTCACTTGGGAAGTTTAGTCTTCGTACGGCTTTCAGCCAACCAGGCTCCAAGTGGATTGTGCTTTCTTTTCTCGCGGCAGGCATTTTTTTGCAATTTCAAAATTTATTTTCACTCCTTTTCACTTTCTCTGTAACCCAAGATAAGCTCTTGATCGCATTGTTGAATATGGTGTATACGGGCTGCTCCTTACTTGGTTTATGGATGTATAGGAAAATAAAAATCAACGAGATGCGCTGGCTATGGATCGGGATGACGCTTCTGGCTGTAGGGTTCATTATCGTGCTACTTCAACACCCTGTCGCTCTCGTTGTTTCGAACTTGCTTACTTCGATCGGGATGTTTTATTTTCTGACGGTCTGGAATGCTCAGCAGTTCCGCTTTATCCAGCATGCCAGTCCAGGAACCCAAGCCTCTTTCCTTGTTTGGAGGGAATGCTTAATGGTAGCGACAAGATGTATTCTGCTCGGATTGACCATGCCTTTAAAGGGTATGGGGGGGACGGGATTCACTCTTGTCATCGGAGTGACGGTTTTCTGCTTGCTCATGATTCCATTCTTTCAACAAAAAGCCAACCTCGCAGGTAAAATGGCCATATCACCAAATAAGTCCACAACCGTATAACGTTGTGGACTTATTTTTTTACCTGCGCTTTATTGGATAATCGACCTTGCAGGTGTTAGACGTTTCTGGTCCCGTTGCTCCTCCAGCAGCTGGATCATCCACTGCTGAATACTTCTGGAGTACTCTGTAGCAAACGTAATATGAGCAAGATTACGTGTCTCCATAGGATCATCAGTTAGATTATAGAGCTCATATTCATCAGGAACAGGCTGGGTCTTTATCGTGGTGGCCCAATAGGCATGCTGACCGTTAGCTGTTTCCGCAACAGGACGTGCCGTTACATCTTGAACCCCCGGCTCACTCCAAAATTGTACGTTATCGAAATAACGGGAGAGCTTCCAGCATTTCTTGGTCTTATTTTCATGGATCGTCATGATGACGGTCTCAATGTGGTTAGGCTGTATAACAGACGGATAGGCTTCTCCTAGTGGATTGATTTGATGTTGACCTCGAGTGGCATCGTCATCGGTCATGAAATAGAGAGGCTCATCAGAAAAAGGCTTCTGCTTCCATATAGCAGGTGTGAGATCGCGTCCTACAAAGGAGCGGGCCTCGCTGAATTTGCCCCGCAAGAGGGTCTGAATCTCTCCTGGGTTAGCATTTGCTAGTCCAAGCATCGTAGGAAGGAGATCAACGTGGCTTGTAAGTGCATCTGAATCTCTATGCTTCGGAAATAGGTGCTTATTATGAATAATTAAGGGCACATGCAGAGCCTCTTCGTAGGCGGTATAAAATTTTTGGTGAAGATCCCCGTGGGCTCCTAACAAATCCCCGTGATCGGATGTAAATATAACGATGGTATTGTCATAAAAAGAGGATTGGGTAAGCGCATCGAATACCTTAAGCATTTGTTGATCGACATTTTTCTGCAGCTGATAATAGAGCTGACGATAAAAAGCTCCATCTGAGATCGGTTGCAGTGCTCTAGGATAGGTATCCCGATAGCTTGCTTGGCAGCGCGGCTTCGTGACTAGAGATTCATTTAAGGTTGGAGGCGGAGAAACCAGCGGCATCGGATCGACCTCGAATCGGAAGTTAGGCAATTGCGCAGTAAGATCTCCATATAAAGCAATGTCATGCGGATTCACAAATGAAGCTACAACTAACCAAGGATCAGCATTCTCATCATTAGCCCTCTGGCGCTCGAGAGACTCCAGCAATTCAACCGTTTCATCCCCATAAATCTCGTCGCGTCCACTTACACCAAAAGCAGCGGAAGAAGCGGAATTTCGCGGGTTTCGACCATGAGGCTCAGGCCCAATCCATTCGGAGAAGCCGAAGTTATCCAAGCGGTTGGCACGAGCATATAGCTTTTCTTTGTTTCTGTCAGGCAAGCCTGTTAGCGGATGATAGCTAGGGACGCTGTTATGCGTGCCGGGAACAATAATATCCTCTTCAGATATATGCCATTTTCCTTTATAGTACGTCTGATATCCGGCCTCACGGAAATAATGGCCCATTGTAGGTACGGTATTTCGATCCAGCCAAAACATATTATTGTCGAAAGCGCTCTTAGCAATGCCATTGGTTTGGCTGACGCCATGCAGTGATGGATAGTGACCGGTAAAGAGGGTAGTTCGGCTCGGACAGCATGCGACGCTTCCGATATAATGCTTATGGAATTCTAGTCCATGAGCCCTTAATAGCTCCTGTGTTATGAGGTTTTCCTTACGCCATTCCTTCATTTCTGAATTTTCATAAAGGGGAGGATAGCGTTCTTCGTCTACAAGGAAAACAAGAAAATTAGGTCTCTCAAGCTTCCTTGGCGAAACAGAGTCAACGGTCATGTCACACACATCCTAGGTTAGGTTTTTAACCTAGATTATGTTTCATCACTTCAATTCAGTCTTCATAAAATCTGCGATAAAAAAGAGGAACCGCTCGCTGCAGTTCCTCTCCAACCTATTTATAATGGCATCGTCCATACAATTTCAGCAATCCTTACGCAGGCTTGACGACTGTGTAATTGTAGAAGCACGTGATCAGGCTTAACGTCAATGATAGAGCCTTCAATACCGCCACGAGTCGTTTCCAGCAGCACACACCGTCCAATTAGACGAGTAAGTGCTTCTACTACGTATGGATCAATCGCTGATACGGTTTGAATTTGCATAGGACTAGTCTGAACGGGGCTTACCTGATTCGGTTGGTACAAAATATCCACTCCTTAAATGTAGGTTCGAACCCATCATATGCGGTTGCCTAGTGTAAGGAGTGGGCGAAAGTACAAATAAAGAATTAAGCGTGCGATATGCGAGGCATCGGCATCGCCTCTTTACCTAATTCAGCCCATATATATTTCATCAAGAGCCTCGTCTTGAGCTCCTTATAACGCTCATCCTCCCATAAATTGCGCAGCTCATTGGGATCTTCCTGAAGATCAAACAGCTCACCATAGGTCTGATTAAAATAAACGGTCAGCTTATAGCGATCATTGACATAGGTTTTCTGATGGATCGTTGTCGGCTCATGGCGGAATTCACAAATAATATGATCGCGAGCAGAAAGCTCCGGTTGCTCCCATACAGCTGATTGATCCACGCCCGTCATTGCACCTGGTACAGGCAGTCCGGCAAAGCTTAGGAAAGTAGGTGCAAGATCGACAAGGGACTGCATAGAGCTGGATCTTTGACCCGCTGGTACGACCCCCGGATATTTCACGATAAAGGGAAGGCGCAGCAAATCCTCGTAATGAAAACCACCCTTCGCTTGCAGACCATGCTGCCCGAAGAAATGACCGTGATCGGTTGTAAACACTACGATTGTATCCTTATCTAAACCAAGCTCATCCAATTTATCTAGAATACGGCCAATATATTTATCCATGAAGCTGACCATGCCGTAGTAGACGGCAACGGCTTTCTTATGCTCATCTTCCGAATACAGCTGATGAGAGTGATACCCATGTGTTGCAAACCCTGTTTCTTGATAGGATGAGAAGTCTGGGTTCTTTTGTTGTGTCATGGCAAAATGCGGAGGATTAGCCTCATGCTCACCTGGTGTTCCCGTCGGTATAGTCAACCCGTTAGGGTCATACATGCTTGACCATGGCTCCGGTGCCAAATAAGGCGGGTGCGGGTCGGGGAAGCTTGCCCATAGAAAGAAGGGCTCATCCTTTTCTTTGTATTCCTCAAGCAGCTCTGAGCTTCTCTCCGCGATCCAAGTGTTATAGTGAAACTCCTCCGGAATCGACCAGTCGAATTTTTGGTTCTTGTCCATTGTGCCGGTTGGCGCAGCGAAGTAGTCTCGCCAGTTGGCACATCCCTTAGCCTCTAGCCATAAGGCATAGTGCTGCCCAACAAGCCATTCATTCGTATGGCACCGAACCATTTCCGCACACTCGAAACCATAATACGGACCGTTGAATGATTTCCAAAATTCATAATCATGCAGCTTATCCTTTCCTTCAATAGAAGGGTAGGCTTCCGTTGAGCCGACCGGTTGAAAATGCGCTTTGCCGATAAGTGCTGTTCGGTATTCCTCGTTGCTTAACAGCTCGCCAATCGTCATATGATCATCTGCAAGCTTTGTCCCAAGCGTCCACGCACCATGCTGACTTGGGTACATGCCAGTGATAATGGAGGCTCTTGTGGGCGTACAGGTTGGGTTCGGGCAATAGGCTCTGTCGAAAGTCGTCCCTTCCTGAGTAAGCTTATCTAGATTTGGAGTGGATATTTCCGGATTGAATGCTCCGATGGTGTTCCAGTGCTGCTGATCGCTAGTAATCAACAATATATTTGGTCGCTTACGCATGCTCATAGGTCTCATCCACCTCGTCCTGATTTCTAATATTCTTGTATTCATTATAGGTGGAGGATCTTGTATAGAACAATGATAGACGGTTGCACATTCTTTGCATTTTGTAGGATTTATGCTAGGGTGAAATAAAGTGAGATAACGAAAAATGGGGAGGCGTACCAATACCAATGGAGGAGCATCCATTTGAACATGCGGAAAACTTTTACCTTGTACCGGATGAATTTGATATGATGTCTGGCATATGGACGGTTAGAATGGGACGGAATGAGGCGAAGAAGGGATACCGTGCGGGTCCGAAAAGTATTACATACTATAGTTTGCATTTTGTAAGGAAAGGCGCGGTTGAACTGGACAATGGTCATGAGCGGATACGGCTCTCGGAGGGTGACTTATTCTGCTTGTTTCCTGAGCAGACGCATAGTTATCGCATGACACAAGAGCAGCCTTCCTTGGAGATGATTTGGATCGCCTTTGATGGTCCTCAAGCGTCAGCGCTACTAAATATGATTCCCATCAGCCCTTCCATCCCCTGTGCTCATAAGCGGATTACGAAGGAGATTGTACTCACCTTACAACAATTACTGCAAACCGGAAGCCAGCATAATCGATACAACAAACTTAGACGAAGCAGTCTTTTGTACCGATTATTCAGTCAGCTTTGCGGAGTGGAAGAGAAGTCTGAAGCTATTAGAAATGGACCAAAGGAATGGATTCCTGACAGTTTGGAATATATGAGAGCGCATTATAGGGAGCAAATCGGCGTGCGGCAGGTCGCTGATCATGTCGGTATTCATCGGACTCATTTCTCCAAATTATTCACGGAAGAAATGGGAATGAATCCTTCCCGTTTTTTACGTAATCTGCGCATGGAGAAGGCGATGCTCATGCTGCAGGAAAGCTCTCGATCAGTCATTGAAATAGGTCTGAGCTTGGGCTATTCCGATGCTGCATCCTTCACGCGCGCGTTCAGCGAGTACTATGGCTTCCCGCCGAAGCAAGCTCGTAATAAGTAAGAAAAATCTTTATATTTTTTTCAATAACTCAAATATTTTCAGATCATTTACCGTTCGAATAATGTCAGCAGAGCTAGGCATATTGAACTTTTTCAGTATGCTTGTCATTTGTTTTTTTACAGTTTCGTATTCCACGCAGCGTTCTTCTGCAATTTGTTTTCTTGTTTTTTTCTCGCATAGCAGCTTCAATACTTGCAGCTCGCTTGGCGTTAGTTCAGATATAATTTGTATGACGAAGAGAATACTGCTTTCGGTTCGTTTAATTCGAACAAATTCACTGCGAATGCTTTTTGCAATCATCGGTCGAATGGGCGAGCTGTCATGAGAGGCAGAGCGTATAGCCTCAATGACCTCCTCTTTGGCGGCAGATTTAACAAGATAATCGACGATACCCGACTGGAAAGCAGCGAAAATAATATTATCATCCTTGTGAACGGTTACAATAATGATTTTGATATGAGGAAATAGCTCGTGAATTTGTTTGGCTGCATGAATGCCAGCAAGCGGTTCTTCCATTTCAATATCCATTAAAATAATATCAGGCTGATATTCTACTGCAGCCTCTACGGCTGCTTGACCGGAATCAACAGCTGCAAGGATTTCCATATCCTCGCAGCCGGAAATAATTCGCTCCAATCGGCGTCGATGTGATTCGATATCATCTACGATTAATAGTTGTATCTTCTGCTCCAAAAGGGTCACCTCATTCTAGGTTGTTTTAAATGACAGGCAGGAAAATTTTAAAAGTAGTTCCTTGCTCCTTATCGCTTTCAACAATGATTTTCCCATCATGCCCAATCACGATTTTATGGCAGTAGGACAGACCGATCCCCCAATTATTAACGGAAGCCTTGGTCGTAAAGAATGGACTGAAAATCGATTCCAAATGCTCCTCCGCAATGCCAGGCCCGTCATCATGAATAGAAAGAACTGCCCAGTTATTGCTCTCTGAAATGCTGACGTTGATATGCCCGGATTCTTGTTGAGAGAGAGATTCTACGGCATTTTCTAATAGATTAAAAATAACCTCGCTCATAAAATGATTGTCCACATAACATAACGGCAGCTCCTCATCTGACTTTACACTTACTTTTATATGATTAGGATCAAGATTCAGTCTGCCAACCGCTTCATTCACAGGAACATTGAGCAGCTGCGGTTGCAAATTGAGCTCGATCGCTTGCAGCTTATTTGCCGCGTAGGTAATACTCTCCATTCCTTTGGTGCAGGATGCCAGCATCAGATTCAGACTGTACAAGGACTCCTTGTCGGTGTGAATTTCCTTAAGGTACTCCGCTTCGAACTGTATAGCTAGCAAATGGTTCTTTAGCGAATGAGTAAAAGCTTTTACACCTAGTGATGCCGTGTCAATGCTATTGTTAATTTGTATATCATGACTCTTGTTGTAAGCCTCTATAGAGTTGTATCTATACATGATATAAATCATAAAGGCCAGTCCGACAGGAACCAAATAAGGAAAAATGACAAAGATGAACGGATAGGAACCGATATCAGGCAGCAGATAGTTGTAATAGCCAGATAGAACCGTTGCAATGACAAGATTTTTTGGCGCCCAAGAAAAGATTAGGAAATGAATAATGGCAACGGGTGCTAGGATGAGAATATGGTAGAGCGCATAGCTTTTTATAAATTTAATTTTCGGATAATTAAAATAAAAATTAAGCATGAGGACAATAGCAATGATCTGGTAAGCATAGTTGATGTATTTAAAAAGTTGATTGAGCCATATAACCGCTTCTTTGGAGAAGACTGATAATGAAGCAGGCAAATCTGCAATCACCAGCTGCAGCCCTATTTGTATCCATGGATCATAGAAAAGGAGCTGAATGAGCGAAATTACGGTAACTATCGTATAAATAGGTGCATTCCGCAGCTTTTTCGATGTTCGTGTAAAGGATATAGCAAAACATAAGAGAGAAAAATGGAATAGGAGCACCCCGCCGTTCAGCAAGCGGATAAGCAGATCCGGATTGAAATTCGTTAATACAAGATAGTTCCAGGTTCCCGGACTGAAGCTGAAAAAGGAGCTAATGATATTGTGATAATAATTAAATTTGCTTAAATACAAAATAAAAGAAGTGAAAGAGAGTCCCCATGCCAGAATAATGCCATACATAAAGCGAGCAGATACGTGGTTCAATTTTTTGTAAGAAAAGAATATCGCCAAAACAAGCAACAAAAGAGTTAAATAGATCATTAGAACATCTCCAGAAATGAAGTGTTTGACGGAATAATAGAAAAAGAAAGCAGTAGGGGTATAAAACATTCACCTTATGTGTTGCAGGGATGCCCCCTATAATCAAAGTGTGTCTTAGTAATGCACACATAATACTAGAGTTCGGGGGGATTGTAAAATGAGAAAAATATATTCGCTACTATTGGTTAGTGCACTCATTATCACTCTAATGTCCGCTTGTGGTTCGAACAATACCAGCAATGGCAAGAACGGAGAAGCAGCAGGAACGACAGAACCAAAGGAAGTTACGCTAAGAATGACGGTACTGCCGGCTGATTTGGACACCTTTCAGGAAGCCTATGAAAACTTCCATAAAGAGAATCCAACAATCACGGTAAAAATAGATACCATTCCACAAGCACAATATTATGAGAAACTGCGCCTTCAGCTTTCCTCGGGCGAGGATATTGGCGTTTTTGCAGGGAACATGGACGTTCTTCTCGATACGGGTATTCTAGAACCGCTTGATGGATACATCAAAGAAAATAAAGTAGATGTTTCCGGTTTTGGACCGCTCTATGAATCACTTCAAGTGAAAAATGAATCCTTCGGTTTGCCTTACCGCAAATCCAATTGGATGCTTTACTACAACAAGACGCTATTTGATCAAATGAAAGTAGACTATCCAAAAGCAGATATGACATGGGATGAATTCCGTGAACTGGCTAAGCAAATGACAAAGGGTGAAGGCGCAGACAAAGTGTATGGCGCGTTCTTGCAGCCTTGGGCGCAAACCTGGTATTTGCAAACCGTACAAACGGGTTCTTCGATTATCGACAAAGATTTGACCCCTTTTGTGAAAGGGCTTCAATTTAGAATGGACTTGGAAAAAGACGGTTCAATCATGCCATGGATGGAGCAAATTACAACCTCGGCGCACTACAACTCTGCATTCCAAAAAGGCAATGTAGCGATGAACCTTATCGGTGACTGGCATGTGGCTCAGCTCAGAGAAGCGGAAGATGAGAAGAAAATTGATTTTGATTGGGATGTTGTTCCGATTCCGCATCCAGAGGGCGTTCCCGCTAATACTAGCGTAGCTGCACCGGTATCTCTAATGATGAATAAAAACACAAAAAATAAAGAAGCAGCGTTCAAACTTATTGAATATATGACAGGTGCAAAAGGCGCTAACTTGTTTGCTTCAAAAGGCTTCTTAACGGGCTACACAAATGATGAAATTAAAAAGACGTATATCGGCGATGGCAGCCGCAAACCGGAGCATATTCAATATTTTGTTGAGCAAAAGGAATATCCAGAGTATCCATTCCTGCCAGGAGTTAAGAACATCCTTGTAAACGGAGCATACAAGCAAGAGGGAGAACTGGCGTTAGTAGGCGAGCAGACTGCTGAACAGGCGATTGCGAAAATTGCTGAGCGTGTACAGAAAGAATGGGCAGATAAGTACGAAAAAGAGTATCAAACGAAGTAGTAACTAACGTCTTAATTATGGAATGCTTAATGGAGGAACTTCACTTTTATTTATGAAGTGAAGTTCCTCTATTAATAAAGGAGCTGAAAGAATGAAAACAGCCAAAGCGGTCGTGAGGCGAAATCGGCTAGTCGGTTATACTTTTTTATTGCCTAATATAATAGGCTTTCTCATTTTTATTTGTTTTCCAGTTCTAGCTTCCTTTTATATGAGCTTTACCGAATGGAATGGTTTTGGCGCGATCAAATTTACGGGTTTGGACAATTATAAAAGGCTGATGTCGGATGAGACGTTTGGCATTTCTCTAGTGAATAGTTTAATTATGACGGTCGTTTTCGTTCCGGTGACAATACTGCTTGCTATTATATTTGCTTCCATTTTGAACAAAGGGGTTAGGGGTCTGAAGCTGTTCCGTACAGCTATGTTTCTACCTCATATTACTGCGACAATCGCAGTAGCCGTTATTTGGCAGCTGCTGTTCAATCCATCAATGGGCCCGATTAACGGCGTACTGCGCAGCATAGGGTTTGAAAATCCTCCCGGCTGGCTGGCATCAACGGAATGGGCGCTCATTTCGGTCATTATCGTGAGCATATGGCATGGTATTGGCTATTATATGGTTCTATTTCTTGCAGGATTGCAGGGCATTCCGAAGGATTTGTATGAAGCAGCTGAAATTGATGGCGCGGGCAAGCTGTCTCAGTTCATAAATGTAACCTTGCCTATGCTCTCACCGATTATCTTTTTTACCGTGATTATTGCCATTATCAATTCATTTAAAGTATTTGATCTGATCTATGTGTTAACACAAGGCGGTCCTGGACGTTCTACTCATGTACTTGTCTATGACATTTACAATACCGCTTTCAAAAACTATGAGTACGGCTATGCTTCATCCATGGCTTATGTACTGTTCGCTATTATTATGATTATCACCGTTATTCAATTTAGAGGTCAGAAAAAATGGGTGAATTATTAATTTTTAATAGAAAGGTGGCAAACTATGAGCAGAGTCGTACAGGCAACCCCATTGTCCCTTCCTAAGAAACAAAATCATACGTGGAAAGTGGCCTCAAGAGTAGTACTTTATACGATCTTGATCGTTGCAAGCTTATCGATGGTTATTCCTCTCTTATGGATGGTATCGGCGTCATTGAAATCCGAAGCAGAAATATTCAGCTTTCCGATTAAATGGATTCCAAGCACTTTTTTCTGGTCGAATTATGGGAAGGTATGGAGTGAAATTCCGTTTCCTACTTATTACTTAAATACAATAAAAATCGCCGTCATTACGACGGTGTTGCAAATTATAACCTGCTCCACAGCCGCATATGCCTTTGCAAAGATACGGTTTCCAGAACGGGATAAATTGTTTTTCTTATACATTGCTACAATGATGATTCCATATCAAGTCATGATGATCCCGCAGTTTATGCTGATCAAAGAGATTGGCTTGATGAATTCGCATTGGGCGCTCATTTTGTTAGGTGCATTTAGTCCATTCGGTGTTTTCTTGTTTCGACAGTTTTTCATGGCTATTCCGGAGGAGCTGTCTGAGGCGGCGCGAATTGATGGTCTGAATGAGTTCGGCATCTATTTGCGAATCATTCTTCCGCTCATGCGGCCGGCCATTGCAAGTCTCGTTATTTTCACATTCATGCACTCATGGAATGATTTTCTGGCACCGCTCATTTATTTGAACTCAGATCATTTGTTTACCTTGCAGCTTGGCATGCAGCACTTTCAGTCTGAGCATAGCACCGATTACGGACCGCTGATGGCAGCTGCCGTTTCCGCCATTATTCCAACCATTATTATTTATTTCATCGCACAGGATCACTTTATTGAAGGAATTGCAGCTGGCGCTGTTAAGGGCTAGTTCATTTACAGAAATGCATCACAAAGGGGGAGGAACCATGAGCAGCAAAAGACCGAATTTACTATATATATTCGCCGATCAATGGAGGAAGCAGGCAGTTGGCTTTCAAAATGAGGACCCCGTTATCACGCCGAATATAGATGAGTTTGCTCGTGAAAACCTCATATTTGATCATGCAATCAGCTGTACACCGCTTTGCTCGCCGCATCGCGCTGCGCTTTTGACAGGTAGATATCCGCAGTCTAATGGCGTTTATACCAATTGCAAAACAGGTGCGAATATCATGCTGGGCGAAGATGAGAATTGTATAGGTGATGTTTTAAAGGATTCAGGCTATAATACGGGATATATTGGAAAATGGCATTTAGATCTGCCAGAGCAAAATATCTCCTCTGAACCATTGTCCGGTGCGAAGGAATGGGATGCCTATACACCTCCGGGACCAAAACGGCATGGCTTTGATTTCTGGTATTCATACGGAGCGGATGATAACCATCTAACGCCCCACTATTGGAAGGATACACATGAGCCAATTAACGTGAATCAATGGTCGCTTGAGCACGAGACGGATGTGGCGTTAGACTTTTTGCAGAACCAAGACGGAGAAAAGCCATTTGCTTTGTTCCTATCCTGGAACCCGCCTCATAGTCCTTTCGAGCTCGTTCCTGAGGCGTATAAGAAGCTCTATGAGGACCGAGAAGTGACGCTTAGACCGAATGTGAAATCAGAGCATTTAATGGCTCATACAGGTGAACCTATTGCAGGAGGCATGGATAATCTTCAACGTTATACTAGGGATTACTGGGCTGCAATAACCGGTATGGACGAGCAATTCGCTCGTATTTTGAGAGAATTGAAAGAACAGGGACTGGAAGAGAATACGATTGTCGTATTGTCTGCTGATCATGGTGAATTGCTGGGCTCGCACGGGCTTATGGCCAAGCATTCATGGCATGAGGAATCTATAGGCATTCCTTGTATGATGCGTTGGACGGGCCGTCTTGCTAGCGGAAGAACGAATCTATTATTTAACAGTGTTGATATTATGCCTACTCTATTAGGTCTAATGGATCTCGATGTTCCAACAACAGTTGAAGGCACCGACTATTCATCTGCTTTGCTAGAGCAAAGGGAAGTAGAAGTAGAATCTGTATTTATTTCAGCATTTCCCGGTCGAAGGGAAGTCATTGAGCAGTTTGCTCGTTTGGGGCTTGATAATAAGCAGTACGGCTGGAGAGGCGTTCGCACGCTGCGTTACACGTATGTTATTCATAAAGGCTATGCACCGGACGAACCCGTTGAGCGTCTTCTTTATGATAATGTCGCAGACCCCTATCAGACCAATCCTATTCGTATTGGGAATGCAGCTGAGCATCCTCTAGCGGAACAGCTTGAAGCCGTGCTCGTTAATTGGCTTTCAAAAACAAAGGATTCCTTTCTTCTTCAACAATAATAAAGGTGCAATAAGGATGAGTCTAACCCTAATGAATAGGAGAGATTACGGATGATATGGAAGCAAGCTATTGAGGATGCAGTGAGCAAAACAGCAAAAAATATAGAACGCTATGACGGTCAGTTTCCCCATGTTAGTGTTGATGGTGGAATCAAATATGAAATAAATCCGAATACAGACTGGACGGATGGCTTTTGGTCCGGCATATTGTGGCTCTGCTATGAGTATACGGGAGATACATCCTTTCGGGATGCTGCGCGCAGAACCGTAGAGAGCTTTAAGACCAGACTGGAGCAAAAAGTGTATTTGGACCATCATGATATCGGCTTTCTCTATTCGCTCTCTTCGAAAGCACAATGGATGATTGAGAAGGATGAGGGAGCGCGTCAGTTAACCCTGCAAGCAGCTGATCATCTCATGACACGGTGGCGTCCGAAAAGCGGGATTATACAGGCATGGGGCCCCGAAGGCGATGAGGTCAACGGCGGGCGGATTATTATTGACTGTATGCTGAATTTGCCTTTGCTTTATTGGGCTTATGATCAGACAGGAAGAGAGGATTACTTGCAAGTTGCCATTAAACAAGCTGATCAAAGCCAGCGTTTCTTAATACGAGGCGATGACTCTTCTTACCATACATTCTATTTTGATCAAGAAACGGGAGACTCGATTCGTGGCGGCACACATCAAGGCTATCTTGACGGCTCCACCTGGACTCGGGGACAAGCATGGGGGATTTATGGATTTGCCTTATCCTATCGGTATACCAAAAATGCCTCATACCTAGAGTCATCGAAGCGGTTAGCTCGTTATTTTCTGGAAAGGCTTCCTGCGGATCATGTCGCTTATTGGGATTTCAATGCGCCTGTGGACGCCAATACGCCGAGGGATAGCTCTGCTTCAGCCATTGTTGCATGTGGCATCATTGAACTGCTTAGCCACTTGGACGAGAACGACAGCACAAGAGAATACCTGCAAAATCGACTGCAAGATTCGATGAACGGATTGGTTAATCATTATTCCACCATGAATGACAGTGATGTTGAAGGGTTCCTGAAGCATGGATCCTATCATGTTAGAGGAAATTCATCTCCAGATGATTTCGTTATATGGGGCGATTATTACTACTTAGAGGCATTAATGCGCCTTGAAAAGGGACATAAAGGATATTGGTACGAATAGAATCCATTTTCTATTTGAAGAAGGATAAGGACTTTAATCAAAACAAACAAAAACCACAACCGATTTTTCGGTTGTGGTTTTTTGTTTTCTTTACGTCATTCTAACTATTTAATTGCCGTTCGGAATTTTATCTTATACGATATGATGAGTCTTACAGGAATGAAACATAAGATCATCACTTCAGGGAGGCAGTCGGTTTGAGGAATATATTTAATATGCGAAAGTCCATACTCACCAATCTAATTGTGATGTTTATTGTTTTGAATGTGCCTATTTATATCATGAACGTGTATATGAATCTTCAAATGGAAAAAAGTATTTTACAACGATCAACAGATGCGGTTAGTCTGAATGCCCGCTATTTTCTAAAGAGCTTTGAGACCGAAATTGAACGAATTGACAGCTTGAAAAATCAATATTTGGCGCATGAGGATTTTTTGAAGCTGGCTAATGAGGGCCCTTTTCTAGATCCGTACTCCAAAAATCAGCTGATTCTGTCTGTCAAAGATAAACTTGATATTTTGAAAACCTCAAGTCCCTTTGTTCAAGATGTTAAGGTGTACTTTCCATCTCTAAAAAGAGGGGTGTTCGCGAGCAGCTATGAAGATCAGATGCCTGAGGAGGATATTACTCGAATTACGAATTCCTATTTATCGAACTCCATGCTCTATGGTTATGGTTCAACCTTAGCTATGGGAGGCTTATATCCTGTTCCGCTTCTGAAGGACAACTTCGCTTTTTCGATGGAGATTGTTCTCAATCAGCCGATCTTAGAGCGGATGCTACAAGAAATCGGGAATATTGACTCTCATCAGAATGGATCAGCGATTCTGTATAGTCCAGAGCTTGGATGGGCTGTGTCTGATCACAAAGAGTGGCTGGATAGCGGTATTTTGACAGAACAATTGAAAGCGCTTGATTCTCAAAATAAAAATGGTGAATACGTTCATATGACCTTCAATGACAAGTCCTATATGGTCATCGATGAAGTGTCAGCAAGTCTTGGCGTACATCTTATGGTTACGGTGCCTGAGGCTGAATTAACGGGCATGCTGCAGCGCTATAATTATATGTATTACGTGATTCTTATTGCTTCTTTATTGCTGGTTTTAGTATTCAGTTATGCTATTTATCGTTTGGTGCATCGGCCTTTCCAGCAGCTGCTAGCGGGATTAAGACGGGTGGAGAAAGGGGATTACGACGTTGTGCTCAACACCCGCAAGGGTGATGAATTTTCCACCGTATATCGACAATTCAATTCGATGGCAAGTCATATGAAAGTGCTCATCCAAGAGGTATTTGAACATAAGATCCGGCTGCAATCATCTGAATTAAAACAGCTTCAGTCGCAAATTAATCCTCATTTTCTGTATAACAGCTATTACGTCATCTATCGGTTAGCTCAAAGCCATGATGTCGAAAAGGTAGCCGAGTATACTCGATTTTTAGGCGATTATTTCAAATACATTACACGCAATGCATCGGATATCGTAGCGTTCAGTGATGAAATTAGTCATGCCGATGCCTATATTCGTATACAAATGCTTCGATTCTCAAATCGTATCAAAACGGAAGTAAGCGCCCTTCCTGAGGGAATCGGACAAAGGCAGGTTCCAAAGCTCATTCTTCAACCCTTAATCGAAAATGCGTATACACATGGTCTAGGAACGAAGCTGGAGGATGGGTATTTAAAGATATCATTCTTGCTTTCAGATGGAATCATTAAAATTGTGATTGAGGACAACGGTGATGATCTAACGGATGCGACTCTGGTAGAGCTTCACAATGGATTAGCGAGAATGAATGACAATATGATCAATGAAACGACCGGCATCATCAATGTTCATAAACGGCTTCAGCTGAGATTCGGCAAGGAGTATGGTTTGACCGCAGAACGGAGCAAGCTGGGTGGGCTGAATATTACGATGAGGCTTCCCTTTTCAGAGGAAGCAATGCATATGGAGGATGAAGATAAATGACATACAAATTAATGATCGTCGATGATGAACCGCTATTTACGGATGGACTAGCTGAATGCTTACGGGATTTGCGTAATCCTGAATGGGAAATATACAAAGCTTATCATGCCAAAGAAGCACTACAGCGGATGGAGAGAACACCGGTTGATATTATGCTCATGGATATCCAAATGCCGGGGATGACAGGTCTTGAGCTCCATAAGGAGGTTCAAGTAAGATGGCCGAAGTGTAAGGTTATTTACTTGACTGGTCATAATGAGTTTATTTTTGTGCAGGAGGCTCTTCGTCAAGGAGGGGCGGAGTATATTCTAAAGACTGAAGGTGATGAGGTTATCATTGAGGCTTTGCAAAAAGCAGCCAAGGAGCTGGATGAGGAGCTGCTAAGAGAGCAATGGGCAGCAGAAGCAAAAGAGCGTTGGCATCAGGCGAAATCATCTCTTCGCAAAACCTTGCTATTGGATTTGGTTAACGGTCAATCCGATCATAGGGAGACATTGGCTGCCCAGTTCGAAGAGCTGGATATTCCGCTTCGAGCTGACGAGCTGGTTCTTATGGTCCTGGGAAAAATCGATCAATGGCCATCTGAGATGAAGACAACGGATTGCTCCTTATATTTATTTGCCATTCAAAATATTGCTCAGGATTTACTACATCTATCGACCAATGTTTTCTCCATTGAAAGTGACCGCTCTCATATTATCTGGTTTATTCAGCCTAACGAGGAGCATTTTTCACATGATCGAGCCCTTCCGTATGTTGAAGGAGTAATGGGGCAGGTTCAAGAAAAAAGTAAAACGCTATTGCGGATGAACATTTCAATTGTCATGAGTGAACAATTCTATCCGCTGGAGGAACTTGACGTACCATTTCACCGGCTTAAAAATATGATGTTTCGGAATTTCGGCTTGCAGAATCAATTATTTCTACGGGATCGCCGATCAGTAGGGGAACCTATGCTTCAAGAAGAAACGTTGACGATAAAGAAGATTGCCAGTCTAAAGCATGCATTGGAGCATAATCAGAAAGATGTATTCCTGCGTTTGGTGATGGAGCTCGCGGATGTAGCGTCAGATGGGGGGCATGATGCGAGTTGGGATCAAGCTCAGCTTTATTTTGAACTCGTTTCTCTTGCCATGGTAACCATTCAGCAGCTAGGCATGAAGGATGAAATAGAAGCCCACTTCGATTTATCAGGTATGTTAAAAGGGATTCAATCTGTACCTTGGTATCAATTTCTTAATGAATACAAGGAAGTTATGAGGTTTATTTTTGAAAGCCGCTCACGAGATTGGGAACGTCAGGGAATGGATATTGTTCTGCAGATCAAGGACTTCATTGCTGAGAATCTTCAAAATGATCTGTCATTAACGAGGATTGCTGAACATGTATCCTATCATCCGGCTTATTTGTCGAGATTATATAAGCAGCTATCCGGAAAAAACTTATCGGATGATATCGCTGAAATGCGATTGAAGAAAGCCGAACAATTGATGCTGGACAAGCAGTTGAAAATAAATGAAATTGGCAGGAGCGTAGGCTTCGATTCACCGCGATACTTTACTAAATTTTTTAAACTGCATACCGGGCTTACGCCGCAGGAATATAGAGAACGACATGTCAAATAGCTGGACAAATGCCAGAATGATAAGTTAACAAAAGACTACGATGTTAATATTGTATGCGTTTTCGTCATAGAGAGGCGATGCTAACATTACAGATGAAGCTAAATATCCAATCTACTAGGGGGAAAGATATGAAAGCAAATCGTTATTTATTATTGGTTTTATTGGCACTATCGTTGGTGGTGTCCGCTTGCGGAAACGGGAATGAACCGAATAATTCCGGAACGAAGAATAACACCTCAGAGACAAACAAGGGTGATTCCGGCAAAGATGGAGGAATAATTGAAGTCCATGCAGCAGCTCCTTCCGAGCAAAGCTGGAGATTCCCTGAGGGAGAC
Source organism: Paenibacillus sp. J31P13 (assembly GCF_056269295.1). Lineage (NCBI taxonomy): Bacteria > Bacillati > Bacillota > Bacilli > Caryophanales > Paenibacillaceae > Paenibacillus > Paenibacillus sp. J31P13. Next base: position 223,880 of record NZ_JBWDNR010000003.1, read on the forward strand.
AGCTTTGAGAACAACGCATGGACGAGAGGATACGAGAAAGAGCTGGGAATTAAGGTCATTTATGACTGGACAACAGCTTCTGGAAACTATTTTAACAAGATGAATATCTCCATTGCTTCTTCGGATCTTCCAGATGTATTTGTAGTCAACGGCGCACAGCTGAGACGTTTGGCTGAAGCTGATCAGCTTGCAGATTTGACTGAGGTCTACGAGCAATATGTAGCTCCTTTTACGAAAACATTGATCGAGGGTGACGGCGGTCTAGGATTGGGAGCGGCTAGCTATGATGGCAAGCTGGTTGGTCTTCCTAAGCTATCCTCCACGATTTACGGCCTTCCAATGGTATGGCTGAGAACAGATTGGATGACAAAGCTAGGGCTGTCGGAACCTAAAACGATGGCAGATGTAATGGCAATTGCAGAAGCCTTCGCAAATAATGATCCTGATGGCAATGGTAAGAAAGATACATTTGGCCTATCGTTAACGAAGGATCTATACGGCGGCATAGCTTCTCTAAACGGCTTCTTTAACGGTTATCACGCTTACCCTCAAACTTGGGTTGAGGATGCTTCCGGTAAAGTAGTTTACGGAAGCACTGTCCCGGAAATGAGAACGGCGCTTGAAGAATTGCAAAAGATGTACAAAAAAGGCTTAATTGATCCGGAATTTGGCGTAAAAGATACGGATAAAGTCGTTGACGACTTCGTAAGCAATAAGTTTGGTCTAACGTTCGGACATAACTGGGTACCGCTTAACTTCATCGATATGAAGAAAAAGAACCCAGATTCCGATTGGAAAGCATTCCCGCTCGTTTCTGCTGATGATGCAACAGCACTTGGCAGCGTTGGTTTCCCTGCAACAGAGTTTACTGTTGTTCGTAAAGGCTTTAAAAATCCAGAAGCCATCATTAAAATGCTTAATTTCTATCAAGAGAAGCGTTACGGTGAGTCGAAGGATGAAGCTGTTTACAACCCGAATGATGCGAATGGTGATCAAACGCATGTGTATACATCCGCACTCGTTATGTCGGATAAAGCGAATAATGTAACGATTTCAGATCTCAAAAACTTGGCTGAAGCCGTTACGAAAGAGGATAAGTCTATCCTTACCGACTATATTCCAGAGTACAGCAAAATGGTTGATTTCAAAAACAACAATGATATTTCCGGTTGGGCATCGACTCGTCAAGGCGGTCCTGAGGATTCCGGATTTTCCATCCTAATTAAATCTTATGATTCAGATGCTTATGTATCCACGAAGTTCGGCGGTCAGACAGAAACCATGTCCTCCAAGTGGAGTACGCTTGATAAGCTGGAGAAAGAAACATTCACAAAAATCATTCTAGGCTTTGCTGAAATTAGTGCCTTTGATGAATTCGTACAGAAGTGGAATGCGCTTGGCGGAGAACAGATTACGAAAGAAGTTAACGCTGACGTTTCCTCTAGATAATAAATGTTCGTTTAAGGGGGCTTGCAGACATGCGCTGCAGCCCATCCTTTTACCTATTGCGTTCGGTACGTAGGGAGATGAGAGAATGAATCTAATCGTGAACCGCATGTGGAAACGACAATGGCCGCTATATGTCATGTTAATCCCTGCTGTGATACTCGTAATTATATTTAGCTATATCCCGCTTGCGGGAGGCGTGATCGCTTTTCAGGATTTTAAACCGTCTAAGGGATGGTTTGGCTCGGAGTGGGTTGGATTAGCTCATTTTCAATATGTTTTTGAATTGCCTGATATTTGGAAGGTTATTCGCAATACGGTCTTTATCTCTTTAATGAAAATGGCGGCTAATTTATTTGTTCCTATCGTCTTCGCGTTATTGCTTAATGAAATTGGTAAAACGTTTATGAAGAAATCATTGCAAACCTTAATCTACTTGCCTCATTTCTTATCTTGGGTTATTCTCGGCGGGATTTTAGTTGACATTTTGTCTCCTTCTGAAGGAATCGTCAATCAATTTATAAGCTGGCTGGGCATGCAGCCGATATTTTTTCTTGGAAATAACAGCTGGTTTCCATACGTACTTATTTTGACGGATACGTGGAAGGAATTTGGCTTCGGTACGATTATATATTTGGCGGCATTAACAGGAATTAATCCTGCATTGTACGAGGCAGCGGTCATCGATGGTGCTGGACGAATGAAACAGACGATTCATGTCACATTACCGGGTATAGTTCCGATTATTATTCTAATGGCGACGTTAAGCTTGGGCAATGTGCTCAATGCGGGCTTTGATCAGGTGTTCAACCTTTATAATCCGCAAGTGTATGAGAGCGGCGATGTTCTCGATACACTGGTGTACCGGATTGGTCTTGAAGATGCTCAGTATAGTGTCGCGACTGCGATAGGGCTGATTAAATCACTCGTTTCCTTTGTGTTCATTTCAGTATCTTATTGGATGGCGTATCGTTTCGCTAATTATAGAATTTTCTAGTAGGGGAGGGGAGAGCTAATGCAGTCTTCTTCATGGGGGCGTATTTCCTTTCAATGTTTCAATTATACGTTTTTGATTGCTGTTTCTATTCTGTGTATACTGCCGCTCGTTCATATACTAGCGATTTCATTTAGTTCCAGTACAGCTGTATCAGCAGGGGATGTAGTGTTTTGGCCAGTAGATTTTACAATGAAGTCTTACTCTTTTATTTTGGATAATCCGCGCTTTTTGGGCTCATTTTGGATAACTATTGAGAGAGTGCTTCTCGGCACCTCGCTGAGTCTATTTTTGACTATTTTAACGGCTTATCCACTCTCCAAAGAAGTATCAGCCTTTCGTCATCGGTCTTACTTTGCCTGGTTTTTTGTATTCACGATTTTATTCAGCGGCGGGCTGATTCCTTGGTATATGACAATTAAGATGACGGGCCTAATTGATACATTATGGGCACTCGTTCTGCCAGCAGCAGTTGCCGTATTTAATATTATTTTATTATTGAACTTCTATCGCTCATTGCCAAAGGAATTGGAAGAGGCAGCAGTAATAGATGGTGCTGGACACTGGCTCATTTTGTGGAAAATCATGGTGCCTCTATCCATGCCTGCCATTGCAACGATTCTTCTTTTCACCGTTGTTCATCATTGGAACTCTTGGTTTGACGGTATGATTCTGATGAATAAGCCTACTCATTATCCGCTTGCCACTTATTTACAATCTGTTATTATAAAGCTGGATTTTGAGAATATGAGACAGTCGGATGTTTATTTGCTGGGCATCATATCTGACCGTACATCCAAGGCAGCACAAATCTTTCTCGGTACGCTCCCCATCCTTCTTGTGTATCCGTTTCTGCAAAGGTACTTCATGAAGGGTATTGTAATGGGCAGCGTTAAAGGATAAAAATTGAGGGCTATGGAGGTAGACATGTAGTGGGAAATCCGATATACGATCGCTTGCTCCCTGCACCTATAGGGGGCGGATATAGTGAAGAAGACTACTTTATCTGGTGCGGATCTTGTGTGCAGGGAGAGGACGGGCGGTATCATCTTTTTGCATCCAGATGGCCAAAAGAGCTGGGCTTCGGAGTTAACTGGTTGTTTAACTGTGAAATCGTGAGAGCATCCAGTGATACGCCGGAAGGACCGTACACATACGACGAAACGGTTTTGGGACGGCGTGAACGAACCTATTTTGACGGCATGAATCAGCATAATCCTCATATTAAGCACTGGAACGGCACCTATTACCTCTATTATATGGGAACGACATATGGGGGGCCGATCCCGGGACCGAATGATTCCGTTACTTCGGAGCGAGGATCAGAGGTTTGGAATAATAAAAGAATCGGCTTAGCGGTATCGCAATCGGTGTTTGGACCTTGGAAAAGGAAGGATACTCCTTTGCTGGAGCCTCGTTTGGGGAAATGGGACTGCACGATAACGACAAATCCCGCTGTAACGATTCTTGAAGACGGTACCACTTATATGATTTACAAATCGAGAGAATATTCCGGTTCAACGCTTCAGTTGGGAGTGGCTGTCGCTGACCATCCAGAAGGGCCTTTCCGCCGGCTGACGGATGATCCAATCTTAAATTTCACCGATCCGGACTTGCATGTCGAAGATCCTTATTTATGGCATGCCGATGGTCTATTCCATCTATTAATGAAGGATGATTTCAAGAATGATTCGAAAGGTCTTACGGGAGAATGGGGAGCCGGCGTATACGCGACAAGCGAGGATTGTGTGAACTGGACGATTGATGAGAGTCCGAAAGCTTATTCACGTACCGTAAAATGGGATGACGGCACGGAAAGAGAAATGTGCAATTTGGAAAGACCAAATTTACTTTTTCAGAACGGTGTACCGACGCATTTGTTTGCTGCTACCGGAACAGGGGAACGAGCATGGCATTTCGAGCACACATGGAATATGGTCATTCCGCTTTCCAATACGGGTTCCGATACGGCTTCTGATAAGCTGCCGGAAGCGGTGGAAAAGCTGAATCAATCGATGAGTGAGCGGCTGGCAGATCAGCCAAAGCGTGCCGCTATATTCAGCAAATGCTTCGCGAACACATGGCAAACGACCTTGAAGAAGCTGGAGGATGGTACGACCTTCGTCATTACGGGCGACATTCCGGCGATGTGGCTTCGGGATTCTGCAGCTCAAATTAGACCTTATCTCCTTCTGGCATCAGAGGATGCACAGGTTGCTGATGTTATTGAAGGCTTGATTGAAAGGCAATTCCGTTTTATTTTGATGGATCCTTACGCAAACGCCTTTAATGAGAAACCAAATGGCGCTGGTCATACAGATGATTTAACAGAGATGAACCCTTCGGTATGGGAGCGTAAATATGAGATAGATTCGCTCTGCTATCCGATTCAACTCAGTTATTTACTATGGAAAAATACAGGCAGGACGTCTCAGTTCAATGATACGTTTCGTCAAGGTATCGAGAGTATCTTGAAGTTATGGAGAACCGAGCAGCATCATGAGACGGAGTCATCTTATCGTTTTGAGCGGAAGAATTGTCCGCCGACGGATACGCTGGTTCGTGATGGAAGGGGCTCTGAAACGGTCTATACCGGCATGACATGGTCTGGCTTTCGTCCAAGTGATGATGCGTGCACATACGGATACCTGATTCCGTCCAATATGTTTGCAGTTGTTGTATTGCGCTATACGGTTGAAATTGCCGAGGAAGTGCTTGCAGATGTTGAATTGGCAAAGACAGCAGCAGCTTTAATGGCTGAAATAGATAGCGGTATTCAGCAGCATGCTCGGGTAGAGCATCCGGAATTCGGACTCATATATGCTTATGAGACAGATGGCAAGGGCAATCATAATCTCATGGATGATGCCAATGTGCCGAGCTTGTTGTCCATTCCGTATTTAGGCTATTGCAAGGCGGACGATCCTATATACGTCAACACCCGTCGATTCCTGCTCAGCAATCATAATCCTTATTTCTATGAGGGATCAGCCGCAGCGGGGATTGGCAGTCCGCATACGCCGAACGGTTATATTTGGCCGATCGCTTTGGCTATGCAGGGTTTGACAAGCGAAAGCGATGAAGAAAGACAACGCATTCTGAACCTGCTTGAGAGCACAGATGCCGATTGCGGGATGATGCATGAGGGCTTTCATAAGGACGACCCCGACCAGTATACTCGGGAATGGTTTTCTTGGGCAAACATGATGTACTGTGAGCTTGTTTTAAAGACGCTCCATATGGAAGTTGATAATGGCTTTTTGAAATAAGAGAAATAGCCGAACGGCAGAGGGCTGCTGTTCGGCTATTTTTTGTTTTATCCATGATGAAAGGACTGACAGTCTGTCTACTGCCGGCTTTAAGTGCCCGCAGTAAATCGTTCGCCCGTCAAATATTTTTCAGTCAACACGGACAGTAGCTGGATGCCGACCTCATTATGCCCGCCTTCAGGAATGATCAGGTTGGCGTATTTTTTGGATGGCTCGATGAATGCCTCGTGCATGGGCTTTACCGTATTTAAATATTGATCGTGGATGGACTGGATGCTCCGGCCGCGCTCCTCAATATCTCGAAGTACCCGGCGAAGGATGCGAACATCAGGATCCGTATCGACGAACACCTTGATATCTAGAAGCTCTCGAAGGTTCTCATCAGACAGCACATGGAGTCCTTCGATAATAATGATATTGTTGGGCTTAAGCTCTACCTTCTCGTGGGGGGATCGAGCATGAACCGTGAAGTCATAGACAGGAGCGTACGCGGTTTGTCCCTCTTTTAGAAGAATGAGATTCTCAATTAACAGCTCATTGTCAAAGGCGAAAGGATGGTCATAGTTGATTCCTCCGCGATCTTCTAGGCTGAGATTTGAATGGTCCTTATAATAGTTATCTTGGGATATGAAAGTCACTTTATCCGATCCAAGACGATCGATTACGGAGCGAGCTACCGTAGTTTTTCCGGAGCCGGTGCCGCCGGCGATCCCAATAATGAGCATAGCGTTCGAAAAACCTCCCTAAGCATTTGGAGTTGCAATTCCAGTATTGTAGCACAGCATGGACATTTTATCACCTTAGGATGGTTTAGTATGTGTTTTTCTATAACAGTGATTGAGGTTATAATGAGAGGGTAGAGCATAATCAATTGGAAGAGGTGATGGTCATGAAATATAGAAGACTTGGCAGTACGGATTTGAATGTGTCACTTATTGGACTTGGAACCTGGCAATTTGGAGGGGAATGGGGTAGAGAGTATTCGCAGCAGGAAGTTGACGCGATACTGGACAAGGGACATGAACTAGGAATTAATCTGATTGATACGGCAGAGTGTTATGGCGATCATCTCTCAGAATCTCTAATCGGTGATTACATAAGCCGGCGTAAGCGTGAGGACTGGATTATTGCCACGAAGTTCGGCCATCATTTTCACGAACGCTTTACGCGTACGGATGTATTTGATGCCAAAGGAGTAGTTGCTCAACTGGACGCTTCACTCAAAGCGCTTCAGGTAGAATATATTGATTTGTATCAATTCCATTCAGGACCGAATGCAGCGTTTGATGTCGAAGACCTGTGGACGACGTTAGATAAGCAGGTAAAAGAGGGCAAAATTCGTTTCTTAGGCACTTCGATTGGGAGCAATGATAATTTGCATCAGACGGAAGCATCTACTGCCGTCAATTCCCGTGTTATTCAAGTCGTTTATAATAGGCTCGAGCGTGCACCAGAGGAGCGGGTTTTTCCATCCTGTCAACAGCAGGATCTCGGCGTGCTTGCTCGCGTGCCTTTGGCTAGCGGCTACTTGAGCGGTAAATATAAGCCAGGAGCTACTTTCAATCAAACTGATGTGCGTCATCGTCATGATGCAGAGAACACGCTGCTTAAGCTGAGGGAAGTAGAGCGGATTAAGAATGAGGAAGTGCCAGAAGGTGTAGATATGGCTAGCTGGGCACTGGCTTGGTGCTTGAAGCATCCTGCCGTAACTGCGGTCATACCGGGCTGTAAGGACCCTGAGCAAGTTGTTGCAAATGCTAAAGCTGCGGAGCTTGTAATCGACCCCCATCCACAGGATATTAACGTCTAGATCTGACTGGATCTTTGTAACGTTGAACTTTTTCTTTCCAAACCATAACCGTATAGGTTGTGGTTTTTTTGTTTTTTTGAGTTGAACAGGATTAACCATTAGCCAAATTTTGTTGCATTTGATAGTGAGAAATGGGGAATGATTTAAAAGGGATTGGAAATTACAGGTACTTACAGCCCGTATATCTAAAATGCTCTTCTTGAAATACATAAATTATTTAAATTAAAGGGAGACGACAATAATGAAGCGGTTTTTTGGACTTCCACTTTTAACGGCTGCGTTTGTTTTGATAACAGCATGCGCAACAACAGATACAGGAAAATCCACAGGCACAGATAAAGATAAAATCACAAATGGAAAAGCGACATTTGGCTTGTCGATTTCGACCCAGGACAATCCTTTCTTTGTATCGCTTAGAGAAGGTGCTGAGAAAGCGGCTAAGGAAGCTGATGCAGAGTTAATTGTTGTAGACGCCAAAAATGATACAGAGAAGCAGAGCAATGACATGGATGGTTTAACCCAGAAGAAGGTTGATGTTCTTCTAGTTAATCCGACAGACAGTAATGCTATCGTAAAAGCAGTGGAAGCAGCTAACGCTGCGGGTATTCCAGTCATTACAATTGATCGTGCCTCTAACGGAGGAGTCGTTCTCTCACATATCGGCTCTGATAATGTGAAGGGAGGTCAATTAGCGGGTGATTACATTTTAAAGGCAATTGGGAATAAAGGAAATATCGTTGAACTGCAAGGAATTATGGGGACTTCCACGGCAGTTGATCGCGGGGAAGGATTTCACAAGGCTGTAGATGGTAAAGCAGGTATAAAGATTAATGCTTCACAGCCCGCGGACTTTGATCGAGATCAAGGCATGACTGTTATGAAAAAGATTTTACAAACGAGCGGCAATATTAAAGCTGTCTTCGCCCATAACGACGAAATGGCGCTTGGTGCAATTGATGCGATTGTTGCTTCTGGCAAGAAAGACATCATCGTTGTCGGTTTTGACGCATCAGCTGATGCGTTAAGCGCCATAAATGCAGGTATGCTGAGCGCAACGGTGGCACAAAAGCCTGAAGAAATGGGACGGAAAGCGATTGAGGCTGCGGTTAATGTGGCTGCAGGTAAAAGTGTGGCGATGGAAATCCCGGTGGAGCTGGAGCTAGTAACAAAACAGCAATAACAGCCCCGACCGATAGCATTGGATACAACCATTAAGTAATCCACGAAAAGCCTAATCCCTTCTTTACAATAGAGGTGGATTAGGCTATTCTTTTGTTCAAAACGGGATATCATCCAGAGTGTCCGCTTGAGAGGAGGATGAATAATGAATCTATTCCAAATGAAGTTAGGATTTTACGGCGTTGGTCGAATGAAGGAGTTTCTGAAGGATAACTTTGTAAGCATGGGTTGGCCGGGCTTAGGGAATTTGGAAAACATAAGTAAGGACGAGCTTGAACAGCGTTTGGCAGAAGCATGGCTATATAACTATGAGGGACAGGAATGGTCGGAGCGTTTAACGGAGGTTAGCTCCTTTGTACATGAGATGCAGGACGGCGATTATATACTGATTGCTGATGAGGAATGGGTCCATCTCGGTGATCTTGGCGACTATTATTATATTGATCAATTCGATACTACGGAGGATGGCACCTGTCATCGCAGGGGGGTTACATGGTTAAAGAGCCTTCCTAGGGAGGAGCTCCATACGGAATGGCAGAGGTTTCTGGACGAACAAGAGATGATTACAAAGTTTAATCGGGCTGTGACGGTTCAAGAGGTGGAGCGTTGGGTGTCGCATACATCAGAAGACGCACAAGAGCCTTCTCATTTGGGACTAGTGGACGAGAAGACCATTGAGGAGGCATTGGATATTTTGAAAATAGCGTTGAAAAGCGAGGATGCGGACCGACGGGAACGAGCTGCTATCGCAATTTTGCAATATGCGAAACGTTAAGGGATGAAGGATTGAAATACGAGCGTTCACCCTGTTGGATCATTTGAATAAAGACAAAGCGGCAGACCAAGTTGATTAAATATATTCATTGCCTGCCGCTTTATTAATTGTACAATCATTCTTCATCAGTTGAATCCACCTGTTGAATGTAATACTTGGCCGGTAATCCATTCTGCTTCGTCTGTGGCTAAGAATGCAACCAGACGAGCAGCATCTTTGGGCAAGCCCACTCTACCTGCTGTAAAGTGTGAAGAGAGCTGCTGTCGAACTTCTGGAGTCATCCAGCCAGTGTCCGTTGGTCCAGGATTCACAGCATTTACTGTGATGCCTTTTGGTCCCGCCTCTGCTGCAAAAGTACGTGTGAAAGCATCAACCGCCCCTTTCGTTGTAGCATAGGAAATTTCACCAGCCATTGGGCCAAGTGATTGTCCAGATGTTAAATTAATAATTCGGCCGCTTGCTTGCAAAGTAAAACGCCTGGCAAATTCCACGCTAAGTAAAGTTACTGCTCGAACATTAATGGCGTAATGAGCATCTAAAGAATCTGAGGTAATAGTAGTTAAGTCATCGTTGACCGAATAGCAGGCATTATTCACAAGAATGGACGGGTTCCCCAACTCCCTCTCTACAACGTTCATTAACTCTACATAGTTTGTAGGTACAGAAAGATCCATTCCCAAGTGTTCGCAACGAACGCCTATTGAGAGGATTTCCTCGCGAAGCTGCTCAAGTTCCTCGCTGTTATTACCCCAGGGCATTACTTGATCGTAGTTACCCCAATGTGTAAAGAATATATCAGCACCTTTATAGGCCAATTCTTTGCACACCGCTGCACCGATTCCTGCGCTACGACTTGCCCCTGTTACAATTGCGATCCGGCCTGTTAATCGTCCAGATGTAATATTCATGTACACTGCTCACTCCGATACTTGCTGAATTAGTTTGAATAAATTGTGGTATCTTGCCGTTTTTAATAAGACAACCATTTTCCCTTTTCGAGATACTTGCTCTTCAACTCTTCTAATTCCTTACTAAAGGCTCCGCCGTTCGAAGTGGATAAGTTAAGCAAAGTCGGATGAGCCAGCAGTGCTTCGATCGATTTGATGTCAGGAGAAAAACTGGAAGAGAATTTAGCCTCTTCAATGGCTGGAAAACGCAGCAAGGACTCTAGCGAAGGAATTTCGTTATCCGTCGCGTCTAGTGATTTCAGCTTAGAAAGACCTGTCAAAGATTCTATCGAAACAATCTGATTACGGTTGATATCCAAGCGCTGCAGATCTTTCAATCCACTGATAGGAGACAAATCGCGAATCCCATTATTGTTCAACGAGAGAGAACGACTAATCTGCGTTCGATCCGCTAGTGGCTTCAAATCAGTAATATGGTTGCCATCTAGAAGCAGGTCTTTCACTTGAATGCCTTGTAAGCCATTTAGAGAAGAAATTTCGTTAAAGCTCAGATCCAGCTCTCCATACTGATGATTTTCTAACCCTGCTAGGGACTGAAGCGCATTATTAGTAACTATAATATAAGCGCTCGGCATATCGGGCATGCCGTTGAGACTGGTAATCCTGTTCGATCTGAGGTTCAGATAGTCCAGGTTTTGGTCCTTCGGCAGGCCAGTAACACCGGTTAATTGATTTCCTTCTAGGTCTACTCTTTTTAATTGTGTCATTTCTTGAAGTCCATCTAGCGATACGATGCGATTCTTGCCAAGGCTGAGCTCTTCGATACTTTTTAATGAACGCAGTGGAGAAATATCCACAATAGCATTTCGGCTTAGATCTAACTTCCGCAGCTGGGTTAACTGGCTTATAGGTTTCACATTTATGGTCCCGCTATCTGTGATCGCAAGCTCCTCCAGCTGGCTTAACCCGCTAAGAGGACTTAAATCTAGTAATTGGCTGGTGCTAACTCTCAGAGAGGTTAAATGCTTCAACGTCTTCAATGGGCTAAGATCGCTCCCGATAAATGATACATTCAGCTGCTTCAACGTCGTTAGCTTCCCCAAGGGCGCAAGACTTTTCGCGTAACCGCGAAGGGAAATACTCTCAAGCTTTGTCAATTTGCTTAATGGTTCATAAGACCGAATATCCCCGCTAATCAGGAGCGTTTTTAATGATGTCAGCTGCTCAATACCGCTTAAGTCACTTGGCTCATAACGTGCTCTTGCGGGATCAAAATCGTTCAGCGGACTTTCCAGATGGGTTATGCGCTCGATGTCGCTTTTAAGTATAGGTGTATTTCGATTAATCTTGCCAATTGCTTCTCTAACCATCATTTCCAGCTGCTCATCCGGGAATAGCAAACTGTTCGTGACATTAATCGTCTTAGTCGCTTGGTTCCAGTCTACTGTTGCACCGGAAACAGAGCTCACGAAGCGCAAAGGAATTAATGTGCGACCCCGAAGCACACGTGGAGCTGCATCCAGAGCTATTTTCTTGCCGTTAACTAGAGCGTAATTTTGATTAACCTTCATTTGGAGAGTCATTCCCGGTTTTGTGCCCGAAATGGTCTGGGAGCGCTGATCCCAGTTCAGGGTGATGCCGAGCGCTTCGAATAGGGAGCGTACCTCAACAATGGTTCGCCCTTTATCTATAAAAGGAGCGTAGGTGAATGAGATAGGTTTGCGGTCTACATAGAGGGAAATGTCTCCCTTTTCCTGTGCGGCGGCATGAGTGACGGGCAGGGCAAGAAGTAAGCCAAGAGCGCCAATCGCTATTTTTGATTTCATTGTTATGAACCTCCTAGTTGTTGTTCGGAACGATACATCCGATAAATGCGAGTTACTTATTAAGACGCTTTCTAGGCTGTTTTGTTTCAATCATGAACGCAAAAAACCACATCGCAAAGGAATGTGGCTTTTTAAATGTTTAATTTTGGATCAAGCAGAGGGAACGGTTTGTAGCTGGAGAGCGAAGGTTGTTTTTTTCTAGACGGGCTGATCATTTGATCTCATCCTTGCCCTTATCCATACAAAAGGCGAATTAGATTGTCTATGTATTAATAACTAATATAAACCAAATGAATGAGGAAGAATTATATTGAAAAATGTCATATGAAAGACTTTAAAGTGATAAAAACAGTAACAGTTTGGGAATGAAATGACTCCTTTAACTTTTTGTTGATAGTTTAGATAAAATAATGTAATGTATTTAATAATTACATAATATTTATATTAACATATGGAAATGGATAATCTACTGAATAAGGGGCATCGTTATGAAGAAAAACGTAAGCGTTTTCAAATCAAATATTAAACAGCTAGCACTCCAATTGAAAAGCCTAAAATGGCATTCTATCAGCACGAAGTTGTTTTTGTATTTTTTTGCAAGCATTGTTCTTGCAGTCGCCTTGGTTGGTACTTTCTCTTATCTCGTTTCCAAAGGTGCAATGGAGCGGAAGGTTGCCGAGGTTTCGGAGCAAACCGTGCAGCAGACCTCGGAGAAGTTGGATTATCTCTTTAACTTTTACGAGAACATCTCTCTCCAGTTCGTAATGGATCAGGAGCTGATGAGCGATCTTGAATATCGTCTTAACTTAATAGCTGAGGATGATGCGACGGATCGCATTTCCACAGAAAGCAAAATCACTGGGAAAATGTCTGCTTCTGCATCCATGAATGACGTATTCATTCAATTATTTGATGAGAAAATATACAAAAAGGTCGACACCGGTCGGGATTTTGATTCTGCTCTGTATACATCCGGCAACGGAACCTCACTCATTTCGTTCTACAAGCCGTACTTTGATCCTGTTATTCAAGCGAATGGCCGAGCACTATGGCTCGGCTCGATTGAAAAGGAAGATGCGGATAAGGTGAAGACGAGCTATATCGCGATGGGTAAAATGCTCAAGGTGAACAGCGGGAACTACTTATTATTTATTGAGCTTAAGGAAGAAGTGGTTGCGCAGGCGCTGGAGAAAGCAGCACTTGGAACCAGTCATCAACCGGTCATTAAGGATAAGCATGGGAAGGTCATATTTGCCTTCGATCCTAAGCAGGAGCTTGCATCAAAGGAATACGATATACCCGAGGGAGATACGAATGGTTCATTTGTAGATAAGGACGAGCTGATCGTATACAGTACATCTGAGCTGACAGGCTGGAATCTCATCGGCGAGGTTCCGCTCAAGGAACTGACAAAGGATATCGATCGTATTTTCTGGATTACGCTCTTGCTGATCGCAGCAGCGGCACTCCTTTCTATATCACTCGGTTATATTATTGTTCGCACGGTAGGAAAGCCGATTAATGGCATCCGTAATTTAATGGAGGAAGTAGAGAAGGGCAATCTAACGGTTCGCATGAATGTGAAGCGCAAGGATGAAATTGGACAGCTTGGCCAAAGCTTTAACCAAATGGCTGATAATATTGGCAAATTAATAGACGGGACAAACGATGCGTTGAATTACGTTCTTGCTACCGCAAACCAGCTTCAAGAGGTATCGGAGAGAATGGGGATTTCGGCGAAGGAGGTTGCCTATGCGACGGAAGAAATATCGAAGGGGGCTTCAGATCTCTCCCAGCAATCAGAGGATGGAAGCGCACATTCACTAGCCATGCAGGAGGAAATGAATTTATTCGTTCAAAATAATAGGGAAATGGAGCAGTATGCCGCCGTCGTTAAGAAGGAAAGCCTCGAAGGCATTGCCCAAATGGATGCTTTGCTAGACAAAACGAATGAAAGTGAAGCCCTAACGAAGGAAACGTTAATCCGGTCCGAAAAGCTAATGGAGAGCACGAAGGAAATCAGCAAAATACTGAGACTATTAGATGATGTCGCTAAGCAGACCAACTTACTTTCGCTTAATGCGGCTATCGAGGCAGCGCGAGCGGGTGAGCATGGCAAAGGCTTCACGGTTGTTGCGAGCGAGGTGCGCAAGCTGGCGGATCAATCTCGCGGCTCAATCGGAATCGTAACCAAAATTATTGGTTCTATCGTAGAAGAGGTAGACTTGACCGTCAAAGCGCTGAATGAGAACTATCCGATTCATCAGGAGCAGGTCAATGTAGCAAAGAAAGTAGACAAAATATTTAAGGAAGTCGATGACAGAATGAATGCTTTCGTAGAGAAAATCGTTCATACGTCTTCATCTATCACTAATTTGCAGACTTCACAGGTGACGTTGTCAGATATGATAATGCAAGTGAGTGCTACAGCAGAGGAGTCGACTGCGATCTCTGAAGAGGTAGCGTCCTCGACGAATGAACAGCTCGTTGTCAGCACGGACTTGGTCCAAACAGCGAGAAAGCTGAACGAGCTTTCAGTGGGATTGAAGGGCATACTGTCTCAATTTGTAACAAAATAATAATTGAAAATGGAGCGGATCCTTATGATCCGCTCCATTCCTGCCTTAATGTAAACAGTTCTCTAAGCGCTTCTGTTGAGAGCTCCGTAATCCAGCCCTCGGAGCCTGATATGACATTCTCACTGAGTTGATGCTTACTATCCAGCATCTCATCGATGCGTTCTTCCAACGTACCAAGCGCAATAAATTTATGGACCTGCACATCACGCGTTTGACCCATACGGTAAGCGCGATCCGTTGCCTGATTCTCGACGGCAGGATTCCACCAGCGATCAAAGTGAAAGACGTGGTTGGCAGCTGTTAAATTAAGACCAACACCGCCAGCCTTGATTGATAAAATAAAGACATTAGGCTGTTCAGCAGGCGGTAGCTCACGAGATTGGAATTGCTCGATCATGCGATCACGCGCGAGCTTGGAGGTGCTTCCGTTTAAATAGAGAACGGGCTCTTGAAGCTCATGATTAAGTACCGTCTGCAGCATTTGTCCCATGCCAATATACTGTGTAAATATAAGGCAACGTTCATTCTCGTCCCGCAGCTCCCTTACCATAGCAAGGAGACGCTCGAGCTTTGAAGAACGTTCAATGAGTGCTTCGGAAACTCCAGCGCCGTCAGCAGAGTCAGAAATTTCAGGAAGAGGCTCCTTCGTCAACAGCAGCGGATGGTCGCAAATCTGTTTGAGCTGCATAATAGCGGACAAAATAGCTCCCTTACGTTCGATGCCCTCCAGCTTCCCCATGCGATCCATGAGCTGATTAACGGTTTGGTTATACAGAGCACCTTGCTCTGCCGTGAGATGAAGATAGGTTTTGATCTCGTTTTTTTCAGGCAAATCAAGTTGTATGGCAGGGTCCTTTTTCTTCCGACGAAGCATAAATGGCTTAACTAGTTTTTGTAAATCTGCTGTGCGCTCCGCGTCATGGTCTCTTTCAATCGGCTGAGCAAATCGCTTCTGAAAGCCGTGAGAGCTCCCGAGAAATCCAGGATTAATGAAATCATAAATGGACCATAGCTCAGAAAGTCTATTTTCAATAGGCGTTCCGGTAAGGGCAATTCGGTGTTTGGCAGGAAAGCTGCGAACGGCTGTCGATTGCTTGGTGCCGGCATTTTTAATATTTTGCGCCTCATCCAGACATACAGATGCCCATGTAAATGACTTCAACAGCTCCTGATCCAGTGTTGCGGTAGCAAAAGAAGTGACCACAACATCGACTTTCCCGACTTCGGTACAGAAGGCTTTCTCTTGCAGCCGATTCCCGCCATAATGCAGCATAACCTTAAGCGACGGGGCAAACCGTCCCACTTCCTTCTGCCAGTTGCCGAGAACAGAGGTTGGGCAAATGATGAGGGCAGGTGTTCTATTCGCCTCTTTGTCTGCGGATTCCCTAAGATGCAGGAGATAGGCAATTAGCTGCACCGTTTTTCCAAGACCCATATCATCTGCCAGACAAGCGCCTAGTCCTAACCGCCGCAAGAAAACAAGCCAAGCATAACCTTTTTGTTGATAATCACGCAGTTCAGCCTTCAGCCCCTTAGGTATGGGTAATGATGGGAGCTGGTTCTGCTGGCCGAGCTGACTCATGAGACCCTTGAGATGCTCGTTCAACTCTACTTCAAGCTTAATGCGTCCCTCATCCTCTTCCGCTTGTTCCGAAGCCTCGCTGCCGGGCTCGTCATTGTTCCCAAGCAAATGCAGCTGAAGCACGTCTTGAAAGGATAAGCCTTGTGACTTGTCCATGCCTTGCATGACGTTTCGGATTTGCTTTAACAAAGCGGGATCTAGCAAAATCCATTTCCCTCGAAAGCGAACCAGACGCTCATTTCGATCAACGAGTTCATTAAACTCAGCCTCAGTGAGATCAGTATCGCCGATAGCGACGCGCCAATCAAAGTCGATAAGCGAATCAAGGCCAAAGAGGGATTCACCTTTGCTGCTGCCTGCTTCAGAGCTGACTTTAGCTCGAAGGCGCGGCTTCTTCCTGCTGGCAGTCTCCCACCAAGCGGGGAGAAGGACTAGCCAGCCAGCCTCTAACAAACGAGGACTGTCTACCGTTAAGAATTGCAGGGCGATATCGTTTGACAATGGTGTGTTCAGTAGATCGTTCTGCTCTCCGGCTAGCTGAGCTTTAGGCAGACAGTAGCGCAAGCGGTCAAGCCAGCTAAGAGAACGCTCGTGTACGGCTCTTGTCCATGTGGCAGGCCAAGCGCCGAAAGCCTCGCCATTGTCCGATAGACGCACAGGTATTAGAATGGCAGGCTCAAGCTTGTCCTGCAGCACAAGCTTGAGCTCCCATGGATGCTGGGCATCTGGGGGTTCAATTAATTGGAGAGCGGGGCGGAAGGGGGCTTGATCTGTTTTCCATCCAATCGCAACCAGCCAATCCTGTGCATTAGAGCCTGTGAATACCGTATGGTCCTTGGCGAATAATAGCGGGTATTCTCTTCTTAAATCCGCAGATGTCTCTTCCGTACCATAATAGCGTTGAAATACTGCAGCCGAGAACGCTGCGCGTAATCCAGCAATAAAGCTTGCTTCTTCTTCTGAATGTCCAAGTATGCCTTGTATTTGAGCTCTATTCGCCGCCTCATCCCAGGTCCATTGCAGCTTGTCTGCTCCAGCCTTGAAAGCAGAGAAGCTCGGCATATATTTTTTTTCTTCTATAGCAGCGGCAAGCAAAGGAGCCATGCGCTGAAGCTGCTCTGCTTGTTCTCCCCATGACCAGTCCACATGCTCCAAAAGTCTATTTTCTGCAAAAAAGGAGAGAACCTGCTCAGCAGGAAGAAGAACCAGCTCGACATCCTGTGTCTGCTGAATGTCGAGCTCGGTTCCGTAGATGGAAGCTTCGTGCCATGCGAATAAGCTATGTTTCAGACTGAGTCCTGATAAATAATCGCCGCTGCCCTTATATCCGTATATAAGCGCATCGCCATATGCCGTGAGGTTAACTTCAACAGTAATGGATTTTGTAAGCTTGCTCATGGTATTAGTTTTCCCTTCCGCAATTCTTCCTGCAATGCGCGCAACCGGCTATGGCGCGAGGCAAAGGCAGCAATGAAGTCCTCCCACTGTGCCTCAATTTTCATTTTCTTATATAGCTTGGCTAATCGCTTCAACAGCTTTACCGCTGCTTTATAGCCGTCTCTATTTTTTAAAAGCACATTTTTCTCTACAGACTGATGGTAGAAGGGAAGCAGCACCTCGGGCGCCTCTTTTTCCATAGGGGCATAAATAGTAGCACGATACTGCAGAGGCTCCCCTCCAGTACTTAGTTGATAATCAATCCATTGCTTCCATTTTCCGTGCTTAAGCAGCTTTTCCTCATAAATAGATCTTGCATAGGGCAGCATCGCATAGATCTGCTCCCACATTTGATCCTCCGCTTGAGGCAAATGCTCAATTAACGTATCCCAGTAGCGGAAATAGCTCTCTGTATGATTAGAATGATGCCTCTCCAGTAGAGGTGCCATTTCAACCAGCCAGCCTAGCAGCCGTTGCCATTCTCCCTCTATAGATAGATCATTTAGAACATAAAGGATACTCTCTGAATTGAAGTCTTTGCGTCTGCTTAATTGTTTCAACCCATCTCGAGCTTGCTGGTCTTGTCCTAAATAGAAGAACATCTTACTTTGGGCGATCAGCAAAGCATAACGTGAGGGAAGGGCCGCTCCTTCCTTTTCTTGCAAGAGGCTCAGCTCTTCCTTATAGAAGCTAGTATCTTTCACATTAGGATGAATCCAAAGTCTCCAGAGTAATAAATACGGCTTTGCAAAATAAGGGTGATCAGCTGAACTGCTTAAAATAAGCTCTCTCAGGTAGGACAGCGTTTCAACGATTCGATTCCAAAACGCAGGGCTGGCTGCTCCTTGAGCTCCTTTTTCCAAAAGAACCATAATGGCTTCCTGTACGTCAGAAATGGCGGCATGCGTATGGTAACCGATAAAGGCTCCGACAGAAAGCGAGGAGGGGTTGACCAGCTTTTCCAAAATAAAGAGATGCGCATGCACCTCATACAAGTTGTTCAATTCAGGTGAAAGCGACGGTTTAATATGATTAATAGCTGACAATGTTAACTGTACATAGTGTATATTTCGAGTTTGGCTTTCTATAGCCTCCGTTAAAAGCTCAAATTGCTCATGCCACTCCGAAACGGACATCCTATGTGCCAACTGCTGGAATGACACTATGAATGCTTCAGGGTCTTTCATATTCTGGGCAAGCACTTGCCATTCTGCTTCCGTTAAATGATGGGTTGGTATCATTAATTATTAGTCTCCCGAGCGATAAAAGTCTATTATTGAATATAATGATTATATCATCATGCGTTAATCAATTTCGACGCAGAGAAAGGCAGGCATCATACGATGGCTATTCATGAGATATTAGAAGAGGATTGGCTGCAGTTGAATCGAATCGGAAATGGCAAGGATGCGCTGCTATTTTCATCACCGTTCTGCGGCACCTGCAAAGTAGCTGAGCGAATGCTTGAAGTGGTCGAAGCTGCGCAAGTCCCCGTAACGATCTATAAATTAAATATCAATTACTCGGCTAAGCTGAGGGATGCTTGGAAAATCTCCAGCGTTCCCTGCTTGGTATTGCTCGATAATGGTGTGCCTATACGGTTTGAGTATGCGATGAGATCGGTTGATTACTTGTACAATTTATTGAAGAGCATGGATTAACAGAGGAGCCGGACTTCATTTCGTGATGAAGCGGCTCCTTTGTGTTTTCCGAAACTTATTAAACTACATGCTGCTCGTGAACTGCTTTTCTCGATTCATAAAGCGTGAATTCGCATAATGAACGACCCAATAAGCGATCTCAGCTAGTAAAATGCCGCCGAACACATCCAATATAGAATGCTGCTTAATGAACACCGTGGATGCAATAATGAGCCATAGCAGAATATTGAAGAAGATACGCAAATAACGAGCGATGATAATGTCACGGTTTAAAGTAATGAATAAGAGGTAGCTGGTGAGACAGTGTACGCTGGGAAAGCAGTTGTATGGATTATCGGCTCGGTAAATGAAATTGACTAGAACACCGGCCAAATCCGTATACTCAACGGCAGGTCTCGGAACATAGGTAGCAAAATACCAAAAACAAAGATTGCAAACGATAAGGGCAAGGTTATAAATGATGACGGTACGTATATAAACGGAGCGATTCACAATCCCAAGATATAGAAAGCTAATATACATCACCGGCATCCAGCTAACATAAGCCAGAACAAACCAGCGAAGAAAAGGAATTTGCGTGTCTAGCCAATAATAGTTGTGGTGGATGTTCGGTCCGATATTTTTGCTGATCCAAACATAGATGAATCCCTGCAAGGGAATCGTTGCAATACCAATTAGATGTATCCACTTCCTGATAAAAGCATTCATTTTCAGTCCTCTTTTCTGCATGTCGCATTTTATGATGAAAACTCGATCTATCCGTTATACGGAGGATATGGACGGATATATTCGAATACATTGTGCTGAATAAATGTCATACAATATTAACGGTATTTATTAAAGGATAAGCCAGTGTAGGCCGTTTCCCATCTTATTACACATTCGCTATACTTAATAGATTAAATGATTACTGGAGGGTGATTTGACTTGACGTATGTGGAGTTGCTAGACCGTCGGAATCTTATTTTAAAGCGAAATATTAGTAATATGGTGATGAAAGACAACAGACGAGGACTGAATACGCAGGAGAGTCATTTTTATCAAAGTATGATTAAAGAGATGCATCAAAACGAAAACGAAATCCATGCTGCTAAAAAGCAATCCTAAATCAAATACTTACTCATTCATATGTATGGAGAGACCTCGAAAGGTCTCTTTTTTTTATTTATGAAGGGCTGGGTTGACGTTGCTTATCCTCTAAACGCTCTCTGCGAAGTAAAATAGCTGCAGCGATTAACAAGGCGCCATTTAAGACGAAAACCCAACGAATAGGGATAATGCCGCCCAGCACACCGCCAATGACAGGAGCAAGCATCGTTGCAAATTGTGTGGCCGATTGGTTGAGACTGAAGGCGCGCCCACGGAATTCTGTCTCGGTTACCTTTACGATAATAGCATTAACGGACGGGTAGACACCAGCAAAGAACAATCCGTACATAAACCGCAGGATGCCGAATTGTGCATAACCGCTCACAAAAAACTGTAGGAGATTGCCGATACCCCCGCCAAGCAGACCTATAAAGAGAACTTTGGAGAAACCGATACGCTGACCGATTTTGCCCCATTGCGGCGCAGCGATCAAGGTGGCAATGCCAACTGCTGAGAAGACAATGCCTGATTTTAATGAAGCTTCACTCTTATCTACACCAAGCTGCAGCACATATACAGTCAACAACGGTTCAAGAATCATAACGGAGAACGTTGCTAAGGCTGCGATTAGAAGCAGTGTTGTAAAGGTTCGATTAGCTAGTGCATGCTTAATATCCTCTTTAATGGAGGACCTTACGGCCCTTCGATTAAACTTATTCTCTTTCACGAATAAAGTGGCAATGAGCGCAGCAACCAGCACCACGCAGCCGGAGAAAACGAAAGCCTCGCGATTTCCAATAAAATGACTGACAACCCCGCCGATAACGGGACCGATAATGCCGCCGGTTGCACTGGCCGTTGCCATAATGCCAAGCGCGTACCCGGACTTATCCTCCGGTGTATTGGTTGCAACAAGTGCGATTGCGGCTGGGACATAACCGGCCAGCAGCCCTTGAAAGATGCGCAGCACCAGAAATAAATAGGGATCATGAATAAAATAAGTTAAAAAATACATGACAGCAAGACTGAAGCCTGATCGTATGAGCATCGGCTTTCGGCCGTATTTGTCAGATAAGGACCCCCAAAACGGAGCGATCAATGCGCTTGCTAGAAATGTAATGCCAAAGCTGATACCTGACCAAGTCTCCAAATGGTTAGTGATTCCAAGTTCTGTATTTAAGAAGAGGGGAATGAACGGAATCGATATGGTATACGCCGCACTGCAAAAGAGGACGCCTGCCCACAAAACAAACAAATTTCTTTTCCATGAATACATCGTAGAGTATCACTTCCTATTGCTTCCATAGTCCATCTATTGTAAACCTATCTGTCAAGAAACACTATTTTACTTTGGGTTTAGAGCGAATTATAGGTATACTTAAGATTAATTAACTATGGCATCTATAGATAAACGGAGGTTTCTTGTTATGTTAGCGGTTGAAAAAACGGCGTATCTCACCATTGACGACGGTCCAGCCGGGGATTTTATACAAAAAGTCGATCATTTAAACGAAAAAGGGATTCAGGCCATTTGGTTTTGCTTGGGCGAGGGACTAGAACAATTTTCAGATGAAGCTGTCTATGCCATTAAACATGGTCATATGATTGGTCATCGAGGCTATAATCATGCTGATTTTTCTAAAATGAGCGTGGAGGATGGACGGGTACAGCTGGAGCGAGCGGATAAGCAGGTAGAGGAGATCTACACCAAAGCGGGGGTTTCTATGCCGTTGAAAATGTTTAGACTCCCTTATTTGCAGGATGAGATGAGCAAGGATCATAGTACGGCAATCGAGATGCTGCTTAGTCAGTTAGGCTACACGCAGCCATCATTTGAAAGTCGTTCGTATACAGAACAAGGCTTGGATGCCTCACATCATGTAGGATGTACCTGCGACACCTTTGATTTGGCTAATAAAGAAGCGATGGGCGGAGAGTTTATTACGGCTAACACCACAGAGGTCATTCGGATTCATGACTGGATTTCCTTAGAGCCGTTTAAAGCCCTCATTGAAAGGACGATTGAACAAGGCTTAGACTATAAGCTGCCGAGTGCAAAGAGTCCGAGCTTCGTCTAGGGATTGATGTATGAAAGAAAAGGGACTGTCATTGGACCGCTAACGCGGCCTTTGGACGGTCCCTTTTTTTGCTTTTCACTCAATCAATAAACAAATTTACGCTGCGACCAGAAGCTGAACAGGAATAACGAGGCTTCGGTAAGCAGCTTTGCTGCTAACAGCGGTATGCCGAGCTTCTCATAGCATAAATACATAAGTCCGTAGTTAAGCACCAATATGACTAACACAAGTGAGAAATATTTGGTCATCGAGGCTTGCATGGTGGATTTTTTTCGATTTGAGAATACATAATTTCTGTTCATCGTGTAATTGAATATGGAGCTCGATAATCGGGAGCCTATTACAGCAAGCAGAAGACTTGAACTGAATAAATGAATAAGCAGAAGAAGTAGATAATCGATAATGGCAGACAAGACCGAAGTCGCACTGAATTTTAGAAAGGGCATGTATACTCGGGTGGAATCGGCAATCGGTCTGAAATGGGATGATTCATTTTGGTTGAGATATACCGTATGAATGGGCACCTCGATAAAAGGAAAGCCTGCATCAGGCGCTTCCAGCAGCAGATTCATTTCATACTCAAAGCGATTACCCGGAATACTGCACAGCCAGCTCAGCATATCGGCGGAGTAGCCGCGCAGTCCGGTCTGTGTATCATAAATACGCTTGCCCGTTGTAAAAGAAAATACGAATCTGGTCATCGCATTGCCAAAACGGCTTCGCAGTGGCACCTGTCCGGTAAACTTCCGACTGCCCAGAATGACATGTCCCCGATGCTCCTCGATCTGGCGAGCCATTCGCATGATATCGATGGGCAGATGCTGACCATCGCTGTCGGCACAAACGATGCCGCCTTCTGTACCCTTTTGCTCAAAATATCGAAAACCCGTCTTCAGCGCATAGCCCTTCCCTTTATTTCTGCTATGAGTAATGACTGTACAGCCTAACTCTTGAACGGCTTGAAAGAGCTTGCTGTAAGCTTCACCGCTTCCATCATCCACTACGACAATTGGAAAGCGTCCCAGTTCTCTCAGTTGCTCAATAAGTCGAAGCAGCCGTTCATCGGGTTCGTAGGAGGGAATTAGTACATTCATGTCAGTCAGCCTCCTTTATTGAATCTAATTGCGATTTCTATTCTGCAATATAGAGGATATCGCTTACGCCTCGTTCTTTTGATTTACCAAGCGGATTGTTAACGACTCTGCCCATAAAATACATGGTGGAGGAGCCGCCTCCATCCAAGTTATAGGCCTCCGTTGCGCCTAAGTCAGCAAATAACTTCGCGAATTCCGTGAGTGTCATCCCTTTGCTGTAGTTGCTTTTTCGCCCATCGACTACGATAAACAGGTAGTGATTCGGCGCAATCATGCCAATGCCAGTACGGGGGTTTGAATTTTGAATGGAACGGTTGCCAAAGTTGGAATCAATACTGATTTTGGTGAAATCATCTACCGCTTCACCATCCTTCACCAGTACAGGGCCGAAGGAGTACGTATTCAGCACACCTTCTGCAAGCAAATCGGATGAGGAGAGCTCCTCTTCATCATAGGATTGCATCGTCCCGTCACTAAACAGCGCCATGGCAGCACGCGTAGGTTCATCACGAAACAAAGTGCCGTTGCGAATAATGACGCCATCATTTCGAAATCCATAATAGTCGCCGTTAATAGCGAAGATCGCATCTTTTTTTTCTGCGATTGTCGAGGTGTACGCTATAATGTTTCGTCCAAAGGAATCATCGGCAAAGGCAGATTGCAGGCTTGCAGCATCAGAAAGCTGTACATCTGCGACAAAATAAGTAATCTGATCAGCACCGGAGCCGGTTTCAACCTTTTTGATCGATATGTTTGTCTTACTGCTTGAATAGCTCCAGTCGTCATATTTCACTGCTGTTGCCTCTTGCTCCGATGAAGCGGTACTATCCGTTTTTTGATCCGTTAAAGTAATCTCTACATGCTCGATTAGATAGCGATCCGCAAGAAGGTAGATGACTGTTCCAATTACTGCAAGTAATAAAAGAGTGATGAGAAGCAATTTTTTCTTTTTAGTGAGCTTTGCGATGGCATTCAACTCCTGACAGGAATGAGAAATAAGCTTGTTGGATCTATTTTGTTATTACAACGTTAAAAGGATATGAAGCTTGACTGAAGGTTTACTGAATGCGAGAGAGACAGTGGAAGCATAAGGAATAGAGGAAAGGGGAAATATGTACGCAAAGAGCGTACATAGGAAGAGGGAGATGTATACGATTATGGATAGTAAATTCGTGAAGGAAACACGGTGCTTTAAGGTTTCTCGAGTTTTTCCAACCGATGTTAATAATCACAACACGTTGTTTGGCGGCAGGCTAATGTCCTATATTGATGATATTGCATCGATTTCTGCCTCGAAATTATGTCGAGTGACAGCTGTCACCGCGTCTACGGATTCTGTAGATTTTCTATATCCGATCAGGCCAACCGATTCCGTGTCTTTGGAGTCCTTTGTAACCTGGACGGGCAGAAGTTCGATGGAGGTTTTTGTGAAGGTCATTCGGGAGGACTTGAAGAGCGGTGAAAGAAAGATAGCGGCAACTTCATTTCTGACGTTCGTAGGCATGGATGAAAACAATCAGAAGATACCTGCTCCGCAAATTATTCCGGAGACAGAAGAAGAGCTGAAATTATTCGAAACGGCTGCTTATCGAACACAAATGAGGAAGCAGCGAAGAGAAGAGAGCAAGCTGTTTGCTGATTTCCTATTAACTAAATTCCCGTGGGAATAGCCTATTTCATACATTTAAATCAGCTTTAAGGCTTGGATGAAACTAGACTTTAGTCGATGTTGAAGAGACTCATTTTCGTTTATAGTAACGTAAGGAGTTTGTAGTGTGACGCGATCTATATCCGCATGAATATGAAAAACAGCTGTCGCAGAATCCATTCTGAGACAGCTGTTTTTTTGTAGAGAAGGAAAGGATGGACGTTTCGTCTGCAGAGGCTTAGCGGGCTAACTAGTTAGTTATTTTGCCTTTGCGGATTTTGGAAATCCTCATCCCACTTGTATTTTTCGTTATAGACATTTTGAACCTCTTCCGTTAGTGCTCCCCAGTTAGGCTGAGGATTCAGCAGAACAATTCGGTAGAGGCGAAGAAAACGATCCTTGGGCAGATAACGCGCATATCGCATGACTAGATAAGGATAAAGAGAGACATACCGCTTCATTCTGACAGCGGCTCCGGCTACGCTGACTAGAATGTTCTCGCCCTGCTCCATGTTTAGAATTTGAGACTCATACATCAGCACATAGCGGAATGCATTCTCTTTGATTAGATCACGTCTAATTTTGGCGATTTCTCCAATATAGGCGGCAAGATCGGGATTGAAGTGATCCATCAGAAGCGGTTCCAGCATCAAATCCATATCCCTGCGCAAAATGAATGATTGCAGCAGCAAAATTTGCTCTAGCCGAAGCTGGTCAGTTTGAAGAAGCACGCCTATCTCGCGCAGCATCTCATAAGTTAGCGGCTTATTGCCAGTCTGAAACACAGCGATGGCTTCATCATGGTCAGCCGTCAAGCCTGCAACGAGATGCTTGGACTCCCTCTTGAACAGCTTCTCTAGCTGCAGTCGTTGCTCAAAGACTTCTGTTTTTCTTTGAACCATCCATAGACCGGCGATCAACAGAATGCCGGCTGCAGCGCATATGCCAAACTGCATAGAGGACTCGCTCGCAACAAGACTAACGAGCAGGATAAGCAGGGCGATGATTCTTGTCTTCCACATGGAGCGCTGTACCATGGATGAAGCCTTTTTCTGAACGCTTACGAGTGATTTTTTACCGCAAACGGAACATTGCAGATCGCCAAGAACGGTGAAGTGCTTGCAGTTTCCGCATATTTTAAGCTTCTCATAAGCATAGCGTGTTTTAATGAAGGGGTTAAGCTTGATCGGCAGTTTCTTATTCATAGGCGTTCACGCTCGCCTTTTTTCAGAATGGACCTCACTTGACGATCCAGCACCTCTTGTGAGGGAGCTCGCTTGCGCCTTGAGTAGTAATTAACTGCTGTAATAGCGACGAAAAGAAACAATAGTCCTATAGAGACGTATGTAACCATGTTAGGTTCCTCTCTTACAGTAAAAGTGATTTATGGGTGTCTATCGAGTATACTTATTGTATAGTATAGCACCTTAGCAGGAGCGGTTACTAACAGGGACTATTGGACTATTACGGATTATCCGTCAGTATTTTTGTAAAGGAGTATAAACATGATTCGAATAAAAAGTGTCACAAGCTATCTTCTAATGGCGGCAGTCGTTCTGTTGCTGCCGTTCAGTCAATTAACGACGGTGCATGCCGCACAAACCGCTTCGGGGATCGATGCCGTGCTAGTGCTGGATGTGAGTAATTCTATGAGTACAAGCGATCCTGGCAAAATAGGCAATGAAGCGATGAAGATGTTCATCGATATGCTTTCAACGCAGGGGGATCAGGTTGGCATTGTTGCCTATACCGATAAAATACAGCGGGAGAAAGCACTGCTTGAAATCAAATCGGCTGGTGACAAAGAGGACCTGAAGCAATTTATTGAGCAATTAGACCGCGGTGCCTATACCGATGTATCTGTCGGTGTGAAGGAAGCTGTGAAAATCTTGGAGGATGGCGCCGATCCGGCCCATGAACCAATGATTATTCTGCTCGCTGACGGAAACAACGATTTTGATAAGAAATCAGGCAGAACGCAGGCTGAATCCGATAAGGATATGGAGAAGGCGCTAAAGGCAGCGAATGACAGCGGCTTGCCAATTTATACAATCGGACTCAACGCGAATGGCAAATTAAACAAGGAAGCACTCGCTAAGCTATCGGATCAGACCGGCGGCAAGTCGTTCTCGACGGATTCAGCGGATGATCTTCCTCAAATATTAAGTGAGATTTTTGCGAGTCATTTGGATCTGAATATCGTACCTGTGGATTCATTTACCGCAGATGGCAGCTATCAGAATGTGAAAATATCCGTTCCAAACGCAAATGTGCTTGAAGCGAATATTTCAATTATGTCTAACAATCCAGTGGAGGCTAAGCTGGTTGATCCTTCTGGGAAAGAAGTAGCGATTCCGTCTGACGACGTACTCTTATCTAAATCTAAGAGTTATTCGCTAATTAAGCTGCTCAAGCCAACCGAGGGCGATTGGACGTTGAAGGTCAAGGGTGTTAACCGGGATAAAATCGATATCAACTTGATATTCAACTATGATTTGACCTTGGCGATGGCTCCCCTTTCTTCTACTACGTTCGCCAAGGGAGATAAGGTAAATATAAGCTCTCATTTGATGAGCGGCGGACAACAATTAAAAGATAGTGCGCAGTATAGCAACATGAACGCGGTTATACTCGTTAAGGATTTAGATACGGGTAATACCGAGGAAGTGCCGATGACCAACGCGGGTGATCATTTCGAAGGAACCTACAAGATTGCAGATAAGCATGACTATGAAATTAAAGTAAAAGCGGAGGAGAAAAGCTTCTTCCGCGAGACGGAAGCCGTCACGATCAGCGCTAAGGCAGGAGGCGGTACAAGCCAGACAACTCCGCCCGAGCCAGCCAAAGACAAGAAGCCGTTCCCTCTCGTTCCAGTCATTGCCGGCGTGGTTGGTCTTATCGCTTTACTAGCGGCGGCCTATTACGTGCAGCGGTTATTGAAGCAAGCGAAACGCGGCTTTGTCGGGCAAATGGTCATTGAAATAAGAGATGAGAATACGGGAGACAAAACATCTCCGCAGTATAAGAAGCTGACGACCTTTAAGGGCAAATTCAATCTGCATCAGCTGCTCCAGCTGGCACCGGAATTGAAGGAAGCGGACGCTATTATTTTCAGACCGGGAAGCAATGATCGTATTTTAATGAAAAACGGTTCAGCATGCACGATTGAAAAATCAGGTCGCGCGATTAATGCGGATCGTGAATTTGAAATGAAAAGTGGAGACCGCATCACGGTTTCATTGCAGCAAATAGACAAAACCATTTTGATTGAGTATCTCGTTTAATTAAAGTTCAGGGGGTAGAAAAGGATGAAACCGATCGTAAGAGAGCATATTCAGCAGTTGGATGTATCGCTAGGCGGAGGCATTGTCAGTGAGAAGATAAGGGTTGATACGATTGACAACCCTATGTTGATTATTGGGCTTGGAGGTACAGGTATTGATGCGCTGCTGCGCTTGAAATATCAAATTAACCGCAGATTCAAGCTGCCTGAGGATCCAGTCTCCAAGAGAAAGCGGGAGAAGCCCGATAACGTTGAGTTTCTTGCCTTTGAAACGAATGAACAGGATCGCAACAAAAAGTATAAAGGGATCGGTCTCGATCCCATCAATGAATTTGTGCTGCTCTCCAACGCCGAGGTTGGGGGCTTGCTGCAAAACCGCAGTATTTTGGAGCCGTATATTACGGATTGGCTCTCACCTGAGCTTAGCATTACGGATGGAATGAACGGTGCGGCGGGTGTTCGTCAAGCTGGACGCTTGCTGTTGTTTACGAAGATCAATCAAGTTGTGCAAAGCATTGATAAGAAGATCAAGACGCTTTCAGTTGGCACGAACAAGAAGCTGATGGTATTTTTGCTAACCGGCTTGTCCGGCGGTACAGGCAGCGGCTGTTTCCTTGATATCTCTTATATTGTAAGAGGAATTATTGAGCGTGATCACGGCTCTGCAGGCGTGGATCGGGTGAATACGCTTGGCTATTTGTTTACGCCGGATATTAACCTAGCCAACAAAAGCATTAGTGAGCACACGCGGGAATATATCAAGAAAAATGGCTATGCAGCATTGAAAGAATTGGATTATTGGATGAATGTGGACAGCCGCGGCGAGCGATTCAAGCAGCAGTACGGCAGCATTTTGTCCGTTAATTCACCGCTTCCGCCATTTAACCTATGCCATCTCATCTCTGCGACAAACGCAGAGGGCAAGCTGCTTGAGAATGCTTATGATTATTGTATGAACGTAACCGCGGAGAACATCACGAACTTTATGGCCAGTGAGGATAAAGGGTCGGGTGAAGAATTCGCGATTCATGACTATATAAGCAATATTCGCACGAACATCGCACAGATGAACAAGCTTTATCCAGCCAACTACGACTACAACATTATCGGAGCTTCTTCGGCCGTTTTGCCGATCGAGGAAATGACGACTTACTTGGCCTATCGCTTGTTTAATAAGATGGACAAAATGTTCGAGAAGGCGCCAACCCAAGATGATGTAGAGAAATTTGCGCGCAAGCTGGGTATCGATCTGGAGACAATGGGCAAAACCTTCGATTCACGCATTCCTGAGCCATTGCCAGGTTACGAGAATAGCGAACGCCTTAACTATAATAATGTGATCAAAATGCAAGTCGTGAACATGGATACGGAGCTGGAGCAAAGCTTCCTGGCACGTGCGCGTGAAGAATACATTAAGGCGAAGAAGCAGCTTCCTGGTGAGATTGTTGCGCAATTTACGGATCAAATTCGCCGTACTTTTCTGCATCCAGAGCAGGGGCCGTTCTACGTATCCCGTCTCCTTTATACAGAGAAAGGCTTTTGCTTGCTGAAAATGCTTCTCTCGTATATTGAAACGCTCCGCGAGAGTTTACAAAGACTGCCGCGTGAAATAGAAGCAGCAAAGGATCAAGCTGATGAGCGTATGGGCGATGCCAAAAGCGCTTTTGTATCTAAGGATAAGAAGAAAAACAATTATATCGAAGCAAAAATCAATGAGTACTGGCTGCATGCTGATGTCGAGCGCATGGAGCAAATGATCGAGTTCTATGAGGATCTGCACCAGCTGCTCAATATCGAAAATAATCGTATTTATAATGTATTTACTGAAATATTGAATGTGTTGAACGCTATTTTTGCCAAAAATGGTGAGCTTCTTACGAATGGTGAAGAGCATGCCGACCACAAAGGAAATAAAACTTATTATTGGAATATTGTTAGCGTTCCGGACATTTCGGATGTCATTAGCCGCATGATGGATAAGAAGGATGGAGACGATCTGATCCGCGACTTTACGCAGGAGCTGCTGGATCATTCCAATCAATGGGTGAAGGAACAAGAAATTGATATCGTCAGCTCGATTTCTGAATTCCTAACGGATAAATTCGGTGATTTGATTACGAAGTCGATGGAAGATTTCCTCGTGATGAAATACGGAGACGAGGAGTCAATCGAGAAATTTGTAGAGCGCAATATTGCCAGCAAGCTGGATGAAGAAGCAGTACCGGTATTCCACTTGAGCAACAGCTCTGGTAATCTGCATGTGCCGTCATGGGGTTTTGTTTCCGTTCCTGTTCATGCGCCTAGCATCTTGAAAGGAATCCGGAATTATCAGAATAATGCCATTGGCAAATCGCACTTCACAATTAAGGAGAGCGAAGTGAAAAACCGGATCTTCTGGTTGAATACGAGAAATGGTGTGCCGTTGTTTGTTTATACACCGCTGAAGGTATATGAAGAAAGCTATGAACGAACCATTCTTGACAAAGAAGGCATTGGCCGTCATTTGGTTCAGACGGACCGCGTGAACTGGACGTATCTGCCTTCGCCGATTCCTGAGAAATCATGGGGGGATACTTACGTCAACCCACGCGTACAGAGCTATAATGCAAGGGTTCGCGGGGAGTTCGCCAAAGCGGAATCCTATCGGATCATTGTGGAGAAAGGGATCGACAACAACACAAGCAGCCGTTATTCCGTGCAATTTACGAAGCCATTCGATGTAATGAATGAGCTCAAGGGTTACAATATGGGGCTCCACGCAGCCAAGCCTAACCTAGGCGAAATCAAACGAGCTTTGAATGAGCTGAATAGAATATTGTCGAATGGACTTGAGATTCAAGCGACAAAGGATATCTTCGGCAGCTTCTCAGCAGAGCTTGCGCAGGAAAATCTTATCCGCTCTCCGGAGCTGCTGGCAAATGTTCGCGAGGAATTGGCGAAGTATGAGTCCATCAGCGCTAAGGCGTCTGAGCTTCAGCAGCTGCTGAGTCAATATGAGGATGAAGATAAATGGCTGGATCAATTTATCGAAGCACTTTACACCGATACCATCACGAAAAAAGGTGCGCTCTACGTCTATGACCGTGATCCGGAAGAAGAAACATGGCCTCCTTTTGCCAATCTAATGAAGAGCAGCAGTTATGTGGAGTTTGAGGTATTCGAGAGCTTCCGCCAACTGGATGACAAGAGTCGTAGCTTGCTTATGCGCAAAGCATCGCGCAGAGTAACGGAATTGACGGCAACTGAGGATACATCTCTGCTCATCACGAAATTGGATGATATGTTCGGTTTGTATCTCGATGCGCGCGAGCGTCTCGAATATGAGAAGGTTGAGCTTGCAAGCGGAGAGGAAATGTATCGATTCTATAAAGAAATGACCTCCAAGCTCAATGAAATTCGCAGAAAGTTGAAATAGCTATGAGAGAGTTATTGAATAGATTCGCGGTCGATTATTCGGCCGCTGAACAAAAATTAAGCGGACTTGAGGACGATCAGAGCAGCATTCACTATCCAACTGTATTTCTTTTTATTGGAGATGAGGCGGGACAGGCGATTGAACCTATGATTCGATCCAATGAGCTGAAATGGGATAATAACGCAGGCGTTATGTACGTTCATGTAGCATCCCGTGCGAACAATGATGGAGTCGTCTCTCCGCAGGTCGTGCGGATTGCGCTGGACGATCTGACAAAGTCCCGGGGTGACAACCGTACTGGACGGAGGGATTTGGGTCAGGCTTTCCACGGCGAAGGTGGTCATTTGGCGGACTTAAACCGCGCACTGCGCGGTGTCAGTGACAAAATCGCAGATTACGGCCGCTTGTACGCTTCCTTCGATCGTCTGCATCTTGCTGTCATTACAAGAGTTGATGATGTCATGAACATTCTCGTTCCAGATATTTCGCTGCTGGCACAGTCTATTTTCATGCAGCTGTTCAAATCTGTGCAAATGGATTTGTACGTGCTAATCAATGAACGGGAGCAATCGGAAACATTCGGGTATGCAGGCGCAGCAGGGATCAGTTTCCTGCGGGAGCTAGAGGGCATGCAACGTCCTGATTATTCGTATTCCGCTAGACTGCAGGTGACAGGAGATGGATTGTCGATTCCGGTCGTTCATAAGTCTTCTCCGCTCTTCGACCTCGTCTATGTGCTCTCTGACCGCAATGAGAAGGGCATTACGACCCTTAACGGCATGCAAGATAACTATGAGATTATCTGTCACATTTTGCTGCTCAAGAATAGGAAACGTAAAGATACAGGGGTTCAGTCCAATGACGGAAGCTATAATAACTCATCCTTCAAGAACAGCCTGATGACCGAATCCGGAAGACTTGGCTATGTTTCTGCCGGACTCTCGAAAGTAAAGCGTCCCAATTACTCCATTGCTTTGACTGTGCTCTATCATTTCTGCAGAGGTATTGTGCTGCGGTTGAAGAACACGCCAGAGCTAAGTGAAAAGGAAAAGCTTGCTTTCTTTGGGCTAGATTCCGCCTCCATGGAAGCGCGAGTGTCCGATATTGTTCCTGGTGAGGATAAAATCGGCGATATGATGGGCTTGTTAACAAGCGGTATCCGTTATGATCAGCTGAAACGCATGTCGTTGCGAGAGGCAGAGTCAGCGTTGTTCGGCGATGGCTGTTCCACCTTCTTCAGAAGCCATTTCATGCATCCAGCGGAAGAGCGTCTTAGTCTTATACGCTCATCAGATGAACTGCGTCATGCCATCTCTCGAAATAGTGAAGGCCGTCCAGAAATCGGCTTTTATGGGCTGGCGGAGTGGACGGACGAGAAGAATGAGAGCGGCAGCGTTCAGGAAGCCGTTCGTCTCCGTATGCGGGATTTGGTTATGGAGATTGATCTTGCACGGGATGAACTGGAACGCAGCCGTGATTTGCGCGTTGAGGAATTGAAATTTCAACGGCTGCCATTGCTTGATAAGCAAAACCTAAGAGCTTTTTTACGCGCGTTTTTCGATACAGTCTATCGTATGCATTGGCATATTTTACAGCTAGAGACCGAGCTTACGCTCTATCGGCGATTCGCGAATGAGCTGGATAAGCTGCATGAGCCTTATAGGCTTCGCGTGCAGCGTATGAACGCTTTGGAAGCGGAACTGAAGTCAACTGCGCTTGAGAGCATTCGTATGGCTGATGATTATATCGGACAGAACATCTTTGATTATTACGAGCGGGTAACGGATGAGTTGATGAAGGAATTAGAAGATAAGCGCGGCGCTAAGATTTTCTTTGAAGAACGTTATTTAGGCAATGTATCGGAGCTGTTGGACCATGGCAATGACAAGCTTGCGGAGCGGTTAATCGAGGTTTGCTGCAAGCATCTGCTGACCGCAGAGCCGTTTGCACAGACCTTTGAGGAAGAGCTGCTTCATCGCGCCAACGTTTCCATTGCGTACAGCAATCGAAAAGCTTTATCGAGAGATGAGCTATTTAATCGGCTATATCGCACGCTGGAGGATAATGCTTCGATAAATATTAGGCTTTTGGATTATACGCATGAGCATCGTTATGAGGAAAAATACATGTTCGGCGACGGTCAGAGTGAATTTATTCGCTATGCGCTTGGCGTCGATGAAACATCACGCATCTATAAGCTTGGCTGCGTACACGAGAAGCGCAGCAGTGGAGTCGAGAAATTGAATTTGATGGGCGGCTTCCATTTAGAAGATTTGATGTACTACCGGAATGGGAAGGTTTATTACGAAACCTATCTGCAGAACGGTTATGAGTTTCATGCGCTGGATTCTGCGGAGTTGCCGAACCTTAGGTAGCTGGGAAGCATCTACAAATGCTATTCCTCATTAGATGGTTGGAAAGGATGTTGCGGTCATGCAACGAAAAATAAATGTGCTCCTCCTTTTATTTGCTTTAATAGGCG
The DNA here is from genome assembly GCF_056269295.1 of Paenibacillus sp. J31P13. NCBI lineage: Bacteria > Bacillati > Bacillota > Bacilli > Caryophanales > Paenibacillaceae > Paenibacillus > Paenibacillus sp. J31P13. Next base: position 258,435 of record NZ_JBWDNR010000003.1, read on the forward strand.
GAGCAATCGGTTTCGCGATAGGTGAAGCTCTGCTGAGTACGCTCTCTCCAGAATGGCCTCGTATGGTCGTTATCGGTCTGTACTTTGGTATCCTTGCTCTATGCATCGGGCTGGCTTGCCTAATTGCCGAGATGATATCTCCAAAGCTGAGCGGCTCATCTTGGCGTCAGCGATATACAGGCTTGTCTTGGAAGCTGCTGGTTCCAGCAACTCTTGTTATGCTCTTCGCTGCAGGAAGTCTGCTGCAGCTTGTATATGGACTGCAATTTAACGGATTCAAGCAAGTAAAGGATATTGTGCTTGTGATTGATAACTCTGAGAGCATGCTGGAGACGGACCCGAATAATGATCGTTTTGACGCTGCGAAGCAGCTTATTAACAAAATGGACAGCGATAAAAGAGCTGCCATCGTTGTATTTAACGATTCAGCAGAGCTGGCACAGCCGTTTGTAAGCGTAAGCGATCAAGGCGTTAAGGATTCTGTTCATACGGTAATCGACGGGATCGTACCTGCAATCGGAGGTACGGACTTTGCTATAGCGCTTGATGAAGCGTTAACGACCATACAGGGTTCGGCAGATAGCGAACGCGGCACGATGGTTATTTTATTGTCTGACGGCTTTAGTGAATCCAGTATTGAAAGCTTGCTTGCTACTTACAAAGAGAAGAAAATTGCAATAAATACTGTGGGACTTAGCTTAGTCATGTCAAAAGGCTCGGAGCTGCTGAAGGAAATCGCGAGTGCAACGGGAGGAAGCTATCAAGATGTAACGAAGTCGAACGGACTAGCGCTCGCATTTAAGAACATTTATGATACCATCGACAATCGTACACTCTTAACGGAGCGGACTGGTGCGGTCGCAGACAATGTGTTCTACAAAATGCTGCGTATTCTGTCGCTCGCTATTCTCGGTGTCCTCATCGGAGTATCGCTAGGCATCGTATTCGATAACCGTTACTTAGCCCTAAGCTTCGGTATAGGCGGTTTTATTGGCGGATTGCTCGCTGGGTTCATTTTAGAATCAGGACTAAGCGGAAATTCATTTGGTGATGGCTTAAGCCGTCTTGCCGCTGCACTTGTGCTGGCATTGATTATTGGGCTGTTCCCGCTTATTGTGCCGATTAGGGAAAATAACAGTTCAAGACCATATCGAGGCGGACGGAACAGAGACGTAAACGGTGGAGCATCCACAGGTCTCAGCGGCAGGCCTAAAAATAACCGCAGCCATGGATTTTAAAGAATGCGGAGGCGTATATAGATGCGATTTATTCATGCGGATCAAGATTCGCCGCTTATTAGCGAATTAACCCGCACAATGGAAGGGGACCTTTGCACGCTGCGCTGGCACTGGCCGGCAAGCGTGCAGGCGGTCTATATTAGAAAGACGGCAGCAGATCAGGAGCAGATTGAAGGATCCGATACCGTTGTCCCTAATCATGAAGGCCTGAAGCTCTATACAAAAGCAGAGTATAAATCGAATAACGGCTATCATACCCGAATGGACGGAATCGGACGGTATATTTTCACTGTATACGCCTGTCAGGAGGGTGAAGGCGGTCCTGAGCTCATCTTGCAGCCAAACGGAGGCAATACGATTGAGATTAGCGCCGGCAAAGCCAAAATTCATTGTTCGATAAAATACAAAACGGGGCTCTTTCAAAAGTACAAAACGATTCAAATTACAGTGACAACGGAGGTCCCTATTGGGAAAGACGTGCTTTGCTACGTTAAGAAGCAAGGCGGCTATCCTGCCAACAAAGAGGATGGTACGTTATATCCGTTTGTCTCCCCCTTCAGTTCAGGAAAAAATACGTTGCCTGCTATTGAAGTTGGAAAGCAGGATTACATTCGAATATTTTTTACCGATGGTCGCTTACACGGGCAAATGTACGAATTAATATCAGTATAAAGGAGGAAGATCGCATGGGCATTTTCGATATTTTCAAAAAAAAGCCTGAGGCAGAGCCGAGGCCGTTGTTCTACGATATCGTTTGTCCCTACTGCTTCAGCAAGTTTTCTCCGGAAGAAGTTGTGTTTCGCGTAACGCATTCACGCGAGGATGATGAGGACTATGCGCTGGGAGAAGACGAGGAGCTTAACAAATATCGTGAGCGCTTTGGCCTTGATTCCGTACATGATATGGAAGCTGTGCTTCGTCCGCATGATGTGCCGGAAGAGCACCGTGTTTACTCCGATCATGTATTGATCGGCTTGAATGACCGTTACGGTGAATTAACGCGCAGACGGCTTTGTCCAAAATGCCATAATGAGCTTCCGGTAACAGCAGGCAAGGTGCCAAGCAATATTATTTCTATTATCGGTGCATCGCAGGTCGGGAAATCCGTTTATATGACTGCGCTTATCCATACTTTGCAGAACACGACTGCTGATCATTTCAACGCGGCTTGCATGCCGCTCAACGCGGAGATCAGCCGCAAATTCCGCACCTATTACGAGGAGCCTTTATTTGAACGAGGCGATCTGCTTGCTTCTACTCAGAAGGAGAAAATGCAGGAGCCGTTTATTTTCCAATTCGTATTTAAAGATGAATCGAAGCCGCCGCTTACGCTCGTTTTCTTCGATGTTGCGGGCGAAGGAATGGTGGAGCAGGATTATCTTGGCTTGCACGGTCAGCATATTAAAAATTCAGCCGGCATTCTGCTGATGGTTGATCCGCTGCAAATTCGCTCTATTCGCGAGAAAATACGGATTCAGCTAGGGGACAAGCCTGGTGAGTGGGTATCCCAGTATGACGAGCCGCGTGATGTGGTATTGACGATGTTCGGCGACTTTATCGCTTATCAGGACAATAGCAAAACGGATATACCGACCGCTGTCGTGCTGACCAAAAGTGACATGCTCCATTCTCTTAAGGATGAGGACGGAGAGTACATTAAATCCAATAGCAATATATTTAATAATATGGTGCATCGTGATTTCTTTAACCTGACTGAGTTTGAAAATATCGACGGTGAAGTCAGACGCTTCATCGAGAAGGTCGATCGGCCGTTCAAAGGGACGATGGATGTTTATTTTAAAGATACGGCTTATTATGCGGTATCGGCACTTGGAAGCAACCCGATCGATCAGAAGCTGCAGACTGTTGTTAGTCCGATCAGGGTAGATGAACCCTTTATATGGCTGCTTTACAAGCTGAAGTATATTGAGGGGAGAAGAGAATAGTGCGTGATTCTAAACCGGGCAGATTGATTCAGCAGCAGATGTACGCACGGGAGAGACGCGGTATTTTCCGCTCCACGGAAGGCTATGACACGATTGCCAAATCGAACGGGCTGGACCCGAATTTTATCAAAAAACAGCTTCACCCGTTTTGTGTTTATGATTCGCCAGCTGAGCTGGCAGCCCGCAGCGTGAAGGATGATAACGCCTATCCTGAGGCCATGCACCTTCTCCGTCTTGAAAATGGTGATATGCTGCTAGGACGCAGCGTGTACCAAGGAGCAGATTTCACTGGGCTTCGCAGTGCGTTTTTCACACATAACTATATTATTCCAGGCGATGATCCTCATCAATCGGAAAATGATTATAAGGCATGGCTGCGAACGTCATTCGCAGAGAGCTACAATATTGAAGAGGGTATGGAGCTTCCGGAGCTGACCACTTTGCCTGTTCCAGCTATTGTTCCTTCCAATGGCGGTCCTCACTCCATTTTGGCTGAGCTTCAAATCGATGAAAAACGATTTAAGCAGCTCTTATATGCGGTAATGACGGCAGTTGGCGGCGGCAAAAAGAAAATATATGTTGCGCTCAATGTGCCGATTGCGGAGATGCCAATTAAAGCGAAGCAGCTATTGTCGGTGCTTTATGGCAGCCTGCCCTATGCTTTCCGTAAAGCACTTGGCTTTATTACTTATGCAAAAGAGCCGCAAAGCCGAAAATCGGTTCATCTTACCTTTGTAGAGAAAGGAAGCCTTCGCGTCGGTGACCGAAACATAGAGAAGGATTTTACGTTTGATTTTGCTAATAATCGGGTAACCAATGTCGATCTAGAGGGCTCTGAGCATCCGTATTTGGATTTTGCTTGGACCCATTTGGAAAATACGGATCAGATTGAGCGTTTTTATCAATTTGCTGAACAGATGCTGGCTGGTATGGAGCCAGAACGTCAAATGGCGGCATCAAGCTACCATGAGCTGTGCTTCATGTTTCAAATCGAGGATCATAATGAAGAGCTGTATGATACGCATAAAAGTGCTGTATTGCGAGGCTTGCTCGATTATCTGGGACCGGCAGGCTCTTTGGATTCCAAGATTCGTCTGAATGATTTGTTCTTGTCGCGGTTTGACCGAGAATTTGACCATGTGCTGCAAGGCAATGTGCCGGAGGCTTATATAGCAGATTGCTTCAAAGATTATTATCGTATCGACGGCAAACATAATGAACGTAAAATTCTTAATTTCTTTATCTTGGCGATTAATAACGCAATATCTCAAAACAAGGGAGATGCTGCGGATTCCTTCTATGCGACGGTTGAGAGCAACCCGGCTTTAAGCTTTGCTTTTTTTGCACTGCTGCTAACGGATACGAAGAGGGCAGAGCGTTTATTTATGCCTTATATGCAGGAGAAGCTAGGGAAAGCGGCGGGCGTAAAAAGTTTCCTTCAATTAATCGAGAAATGGTGCAATGATCACCCTGCCTTATTTGCTAATCGGCAGTTTCAAGAGCTGGCAAGCCAGCAGTTAAAGGACAAGCTAGAACGTGAGCATCGCTCAATGTCTGCTGTCAGCAAAGCTTTGGAAGGACTAAGCAAGCTGGAAGGCGAAGCGGGTCTGAATCTGAGTAAAGGGGCTTCTTATGGAGCAGCCAACTTTTATGAAGAGCTATCGCTTACGGTCTATCGTTCACTGCTCACAGAGCTTGATGTGGATGGGTTGACGAAAGACCAGCTTGCGGGGGCTATTTTTCTGAGCGCGAAGGATCAGCTAAAACGCTGGAATAACGAGCTACATGATCCAAGACAGCGTTCATCTGCGCTCGTCCTTAGCTCGCTTTATGATTGGTTTGCGCTGCCTAAGCCAAATGAGACGGTATTTGAAAAGCTATCTCCAGCAGAAATTGATCGCGTGCAGGGAGCAGGTAGAAGGCTGCTAGCAGCACAATTGGAGCCGGTTCAATTTGAGCGTCTTGTACAGGCATTCCGGCATAGCTCGGATGTAACCATTATTGACTATGCAGGGCTGCTCGAATTCTTGTCCAAAAATGTGGGGAACAAAGAGACCGTATATCGGTTTTTCCAATGGACAGAGACGCATCCGGAGTTCATGAAGTCGAGAGGCTTCGTACCTGCGTATACTGCTGCCATTTTAGCTTATTTCAAGAAGTATGATCGAGATGCCTTTAAGAAACGAGCAACTTGGAAGACGTATTTCGATGGAGCAGGCAGCAATCTGCAGGCCGTATACAAGGCGGCTCAGCTGGAGCTGTCATCGCCCATGGCTAAATTTTTTCGCCGGAATCGGAAAGCGACCTTATTGACTACGATTACAACGCTGGGCGTTATTCTCGTGGGCGTTGGACTAATATTGACATTAACGAAAGAGGAGCCGAAGGCGGGAGCTGAATTGCCGGAAGTGACTCCTACGAACAACGCCATCACGCAAAATCCTGAAACTCTGGTTCATGTCGTGCAAACGGCGGCTGCCGATGGCAAGAAAGCAACGACTTCACTGGTCTTTTTGTTTCGTGACGCAGCCGCTTGCAGAGCTTTCATACCGGGGAGCATGACTATTTTGACGCCGGATAAGGTATCAACAGAATATTCAGAAATGAGCTATGAATCCGATTGTCAGAAGGCTTCTACTGAGAGTCCAGGGGGAGCAGCAACTGACAATGTGCAGACTACTCCTACCGATAATGCTGCCAATAAAGGGGAGGCGTCCAGTACGCCGCCTGTGACTACATCTGATCCCAACACGGGGTCGGAATCAGGATCAGGATCAGGCTTAGGTTCGGGGAACGAGACGGCTAACAAAGAAGTGATTACTCCAACCCCTACACCAACTAATTCGGATAGCCCATCAGCGTCAGCAACAGCAACCGGTACACCAAACTCGGAGCTCACTAGTTCGCCTCCAACTGAGGCTGAGCTCTATGTGAATCAAGTTGTTATTCAACTAGGCAAGCAGGTCAACATACCGATTAACAGCATCATCGAGGTAAATGGAATAACCTACAAAGTAACCGAAGCACAGGATGCTAGTGCTGGTTAACGTTCTACCCAATAAGAGCGCCGAGCAGATTCGGCGCTCTTTTTTTTTAGTTTCAATACCAACAAAAAAGAATACGAATACGGATACAAATCATATTCGCTCGCTTACTGATCCAATGCGTGCTGCTTAGTTGGATTAAAGAATGAATGAATCTTCTAATGGGCCCTAGATTCGCTATTCTAAAGTTCAGCGGCTTAGAATATCCCCATCTAACGGACATTGGTTACGTTATTTTAATGATAGGAGGCTTTTCATCCACCAAACGGACATACATTCCGCTATTTGTCATTTAGTGATCTAATTAAGCGTTTTTCCCACCAATAGGGGAACTGAGGTCCGTAAATATCGAAATTAGTATGTTTTAAAGAGAATAGCGGAACCAATGTCCGTTAAACGTTACCCCAGCCGTAATGAGTGTGAATTTGAGAGTACTATGAAATTGAGATTACTATGAATTTGAGATTACTCAGGTTTGATCAGTTGATTGTTCAGTTTTTTTTTAAATGTAAGCTTAATTGTTATTTCAATTGTTGATCAATTGATCGTTCAGTTGATTGTTCAGTTAGAATGAGGACTGGTCATACTCTTGCGGACAATGGTTCCGTTATTTTGATGGTAGGAGGCATTTCATCCACCAAACGGACATACATTCCGCTATTTGTCATTTAGTGATCTAATTAAGCGTTTTTCCCACCAATAACGGAACTGAGGTCCGTAAATATCGAAATTAGTATGTTTTAAAGAGAATAGCGGAACCAGTGTCCGTTAAACGTTACCCCAGCCGTAATGAGTGTGAATTTGAGAGTACTATGAAATTGAGATTACTCAGGTTTGATCAGTTGATTGTTCAGTTTTTTTCAAATGTAAGCTTAATTGTTATTTCAATAGTTGATCAGTTGATTGTACAGTTGATTGTTCAGTTAGAAGGAGGACTGGTCATACTCTTGCGGACAATAGTTCCGTTATTTTGATGGCAGGAGGCATTTCATCCACCAAACGGACATACATTCCGCTATTTGGCTTCTAATGACCCCAATTAAGCGTTTTTCCCACCAATAGCGGAACTGATGTCCGTAAATATCGAAATTAGTATGTTTTAAAGAGAATAGCGGAACCAGTGTCCGTTAAACGTTACCCCAGCTGTAATGAGTGTGAATTTGAGAGTACTATGAAATTGAGATTACTATGAATTTGAGATTACTCAGGTTTGATCAGTTGATTGTTCAGTTTTTTTTCAAATGTAAGCTTAATTGTTATTTCAATTGTTGATCAATTGATCGTTCAGTTGATTGTTCAGTTAGAATGAGGACTGGTCATACTCTTGCGGACAATGGTTCCGTTATTTTGATGGTAGGAGGCATTTCATCCACCAAACGGACATACATTCCGCTATTTGTCATTTAGTGATCTAATTAAGCGTTTTTCCCACCAATAACGGAACTGAGGTCCGTAAATATCGAAATTAGTATGTTTTAAAGAGAATAGCGGAAGCAAGGTCCGTTAAACGGTAAGCCAGCGGAATATTCACAATTATAAGTATTCACGAGGGATAAACTTCATTGTATACTAAAAAAAGGGAATTAAATTTATTGAGTTTGAATGATTTCAGACAGAAAGCGGTGCGGAAATGAACGGTTCGTATTACACCATTATTCTTTTGGTTGCGGCTCTAGTGCTATGGCGGCGTACAAGAAGCTTTTATAAGCCGATCCGTGGAGATGGCAGAAGATTATTAATGCCCATGTTATTTATGCTGCCGGGTTTGTTTTTGATACTGAACCCTGAAGTGCATGCTCCAGGATATGAATGGGTTGTGGCTGCTTGTTTGGGACTCGTACTATCCATTCCATTAATCTGGACAACAAGCTATGAAATTCGTGAGGATAATCAGATCTATGCTAAGAAAAATTTAGGCTTTATTGCTGCATTTTTGGCTGTGGTCGCTATCCGATTTGTGCTGCGAAATTATTTAAACATCATTGAACCTCAAACGCTTGCGGCTCTATTTATGCTGGTGGCGTTTTCGTACATCCTGCCATGGCGAATTGTATCCTATATTAAATTTCGTAAGCTTTTTCAGCTTCAAAAGACAACATCATATTAGAATCCGTATTTTAATTTTTTTTGGATGCTTTTTTAAATCTTTAAAAACCTTTTATTAAATTCTTAATTAAATTCTTTATTCTTTATAAAATTCTTTATTGAGTTTTTATTTAAGTCTTTATTGAATTCTTCTTTGGATTTTTGAAAACTTCTTTTGAAATCGTTAAGTAATCATTATTGAATGCACTTCATATTCGAGTGCACTTCAAATTTGAATGCATTTTAGTGCACAAACAATTCAATGCTTCAAAACCCAATCAAAACCCAATCCAATTCCACAGATTCAATCCCAAATCCCAAATCCCATAAGCAACTTCGGCATCATTCATTTTATCAATGATTGCCAAGTTGCTTTTCCCATGCATTTACTTTCTGCAAAAGTTAACGTTGACGTTAACTGCAACAAAGGTGTAAGCTACTTACATAGCTTATGGAGGTGCGGGAATCATATGGAGGGGATTAAAATGGATGGGATTAAAATCGAAGAAGTCGCAAAAAGAACGGGACTAACAAAGCGGGCCATTCGCTATTATGAGGATTTTGGTCTAATAACGCCGCCGGAAAGAACGCAGGGCGGCATTCGGTTATATTCGGAGGCAGATATAGAGAAGATAAATAAGATTCTGCTCGCGAAGGAAGTGCTTGGATTCTCTCTAGCCGAGCTTCAGCAGCATATCGCCTTTCATGATTTTTTGGAGCAGCAGCGAAGCAAAGGTAAGACCTCAGAGGATCGTGAAGCTCGAAGAGAGAAGCTTATTTTTATGAAAGAAGGCGTACAAAAAGAACAACTGTTGCTTGATACAAAAATCGAGCGAATGAACCAGTTTAGAGAAGAATTAAATGCTTTGGAGAAGCGTGTGTTGAACGCTCTAGAGCAATTAGAAGAATAGGAGCGTCGTAATGGATACCTCTAAGAAAGTTTCGACATCATTTGTGACCATTATGATTGCCATTTTTTTTGGTAATTTCATGGCTTCCCTCAGTACAACAACGATTAATGTAGCTCTTCCTGTATTTATGGACGATTTTGACGCAAAGCTAAGTACAGTCCAATGGATGTTATCCGGCTTTATGATGGCTACCGGTGTGATTGCGCCTATTATTGGGTTTTTGGGTGATAAGTGGAGTAATAAACGGTTGTACGTCATAGCTTTGGCAGGTTTTACAGTTGCATCGCTATTATGTACATTTGCATGGAGCATTGAATCGCTGATCGCTTTCCGTATTTTACAGGGCTTATTCAGCGGTATTATTATGCCCACTACGATGACCATTATCTATCAAACGATTGCCAAGGAAAAGCAGGCAGTGGCAGTCAGTCTTTGGAGCGTTTCTGCCATGCTGGCACCAGCTCTTGGTCCTACAGTTGGGGGCTGGCTGACTGATCTGTATGGTTGGAAGTCTCTGTTTCTTATGAATATTCCGATTGGAATTATCGCAGTCATCGCAGCTGCTCGCTTTATTCCGAACTATCGTCTAAGCCGCGGCATAACACTGGACTGGATCGGCTTTGGAGCGGTTCTTGTCGGAACGAGTTCTCTGCTGCTTGCCTTTAGTGAGGCGCATAGCTGGGGCTGGGGAGGCTGGAAGACACTTGGCCTTATAGCGTTTGGCTTGCTTGTACTTGCATTTTTCGTTATCCGTACACTGCGAGTCAGTAATCCATTATTGAATTTGCGCGTTCTGAAAGTTCCTCGATTTACGTATGGGCTTATTTTAAACTGTGCCGTTACGATTTCCATGTATGCAGGTACACTTTTGGTGCCGATCTATATGCAGGATGTGAAAGGCGTATCCAGCTTTACGACCGGCATGGTCATGCTTCCCGGAACGCTTGCAATGGTGCTTATAGCCCTTCTTGTCGGAAGGATCTATAGCAGGGTTGGTCCTTCACGGTTAATTTTTGTAGGACTTCTTATTATGGGGATCGCAAGCTGGGAGCTTAGCCAAGCCCATTTAACGACTACCGTTGCTTTCGTAACCGTATGGCTTGCTATCCGTTACATTGGAATAGGCTTCTGCAACATGCCCGTCACCAATGCTGCAATGTCTGCTATTCCTAGCGAAAACTCAGGTCATGCATCAGCTGTGATGAACTGGATCAGACAAGGCTCTGCGGCTTTATCCGTAAGCTTGTTCAGTTCCCTATTGTCCTCGCAGACGATTGCTCATTTAGGAGAAGGGGATGTAACGGAAACCGTTGCGCTATCCCTAAGCATACAAGATATTTTCATGCTGGGAACAGCTATTATTATCGTATCTTTACCGCTTACCCTATTGCTTAGGAAGCGGAAGGCAGCACTTACAGCATAAGAAAGAGCGCCCATCGCGGCGCTCTTTTTTTGAATATTAAAATACTTGCATACCTTCAATGGCTACTTTGATACGGCCATTCGTATTGAGAACTTTTACATTTACTCTGCGTCCTGGCTGATATTGATGAATATTCACCATGTAGATAACCGCTTTGATAATGGTCCGATAAGGCTCGGCATGTTCCCTTGGGATGGTTAAGCCGATGAAAACTTCGGGATGCCCGTTAACTTCCATATTCGTTTGTCTAATAGAGCTTACGATAGCTTCGGCTGGAACGCCATTTTTCAAAATATATTTGATTTCACGGTTAGGTTGGAAAGATTGCCTGATGACGAAGAAGCCAATAAGGCAGAGCGGCAAAGCAATTAGAATGACGACAGCGATGAGGATGAGATCGTTAGATTGCATAAGTCACCAACTTTCTTCGGAAGACACCTAGCTGAGTTGTTAGTGTCTTTTTATCCATAAGAAGAGCCTAACATATCGCGCTTCATTTGAAAATATTTCCAAAGACTTATTGTTAAGTAGGACATTGCTGATCTAACGGAGTCGGTTGAGTCTAACGAGCCAACCGACTGCTACGAACGAAGGAAATACGGTATGATCGGATGGATGCGAAGGGAATAAATAGGTCTATAGGATCGGATTTTTTTTCATAAAGCTTTGAGCTAAATTATCGGCCATATAATCCTTATTATTTGGTTTATAATGCTCTAACACATCTATGGTGTAGTTTTCATTTGGATTATTGGATTGGAAAATAAAATTTTCTTTGTCTATGACGTGCATATCATGCCCGCATTGCTTCAAGCATTCCTCAAAGTCCTGCAGCGTAGGCTCGGTGTTTTCTTCCAAAAAGATAAGTCCAGTTAGCAGTTTTGTTTCCTTGCCGCGAATAACCTTGAAATAGACGGTATGTTCTTTTGCCATTCCTGTTCCTCCTAGCTGAGACAGAAGTCATATTTTCATTATTATACTATGTTTTTCAATCCTTGCAGAAGCAAATAAATTGTGAACCTTTGTTCAACATATTGCCATATACAAAAAAGGAGTTTATCCATCCCATAAGGGATCGACAAGCTCCTTTTCACTTTTTGGTCGATTAAACCTGTGTAACCTTGATCAAGTTCGTTGCTCCAGCCTGTCCAATTGGTACGCCAGCGGAGAGAACGATTGTGTCGCCTTCCACAATTAGTCCAGTACGCTTAGCATTGCGAGTAGCGGATTGGAACATTTCATCTGTCGTCGTTACGGCGTCGCCTTTAACGGGGAATACACCGGAGAGCAAACAGATTTTCGGCAAAACATGATCATGCTGTGTTACTGCAATAATCGGAGCCTCTGGGCGATATTTGGACACCATACGAGCGGTAAATCCACTTTCTGTAGAGGTGATGATTGCTTTTGCTTTTAGCTCAAGGGAGGAGCTAACGACGCCTTGGCTAATAACCTCAGTAATATTTGTGCTATGAAGCGTTCTTTTTTTGTCGAACTGTTCTCTGTAATCGATCATAGCCTCTGCTTTGTTGGCAATGGCAGCCATCGTTTGCACCGATTGGATCGGATATTTTCCGGCAGCTGTTTCACCAGAGAGCATAATAACGTCTGCGCCTTGAATAACAGCATTCGCTACATCGCTTACCTCAGCTCTTGTCGGGCGAGGATTGACCTGCATGGATTCCAGCATATGAGTAGCGACAATAACGGGCTTGCCGACCAAGTTACATTTGTTGATCATCTCGCGCTGCATCATTGGAACGTCCTCAATTGGCACCTCAACACCAAGGTCACCACGGGCAACCATAATGCCGTCAGAAGCTTCGATAATGGCATCAAGATTGCTCATGCCCTCTTCGTTTTCAATTTTAGAAATGATTTGAACATGGGAGGCATTAGATTCCTCCAAGATGTTGCGGATTTCCAAAATGTCTTCTGCTTTACGTACGAATGAGGCTGCGATAATCTCAACGCCATGCTTAAGTCCGAAAGCAATGTGCAGAACATCACGTTCTGTAACGCCCGGGAGGGTCGTTTTGATACCCGGTAGATTAACGCCTTTTCTTGGCTTCAATATTCCACCGCTAATGATCTTGCAACGAATGTCATTGCCTTCTACTGAAAGTACCGTTAGATCTACGAGACCATCATCGATTAGGATGCGATCATTTGGCTTGATGACGGATGGAAGCTCAGCATAATTAACTGGAAGACGTTTTGCATCTCCAAGCACATCATCCGTTGTCAGGATCAGCTCCTCACCGATTACTAGCTCGCAGGAAGCTTCCTTTAATTTACCGATACGAACCTCAGGTCCTTTAATATCCATCAAAATAGGCACGAAAGTATTCAGCTCTCGCGCTGCTTGCCGTATATTAGTCATTCTCATGACATGATCTTCTAATTCGCCGTGAGCCATATTCAGTCTGCCAACAGTCATACCTGCTTGAATCATTTCTTTGATTGTTTCCACAGACTCACAAGCGGGTCCCATTGTACAAATGATTTTCGTTTTCAACATGTGATAGGCCTCCTCTTTTTTTCCATTGTAGCGTGTATGGTCGAAAGAGACTAAGAACTATAGTACAATAGGTGAATTATAGTACTGCAGGAAGGGGCCGATATTCTGCTAACCATTTCGGATATTCATCAGGATAACAGCGCGGATTGGTACGAGGAAGGGCTAGGCAATAAGCTGAGTTTTCACCTTGTGCTGGTGACGTATGGCAAATGTGTGTATTGGCTCAATCAGGAGAAAGTTATTTTGGAAAAAGGCGATCTACTGCTTATTCCGGGCCATATTCCGTATTATGGAAAGAGTATTCCAACTGTATTGCATACCAAGTATGTTATCAATTTTCGCAAATATACCGAGGAAAGCAGCCTTCCGATTCTGCGGCTTCAAGAGCCGCTTCATCAGAAACTGGGCTGTTATGAAATGATTCAGGAAAGATGCAGAGCGATATGGAATCAACACAAGGATCGCCCCAGCTATTTTGAAATGATGGCAGAGGCGCTGCTGACAGAGGCATTGATTTATTTGAATCAGGAGCTTGATCGCGGCGCCATTCCTTCTGAGAAGCATCGCAGGGTAGAGAGCATGAAGCAGTATATAGGAACCCATTATCGCGGAAGAGTGACAAAGGAGGAACTTGGCGATGTCATCAAGACGACGCCTAATTATGCAGCTACCTTATTTAAGGCAGTCACCAGTCAGACGATCAGCGAATACGTCCATAACCTGCGAATGAAAACAGCCCTTTATATGTTGACGGAGTCTCAGCTGACCATTAGTGAAATTGCAGATTATCTAGGCTATAACGATGTTTCTTACTTTTATCGCATTTTTAAAAGGAGCACAGGAAGTCCGCCATCCGATTCCCGCTAATATCATGAAATGTTGTAGGTAGCCGCAGAACTATTTCCTCCAATCGTCATATGCTGTCAATATATTTGATTAAGCTTATCGCGGTTGTGGGATATATATTAATTTCGGGAGGACTGCGGATGGCTGTATACCGAAATATACATGAGCTTATTGGGAATACGCCTTTAGTGGAGATTACGAGATTCTCGTTGCCGGAAGGGGTTCGGTTGTATGCCAAGCTGGAATATCTTAATCCAGGAGGCAGCGTCAAGGATCGGCTGGGCGTGGAGCTATTAAATGATGCGTTAGCGAGCGGACAACTGCAACCAGGCGGTACGATTATTGAAGCTACGGCGGGCAATACCGGAATTGGACTGGCATTAGCCGCAATCGGGCGGAATATCTCGACAATCTTTGTCGTTCCAGAGCGATTCAGTATAGAAAAGCAGCAGCTGATGCGGGCGCTGGGCGCACAGATCGTTCATACGCCTACAGAGGATGGAATAGTTGGAGCCATCGAGAAGGCGGAGAAGCTAGTTAAGGCGATTCCAGGTGCTTATTCACCAAGTCAGTTTTCCAATTGGGCAAATCCCGAAACGTATTATCATACGCTAGGGCCTGAGATTTGGTCGGATTTAAATGGAAACGTTGACGTATTTGTAGCGGGAGCGGGCTCGGGTGGTACGTTTATGGGAACGGCTCAGTATTTGAAGGAAAAGAACCCGCGAGTGAAGACAGTCATTGTAGAGCCGGAAGGGTCTATTCTTAGCGGGGGACCGGCAGGTCCGCATCGAACGGAAGGAATTGGTATGGAGATGCTGGCCCCGTTCATGGATAGCTCCTATTTTGACGTCATTCATACGATTAAGGATGAACATGCTTTCGAACGAGTGAAGGAGTTGGCGCTGCTTGAGGGAATGCTCGCAGGAAGCTCATCGGGCGCAGCGCTGCATGCCGCATTGTTAGAGGCGCAAATTGCGCCAAAAGGAAGCCAAATTGTCACCATTTTTCCTGATAGCAGCGAGCGTTATTTAAGTAAACGGATTTATGAAGGTGGGCTCTAACATGAAGAGGAAAACGAAGCTTATTCATGGCGGGAATCCTTTTGATCCGCATACCGGAGCAGTCAGTGTTCCGATCTATCAAGTAAGCACCTATAAACAGGATGACATTGGTGTTCATAGAGGCTACGAGTATTCGCGAACCGGCAATCCAACCCGTCACGCATTGGAGCAATATATTGCGGACTTGGAGGAAGGGACGAGAGGTTTTGCTTTTAGCTCAGGTATGGCTGCTATTCATGCTGTTCTGGCGCTGCTCCATGCAGGGGATCATATTATTTTGACAGATGATGTGTACGGAGGAACGTATCGCATTGTCACTAAGGTTCTCAATCATCAAGGCATTTCCGCTACTTTTGTAGATACGACTGACCTAGATATGATTAATAACGCAATCACCCCACATACGAAAGCCATATTTGTGGAAACACCAACCAACCCGTTGTTGAAGGTGACGGATATTGCGAGAGTATCAGCTTTGGCGAAGTCGGAGGGCTTGCTGTTTATCGTCGATAATACATTCAGCACCCCCTATTGGCAGACGCCGATCGCGCTTGGAGCGGACATTGTGCTGCATTCTGCGACGAAATATATTGGGGGGCATAGCGATGTGGTCGCCGGTCTTGCGGTTGTAAACAACGATAAGCTGGGGGAAGAGCTGCATTTTGTACAAAATGCAACCGGCGGTGTACTTGCTCCACAGGATTCATGGCTGCTTATGCGCGGTTTAAAAACACTAGGTCTGCGAATGGAAGCCCATGAGGAGAACGCTCGGGAGCTTGTAGCTTATTTATCTGATCATCCTGCTGTCGGGACCATTCATTATCCGGGTCTGCTTAGTCATCCTCAGCATGCGCTCGCGAAGGAACAGGCGCGCGGCTTTGGCGGTATTATATCTTTTGACGTAGGCAGCGGTGAGAAAGCGGCCCAGCTGATACGCAAGCTGAAATATTTTACGCTGGCGGAAAGTTTGGGGGCGGTAGAGAGCCTCATATCTGTACCTGCGAGAATGACACATGCATCAATCCCCGAGGATCGGCGAAGAGAGTTGGGGATTACGGAGGGGCTGATTCGCATCTCGGTAGGCATTGAAGATAGCGAGGATCTTCTAGAGGATTTAGAGCAAGGCTTTAAATAATCGCATTAAGCGACAGAAGAAGCACCTTCAAAGGTGCTTCTTCTGTCCAATTTTGTCGAAATGTAACAACTTATCGAACTTTTTTTGACAAAAAACTTAGATAATAAAGGGATTCTAATATTATAAGGCAGGGATTTGGGGTCATCAAGTAGAATATAGGAGATTATTCAACAAAATGGAAGCTAGCTTCAGAAAGGCTAATCGGTATATATATGATGGATAAAAGGATCATTTCAGCATGGAAAGAAAAATGCCAGCATAGGGGACTTGATCCTCATGTACTTCCTATATTTTCAGAAAAATATTCTCCTCAGGAGCTGGATGTTCAAAAGAACAAATATAAGGAGATTATAGAAGTCATTCATTTCTTTACGAATAAGTTTCTGTCTTCTTTATCTGGCGTACCGAATTTCATTGTGATTTCGGATAATGATGGATATATTTTAGGGTTTGACGGCGACCCTAGTATTATTGAATCCGTAGGAGAGCTTGGAATTGTCGAAGGGATTCGCTTCACGGAGGATTTGGGACCCAATGCTATAGACTTTTGCTTACGTTCAGAAAAACCTATGCATCTGATCGGCGATGATCATTATCATACGGTTCTACATAGTATGGCCTGTTACACGGTTCCTATATATAAGAACAACAACGAAGAAATAATAGGCACCCTCTCATTAATGACGAATGTAGAGTTTGCCCATCCGCATTTGCTTGCTCTATTGAGTACCATCGTAGACTCTATAAATAGAGAGCTGTTGCTTCGTAAGCATAATACACAGCTTCAAATACTCAATCAAATGCTTCTTGAAACGAACTACTATGGCGTAATTATTACGGATGCTGTTGGCATGATTGTGGATATTAATGAAAACTGCACAGCTATCTTATGTGAGCATAAACAAGATAGATTAAGCTGTCTAGGGAAAAGTGTATTTGAAATAAACGCGATTGGAAGTTATTTTCAAAAGGCTATCGCTTCTGGAGAGTCAAACGTCGGTGTGGAAGTATCCATACAGTTAGGAGATTCTGAACATTTTTATATGCTGGATGTTGTGCGTATTTATGATAATGAGCAACAGCTTATTCGTGTTGTAGGCAGCTTGCGAGATATTACGGATATGAAAAAAACGGAGGAGCTTATACGAAACTCTGAAAAGCTTCTTTGTACGGGTCAATTAGCTGTCAGTATTGCTCAGGACGTGCGAAACCCGATGACGACAGTCAAAGGCTTGCTTCAATTCTCAAGCAAATCGATACAGCCGTCATACTATAATCTCATCATGTCTGAGCTGGATCGAATGAATGCGATTGTAAGCGAATATTTGATATTAGGAAGGCCTCAGGCTGTGCAATTTAAAGAAGAATCGTTTCAGATTATTCTGCAAGAGGTATTGGCTATTTTTGAAGTGCAATCGGTAATGAACGGAATCGCAGTCCAGACAAGCTTGGGTGAGGATACGACTCTTTATTGTGATCGCAATCATATTAAGCAAGTATTTTTAAATATTTTGAAAAATGCATTGGAAGCTTTGCCCTACGGCGGCGAGATTGGCATATATACGGATGTCGCAGATGGCTTTCAACACATTCGCGTCACCGATAACGGTTCAGGGATGACAGATGACGTATTGCGGCGAATTGGGGAGCCTTTTCACTCCACAAGACCAGACGCAAATGGGCTTGGCATGATGCTTGTCGATAAAATAATTTCATCGCATAGGGGGCGAATGACGGTAAAGAGCAAGGTAGGGACAGGTACGACAGTGGATATCTATCTCCCTATCTCGAACAATTAGAAGGACGATCACTGCTAGCGTCATGCTGGCAAGTGATCGTCTTTTTTTGGTGCAGACCTATTATTTCATAGCGAGCTGTGCATCGGCTTTCACTATTATTGCCGTTACTCCCTGCTCGAAGGCATACATTCTCTGCTTCTGTTCAATAATCGCCTTCATGAAGGCATTTAATCTTGTTAGGGAGCTCTGCGTTGCAGTTGTTTCTCCTTTCCTGACGACTTGGTTTAAGATAGCTGTTTCAGTCGTGAATGATTTCTTCGTGCTGCTCACGGTGCTTTTGGCTGCTTTTGTTTTTACTTTGAGTGCATCAATGTCGGACAAAATGGCGCGAAGCTTCTTTGTTTTACTGGCAGCGGCTGTTTTAGCCGTCTTAAGTGCGGCCTCTCTAGTCTTAATATCAAGCTTGGCAAGCTGGACGGCGACCTTTGTCGTTTCAAGCTGCGTACTAACCGCTTTAATCATTATTTTATTTTTGCCTGATTTGGCAATCTTCAACTGTTGATTGAGGGAATCATAGACGGCGAACAAGGGCTGGTAGTCTTTCTTGGTTTTTGTAACGGCCGTTTCAAGCTTAAGCAGAACCTCGGCATCGATTTCTTTTATCTTTTTGCGGGTGTTTAGAAGGGATTCTTCGTTTCGATAATGCAAGGCATTAATTTTGGTATCCCATTCAATGTCTTGCTTCTGTACCGTTTGCAGCTCCGTATACTGCGTCGTTAGTTTTGCGGCCGTCGTTTTGTCAGCAGCAGCTTTCATTTTGTCAAAGGCTGTCTTGGCAGTGACTGTGAATTCAAATGAGGCGGCTGATACGGTGAGCGGGCTCATGATGACGAGTAGAAGGATAAACAGGGATAGGGATACGGTTAGCTTAGTAATGGTACGCATGCGGTAAATAACCTCCTTTTTTTTCGGCAAACAACGCAAAAAAAGCACCAGCAAGGGAGGCGCTTTCGCGCCATCTCTTACGGGTGCTTCCATCGTAAGCCGTACATATTTAACTAATTTCTACCAATATACAGGATGCATGAGGCTGGAGTCAAGCTTTGACATATTGTTCAGGCGTTTTACCAATAATGGACTTGAAATCCTTGATGAAATGAGACTGGTCATAGTAGCCGAGCTCTGCAGATAGCTTTAATAAATCGTGATGGCCGCCTTTATCGAGTGCCTCAGCCGCATTTTGCAGCCGATAGAGCTGTATAACCCATTTAGGCGCTACGCCGACGTATTGGCTGAATAGGCGCTGCAGCGTTCTTTTATTAATCGAGAAATATTCGCTTAGCTGCTCTACCTTTGTGAGCTCGGGATCATTGGTGATCCTTGCAATCATTTCTTGGATAAGTGCAAGGGATGAATCTTCTTTGGGGAGATGCTTTAGCAGGAGTTCTTCCATCAACGTGATCATTTGAGCAGGGTTTTCTTCAAGCGCTATTTGTTGTGCATAAGCTGGTGCTTCTTCACCAAAGACAGTCACTATGGACATCGCTTTATCTGTCAGCTCTGAAACCGGTGTTCCGATAAAGGGATAAAAACCGCCGGGTTGAAATTTGACTCCAAATACTTGCCCATTCCCCTCTATTTGTTTCGTATATTTGCGGCTGGCAACTCCGTATATGCCGCTTTGATGCGCTTCTATGACCATATTGACACATGGGTTCGGGACGACATCTTGCAAGTAAGGGTCTTGTCCTTCTAAATTCCAGGTGATATGCCAATAATGTTTAACGAAATGACGCAACGGCTCTGAGGGTGCATAGCGTGTCAGTTGAAACTTTTTCATACTCTCATTCAGTTGTAAAATGCCCATACTAGGCTTTGGGTTAGCGGACTGCATATAACAAACCTCTCCCGTTATTGAATTTGTCGTGTTTTTACAATACTAACCATTCATTTATCGTTATACTACAAAATGAAATGGTTTGAAACAAGTTCTTTATTCGGAGAAGGAGTGAATGACTTCATGTTTAGATATGAGTTTTATATCGGTGCCTCTCTTGAGGAGGTATGGGATGCATTTGTATCGCCGGAGGGAACACGCCAAACCTTTTTTGGCTGCGTGATTAACTCTACCTTTGAGGTGGGGGCACCCTACGCGTACGTTGGTCCTGGTGCCGATGGTGATGAGACCGTTCATATTTATGGTACGGTGTTAGCATTTGAACCGAATAAAAAAATTAGCTTTTTGGAGCATCCTGGACCAGCATACCGAGAGAACCATGCGGAACTGGAATCAAGAATTACATTGGAATTAGAAAAGATCGGTGAGACGACGAAATTCACGCTAATCAATGACCAATTCACAGAAAATCACCCATCGCTTGAAACGGTTGATAGTCAGTGGTGGATGATCCTTAGCAACCTGAAGACTTATATCGAAACGGGAAAAGGACTGGAATTTGGTTGGTAAGCAGGGGAAGAATAGAACAGGAGAAAAAGCATCAGCTGTTGCTGATGCTTTTTCGCGCGCATAAGGAGGACTATTAAGCATTTCTTTTCGAAGCATGTTTCTTTATACTGAATAGAAAAGGACAGACGGTATACGTCTGCGACTATGAATAGGAGCGAGAACAACATGAGCTACAAAATTGTTTTTTTTGACATAGACGGAACGTTAATCAATGAGCATAAGGAAATACCAGCGGATACGATTAAAGCGATTGCCGAGCTGAAGGAACGTGGTGTTGAGCCTGTTATAGCAACCGGCCGAGCACCTTATTTCATTAAGCCGCTTGCAGAAACACTAGGCATCGAATCCTTTGTTTGCTTGAACGGTGCGTACGCTGTCTATAAGGGAGAAGTGCTGTATAAGCGCGAGATCGAGAAGAGCAGGCTGGAAGCACTCGTAAAGGTTGCTGCTGAGCATGATCATGGTCTTGTTTTTGAAGGGGAGCATGCCTTCTTCTCCGATAAAGAAAATCATCCGTTCGTCATTGAATCGGTCAATTCTCTTAAGGTTGATCTGCCGGGCTACAATCCAGACTTCTGGAAAACAGATGGCATCTATCAGGTGTTTCTTCACTGTGAGAGCCATGATGAGCATTTATATGATGCGCTTCATACGGACTTGAAGCTTATTCGTTGGCATCCGCAAGCGATTGATGTGCTGCCCGCAGGTGGTTCAAAAGCTCAAGGCATTGGGGCTATGCTGGATAAGCTGGGCTTATCGACTGCGGACGCGGTTGCTTTTGGCGATGGCTTAAATGATAAAGAGATGCTTGAGTTAGTTGGTTTCGGGGTTGCAATGGGCAACTCTCATCCCGAGCTTATTCCTTTCGCTGATTATGTAACGTCTCATGTGGATGAGCAAGGTATACGGAACGGCTTAGTGAAAGCAGAGCTTCTGTAACCATAATAGCTGGAGTTAGACTTTTTATGCTTATAGCGCTTCATGATGCCTCCTTTGGGGTAATATATGATAGCTTGACCAATAGAAGGAAGCCAATGATTACTTTCTAGGAGGTGTAAGGCGCTATGAGTACAGAAAATGATCAGTACGAAAAAGTTGAGGAAGAGATTTTAGCGCAAAAGCAAGGAAACGGCTTTATTCTCACGACCTCGCAAGGTACGATTGGTGAAATCACCTATTCAATGGTTGATGTAGATACGTGGGCTATCGATCATACCTTTGTAGCCCCTCCCTATCGTGGAGGCAACTTAGCTCGTCAATTGTTGGATTTTGTTGTTGAAGAGGCCAGAGAGAATGGGAGAAAGATTATTCCCTCCTGCTCCTACGCGCTCGCGCAATTTAAGCGAAATCCGGAGTTTGCGGATGTTTGGGAGAAAACGACGGATGAATATTCCGATCCTTACAGCTCGAGCAGCACCGCGGCATCAAGAAATAAAATGCCATAAGCTTTCATCGAAAAAAGAAAGAATCGCAAACCAACGGTTTAGCGATTCTTTCTTTTTTTGGATCTAATAAATACGAGAGAAAAATATTTATAAAATATTGTCGAATTATGGATTAAAATGAATTGACCTCCAGTTGATCTGCTAATATACTATGAAGTGCATATTATACAATTGACTGTGGGGGAATCGTAATGGAAAAGAGTTCTAGATCTTATGTAGTAGCCATTTTGCTTTCATTTTTCTTGGGATCACTTGGCGTTCATCGCTTTTATGCTGGAAAAATCGGAACAGGTATTCTAATGTTAATTACATTAGGCTGTTTTGGAATATGGACATTAATTGATTTCATAATGATTATTGTAGGCAAGTTCAAAGATAGTGAAGGCCGCTACATAACATCATAGCACAAGCGTAAGAGCTCTCTGGAGCTCTTTTTTTATGCTTTCCTCCCTATTCTTCTTCTTCAAAACACTCCTATTAGTCGCCTAACCTAATTTAAGTTATGATAAACATGCCTAATGATTGTTAACGATGGTGTGGAGGAATCACGATTGAAAATTAAATATTTGCTTATCTTTTATGTATTGGCTGGCATTGTTTTTTTTATATACCGGAATGAGCTTTCGGATTGGATGCTAAATGAGCGGCCAGCGGTATGGATTATGTTTCTGTTGGCCGTATGCTTCATTTGTTTTCCTGTTGTGCCTTTCAAGCTGATAATCGGAATGATGGGTTTCATATACGGTCCTTTACTAGGCGCATTAATCAGTTGGCTTGCAGCATCACTGGCTTCTGTCATCTTGTTTCTGCTTGTGCGAAAATCTTTTCAAAAACAGGGTCGAGCCATGCTGGCGCGGTTCCCGCAAGTCGAGAAGCTAAGTATCATGCTGGAGAAAAAACCATTTATGACGCTTGTTCTCGTCCGCATGATTCCTATTTTTCCGCAGGCAGTCATCAATATTTATCCTGCTTTTCTATCTGTTCCGTTAATTACGTATGCCGTTGCGTCAGCGATTGGAAAAATCCCAGCCATGCTTGTTTTCTCCTTCTTGGGCAATTCTCTGTTTACTGACTGGAGAAATACACTGCTTGTTATTGGGATCTACGTATTTTTTCTAACTTTGACCTATATGGTCTATCGCCTATGGCTGAAGGAGAAATATGTATAAAGTTTAGCTAGCGAATGCTGGTTTCCGTTCAATCACTGCTCACCAAAAAAAGTTTCACACGTACAATAACCCATAAGAATATGTTCATGTGGAGGGAATCACGGTGATCCTTGTTGAAGGCAGCAATACGTTTGAGTTGAATCCGTTAACGTTGACAGAACTGGAGAGGCGAATCGTGCAGGATAAGCAAAAAAGTACGGTTACCTATCGCTACCCATCGGTGGAAGCCCTTGAATTTGAACTCAAAACGCGACTACACATTGTAGAGGCAGCTAAAGCGCTTTATGCGAGCGGAGTAAGCTTTGCCACCTTTGCGAAATCCAGATGCAATGAGGAGTATTGGATACGCGCGGATAATGGTGGTTTCCAGCTGAGGAGCGGCGTGCTTCCTTCTGTTGGGATTAATGATATTTTCGAAAATGGTCATTTATACGCCTTTGAATGCGCGGGGGCTATTATTATCATGCTTTATAAGGCGGTGTTGGATACAGTCGGCGATGCTGTTTTCAATACCTATTTCCAAGATCTCTTCTTGCGTGACTGGCAATATGATCGAGACCTGAGTCTCATCACTACGTTTAATAAAAACGAAGCTTATCCCGGTGATGTTCTTTATTTCAAAAATCCTGAGCATGATCCGGATACGCCGGAGTGGCAAGGCGAGAATGTTATCATGCTGGATAAGGATTTATATTTCGGACATGGTATCGGCATTGAATCCGGGGAGGATATTATTGCAGCGCTTAACCGAATGAGAAAAGAAGGCAGCACGATATCTGCTTATCTGCAGGATTTGGTTGTATTTCCGGATTTCGAGCATCTGAGGTTGCTGTCTGCACGAATTGAAGCGGAGGAAATAAGCCGTCGCAGGGAGAGGGAGGCGCTTCAGAATACAGTAATGTATGGATAGAATTCGAGTGGACACCTGGGGCTATATGCCCCCAGGTGTCTCTTTATTTTGGATGATTATATGCGCTGGTTTATGATCCTTTGCTGAGTCTTCTCGCACGAAATTGCTTGAACTGAAAGTACATAGTGCAGCCGATGCAGTAGCCGAGTATAGCAGCTAGTGCAGCACAGCCCATCATGCCTGCGAAGATGTAGCCAGCAACTGTCCAGCCGAGCGCAAGGCTGATAATAGAAAAGGTTAGAAAGCCTATGCCGAGTGAATTGTTAAAGCGCTGCAGCTCCGCTGCTTCAGTATGCTTGGAAGGGATAAAGCGTGTAAGAAAAGGGCGAGCGATTATAATAAACAGATTGGCTTTTGGACCAAATAAGAGTCCAATGACTTGAACGGCCCAAAGTGCTGCGATCAGCCAAGGTATTTGCAGAGAGATAGCTGTTATTAGTACGATCACGATACCGACCTGATTGCTGCGGACGTATGGAATCGGAATTTCCTTCATCAATAAAACCAACTTTCACTATTGGATTTGTATTATTTAATACTAGTGGATAATTAGGTATTTAGCAATGGGTAACATGACGATGGATAAGAAATGAAATGCAGTGGAGTTGAATGCTGATTTTAATGTGTTATTAGAAAATATGAGCTGAATAGATAATTTCCGACAGCTTACTATTTTTTCCGATTTTCATATATAATAGATTCATAAATAGGTAAATGTAACCATTGAAATAAAAGGTAGATTTAGAGATGAATCTGACAGAAATAGATACGTTTAAAGGGCACTCCAACAAGAAGCTTATGAAGCTGCTCGGCATGATGGAGAAGCGCCCTGTTGCTGCTGTGGCAGCGTTTAATTACGACTAACGGCAGACTTCGAGGTTCTGCAGTAAGAAAGCGGAGGCAGTTATTTTGAAAATAAAGCTTTGGCATATCATGATGCTTTTGACTGCTCTATCTATTTTCCTTATGTATAGAGGGACGTTGGATAAGATCGATTATTTTTTTCAGGATCGGTTTATGCAGAAGGAGTCCGCTGCTGACACCCGGATTGCCATTATCGCCATCGATGATGAGAGCTTGAATGATTTTGGAAGCTGGCCGTGGAATCGCAATGTGCATGCGCAATTAGTCGATACACTAGCTGCCGGCAACCCGGCTGTTATCGCATTTGACGTTACCTTTCCTGCTCCCTCGGCGGATGACACAGAGGCTGATCAAGCTCTTGTCGAAGCAGTAGCTAACGCGGGCAATGTGGTTATGCCGGTCTACGGGACATTCGCTTCTTCTGCGAAGAAGGGATCTATAGAGGCACTCGAGATGTCGGAGCCATTTCCGGCATTGAAGGAAGCAGCAGCAGCTGTCGGTCATATTAATACGATACCGGATCGAGATCGAGTCGTGCGCAACGCCTTGTATAGCTTTACAGATGAGGGGCAGCAGGTAGAGAGCTTCTCATGGGTCGTTTATAAAATGTTCATGGAGCGGTTAGGCGAGAGTGTAGATGCAGCTATGCTTCCACTTGATGACTTTGGTCGCTTCCATATCTCCTACACAGAAAAACCAGGTCAATATGAGGCCATTCCGTATGCCGCTGTATTGAACGGAGATGTGCCGGCTGATTATTTTAAAGATCGAATTGTGTTGATAGGTCCTTATGCAACCGGCTTCAAAGATGATTATTTGACTCCGCTGCAAGTGAAAAGCGTTATGTATGGTGTGGAAATCCACGCGAATATTATACAAGCTTTATTAGATAAGGATATGAAGCAAACGCTGGATTGGAAATGGGATGCACTTATATTATTACTCGCAGCTGCAATTTCTTACTTCCTATTTCGAAAATGGAATATGGTGATTTCGTTCTTATCCGTAGCTGTAATGGTCGTGATTTTTGTCTTTGGCAGCGGCTATTTATATGCTCAAGGCATGATTATGTCGATTGGCTATGTCGTTCCTCTGCTAGTAGTTAGTTGTATTGTTGTCGTTGGCTTTCATTATGTAGAGGAGCTGTTTGAGAGGCGCAGGGTGACGGATATATTCGGCAGGTATGTAGCGCCAGAGGTGGTTAATCAAATTTTGAAAAATGGCGAGGAAGGCTTGAAGCTTGGCGGAACACGCCGAGAGCTAACGGTGCTGTTTGTCGATATTCGTGGCTTTACACCGCTGTCTGAGCGGGCTGAGCCGGAGGAAATCGTTGAAATATTAAATGAATATTTGGATTTAGCTGCTAATTGCATCTTTAAATTTGACGGAACACTAGACAAATTTATTGGGGATGCGGCTATGGCTATTTTTAACGCACCGCTGCTCCTAGAGGATCATCCTATGCGGGCTGTGGAAGCAGCTTGGGCTATGAAGGAGGGCTCGGCGGATTTGGAAAGAAAGCTGATCGAAAGATTTGGCTTTGGCGTTAAATTCGGTCTAGGCATACATACGGGTCCGGCGGTTTTCGGCAATATCGGCTCCAAGAGCAGAATGGACTACACCGCAATCGGCGACACCGTTAACACAGCAGCTCGCCTGGAGAGCAATGCGAAGCCGGGACAAATTATCATTAGCGATGCTGTTTATACATACGTGAAGGACCGCATACATGCCAAAGACTTAGGTGAAATCAAAGTAAAAGGCAAGGAGCAAGGAATTACGATATATGAATTGGAGGGATTAAAGTGAAGACCGTAAAGCTATTATTTATTTGTTTATTAGTTTTAGCGATCACAATGCCTACTTCTGTATTTGCGAAAGACACGGTCAAGGCCGGTAAGATAACGAGTGTCTCTGGAAAGGCTGAAGTGAAAAAAAGCGGAGGCTCCAAAAAATTCAATGCGTTTAAAGGGATGGCGATTACGCAAGGCGATACGATTATTACGGGCTCAGATGGTAAAATAGCGCTGGATTTGGATAGTGATAAAGAGGTTACGATTGGCTCGGATACGACGCTTGTTATAAGTGAACTCGTAAAGAGCGCTAAAGCTTTAGGTGGCAAAACAAGCTTAAGTCTTTTGAAGGGCAAGGTTGTCGTCAAAATAAAGAAGAAGTTGGATGGCGATTCCCGGTTTGAAATTGAAACACCAACCGCGATTATGGGTGTTATGGGTACGCAATTTGTAGTGCAATACAATCCTAATGATTCCAGCTCCTATTTAGCTGTATTTGAAGGAGCTGTCCATGCTCATCAAGAAGGACAACCTTCCTCACGAGATGTGGTCGTTTATCCATCACAGCAGCTTTTAATTAATCAGTTGGGATCAGCGGCAGTAGATGAACTTAAACTATCTGATTTACCTCTTATTGGCTTGGAGCATAATTTAGACCTAATCAGTAAATTACCGAAGCCTGATCAAGCCAAAATGGATGAGATCAAACAATTAATTGAAAAGAAGAAGCGAGAGGAATTAGCGGCGGCTATTCTCAATAATAAGCCAAAAGCAACGCCTACTATTGTCTATGAAGATACAGGGAGCGGAAATGGAACGGGACCGGTGATTACACCGACGCCGACAATAACGCCGACGGAAGCGCCAACACCAACACCAACATCAACAATAGCGCCGACAGAAGCGCCTACACCGACGCCGACAATAGCACCAACGGAAGCGCCAACGCCGACGTCAACAATAGCGCCGACAGAAGCGCCGACACCGACGCCGACAATAGCACCAACGGAAGCGCCAACGCCGACGCCAACAATAGCGCCGACAGAAGCGCCGACACCGACACCAACAATAGCGCCGACGGAAGCGCCAATACCAGTACCGCCTGTTTTAAATACAAATGAGTTTTTTAGAGACCTCTATACGCACATGACCAGCGATAAAACATTTATTTTGCCTTTTACGACTAAGTTGGCTCCTTTAGATACAGAAAAGTTGATCATTAAGTTTGAAAGTGCTGTGGGTTCTGATGGATATGAAGAAAAAGAAGTGAAAAGTGTTTCCATTGATCCAACGAATGAGAAGCGGCTATACATTACTTTATCGGATGGCGTAGAATACCAGTCGAAAAATCGTATTACAGTACTTGGCGGCGGACTGAAAAACGGGGATACTGGCGATATTCAATATGAAGATCAAGTCACAGCCAACATGGAATTCGAGGGAGGGTTTATATTTAAACTTCCTGAGCAATCCTATTCTTTGAGTTATGCCTATGGAGGGGATAGGTCGGGGGATATGGCATTTGCATTTAAAACATTAGGCTATCAATATACTCATCTAGATGATAATGGGATTATTGTTCCGAATGTACAAATTAAAAAGATATGTCCTCAAAATATAGATGTTGAAAACTGTAATCCTGAAAACGATGTGGAATGGGATGATCTATTCTATTACATGTACACCTTCAATTCGAAACATGAGTTGAAGATAACGCTGCTAGGAAATTTCTTTAGTGATCCTAGTATTGATCCAGCTCTATATCAATTGTCTTTTACACTTACGAATGATCGTGGTGAAGAGATTCCGGTAGTTATGAACATTGATGTATCGGTAAAGTATCCGGTCGATGAGATATATATGCAAAATGATAAAACCATTATTATGTCATTTGATTCTTCTCTAGTCGTCTCTTCTGAAATATCTGAGTTAGAGTTGAAAGAATTCATTAATGTTGAGTATTGGTCAGAAGCTTGCTATGACTGTGTTATTCCTGACATCGAGAGTGCGGAAATTGAAGGAAATCGACTAATTGTTACGTTAACAGATCCAATTGATTATGGTTCAACCCTATCTGTCACAGTAAGATCAAATGTACTGAAAAACACGTCAACAAATGAAATGATTTCAGCCGAACTGAAGTTGATCTATAGATTTAAAGCCGGTCTAATTCCTCCGTCTGATTATGAAGTTGTGTTTGCACAAAGTGAGCAGCCAGTTGAGGTTGAGGGAACAGGGATTGATTTAGGATTATATACAGCTGGCTACGATATCGGGTATATAACTTTTTTCTGTAATGATGAGGAAGAGCAAGAATGCACGAATATTGAACTTCCCTATCTCGGTGAAGGTGTGTATATACTATCTGAGCCTGTAAACGAGGAAAATTATTATAGAAACTTAAGGCTTCTCCATTCCTTTTTTCTTGATCCTGCTAGAATAAAGCCTGGCAATTATACACTTAGTATTCCCATCACGAAGAATGACGAAGGAATTGACAGTCTTTATATTACGATTAGAATTCTTCCCCCGCGTGTTTAATCTATCATAGAACGAAAGGAGTTAACGATCATGAACAATAATCTTAAAATATTTACAGTAGGAGCAGCGCTTATCACGGCACTTACTGCATCGAATATGAGTGTGCTCGCTGCAACCGAAAATATCGCAGTTGCAGCTGATACTGCTGCTTCTAACGCCGCTTATTTCATTGAAAATATAAATCAGCCATGGGGACTGGCTGCTGCACCAAATGGCAGCATTGTAGTCGTCAGTTCAGGTGACAATCAGATCAGCAGCTGGAAAAATGGAATCCTCTCCCCCATAACCACTCAAACGAATGATGGATATTTAGATGCGACAACGACGACGTCTACCTTTTATCAACCTACCTATACAGCTGTGAACAGCAAGGGAATTATTTATGTTAGTGATAGTGAAAATCATGTCGTCCGCAAAATTGTGAATGATAAAGTATACACAGCAGCGGGTAACGGAGTGGCAGGTTTTAAAGATGGCAAGTTTGGAGAAGCGCAGTTCAACTCTCCAGCGGGCTTGGCGGTAGATGCTGATGACAACATATATGTCGCAGACTCTCTTAATCATGTCATTCGTAAAATAACACCGGATGGTGTAACGTCCACTGTCGCGGGCATCACAAGTGACTTGGGCGGCTACAAGGACGGCGGTGCCGCAGAAGCTGTTTTTAACGAACCGATGGGCATTATTTTTGATGAAAAAGGCGGCTTATATATTGCCGATAGCGGCAATCATTTGATTCGATACCTTTATAAAGGTGTCGTCTCTACAGTGGCAGGCAAGCCAACTGTTAAGGATGCTCAAACCGGTTATATGATAGGCGGTTATGCCAATGGCTCGAGTGGAGAAGCTCGATTTAATCGACCTCGCGGATTGGCTTATACAGATGGTGTATTGTTTATTGCGGACAGTCTCAATAATCGAATTCGTGCATTGCAAACAAGCGGCAAGGTGATAACGGTTGCGGGACAGAGTACGCCGGGCAATAGGGTGGGGACGCTAGAGGAAGCTCAATTCAGCCAACCATCATCCTTGCTGTATAAGACAGGCAAGCTATATGTATCAGACACATTAAACAACAGTGTTAAGGTATTGGATCTAGATTCTAAATCGCTTAAAGCGATTGTGACCAAAGAGGATTTGCTTGCAGGGACTGAGCTTGCTGCTCCAAGTAAAGAAACGCAAGTGTGGTTGGATGGCAAGCCATTGAAGTTCTCGACAACTCAGAAGCCCTATAAGAGTGGAGACAAAACGTATTTGCCTGTCAGGGATGTGTTTCTAGCATGGGGAGCAAGTGTGAAATGGCAAGCAGCAACGAAGGAAGTTCATTTGGCAAAAGGCGACTGGAAGCTTGTGTTGAAGGCTAATGCGAAACGCACAGTTGTGCTTGTGAATGGCTCCATCTACGTAGATGCTAGCTATTTAGAAGATGCTGCGTCCTTTATTATTGCTCAAGACGAGGAATATAATGCTATAGTTATAGAGAGCGGTTCATAACGCATAACGATTCAATCCATATGGAACGGAATTGGAGGCTGAAAAATGAGCACAGGAAATCATTTGCAAAACAACATCGACCGTTTTTCTGGTTATCAAAATCAATATGATCAAAATAGACCTCAAGCGCCATTTACTGTTGTTGATCTATTGAGCAATTATCTTGGTCATAAGCCGAAGCTTGTCATTGATGTCGGCTGCGGTACAGGGCTGTCCACCTTCGTATGGAAGGAAAGCGCGGATCGAATTATAGGATTTGAGCCTAATGATGATATGCGCAGCAAAGCGCTTGAGCATCTAGATAGACTGTCGGATAAAGATCATATTGCCTTTGTGAGGGGCTTTTCTGATCAGCTGGAGCTAGAATCTGGTTCCGTTGATATTGTAACGTGCTCGCAGTCGTTCCATTGGATGGAGCCGACTAGCACGCTTAACGAATTCGCTCGTGTGTTGAAGGATGGAGGTATCTTCGCTGCTTATGACTGCGATTGGCCGCCGACACTGCACTGGGAGATCGAGGCAGCTTATGACGAGCTGCTTAAGAAATCAGAAGCGCTTATTGCTAAATATGTGGCGGAAGAAGATCGAGCTGTTAAGCGAGACAAAGAGCAGCATCTGAAGCAAATAAGAGACAGTAACTTATTTCGCTATTCGAGGGAGATTGTCTTTCATAACATGGAGTCTTGTGATGCGCAGAGGTATATAGGGCTGGCTGTTAGTCAAGGCGGTGTGCAAGCTGTATTTAAGCTTGGTTCAAATGAGCTTGATGAGCCGCTTCAGCAGTTCCGCAGCGTTGTAGAGCGTTACTTTGCAGGTCGTTCGTTGCATGTGATGTTCAATTATCGAATGCGATTAGGCGTGAAGTAAGGCAGTGTAATCATATATAAATCATTTGTATAACATATTGGAGTCCAAACAGGGTTAACCCATTGTATTGAACGGGGGTTAACCCTGTTTGATTCCTGATTGTGAATACGAATGCCCATTGAGACACATATTAAGAACCCGAGCTGATTTTGACATCATCATTAACAGCAGAATCGCTTGGAAGCTTGTTTTTTTAGATTAATTTTAAGAAATGCTCCTTGATTTATCGGATGTACAAACATTCTTATGCATTTGGTGGTATAATAAAGGAATAACAACAATATAGATCAATGGTTGAGATGAAGAAGGGTTGCGGGTATATGTTTGTATCTGAGGACTGGAATCAGAAAGTAAAGAAAACGTTTAATGCGACAAGCAATGAAGAGGTATTAACGATTTCTGAAGCGGGAGAGTTATTTGGTTTGTCTAAAGACCAAATGAAGGTTTATGTGGATAAAAATAAGCTTACCAAGGTGCCTATTTTGAGAAATGTACACCGCTATCTTTTGTTGAAGAGTGAAATAGATGCCATTCTTTTGGCTAAGAAATAACATTACAAATAAATCTAAACACAAGGACGCCCCGACATTTGGTCGGCAGGCGTCTTATTTGTTTCTCATCAAAAAATAAAATAAGCAAGCGATATTCGCCGAGCAGACGAAAACAGCTTGCTTATTCGAAAATATATAAAGGAGTGGAAAGGGAGGCTACGGTTTCGTGAATATTCCGCTTTTTAACATATACAATCGATCATGTGATATTAATTTCATAGTAACCTCCATGTATGATAGGTAGTTACGGCAACAGATGATTTATTGAAATTACTTAAATAGCAAATAGGCCGCATAACCTATACCCATTACAATCAAGCAAACGCTTGCGGTATATGAAATGATTTTAAAAAGCAATTCATAACCATCCGTTTTATTACCTCGATTGTCCCTTGTCACTTTCCCCTTCGTCACAGGCGTTTTACCTTGGTTTTGACGGGGCTTGTTGATGGGGGATCACCTACTTTTATTTATTATTTTCCACACTTTGCTTGTAAACGACTAAGATCGTGCTTCTTTGATAGGCGTTTCCTGATGTGGCGGTTTTTATCATAGAGCCATAGCAGATGTTAATAACCTGCTCGTCCTGTAGCTCAGCGAGAAACTCATTCGCTCTTTTTTCTGCAAATACAGTATCTGTGTCAATGAATTCTTTGACTTGTATCATGGTGCTCACCCCCCGTATTAAATATAGGGAGAGGCACTCCGCGATGCCGCGAAATGCCTGCTCAAACACCACCATAGCATTGCATGTAAGGGGTGTCAACCTGCCCTGAAAAAGCATTTGAAAAGATCCAGGAAGGAAATAAAAAATATACAAAATATGTAATAACATTGGACACGGTCAGCTATGTAAATACACATATAAAAAAGGTATGTACTCGTTTTTTGTTAATGTTATATAACCTGACATGAATAAAGTTAATTTAACGAGGTAGTAATTGATATTTCTAGAAAAAACGAGCATTTATATGATGTATACGTTATTTTGAGTGAATTTGAGTTTGTAAACTATTCTGACATGAAATACAATTTTGTTATAAATAGAGAATTGTATAACATGGGAGGAATATTAAACATGACACAAATGACGAAGCAAGCACTATCTAAGAAAGTTCTCATTCCACTTTTGGTACTCTCTCTTTTGGCAGCGATGATAGGAGTGTTAGCGAAATCGGATCTTGTTCGAGCTGAAGGAGCTCCTGTACTTCCAACCTTTGCTATTCCAGCACTATCCGCTGAGCATAAGGCATCCACTCTTCCGAATGTTATCGTAGTCGCAACCGGTGGAACACTTGCAGGCGCTGCAAGAAACGGTGATAAAACGAATTTTCAAAGCTATGCCGCTGGAACATATACAATGGAAAAGCTAGTATCGGAATTGCCGATACATAAAACGGCTGATGTAGCTACATATCAGTTTGGCAACAAAGGCTCAGGCGGGTACAGTATTAAAGATCTTTATGACCTTTCACTGGCTGTTGATGAGGCGTTGAAAATATATGACAGCGCAGTTGTAACGACAGGAACAGACACAATGGAGGAAATTGCGTACTTTCTTGATTTGACTGTTCGTAGTGAAAAGCCGGTTGTAGTTACAGGTGCGATGAGACCGTGGGATGTTATCGGTACTGACGGTCCTGCCAACCTCTATCAAGCTATTAAAGTAGCAAGCAGCAACAAAACAAAATGGTTTGGTTCAGTAGTTATGCTTAACGATACGATTTATGCAGCTCGTGAAGTAACAAAAACGAACTCGCATCGTATGGATACATTTGATTCACCAATGTTTGGAGCACTTGGTTATGTAGATGATCCAGCTGTACGCATTTACCGTGCACCAGCAAGAGCTGCAAAAGCGGGAACAGCTGCTTGGGCATCACCATTTGATCTTAAAACGATTTCCAAAGACAGTCTTCCTATCGTGGAGATTGCGTACAGCTACCAAGAAGCTGGCGGCGGTGCCATTCGTGGTTTTGTAGCAGATGGAGCCAAAGGCATTGTAACAGCAGGAACAGGGGCGGGCGGGATATCCTCAGCGCTAAGTGCTGCACGTTCAACAGCGATTAAAGAAAATGGTGTGGTATTCGTATCAACGACAAGAACAGGTTCTGGTTCTATTTATGATAGCGGAAGCGGAAGCACAATTGGCGGTGACAACTTGAATGCGGCTCATGCCCGCATGATGTTGTTGCTTTCCCTAGCATTTACTGATGATGTAAGTAAAATTAGAAACTGGTTTACAACTTTCGGTACACAGGATGTAGAGATCTCAGTAGATGAAAACACAGTCGTGACTACATCTGTGGAGGAAGTTGAGGTAGAGCCAGTTGTAACGGAGCCTGCCCCTGAAGCAACAGAAGTGCCGATTGTAACCGAGCCAACGTCTGAAGAAGTCTTGGTGACGCCGTAACGGCTGGGAGGTAGATACTTATGATCATGCAAAGCAATAATAAGATGGGGCAAAGAATTCTTGCTCCTTTACTAGCAGTAGCGCTTCTTTGCACCCTCTGGACTGGCTATTCCAGTTCAGTACGTGCAGAGACGACACTGCCGCAGCTGCCGACCTTTAACATTCCTGCTTTGTCTCAAGAGCATATTGCATCTCCGCTTCCTAATGTCTTGGTAGTAGCAACTGGGGGAACGCTTGCGGGTGCCGCTTCAAAAGGAGACAAAACTAGTTTTCAAAGCTATTCCGCAGGAACGTATAAAATGGCGGACATGGTAGCTTCCTTGCCTACCCATAAGACGGCGGATGTATCTACGTATCAATTCGGAAATAAAGGATCGTCCGGCTATTCCATGCAGGATCTATATGATCTATCACTCGCTGTGGATACAGCGCTTGAAATCTATGATAGTGTTGTCGTCACAACGGGAACGGATACAATGGAGGAAATTGCTTATTTTCTCGATTTGACTGTTCAAAGTGAGAAGCCGGTAGTGGTTACCGGGGCGATGAGACCATGGGATGTTATTGGTACAGATGGTCCTGCTAATCTTTATCAAGCGATTAAGGTAGCAAGCAGCAACAAAACAAAATGGTTTGGTACGGTTGTTATGCTTAATGATGTTATTCATGGAGCTCGCGAAGTAACGAAATCTAATTCACATCGTATGGATACCTTTGAGACGCCGATGTTTGGTGCGCTCGGCTATGTTGATGATCCAGCGGTTCGCATTTACCGTCTTAATGCAAGAGCTCTAAAAGCAGGTCAAGCGGATTGGAAGACGCCGTTTAATTTGAAAACTATTTCAAAGACTCAAATGCCAAAAGTAGAGATTGCCTATAGCTATCAAGAGGCTGGCGGAGGCGCTATTCGTGTCTTGGTAGAGGAGGGGGCAAAAGGAATCGTCACAGCTGGTACCGGTGCAGCAGGTATTTCGTCGAAAATGAGCGCAGCGCGATCAGCGGCCATTAAGGATCACGGTGTTATATTTGTATCGACAACGAGAACAGGCTCAGGTACGATTGCTGGCAGCAGCAACGGCATTATTGCCGGAGACAATCTTAATGCGCAGCATGCACGTATTATGCTGATGTTGTCGCTCGCATTTTCCAATGATTTTAATACGATTAAAGGTTGGTTTGAGACAGTTGGCACGCAGGATATTACTGTAGAAGGTCCGGTTGTGCCTGAAGTACCAAGTGTTCCAGGTGAACCTAGCGTGCCTAGCGTGCCAGAAACGCCAACTGAAGAGGTTAACCCTCCAGTAGGTGGTACTGAATCATTTGCGGATACAAAAAACCACTGGGCTGAAGCTGAAATTAATGAAGCTGTTGCAGCTGGTATTGTGAAAGGATATCCGGATGGAACATTTAAACCGAATAATACCGTATCACGTGCTGAGTTCGCTGTAATCTTGATTAGAGCATTGAAGGATGAGAGTGAAGGGGCTTCGCTAGCCTTTGGAGACAATGCTAAGATAGCGGCTTGGGCTGAGGAAGCTATCGCCCGTGCAATTAAAGCGGGAATTGTTACAGGCTACCCGGATGGTACATTCCGTCCAAGTGCTAACATTTCTCGCACCGAAATGGTAGCGATGATTGCGAAAGCAATCGGATTGACTGTGGAGACTGGTGCAGAAACTAGCTTTGCTGATAACGGGGATATTCCTGTTTGGGCAAGGGGTGCTGTGAAGGCTGTCTTCGAGAAGGGTCTGATTCAAGGCCGCACTGGCAACGAGTTCGCGCCAAATGAGACTGCAACGCGTGCGGAAGCCGTTACAGTGATCAGTAAGATGTTGAAGGTTAAATAAGTTGCAAGGTAGATAAAACAGGAGTTATTCCTGCAGTGTTTTCCAAACTGCTGGGATAGCTCCTTTTTTTTGTATTTATTCGAAATCGCTGCAAAACCGTTTTCCATGTATAATGGCAGAATGTGAGAGATACATAGACCAGCAGTTATGCATAAGGAGGAACAGGCTTGTCACCAAGAAATGTAGAGAAAGATAAACAAATGCGTCAGCAGCGTATGCAGCACATACTCGACAGTGCACTGAAGGTCATGGCGATTAATGGTTTTCAATTAACGAGCATTCAAGATATTGCGAACGAAGCGGGAGTCAGTGTTGGCAATGTCTATCATTATTATGCATCGAAGGAAGAGATATTTAACGAGGTACTGCGCTCAGGACAGACCAATTATGGGATGTATGTTACAGAAGTTGCAGCAATGAAAGGGAGTCCGATTAGTAAGCTTCGAATTATTCTCTCATCCTGGCTGTCAGCGCACTCCAATTGGGCTTTTACGATTCTCATGCACACGGCAAGGTTATCAGAATCTACGCCGCCGGATATCAAAAGACTCGTGACGGAGCGTTTCACCGCCAACTTAGCCCCTGTGGCAGACATTATGAGAGAGGGTATTGCTGACGGTAAAATCGTTGATGAAGATCCGCTCCAGCTTGCTTTTTATTTTGTGAGTCTTATTCAAGGTCTGACGCTGCAGCGTCCACCCCATTATGAGGTGCCAGTGGAGATGAGTGTGGAAGCCATAATACGGCTTTTTGAGGTTAAGGGAATCGATGAATTGACTTTGAAAAAAAAGATTGACAAAGATTAGCTGATGTTGCAAAATAAGCAACATAACAAACCGAACTCATATTCAAATTGTGAAATATGTAATCTTATAACCAAATCGACCAGACCACTGGAGATTTAACGTTCGTACCTTTTACGCGTTAAGTCTTTTTATTTTACCATAAATCCGAGTAAACAGGTATTAATAATATGTTTGTAGAGGGGGAAAGGCAAATGGCTGCAGAAATGCTCGTTGTTCAAGAGCTTAATAAGACGTTTGCTACACCGTCAGGCGATGTAATTGCGTTAAATCGTATTGGGCTTCAGGTGAAACAAGGTGAATTTATTACCATTATCGGGCCGAGCGGCTGTGGCAAGAGTACGTTGCTTAAAATCGTGGCAGGACTAGATACCCGCTATGAAGGAACAGTCTTGCTGAATGGTAAGCCGATCGAGGGACCTAGTATAGAAAAAGGATTTATTTTTCAAGAGCCGCGATTGTTTCCTTGGTTAACGGTGGAGAAAAATATTGCCGCTAATCTATCGCTTCGCAAACCCGAGGTTCGTAAACGAGTGGATGAGCTAATTGAGCTGGTTCGATTGAAAGGGTTCGAGAACGCTTATCCAAGGGAGTTGTCAGGGGGAATGGCGCAGCGGGTAGCTATAGCAAGAGCATTGCTTCGCAGCCCTGATATTCTATTGCTTGATGAGCCTTTTGGGGCGCTTGATGCCTTTACGAGGTCGCATATGCAAGAGGTTCTTCTCGATATTTGGCAGAAGAATCGGACGACGATGCTATTCGTCACACATGACTTAGATGAAGCTGTATTTTTGGGAGAACGGGTCGTAATTATGAATCCTCGTCCCGGGCATATTCGAAATATTTTACCGATTGATCTTCCCTATCCACGAAAGAGAGCTGGGCATTCTTTTCAAGAGCTGCGGCATAAGGTGCTTAATGAATTCGAGAAGGTCGAAGGGCCCCATGTGGATGAAGGTGCAGGTATTTAACGGAGAAATACAGCATTAGTGGAACTGAAATGAAAAATAAAAAGATCAATAGGGAGAGATTAGGGATGAGAAATTTACGATGGCTTACGGCAGCTATTTTGATATTAGCGGTGTTTATAAGCGGATGCGCGGCTTCCGGCAATGGAAAGGCAGAGAATGAGAAATCAGGCAATTCGGGCGGAGATAATGCAAAAAAATATGACGGACTTACCATTACAATCGGCTATCAGGGCAGTGGGGGATTGATGGGTAAAGCGATTGAAGAAAAATGGTTTGACGATGAATTCGGCAAGCTTGGCGTGAAAGTGGAGTATGCAGAATTCCAAAGCGGACCGCCTATGACGGAAGCGATCGCATCTAATCGTCTGGATTTTGCAGGGCTTGGCAATATGCCAATTATTGCGGCGCAAGCTGCTGACATTAAATTTAAAGTAATCTCTCAAGCGTTAAGCGGTAAAAACAATGTTGCCATTATCATTCCAAAGAACAGCACCATCGCATCGGTTAAAGATCTCAAAGGGAAGAAGGTTGCGGTTGCCAAAGGCAGCAATGCCTATAACTTCTTGTATCGCGGCCTGGATCAAGCGGGACTGAAATCATCGGATTTGGAAATTATTCAGCTTCAACCGGATGAAGCGCAGCCTGCTTTTGAATCAGGGAAAGTCGATGCATGGGCAACTTGGGATCCTAACATCACGCTTAACACGCTTCAGGATAAAGCGAAAGTGTTGGCTGACGGTGAACAGTTAGGCGTTTTATCTCCATCCTTTAACATTGTGAGGAAGAAAATAGCTGATGATTATCCTGAGCTTGTTACGCTTTATTTGAAAGTATGGAACAAAACGCTAGCTTGGGAAAATGACAACTATGATGAATCGGTTGAGCGCTATGCGAAGGAAAGAAATGTTCCAGCTCCTCTTATTAGAGCGATTTCGGATCGCTCGAAAGCAATTAGCATTCCTGTAAGTGACGAGATTATTGCTGAGCAGCAAAAAACAGCAGACTTCCAATACGAAATAAAAACCATTCGCAAGAAAATTGATGTATCTGAAGTGTTTGATAACCAATTCATAGAAGAAGCGTTGAAATAACACAGAGATCTAAAGGGAATGAGGCGTTCATTATGGCTGGTGCAGTATCGGAAAGCGTGTTGTTAAATCCCATCAAGGTAAAGAAGAGACGGCCTCGAAGCCGTCTCTCCATCAAGACCGTCAACCTATTGCTCAGTCTATTGCTCCCAGTCAGCCTATTAGCGGTCTGGCAAATTGCGGGGATGATGGGCAAGCTCAATCCGACACTGCTGCCAACGCCGGGCTTAATTATCGAAGAGTTCGTTAATTTAACGTTATCCGGTGAGTTGATTCACCATCTCGGCATCTCAACTTGGCGTGCGCTGCTAGGGTTTCTGCTTGGCGGAGGGCTTGGTCTTGCTGCAGGCTTGTGGGTCGGGTTTTCTTACAAGACGGAGAGACTCATCGATCCATCGCTGCAAATGCTGCGCACGCTGCCTCATTTGGCAGTTGCGCCGCTATTCATATTATGGTTTGGATTCGATGAGACATCGAAGGTGTTACTCATTGCAAAAGGCGCGTTTTTCCCATTGTATGTGAATACGTTTCTTGGAATTCGTTCGGTTGACGGCAAGCTGTTTGATGTAGCTAGGGTGCTTCAGTTCAGCCGCTGGCAAATGATTGCGAAGCTAGTGCTTCCTGCGTCGCTGCCTAATATATTCCTTGGTGTACGTCTTTCGATTGGGGTGGCGTGGCTGGGCTTGGTTGTTGCTGAAATGATGGGCTCCAGCTCAGGAATTGGATTCCTAATCAATGATGCTCGTTATTTGATGATTACTTCCGTTGTTTTTGTAGGCATTATTATTTTCGCCGCTGTTGGGAAGCTAACGGACTCTCTTGTGAAGCTGCTGGAGAAAAGATTGCTTAGGTGGCAGGACAGCTACAAGGGGGATGGGCCGTCATGAGTGAAGGAGCAGCATCGAAAGAAATGGTCATCAAAACAGCGCAGCAGGATTGGCTCAGTCGTATTCCGAAGCCGCTTCATGGCTGGATTGTTCCTGTCATTATTGTGGTCGTATGGCAAACCGTCAGTGGACTTGGCATATTATCCGAGACGCTGCTGCCAACTCCGCTGCATATTGTAAAAAGCTTTATTGAGCTATGCCAGAGCGGAGAAATGGTTAAGCACTTGAGTATAAGCATCTACCGTGCAGGTTTAGGCTTTCTTCTCGGAAGTACACTTGGCTTACTGCTCGGATTATCTGCGGGACTAGGCAAGATCGTAGAGAAGACGCTTGATCCTTCGCTGCAAATGCTGCGGACTGTACCGCTTCTCTCTGTGATTCCATTATTTATTTTGTGGTTTGGAATTGGAGAGTTTTCAAAGGTGTTGTTAATAGGTCTTGGCGCTTTCTTTCCTGTGTATGTGAATACGTTTCTGGGTACTCGAAGCACGGACTTAAAGCTGTATGAAGTATCGCGTATCTTCCAATATACGAAGCTTCAGCAGGTGACGAAGCTTATCATACCTGCTGCGCTTCCGAATATTCTCCTTGGCATTAGACTCTCACTCGGTGCTTCATGGCTGCTCCTTGTTGTTGCGGAAATGATGGGAACGAGTGCAGGGATAGGGTATATGATTCAGGATGCTAGAGCCTATTCTCAAACGGAAATTGTGTTTGCAGGGATTATCCTGTTTGCTGTATTCGGTAAATTGTCTGATTCGGCAGTTCGGCTGCTGGAAACAAAATGGCTTCGTTGGCGGGATACTTTCAAAGGGTAAAGACATCGATATAGTTGAGAGAGGCAGGAATCGGGATATGGGAAAACGGAACGATCAGCTCCATCTGGGAGCATTCATTTATTATGCAGGGCATCATCATGCAGGCTGGCGTCACCCGGATTCGGGCGTTGAAGGCATGTTTGACATAAAATTTTATCGCAAGCTGGCACAGACAGCGGAACGCGGAAAGTTTGATATGATCTTTTTTGCAGATTTGCTATACGCAACAAATGTAGGTGGAGCGGTAGCTGGTATGCTAGAGCCCATCTCGCTGCTGTCTGCTTTATCGGCAGCGACGGAGAAGATCGGTTTGACGGCAACGGTATCTACTACCTACAACGAGCCATTTAACGTAGCGCGCAAATTCTCTACTTTGGATCATATTAGCGGTGGCCGTGCAGGCTGGAATATTGTCACTTCGCAGCTTGATATTGAAGCGCATAATTACGGCAAGCCCAAGCACCCTGAGCATGGTCTTCGCTACCAAATGGCACGTGAGTTCGTTGATGTCGTAACGCGCCTGTGGGATAGCTGGGAGGATGGCGCTCTTGTGCTTGATAGGCAGTCCGGTCAGTTCGCAAACGAGGCGAAGGTACAGCCGGTTGATTATAGCGGCGAGTGGTATTCTACGAAAGGACCGCTTAATGTTCCGAGATCGCCGCAAGGATATCCCGTACTCATTCAAGCGGGATCTTCCGCTCCCGGTCAGGACTTTGCAGCTAGCATCGGTGAGGTAATCTTTACCGCGCAGCAATCATTAGAGGCTGCAAAAGCATTCTATGAGAGCGTGAACGGCAAGCTTGCCGATTATGGGCGAGAGCGCGGCAGTATGAAAATTATGCCTGGTCTATCTCCTGTTCTTGGAGCAACAGAGGAAGAAGCGAAGCGGCGTTATCAAGAGCTGCAGGATCTCATCCCTGATGCACATATTGTTGGCTTTTTATCTGGTTTTCTGGGCTTTGATCTAAGCGGTTATTCACTGGATGAGCAGCTTCCGGATATTCCAGACCCTGTGGAAGCTTCCAATGGTATGAAAAGCCGTGTTCAGCTTATTATGGATTTGGCGCGCAATGAGAAGCTATCCATGCGGGCGCTTGGCAGCAAAATACTCGGTGCAAGAGGCCATTTGCAGTTTGTTGGCACGCCAGTTCAGCTTGCTGACCTCATTCAGCTTTGGTTCGAGGAATACGGCTGCGACGGCTTCAATATCATGGCTCCTGTTCTTCCGGGCGGGCTGGATGATTTCGTTAATGATGTTGTTCCTATCTTGCAGGAGCGCGGATTGTTCCGTGAAGACTACTCAGGAGATACCCTTCGCGATCACCTTGGCCTTCCGCGTCCAAGTGAAGGGCATTTCCGCAATGCG
The DNA here is from genome assembly GCF_056269295.1 of Paenibacillus sp. J31P13. Lineage (NCBI taxonomy): Bacteria > Bacillati > Bacillota > Bacilli > Caryophanales > Paenibacillaceae > Paenibacillus > Paenibacillus sp. J31P13. The sequence continues at coordinate 300,681 of NZ_JBWDNR010000003.1, forward strand.
CGACCGGTCACTCAGGGGCAATTCATCTAGTATTATTAAAGGTACTACCAAAAAGAATCCAAAGGCAGCCTCTAATCATCGAGAAGGCCTTTGGTTTTTTTAAAAGCATGTCAGTGCCGCTAAAATACTTAGCTTGAACCGCGGGTTAATAATAATAGAATGCCTAGTGCAATTATAATAATGAATAAGTAACGTTCAAATTTCGCTGCAGGAATTCGCTTATTTAAGAAAACCCCGAGTACGGTAGCTGCTAGAATTGCCGGCAGTGAGTAGGCGTAATAAATGAATGCGTCAGACGTCCATAATCCGCCTAGAGCATGTCCTGCGACAACAAGAACGCCAGATATAAGAAAATGTGCTTGTAATGTTCCTCGAAAACGATCGGGGTTCCAACGCCTTAAGGTGCCGTAGATCACAACCGGCACTCCATTGAAATTATAAGCGCTGCCAAGTACTCCAGAGGCAAATCCGAACGGCAATACCCATCCGCGATTGTTAAGCAATGGACGTTCGATTGCTCGTGAGACCATTTTTTTGATCAAAGAGTAACATCCAAAAGCAATAAGGAAAATACCAAGTGCAGACGTAATGACGATTGCAGGAGCCAGTTGAAGCAAAACAAGTCCTGCAGGAATTCCGATAACGGTTGAAACAGCTAATCGGATCAGAACAGGGCGTTCAACATGACGCCAACCGCTGAATACAGTTAGTAAAGCGACGGTTAGCCCCGCTAACCCAATCAGAGAAACCGAAGTATGTAGAGGGAGCGGCAGCAGTGCAAGTAAGGGCATACTCACTATCGCTTCCCCAAAGCCGAACATCGATTTCATCAAGGCACCAACAAAAACCGCAACAACTACCAGTGCAATAAGTGAACTGCTCATGGTAATCTTCCGTCCAAGAAATCGATTAGCTGTTGTGAAGATGATGATATAGTATTGGAACTAATATAATTCAAAAAAGCCCTCCTCTTCATTAGGATCTCTATGATAACATACGTAAAATGTATATAAAATACGATTTTTAACGCATTTTAAGAGCCTTCTGGACGTTTAAAACGTTTAAATCAGATAGGAATACGCATGAAGTGGATAGTCGCGTTAAAACTAAGGTAGAGGAATTCTGAAGCGAACCCCAATTCAGATGATTTTCCGCTGCAATTCAGATTCCTGCTTACTCTTTTTTTCATACGGTTTATCTTGCTGCTCTTTTTTATCAAAAACACACCCTACAAAGCTTCATTGGTTTTCCCTTTTAAGGGTTCTTCCAATTTATGCTCTATAGGGTGTGTTTCAGCATTTCAGCGGGTGCATGTTTGATGAGGTTAAACTGCTATTATTATTTATAACGCTCTAAATTAGTGGCAGCCTTACGATAATAGTCGTTCCTTCTCCGAGGCGGCTGTTGATCGTAATGGTTCCCCTATGCATATCGATCACTTTCTTCACAATGGAAAGTCCCAATCCGCTTCCTGAGTTCGTTCGACTTCTAGCGGCATCAACTTTATGAAACCGATCAAAGATATGAAGCAGCTCATCTTCCGGTATGCCAATCCCAGTATCGCTGATCGTAACTGTAATGCTATGATCTACCGTGATCCCAATTCGGATCGAGTCTCCTTCCCGAGAAAACTTAATGCTGTTCGTGATCAGATTATGCCATACCTGATAGAGCAGTCCAGCGTCTGCCTTCACCGTGGTTTCGAGCAACTCAGGCTCCAATAGCAATTGTTTTTCTGTCCACTGCCATTCCGTTGCGATCAATACTTGCCTGATCTGCTCATCAAGCCGGAAGGAAGTGACATTCATCACCGTTTCTTCCTTATCGAGAGCTGCCAGCGTTAGGAGCTGCTTGCTAAGCACAGAGAGTCTTCTACTTTCCTTCTCGATGATTTGCAGGTAGCGTTCTTCTTCCTCGGGCGTCGTTTTTTTATCCAAAATAGCTTGGGAGAAGCCTTGGATGGACGTCAAGGGAGATTGAAATTCATGTGAGACGTTAGCGACAAACTCTTGTCTCATCTCATCCAGCTGCTTAATGGATGAAGCCATTTGAGTGAAATGACGAGCGAGATTTCCAAGTTCGTCCCGACGTGTAATATCCATTTTTATATCATAGTCGCCGTTAACAATTTTATTGGTCGCTGCAGTAAGGTTTTTCACGGGCTTCACAATGAATCGCGTTGTGATGATAATGAATAATATGCTGAGAACAAAAATGAGGCCGAACAGAACGGCTACAATAATCCGCACTTCACCGAATTGCTGCTCCAGGTTAGGGCGTATAAACATGGCGTAAGGCTTATCCTTGACGGTTATAGGCAGTCCGATACTATTCTGAATGCTGCTTTCAAATAGGCTGAATACCGCAAGCAGATGACGTTCTTCCATAATTCCGTTATAGGTTGCTCCGTTCAGTACCTCCCGGACATATTTGCTGTCAATCTCCTGATGCCTAAAAGGCGTCCCGTAAAAGGTTCCTTGCAGCTCGTTATCCACCACATAGATTTGAAATCCGATGTTGCCGATATGGGTCAAATATTCCCCCAGCTCAATCTCGCTCGTCTTTTCATACAGCGTCTGAATTTCTTCACCAATATTCATAATTTTTTGCTCGTTATATTCTCGTACGTTCTCTGCATAGTAAATATTTGTGAGCAAGAGTGCTAGTACCATGCTGGCGAAGGAAATCAATATAAAAATAAAGACGATACGAAAATATAAGGTCCTCATTTGGCTTGAACCTCCAGCTTATAGCCGATTCCTCGAATTGTAGAGATGATGAAATCATCGTTAAACGAGGCGAAGCGATCTCGCAATCTTTTGATATGGACATCAATGGTTCGGCTGTCTCCTTCGAAATCCTCTCCCCAAATAAGCTTAAGAAGCTGCTCTCGAGTAAATATGCGTCCGGGGTGACCGGCTAGTTGAGACAAAAGTTGAAACTCCTTCAATGGCAATACGAGAACTTCATCTCCTGCTGTTACCTCGTAGCTTTGACGGTCGATGGATACATCGTTTAAACGAATCAAATCAGAAGAGACCATCTGATAGCGGCGGAGCAAAGCCTTTACGCGAAACAATAATTCCTTCGGTTCAAAAGGCTTAACCATATAATCATCCGTTCCGGACGAGAAGCCCTTTTCTTTATCTTCTATTGCTCCTTTGGCAGTGAGCATAATGATCGGAATATCATAATACTGCCGGATTTCCTGGCAAAGCTCCCAACCATTTTTCATTGGCATCATGACATCTACGACAGCCAAATGGATTAATTCATTCTCCATAAGAAGGGATCCTTGTTCGCCATTCTCCGCTTCAAATACGGTGTATCCTTCCTTGCTTAGAAGAAACCGCAAAAGCTCCCGAATGTGAGGATCATCATCAACGACTAAAATATGAGTTCTCATGTATCAAGCACCTTTTTCATTGAGTTTTTTTTATGTGAAATCAATAAATGGATCAATAAAGCTTCTTAATGTATCTAGTATTGGAACTTGGCTACATTCTAATCGTAAGAGGCTTGAAATATCAAGCTCGCCTAGAATAAATATAATATTAACTGGTTATCGGAGGGGTTAATCTAATTTTTTTGGCGGTATAACCGAATGATATAGTAGGATATAGATGGGAATTCATATACGGAAAGAAATATAAAATGGCGGTGGTAAGGAATGAAGCATAGCATACTGCTTGTAGAAGATGATACGTCAATTAGCGAGATGGTTCAGTCCTATTTGAAAATGGAAGGCTATGACGTTGTGCATGCAGCAGATGGCGAGGAAGCTCTTGCGCTGTTTCGTCAGAGCAGATTCGACTTGATTTTATTGGATATCATGCTGCCGAAGCTCAATGGCATAGCGTTCTTAAAAATAATGAGAGAGCAGAGCACAGTTCCCGTTCTCATTGTATCTGCCAAGGACGGCGACGTGGATAAAGCGCTCGGTCTGGGGCTTGGCGCTGACGATTATATAGCAAAGCCATTCTCCATGCTGGAGCTGATTGCAAGGGTGAAGGCGATCATTCGAAGATCGACGCAGTATTCGGGGCAAAGCCAACAGGTGGAAATGAAGTCTACACTTATTCATATCCATGAATTGACGGTTGATACGGAGAATTTTCATGCTACAAAGAGAGGGGAAGAGCTAAAGCTCACTCTAAAAGAATGGAAAATTCTAAAGCTGTTAGCTGCAAACCCGACAAGAGTGTTCACAAAGGAGCAAATCTATCACACCGTTTGGGAAAATGATTATTATGGAGACGAAAATATAATAAACGTACATATGAGCAGGCTGAGAGAAAAAATCGAAGATCAGCCATCTTCACCGCAATATATCAAGACATTATGGGGAATCGGCTATAAGCTGGGTCAATTTTGATATGATGATTTTGCTCATCGTCCTAGTCGTCCTTCTTGCTCTATTAAATTTGACACAATATCAAATGAGACGAAATAGAAGTAATCGCATAGAGTATATGTCAAATAAACTAAGTGAAATTATGAAGCAGAACTCGTCCCAGCAATTATTGCTTATGACAGATGATCGAGAGCTGCAAGCATTGCTTGTAATCTTAAACGAGCTGCTGGATCATAATCAGAAAATAATGGCTGATTTCAGAAAAACAGAGAGCTCAATGAAAAAAATGCTGGCTAATATTTCGCATGATATGAAAACACCATTGACTGTTGTGCTGGGTTACATTGAAATGATTCAAAACAAACCTTCCATCAGCGATGAAGAGAGACAACGTTTGTTCTCCCTCATCCATAAAAAAACCTATGAAATCATTAGTCTCATGAATACATTCTTTGATCTGGCGAGACTGGAGTCTGGTGATAAGGCTATTCCGCTTGCAAGAGTACCCATTAATGAATGCATCAAAAAAAGCATACTTTCCTTTTATGAATTAGTAGAGGCCAAAGGCTTTCGAGCACAGATTGATTTGCCGGATCAGCCGCTTTATGCTCTAGCCAATGAAGAGGCGCTGGAGCGAGTTTTCAATAATTTAATGTCAAATGCCATTCGGTACGGAAGTGATGGTGACCGTATTGGCGTTACGTTAACTTATGATGAACAATCCATATTTATCGAGATATGGGACAACGGCAAAGGCATAAATGCGCGTGACCAAGAGCTTGTCTTCGAGCGGATGATTACATTGGAGGAGTCAAGAAACAAAGCCTTTCAAGGAAGCGGCTTAGGTCTTACGATCACGAAACGGCTTGTTGAAGCAATGGGAGGAGACATTACGCTGAAGAGTGTGCCTTTCCAGAAAACAGTCTTCATGGTTCGATTGAAGCGGATCAATTATTAGAACTTAAGATTTATGTAAGAAACGCGCGACAAATAAGAGAGTTTTATCGCTTAGAATAAGATTAACAAACGATTGGGAAGGGGAACGACGGTGAACTGTATTCTAAGTACAAATCAACTAACGAAATGTTATGAGGGCAAGGAAGTTGTGTCTGATGTTAACATGACCGTACAACGGGGCGAGATTTACGGTTTTCTAGGACCGAATGGTGCGGGAAAAACAACCCTTATGAAGATGATTGCGAATTTAGTAAAGCCAACACAGGGTGAGATTGTACTATTTGATGAACCTTTAACAGATTCCAGCTATGACATGTTCAAGCGAATGGGGAGTATCATCGAGTATCCTGTATTTTATGAGAAGCTGAGTGCGAGGAAAAACTTGGATCTTCATTGCGAATATATGGGCTATCATGATAAGAGCGTGATTAGCAAAGCGCTGGATATGGTTCAATTGAAAAATACCGATAATAAAAGGGTGAAAGATTTTTCGCTAGGGATGAAACAGCGGCTGGCGATAGCTAGAGCGATAATGACGAAGCCTGAGCTGCTCGTTTTGGATGAGCCGATCAACGGTCTTGATCCCTCAGGAATCAAAGAAATGAGAGAATTATTTCAAACCCTAAGTAAGGATTACGGTATTACGCTGCTTATTTCCAGTCATATTCTGAATGAAATTGAGCAAATTGCCGATACAATTGGTGTTATACATGAGGGGAAGCTTATCAAGCAAGTATCGATGGAAGCCATTAGAGGGGAAAATGCGGAATATATTGAGCTTGTAACGCCAAATCGTACGGGGGCATGTGCCGTTCTTGCGGATGAGCTTAAGCTTACTAATTTTAAAATCATAAACGAAAATATGATTCGCATCTTTGAATCAGGAGCCGTTCAAAAGGTTATCTCCAAATCATTGGCGTTAAACGATATCGAGGTAGAATCATTGACTCGAAAATATACGTCGCTTGAGCAATATTTCCTCGATTTAGTGCAAGCGGAAGGAGGTTGAACGGATGCTGAAGCTTATGAAATTGGAATTGATGAAAACGAAGATGGGATGGTACACAAAAGGCGTTCTTATCGCAAATCTCTGTATGATATCGCTCTTATTCATGATTTGTTATGTTGAAAAACTAGAAGGCCGCAGTGCGGTAAGCAGTTTTGATGAGATGTTCATCATTCAAGGCTCCTTGGTAAGAGCGACGTTTGTTGTATTTGCTGCGGTTCTCATTAGTAAGCTCGTTATAGATGAGTATAAAAACAAAACAATATTTGTGATGTTTATGTACCCAATCAATCGGAAGAAAATTATTGCTTCAAAATTAATGCTTGTCGCAGGAATGACATTTGTATCCATGCTGCTTTCAAATATTTTTATTGTTGCTGCTTTCTTCGGCATTAATCATTACGTACAATTTATTGCTGGTGATCCGTCTGTTGATCAATATGCTCAGCAGTTCATAAGTATCCTTGCATTCAGCATAGCTGCAGCAGGAACGAGTCTAATTCCGTTATACTTCGGTATGAGAAAGTATTCAGTTCCCGCTACAATCACATCTTCATTCTTAATTGTTGCGGTGATCAGCTCACATAATCCTGTCTTTTCTCTCGCTTCGGTTATTTATATTCCAATGGTGTTAGCATGCTTTGGGGTTGCGCTGGCATGGTGGTCAATACGGAATATTGAGAAAGTAGATGTAGCATAAAGGAAGGAAAGGACAGCCAATTGGCTGTCCTTTTGTATGAATATAAGCTATGAAGCGATATTTCTACGGAAAATGACTTATTGTGGCTTATTCTTTGGACACATGACTGCCCCAGATTGCCACGCCTTCCATCGATAAAGCGCTAAACGTCATGACGTAGCTCAATGTTCCCTCATTCCATTGACGCAGCAGGGTGCCGTAATAGATCTTTCCGTCTATTGTAAGGTCCAGTGTATGCTCACCTGTGCTCTTCCAAGTGCCGCTTACACTTCCAGATATTTTACCGTCTTCACTAAGCGTAATGAGGCTAGCCGGTTTTACCTCCTCAGTGATGTCCTTGCCGTGATTAATGTATTTATAGTCGCCGATAATCTCTTCCTCGGTTACTTTGGCGATTGTTTCTCCTGCGTAACGATGCGGAGCGATAACGGGCCAGCCTTCGGTGTTCATCAGCATTTGATGAACTCTCAGCTCATGGCCTTCACCGCGTGATGGGAAGCGTGTATGAAAGATATTGAACATTTTGCCGGTTTCGGGATCAACGTATGTTGAATTATGTCCTGGAGAAGCATAGCCTGTTCCAATATTGGCGACTTCACCTTCTACATTATCCATTTGGAAATTTCCAATAAGCTTAGCTCCATAAGGTGCGATAGAAGCATCATCAAAGAAGGTGCCGAAAGCGCCAAATGCATCGATCATCTCTTTGCCTTCTGAATCTAGATAAGGACCATCTGGCGTTTTGGAGCGTGCAACACGAATATTGTAGCCGCCAGTAGAATCTAATCCGCCATAGGAGAGGAATAAATAATAATAATCCGTTTCCTTGTTATACATGATATAAGGGGCTTCGATTCGGCTGTGATTATTGCCGAGGAGCTTTTTGCCATAGCCTTGGTCAGGGTAAGGCCGTCCTGTCTCCGCATTCAACTTCATAATGAAAATACCGCCGGAGTAAGAGCCGTATACCATCCATAGGATGCCGTCTTTGTCGTAAAATACGTTGGGGTCAACTACGTTAGGATGAATGGTCGCATCATACAAGGTTCCATCCTCGCCAATATCATTCCACATGCCGGATTTCAAAATAATGCCCTTGTTTTTGTAGGGTCCTTCAACCTTATCCGCAACGGCAATGCCGAGTACGGAACGTGGAGAATCTCCTTTGCAAATGCTGTAATACATATAATATTTTCCGTCTGGAAGCTGAATCACATCGCCCGCCCAGAAGGTATCACTCTCAGCCCACTCAAGCCCTTCGCTCATTTCAGTCAGCACATCAGGAATAATGGGGTTTCCTTCATAAACACTGGAGTTGATCTGTTCCCATGACATCAGGTCCTTTGACTTTGCCGCGGCAAGATGTGATCCAAATACATAGAACGTATCTTCCACTTTAATAATGGAAGGATCATGAACGGAAACGTTTGCAAAAACAGGTTCTTTTGTTGTAACCGCTTCCGTAACATTGGGCTCGTTCATTCCTTTTGCATCATTACTGGCGGCAGGCACTGTGCTCGAGGTTGGAGCTGCTTTATTACTCCCGTTCTGGTCGCTACATGCACTCATGAGAGTCATCATACATACGGTCAGCAAAATAATACTCTGTTTCTTCACTATCGGAGTTCCCCCTTAGCTTAGCAATACATTTGTAAATATATTAACCGATTAATACATTTATTATATTATACAATATAAAAAAAGAGAAGGGCTAAGCCCTTCTCTTTACTCTGTTTTTTGGGGTTCTTCAAATGTCATGCCAAGAGTATCTACTGATACTTTTTTCATAGAGATTGGTGTTTCGGGTTTGTCGCTCGAATCTCTTTTTTGGTTAACGATCTCGTCAACCGCATCCATTCCTTCTGTTACCATGCCGAATGATGCGTAATTCTTATCTAGTGAAGGTGCGTCGGCAACCATGATGAAGAATTGTGAGCCGCCTGAATCAGGATCTGAGGAACGTGCCATGGAAAGGACGCCGCGTGTATGCTTCAGTTTGTTTTCGAAGCCGTTGCTGCTGAATTCTCCAGGAATACTGTAGCCCGGACCGCCAGTGCCTACGCCATCGGGGTCGCCGCCTTGGATCATGAAACCTGGAATAACACGGTGGAAGATGACGCCGTCATAAAATCCTTTGTTAATGAGAGAGATGAAGTTGTTAACGCTATTAGGAGCAACTTCAGGATAAAGTTCCAGTTTGATTGTTTTATCATTGCTAAGCTCGATAGTGACGACGGGATGCTTGTCCTTGCCCAGGAGCTTCGGTCCATCATCTTCCGTTGCACCTTGACTGTTGTCTGTCTTGTTATTCCCAGAACTGTTTGCGCCGCAGCCCGCTAGGACAATAAGCATAGCAGAGATGAGGAGAAGCATGACTCCAAAACGTTTTTTGTTAAGTAACATGTTATTAGCCTCCAATTAAATTATGCGAATACATGATGACTGCTATAGCATCCGCTTTTTTTATCTAACTAGTATAATAGCATATCGTTCGTTTCTAATGCGAATAGGCGCTTAGAGAAAAGGTTATTTCATGAAATAATAGAATATTTATATAAAAAAGTGGATGGAGGTTAGGGAATGACAAAGGTTCTTGTTTTGGGAGGCACAAGGTTTTTTGGTAAAAGGCTGGTTGAGAAATGGATTGGCGAAGGGGCGGATATTACCATTTTGACGAGGGGACAAAGAGCGGATTCTTTTGGCGACTCCGTGAAGCGTCTGCATGCGGATCGGACTGATATAGATGCTCTAAGGCATGTACTTGGAGACAAGAAATTCGACATTGTTTATGATAATATTTGCTATTCTGCAAAAGAAGCGGAGGAAGCGGTACAGTTATTTTCGAATCGAACTCCAAAATATGTCGTCACGTCATCTCTTAGTGTATATCCCTTTGGGGGTCCTGAAAAGAAAGAAACGGATTTCGATCCCTATAACTACTCTGTCCCAAAACACTCTTCGGCAGAGGTTGATTATGCAGAAGGAAAACGGCTTGTGGAAGCGGTATTGTTCCAACAAGCGCCATTTTCGGTATCCGCGGTTCGTTTTCCAATAGTATTGGGTCATGACGACTATACGAGAAGATTGCATTTTCACGTTGAGCATATACAGGAAGGGCATCCTCTGGGCATACCGAATCCGAACGCGTCTTTGTCATTTATTCCATCGGATGAGGCTGCATCATTTCTCTTCTGGCTCGGCAAGTCTTCACTAACTGGACCGGTCAATGCCTGCTCCAGGGGCGAAATAACGCCTGAAAGGATTGTCAGTTTCATATCGGAAGCAGTGGGTAGACAGGCGATTATGCTTAACGAAACGGAGAAAGAGCATGAATCACCTTTTGGCATACCCGAATCATGGGTGATGGAGACATCCAAAGCCGAATCAGCAGGCTATACGTTTCAACAGCTGGAAGATTGGCTCCCGCGCTTAATTAGGGAAATTGCTGCGGCTCATTAATTCATCATAGGAAGAATAACAAAGAGAAATACCACAAGTACAATAACACCACTAATCCTGCTCATTAAAATATAAGCGTCACTAGGCTCAGACCTGCCTTTGACCATCCAGCCATATCTCATATACCATCCGAATTTAGGGAAGAAAATATTAAGGATTGAAATGAGGACAAAAAGAATAGCGAACATCACCATAGTAATCATCTCCTTACTAATACTTACGATTACCATATGGAAAATGTTACAAAATAAACAATCGGTTATGTAAATCAATGCATTCTAAATAGTGAGGATAAACTCATTCCCCATAGGGAACGGAGCTTTCCTCACTATTTTGTTGTGAAGTCCCTTAATGGAGTAGAAACAATCTTACTGTGGCGCAATAAGGCCTGCTAGCAAAAGCATTCAGGTTCTGAGGAGGATGGTGTACTCTTATTTGGCTTGTCAGCGCGAGTATCATGATCCTCATACGAGAGCAAGGCATGAGTAGCATGACTGAGAACAGCGCCTGCCCTTGTGGAGGCTGCTACTAAGACAGCTTCAATCATTTCTTCACGGCTTCCCCCGAGAGCCTTGTATTTACGGACGTGAACGTCGATGCAATAGGGGCAGCCCGCCGTATGGGCAACAGCTATTGCGATCAATTCCTTTGTTTTCAAGGGAACAGCACCATCGTGGATGAAAATCTCATTTTCAAAAGAAAAGAAGGCGGCAGAAGCGGCGGGTGCAAGCTTCACCAAGTCGGAGATTTTACTCAGATTCGAACGATTGTAATAGTGGTTCATGTAAGGCTACCTCCCAAAACTCATAAAGTAGTTGCTATCCTCATCTTAGCTTCTTGGGAGCAGCTCTTCTGTGATTAAGTCACATAGGGATAGATTCATTTCTTAAAAGCTTGACGTCAAGCACAATGATTTCACCTCTTTTTAACAGGAGCGCACCTCTATTTACGTAATCCTTTAATGTTCGGCTTATGACTTCGCGCGCTGTTCCTAGTTCAATAGCTAGCTGCTCATGTGTAATTTTGATTCTATTGGTGGCGGGATTCATGCTATCCAATCTTGTTACTAAGTAGGCGGATAGGCGGTTATGAATGGATTGAAAAGCAATTTGATCTACCAGATTGATCACATTGGTTATGCGTAGAACAAACTGCCTATAAATCAATTGATTAATAGATTTATGGTCATTCATCCAGCTCTTAAAAGAATGGACAGGAAATATCAAAACTTCGGTATTGGCTTCGATTTGAACAGAAGCCTCATATTCCGTCTCTCCTAATAGGCTCGCCATCATGAGCACACAAAACTCGCCGCCTTGCAGCCGGTAAAGGGTAACCTCTCTGCCTGTTTCACTGATTTTAAAGACACGGACAGAGCCCTCTAATATAAAAATGGCATGCTGCAAAACATGTCCTTCTCGAATGGCGATTGGTGTGGAAGGAGTGACGTTCATAAACTGAGCGTATTGCCAATCTTGTTGGGACAGGCAAGAAAAGCATGGGAACAATGCGATTGCTTTTCGGATTTGGGCAGCATTCATGAAGGATCTCCTTACGTTATATAAGATGATAATTATAAAATATATCTAAATTTTACCAGATGAGAGAGGCTTCTAAAACCTGACTATGACTTTAGTGATGAAAATGTCACTTGCACCGGCTCATAAGTTTCGTTATAATCGCTGTAATCTATTTGAAGGGATTCGATAGCATGTACATCATCCAAATGAATCAACTTCATCATTTCACCAAGCGTTAGCACACCTGATCAACATTCAGGGTGGGCTAGCGCTTCTCGCGTTGGCCTCCCTGCAGCATACGATGCGCGCAGGACCATGAGGTCCTGCGCGTTTTTTTTATTCCATGAGTTAAAAAACGAGAGGAATGGTCGATATGCAAAATGTTAAAGGTACTTATGATTATTACGGCAAGGAGCAAGCCCTTCGGAGAGGGATTCAAGAAACGCTGCGAGAGGTGTTCGAGCTGTATGATTTTGATGAGATGGAGACGACAATCATTAATGAGCTTGATTTTCTAACCTCGAAGTATGCGGGCGGGGATGAAATTATAAAGGAAATGTATCAGTTCAATGATCAGCGCAAGCGGGAGCTTGGACTGCGTTATGATCTAACGGTTCCTTTTGCCAAAGTCATTGCGCTGAGTCCTGGTATTGAGCTGCCGTTCAGACGATATGAGATGGGAAAGGTATTTCGAGATGGTCCTGTGAAAAAGGGGAGGCTGCGAGAGTTTCTGCAATGTGACGTTGATGTTGTAGGAATCAAAGGTCCTGGAGCTGAGGCGGAGTTAATGCAGCTGGCGGTTGATGTGTTTCGAAGGCTTGATATTCCTATCGTATTGAAATGGAATAACCGTAGATTTTTAGGGGAGCTGTTAGCCGCAGTTGGCGTGCCTGCTTCGGAATCATTATCGGTCATGCTGACACTGGATAAGCTTGCTAAGATCGGTGTGGATGGAGTAGTTGGGGAACTGGCAGAGAAGGGTATGAATGTTGGTGTAACCGATGCTATTGTGAGCTTGATTGAAATGAATACACCGTCACCAGAAGCGCTCGCGATCAAATATGGCATAGGAGATGGCGCAGGTACGCTTGAAGTTCTCGCTTTGCAAAATATATTAAGAAGCCTTGGTCTTGAAGGGATTTGTGTGTTTGATCCATTCCTCTCACGAGGCCTGTCCTTCTATACAGGAACAGTGTATGAAATATTTGATGCAACGAATGGCTATACGTCCAGCTTAGGCGGGGGTGGACGGTATGATGCCATTATAGGACAACTAGTGGGCAGAGAAGATGAGGAGTATGCGACAGTAGGGCTGTCATTTGGCATGGAATCGATTATGGCGCTGCTCGAAAATCGGTCCCTTCAAAGGGCTGGGGCATCTGTTGTCATTATTCCTGTTGGTGTTACGGCTGTGGAGATGCTGAAAGCAGCAGCTGTTTTCAGGGAGAATGGATTGCGAGTCAGACTCGACATGAGCGGACGCAAGCTGAAAAATAGTTTAGCGACGATATCGGCAAGCGGCATCAGGTATGTGCTGCTGCTCGGTGAGAGCGAGTGGATGGCGGGAAAGGTTCGATTAAAGGATATGAATGAAAGAACTGAACTCGAAGTAACCCTTGATGAAGCGGTATATTTACTAGCGGATCGGGGAGGGTTTTAAGTTCCTCCCCCTTTCTTGCTAGGTGGATTAATAGAAGTTTAATGCGGCACAATAATACTTTACTATGCGTGTGTAGGAGCTTGGAGCTGCTTTTGAATGTATTTATCAATTTGCGCGGGCGTATCCTTGGAGCCAAATCGCTTCAGAACCTTTCCGTTCTGATCGACAAGAAACTTAGTGAAATTCCACTTGATGGACTTGGAGCCTAGAAATCCGCGGGCTTCATTCGTGAGGTGTTGGAATAACGGATGTGCATTGCTGCCTTTTACATCTATTTTCTCGTAAAGAGGGAAGTTGACGCCAAAATTAATTTGGCAAGCTTCTGCCACTTCACTATTGTTGCCCGGTTCTTGATTGGCAAATTGGCCAGATGGAAATCCTAGAACAGAAAAGCCTTGCTCTTTATAAGTATCATGAAGTTTTTGAAGTCCTGAGAACTGATTGGCAAAACCGCATTTGGTAGCGGTATTAACGATAAGCATTACCTTGCCTTTGTAGGGAGCTAACGTTTGTTTTTCGCCTTTAATGGTGTTCACTTCTATATTATAAATGGACATGATGGAGAACCTCCTCATTTCAATTAATTTAGCATAATTAAATTGTACTCAATTTAAATGAGGGTGTCAATTTATTTCGATACTGATCGCGAAGCCTCGCTCAGCTCATTGATTTCATCTGTAGTCAGCTTGAAGCGCATAGCCTTCACATTTTGCTCAGCATGATGAGTCTTGGAAGCGCCGGGAATAGCAAAAACCGTTTCACCGTGTGCGTTAATGAGCCAGTTAAGCGCAACCTGAGTGGCTGTAGCATCATAACGAATAGCGATTTGCTCAAGCGCTTCAATGAGCGGTTTTGAACGGCTTAGCCCTTGCGAACGAAATGGCGAGCTCCATTTGCGCGGACCGCTGATTGCTTTCACTAATGCGGGGTTCTGATGGAACTTGCCGCTTAGTATACCTTGCTCAAGCGGTGAATAAGCAATAATAGCAGCACCTAGTTCTTGAGCGGTTTCCAAAATGCCATTTTCCTCAATGCGTCGATCGAGCAGATTATATTTCACTTGGTTGGAAGCAAGCCGAAGACCATGCTCACGCAATACCTTGTCTGCTTCACGCATTTGTTTGGCGGAGAAATTACTGACTCCGATATGCTGTATTTTGCCGGCTTCAACGAGCTTTGCCATCTCCGTCATCTCGCTTCTAACAGAGGAGAAGGAGTAGGGCTGATGCACTTGATGAAGGTTGATGGTTCGGCCCTCTAACAAACGAATTCGTTCGTCGATCGTGCTCCCTATACTGCTTGCTGTGCGGAAAATCGGCCACCACTTCGTAGCAATGATGACGGGATCATTTGGAGAAATCGTTTCTCGAAGTGCGCGGGCGAGCGCTTGCTCGGATTGTCCGTTGCCGTAAACCTCAGCTGTATCAAACCAGTTCATGCCGCCTTCATAGCTTGTTTTTACGATGTCATTGATGATTTGACCTTGCATGACAGGCCAGAATTTACCGACAAGACCTTTGCCGTTGCTAAATTGCCAGCAGCCAAGTCCAAGTGGGGATAGACGTAAATTTGTAGGACCAAAAGGGCGGTACAGAGACTCAGACATGGCCGATTTCCTCCTGATTCAATGAAAGGGCTAATTGATTTTATTCTTGCTTATTCTTTAGCGGAGCTTTGCTGCAATTTATGCAGCAATTCCTGCATCTGCTGAAGTACAAGGCCGGCATCTTCGGCATTCGCTCCAAGCTTGCAGGCTAATTGTTCGGGAATGCTGACTGCTTTTTCTCTTAATGCTCTGCCCTGCGGAGTTAATTCGACAATAACGCTCCGTTCGTCTTTGCGATCACGTGTACGCGTAATATGACCGGCTGCTTCCAGCTTTTTTAGAAGAGGGGTTAAGGTGCCGGAATCGAGATAAAGCTTATTGCCTAGCGCTGTTACAGTGACGCAATCCTGCTCCCACAAAGCGAGCATTGTTACATATTGCGTATAGGTTAAATCAATCTCCTCAAGCATCGGACGGTAAAGCTTCGTTATTTCGCGAGAGCAGGCGTAAATGGCAAAACATATTTGATTGTCTAGTTTAAGAATATCGATGTTAGTATCCATGTTGTCCTCCAGAGGAAGGTTATTTTATTTAGTGAAATTAAATTGTGATAAATACAATAGTAGAGGATATCCACATGCACTGTCAATGTGAAGCATAGGGAGATGGATTGTGACAAGTGATAAAGTATGCTATAGTTACAGCGTTTATTGGATGAAGGAGTGATGAGAATGACATATACCGCTGATGATGTAGCAGAGTGGATGCTGAATGAAGTGAAATCAGCAGGCATTTTGCATCAAAGCGCCGCTGTTGAGCATATTAAGAGCCACTTTGGTGAATCGTTTATTTACGTTAATGAGCAAGGAAATCAATCCATTGATAAAGAAGTGAAGAAAGCGTTCCGCAAGCTTCATAAAGGCAAGGCTGCATGGGAGAGAGACGGCTTCTTTTGGGGCTGGAGCTAGCTGGCAGTTGAAAAACTTGACAAAAATAACTGTAATTAATATACTTACAGTATGAGTATGGAAATTGTAAATAGGACGGCGCGCGAGAGTAATGGTGTTACGTCTACTTTTTTACATCAAATGTATTCGAAAATGTTACAGTTTTGCATGCTTTCTTATTATAGGGATAGGTGGTGCAGAGAATGAAATTCAACATTAGTGATTGGGTAAGAAGCAACACCAAAAATGGTGAGCTTATAAGCGGTTTTATCGAGAAAACGGATATCCTTCACGGTATCGTAACTGTGCATGTGGTGGAATCCGATAACGAGAAAATTGTAGGGAAAAACATTGTTGTACGCCAGCAATGGATGAAGCTCATTCCAGATATCCCATCAGCAGACATTGCTCTTATTCAAAATCAAATAGATTTGGCGCTTGCGACAAGAGATGAAGCATGGTTTATGGAGCTGACCAACAGACTGAAGTCTGTTGAGATGGAAGAGAGCAATTTGAACAATTCTTCCGATGACTATCGCAACCAGAATAACCGTTTAGGGCCAGTGGGTCGTTAAAATATGTCCCAAGCGGACGCCGAAAAAAAGACGTGCAAACGGATTACCGTTTTGTGCGTCTTTTTTGTATTTGAAGGAAGCTGCAGAAACGCTTTTGCCTTTATTTAACCGCAATACCGATACCAAGCTTCTCCGCACGCTGAACCAAATAATGCGCAACGGTCAAATCGAAGACAGCCATTCCCATCGGGCAAAATAACACGGGCTCATCGGCCTTGAAGTCACGGAACGCGTAGCGGCAAACGATATCTCCTAATGAGCGAGTGTCTTGCTTCTGTAAGCCGCATTGGCGGTGAAGAAGCTCAATGTCCGTATTTTCGCGGCATACCTCATCCCAATCATCGACTACAATGGCTCGAACCCCGCTTATGGCATCGGGAGTGTAATCTCTTAAAGACACATCAAGCAGAAGGCTTCCAGCTAACGGAGGGATATTAATATATCGCTGGCTGCTCACTGTACACGTAATGACGAGGTCACATTCGCTGTATAGCTCTTGCCAACTGTTAGAGAATATCGTGAGATTACGAACTTCACTGTTCACCTCTGACAAATCGGGACTATCCAGCTCCGGCTCGCGAATATCGAATATGCGAACAGCTTCAAGATGCTCGCCAAACAGCCTGGCACACATGTCGTAATGCAGCCTTCCTACTGGACCAAAGCCGATGATCCCCAGACGGAATGGCTTCCTTGCTCTATGAGTATTGAGATAATGACGAATGACGAGACCGCTGACAGCTGCCGTACGGGCAGCACTTGGCAATGGCGTGTTCAGCATGGCATAGGGAATACCGGTGTCCGCGTTATTTAAAAGTGTAATGCTATGAGCTCGCGGCAAACCGGCATCTAAATTGCCGGGAAAGCTGGCGATCCATTTCAGTCCTGCTGTCTGAACAGCACCTCCGACGTAGGCGGGCATCGCAATGATGCGGTTGAGTGGATTTTTGTAACGTAAATAAGGCTTCAATGGCTGCGCGAAATCACCGGAGTCGATAATCCGCACCGCGGCCTCTACGCTGTCGACAAGCTCTTCCCAGTTCAGCCCGATTCTGCGAATATGTTCATCACCGAGGTATAGCACAGACATGATCCTCTCCCTGTTAAAGAATAGTCCCGAACTGTTCCTCCACCCATATATCGTTAAACACCGTATCCATATACCGCTCGCCTCGATCATGCAAAATGACAACGCATACTGACTCATCCGGCAGCACGTTCTCCATGGATTTTAAGGCGGCAATCACGGCGCCCGATGAAGGGCCTGCAAGAATAGACTCCTGTGACACAAGCATACGACTGCCAGCAACCATATCCCGATCTGTTACATTAATGGCATAATCCATAAATCTGGTTTGACCAAAAGGAGGTACAATGCCTGTTCCGAGGCCGGGAAAGCGACGGCTGCCCTTGGCTCCTCCGAATATAACGCTGCCTTCGGCATCGACAGCAACGATTTTGGTAGTCAGCTCATGATCACGCGCATATCTGGCGCAGCCAAGCATCGTACCGCAAGTGCTAACCCCGCCGACTACGTAATCGACATGATGCAGCTCTTCGACTATTTCTCGCATCGTTCCATCGTAATGGGATAAGTAATTATTTTCATTCGCATATTGGTTTGGCCAAAAGCTATTCGGTATCCGCTCAAGCAGTTGCTGAACTCGGTTCAGCCTTGCCGGCAAAAACTCGCCAGTCTCTGGGTCTGCCTCTTCGACAAGCTCGATCCTAGCGCCGTATGCTTGAATAATGCGGATATTCTGCTGCGTTGTTTTCGGATCGACGATACTGATGAATGTCATGCCAAGATAAGAACAAATAGCAGCAAGGCTTATAGCCATATTGCCGGAACTAGATTCAATAATGACCGAGCCGGGTCCGATCTTCCCGCTGTCCCAGGCCTCATTAATGATGCGAACTGCGGAACGGTCCTTGGCGCTTCCATTGGGATTAAGCAATTCGAGCTTGGCGTATACTTGAATGCCTCGATCATTTGCGAACAATTTGGTTAGCTGTACAAGCGGCGTGTTCCCGATAATAGACAACCAATTTCTCCCCACAGACTCTGAACACCTCTCACGTATATAGTTTTTTTGATTTCACCGCCCCACGCTTTAAAGTCTCGTTTTCCTCTGCGCGAGTTACCTCAAAGCCAGCCAGCATTTTATTTTGAATCATTTGTCCAATCTCTCCTATCTTATGCTCTACTGCATGCTGGATATGAACAAGCATCGCTTCATTTAAGGATTGACTTCGAATGTGTATGGATAATTTATTCTCGCGCAGATGTACGCGAAGCTCTGCATCAGGAAGGAATTCATTTACGACGCTTTCTATATCATAGAGGCTAATTTTTTCCCCATGCTTGAGGTCAGTGCCGATGCGCCTCGAAATGCAGCGAAAGGATTGCCTTAGTTGTCCGTCAATCATGATGGTCTCAAAATCTCTCACGACATCATAGGTGACGTAACGAATAGCAGGAAACAATGTTCGCGCAAAAGAGGTGAGGACGAGGACGGCTTCATTATTAGGCAACGGGTCCAGACTGGGGTCTATCAGATGCGCCGGGATTGCTTCGGCATGAATGGTTTCATCGAGAACATACCTGCCTAGCTTGTGGGAGTAGGAGGCAATGGCGCCAATCTCAATCGAACCGTAGGTGTCCAAAATATCGTCTGTATGGATGCCAAATCGTTTCGCGATGTTAGCCTGCCATTGCAAGGGAGCAACTTCTCCAACAAGTATGATTCTGCGAATGCCGAATTGCTGAGGCTGCGGCGCTGCGGCAGCAATGGCATCCAAGATGGATGGCATGGTATAGAGAAGCTCTGGCTTGAATCTTGTTAGCCTAGCGATATGCTCCTCAATGGGGAGCGCGAAAGACAAGGAATCTGCTTCCAGACCTAATTGTTCGAAAATGGTTAGGGCTGTGCTTGCCGCATGCCCGGTACCCATGTCCGCCAAAGCTTTATGAATGGATGGTGTGAACCCTGCTGGGGCTCCCGATATGGGCAACCCTCCCTCAAGCCAATTTCGAAAGCATGCGGCTTTTCGGGCGATATAGCGTTCATCATCCGCCTCAGAGTAATAAATCGCCTTCCGAATGCCAGATGAAGTGCCGGAGGTTCTATATACAGATAACCCTGCTTCTGTTCTCGTCTCCTGCGTAAAATAAAATTGCTCCAATATTTCCGCTGTCATAAGCGGCAGTTCCGCTATTTTGGCCAGCTCAGTCGGAATATTGGTTACCCCGTGCTGCTTAAGCAATGCAGTATACCAGGGGTGAAATCGACAAATTTGATTTACTTGTCCCTGTAACGAGTTTGCTGTCATCATGCAAAGTAAGCCTCCTATTGGGCTAACATATCGTTTGTCTAGTTAGTTAAGCATATGTGGCTCTAGCTTGATGGTTCAATGTATGTGGCAGCGGCCTACATCCATTTTCAGAGAAGGATAATATGCTAGTAAGGTGAGAATGAGAGCGGAGGGATCGGATGAAGGCGAGGGAGGAACAGGGGAAGAAATTGCGTTTGAACGAGTGTAATAACAAGGTGTTGAAGCTGTCTGCTCATGAGTGTAAATGCGAGATGCTGGAGATAAGCGCTGGCAAGGGCATGGTTCACAGGCGGCGCTCGAAATCGAAAAGCCGCAGTCATTTTTCAAAAGGAAAATGGGCCAAAACGGTTGTTCTGTTGGCAGACCCTAATCTGCGGGGGTATATTCCTGAAACACATCTATTGAAGAAAAACAGTCTGAAAAAAATGTTGAAAATGTACAAAATGGTATACGTTAAGCCGACGAATGGATCGATTGGTCGCGGGGTAATGCGAGTGGAGGAAACCGAAGTGAAGGGGGCGAAAGGCCCTAAATATAAGTATATGTATCAGATTGGGCAGAAAAAGTCGACCTACTCGACGTATGATGCGGCTTATCGATCTATTCTAAAGGATACAAACGGAAAGGTTTATATTATACAAAAAGGCATTCATCTTTTGAAGCATAAGGGACGGAGGTTTGACATTCGGCTCGTCGTGCAAAGAGCTCCGCACGGTGGGTGGGAAGCAACGGGTACAGTGGGGAGAGCCGCGCATCCTCGCAAAATCGTTACGAACGGCAGCCAAGGCGGGACCATTTATCCTACAGCGCTTTTGCTTAAGCGCTACACATCATCTACGAGGAGAAAGGCTTTATTGGACGAGATGAATCGGATTGGAGTGAGGGTGGCTAAACGGTTTCAACATGCCTATCCTGGTATTTTGGAAATTGGCTTAGACATTGCGATGGATCGTAAGCTGAAGCCATGGATTCTAGAGGTGAATACCATTCCAGATCCATGTCCTTTTGCGCTTCTTCAAGACCCATCCATGCTCCGTAAAATCATCCGCTACGGGAAAGCCTACGGCAAGACGTATCGACTGGTTTGCAAGAAGGCAAAGCGTGGAGTTGTCTGATTAGCGAGAGTACAAATATGCAAAAATTGAATCCGACTTGAAGGCTTTTTCTTTTGGGAAAGTATAATGAGGTTATATTATTTATACGTTAAGAACTAGTGGAGTCAGTCGGAGAAGACGAGTGACTCCATGGAGAAAGCGGTGCGGAAGCGCAGACTCTCGATGGGGTCGCGGAGGTCGCGTCCAGTGAGTCTGGCACATTTTTCGAGTCGATAGGTGACGGTGTTGCGGTGGACGAATAGCTGCTTAGCCGTCTCTGCAAGTTGGCAATGTGTATCGTAGAAGGTGCTGAGCGTTTTGAGTAAATCACTCCGTTCCTTCCCTTCCACATGCAATAGGTCCATGAATGTCTCCTCGTAATACTCCCTGAGTTCCTCCTTCGGAATCATCCTCAGCAGATTATTAAAGTTTTTGGCGCGAAAAGGCTGGACGAACCCCTTCTTGCGGGCATCATAGCCTACTTGGAGTGCTTCAATGGCTTCTTTGTAAGAAACGGGTATGTCAGGCAGCTGCGATACGGGATTGCCAATGCCGATTGAAATGGGAATGCCATGTGTTTCGCTTAGACTGCTCACCATGCGCTTCAATTGCTCTACAAACTTACTTTCTTTGCCTTCCACCACATCCTTATTGCCGCGAAGGGCGATGAGAAAACAGAAATATTCTGTCTTGGTAAAAAGGACAAAGCGCAGATCCAGCTTGGAAAATTCACTTTTCAACACATTGTAATGGCGATCCCGCTCGGATATAAAGCGTCCATCGGACTCCATTGCGCTTGAGGAGCGCAGCATATCAAAGGATGTATCCCGTTTGGCGACTATGCAGACATAGGCAGGATGATTGACTAAATCATAGTTTTTGCTGCGGTGTGTGAGCTCCTGCTCTGATGTGATAAGACCATCGACAAAGTCAGAGAAAAACTCATTTTTGTAACGGCGTGATCGTTCCTTCACAGCCTGCTTCTTCATTAGCTCTAATCCGATGACGTTGGCAGCCTGCTCCATCGCATGCTTCGTTAAGCTAGTTAACTGATTGCTGATCTGGTTGCTAAGCGCAATTAAGAAGCCTTCCAATTGAAAGGTAGCAATGGGATGCAGCTCAGCTGTTGAATAGGGCAAAGCAGCCTGCTGATCCAGAGAAAGCGGCAGTGTAAGGGGGATTGTAGGCGTGAGAGCAGATAGTTGCGGTCCAAGCTGTGCGAGCATGCCATCATACATCTTATCCGTCAAACTGCTGGAATGAAAGAGGAGATCCAAGTGCTGATTCATCAGTAGAACCGGCGAGTCAATGAGCTGTGCCAGCGCTTCGATGACATCCTGCGTGCTTTTTCCGTGCATAATCATTTGTGAAAACTGCTTATGTGTAGACAGGGCGTAATGCAGCTCATCTGTTCGCTTCTCCAAGATATGGCTTAAGGAGTGGTTGGAGATGTCTCCAAGCGATTGCTCCAAGGATAGCTCAATAATGGGAAATTGCAGCTCTTCTGCGCGCTCCAGCACATCCGCGGGAACCTCATGAATGAAACGTTTTGTCTTGATGGCCAAGCCTGCGCAGCCAACGCTTGCCATACTGGTGACAAGAGAAAGGAGAGCGCCTGGCTGATCCTTCATAGCGTAACAGGTTGTGAGCAAGAGCTCTTGCGGTTTTAAATATTGAATAATATCGGGAGCGTCCATGATATTGACGGATTGGACGCTATTTGTCATGCCGTCTCGTCCGGCAAGAATTTTGGCATTTTTATAAACGGGAAGAGATATGAGCTCGTGGAGCAGCATAACAGCATCATCCTCATTTTTAATGTTAGTTAATATAACATATTTATATCACCTTTATCGGGACCTGTAAATACCAAATTGTTCAGTCTATTCAATGATTGCGGGCTAATTTTAGTTAATGCGCACAATGACAACGGTTTAGAATCCGACTATGATGAGGATATACACCGCCGATACATGTTATATAAGTTAACAAACAAATGAATTGGGGCTGGTAAAATGAAGTTAGAAGTAAATCAAGTCGGAAAAAGCTTTGGAAGCAGAACTATTTTGAAAAATGTAGATCTTACGGTGCATTCACACGAGTTTATTTGCATATTAGGCCATAGCGGATGCGGCAAATCGACGCTCTTAAATATGATTGCGGGTTACCTCTTACCCGACAGCGGTGAAATAACGGTGGATGGGGAGCCCATTAAAGGCCCTTCGAAGTCACGGGGAATGGTGTTTCAGGATCATGCGTTATTTCCTTGGATGACCATCCTTGAGAACATCTCATTCGGACCTGAGGTACAGAAGATGCCGAAGGCGAAAGCGAAAGAGACGGCGATGGCGTTTCTAAAGCTGGTTGGTCTCGAATCCTATGCTTCACATTATCCCGGTGAGTTATCAGGCGGAATGAAGCAGCGGGTTGGAATCGCAAGAGCGCTTGCGAGTCAGCCGGATATTTTGCTAATGGATGAACCATTTGGTGCGTTAGATGTGCTGACACGGGAAACGATGCGAGTGGAGCTCCAGAAGATTTGCAGTCAGCTGAAGCCGACGATTCTGTTTGTAACGCACAGTATCAGTGAAGCCGTCTATTTGGCGGACCGTGTCGTTGTGATGAAGCATGGGGAGATTGCTGAGATTTTCGAGGTAGGCATAAAGCATCCGCGAGCTTCTCATTCTTCAGGATTTGGTGAAATGATGAGCAGGATCGAGCGTGTTCTAATGGATGAAGAGCATCTAGAGCTGGCTCCGGCAAAGGTGGGGTCGTAATGAGTCGGGCGAATTGGTCAACGGTTAAGGATGCAGGGGGGCAGACACTTGCAGGAGCTGCTGTTCCGATTGCTGCGAATAAGAGAGTGGTGAAACGAGCTTCTGCGATTAGTCTATTTTTTCAAAAATATAACGTGCTCCCATCACTTCTGTTCTTTGTACTTTGGGAGCTGTTCTCTAGAGTGAATGAAAGTGCGAGGTTCTTTAATCCAAACTTTCTGCCGGCACCTACCGTGCTGCTTAAGGAAGGCTGGGAGCTCGCGAAGACGGGTATCATCGCCGAAAGTATTCTCTCCAGTACGATTCGTATATTGCTTGGGTTTGTCATAGGCAGTGCAGTGGCGGTTGGGCTAGGCGTTGTAATGAGCAAATTCAAGGCGGTTGAGCGTTGGTTTTCGCCAATTCTCAATCTAGTAGGACCGATTCCGGCGCTAGCGCTGCTGCCTTTGTTCATTATCTGGTTTGGCATTGGAGAATTTCCGAAGGTGCTGCTTATTGCTTGGACAACATTTATTCCCGTATTGGTATACACGCTCGATGGTTTCAAGTCTGTGCCTTCAACTTTGATTCGATCCTCGCTTAGTCTCGGAGCGACGGAACGGCAGGTTTTTACGAGAGTGATGCTGCCGTCTGCTATTCCGAACTTTCTCGTAGGAGCGCAAGTGAGCTTGGGACTTTCGTTCTCGGCACTCATTGTCTCTGAGATGATGGGCGCCAAGTCAGGGCTCGGCTATATCATCGTAGACGCTAGAAACTATTTTAAAATTACGAATATGTTCGTTGCCATCATTTTGATTGGCTTAGAATACAGCTTGCTATCTTATTTATTGAAGCTGGTGGAGAAGAGGGTTATGGTTTGGCGCAAAGGCGGACTTCGGGATGCCATCGAAAAGTAGCGAGTGCTGCATAGTAGTTGGCAGGTTGGGGCGGTCAGACATCAAGAGTATAGAGGGGTAGAAATAGATAAAAAAGTGGAGGGAATTCCTATGAAAAGATCGGGAAAATGGTTCAAAGCTTCAATGGTTTTGATGTCGTTCACATTTGTGCTTGCAGCTTGTGGAGGTAATAATAATGCGCCAGCTTCTGGCGGCAATGCTTCGACGAATACACCTGCTAATACGGAGGCGTCAACGAAGCTGGAGAAGGTTGATCTTACGCTAGTGGGTGTCCGTGACGCTCAAATTTCCTCCCAACAAATCATTGCCGATAAGCTCGGCTATTTCAAAGAAGAAGGATTGAACGTAACGAGCCAGCTCATTGAGAGCGGCCCTGATATCGGACCAATGGTTGCCGGCGGCAGCGCGCCTGTGAGCATTCAAACGAATTTCATGGATATTATACTTAAATCGACAGATATTCCGGTTAAAATCATAGCGCCATTAGCGCAAATTGCAGGTACACAAGCGGTTGTCGGTGCGAAAGGGCTTGAGCTGAAAAGCGCGAAGGATCTCGAAGGGAAAACAATCGGCATTCCAAGCGGAGCTGACGTAATGATAGCCATAAACAACATGGCAAAAGAGCTTGGTGTAGACGCCAGCAAAATTAAATATGTAAATCTTGCGCCGAGTGACGCTGTCGTTGCGTTGGAGAAGGGTGATATTGACGCACTGGCCGCATGGGAGCCGTTCATAACGAAAGCCATTCAAGGCGGCGGCAAATTCCTATTCAGCGGTACGAAAAGCGAGCTGCCGGATAAGCAAGGCGATGTGAACTGGATGAGTGTGCATACGACCATTCAAGTGTCGGATGACTTTATTAAGAAAAATCCGAATATGCTGAAAGCAGTGCTCCGTGCTCTGAAGAAAGCAACGGATTATATCAATGATAACCGCAAGGAAGCGATCAAAATACTGGCTCCTGAGCTGCACCTCGGCGAAGAAGAGCTTACACAAATTATGACCCGCAATGTCTACTCTATGGAAGTGAGCGACACCTATGTGAATGGAAGCAACGGACCGGCAGTTGGTGAATATCTGAAGTCAGTGGGCAACATCAAATCCGTTCCTGCACCAAATACGTACCACGACCTGAGCCTTCTGAAAGAGGTCGATGCTAGTCTAGTCTCGGTGGAGCTGAAGTAGGTAGAGTTGAGATTAAGTTGAGTTGATGCGCTGTGACAATGAATATACTGTGATAAAAAATGCACCACGACAATTAAACAGGCCGCTGACCTCCCAGTCGCGGCTGGTTTAATAGAGGTTAGTTGATAGTTATGATGCAGACGAGTAAAGTTGCTCGCTGTCTCGTTTGACTAACTTGTTGGTGATTAGTAGTGGGATTATTTCACTAAATTATGTGAGGCTGCTCGCTGTCTCGATTAACTAGCTTGTAACTAGCAGTGAGGATAGCTCGCTAGATAATGAGAGGAAACTCACTCTTTTCGATGGTTAAGTGGGTGTTCCAGTGATTAGTGAGTCTAAGTTCATTACCCGTGAGGCTAGCCTCATGGCGAATGAGTTTAGGCTCATTGTTCAATAAGTTTGTTGAGCTTAAGATACGCTATGCCTATTAGAGTGGCAATGGCGAATCAAGAGACAATATGACTACTAACTGGCTGGTGATTAATAGTGAGGAAAATTCACTAGATAATGAGGGGAAACTCACTCCTTTCGATGGTTAAGTGGATGTTCCAGTGATTAGTGAGTCTAAGCTCATTACCCGTGAGGCTAGCCTCATAGCGAATGAGTTTAGGCTCATTGTTCAATAAGTTTGTTGAGCAGACAAGGAATGCTAGTGAAGCTGACTTCACTATTTGTGAAGTTAGCTCATAAAAATGTTACTTATTGATGAGTGAAACAAAGCATGTGGCTACTGAAGCGACAAAGGCGTATTAAGTTACGATGGATCACTAGAGTGACTAAGGCGAATCAAGGGACGATAACCTACAGAAGTGACAGAGGCGAATCAAGAGACGATATGCCTGTTAGAGTGACAAAGGCGAATCAAATGACAATATGCCCACTAAAGTGACAAAGGCGAATCAAATGACAATATGCCCACTAAAGTGACAAAGGCGAATCAAGAGACGATACGCCCCTAAAGTGACAAAGACGAATCAAGAGACGATATGCCCGCTAAAGTGACACTAATGAATCAAATGAAGATAGCCTACTAGAGTAACTACTGTTAACCAAAGTGGCTGAAGCGGCCACGATTATGATTTTAGCTCGTCTACGTAAAGGAGTGCGAAAGCCTTAGTTAGTTGAATAACCAATTTTAGAGTGATGCGGCATTTTGGGAGAGATGGGGGAAATTCGATGGTGGATCATGCAAAACTGGATTTAATCATTCAAAGTGGCAATGTCGTGTTAAAGGATGAGGTAAGGATACTTGATATTGGCATTAAGGCGGGAAAGATTGTGCAGATTGAAGAATCGCTAAATGCTGCGGGTGCTGAGAGGGTAGTGGATGCATCGGGCCTAACAGTTATGGCGGGTATGATCGATGTGCATGTACATCTTAATGAACCCGGACTTGGCGAGTGGGAGGGTTTCGAGAGTGGTTCTGCCGCGCTTGCCGCCGGCGGCTGCACAACTTATGTGGATATGCCGCTCAACGGCATTCCTCCCACTGTTACGGTTAACGCTATGGAATTGAAGCTCGCTGCGGCAAAGGAAAAATCACATGTTGATTACGCCATTTGGGGTGGACTCGTGCCTGGGAAGCTGCATGAACTTAAGCCATTGTCTGAAGCGGGAGTAGTGGGATTTAAAGCATTCATGTCATCGCCGGGTGATCCTAGTGAGGATGCTTTTCGCGAGGTGGATGATTACACACTGCTGGAAGGTATGAAAATTATCGCTGGCTTGAACAAGGTGCTTGCCCTGCATGCAGAAAGCGAGCCTATTGTATCCATACTTGGTCAAGCGATGCGGGCGGAGGGACGTCATACCGCTGCGGATTATGTAGCGTCTAGACCTGTTATTGCAGAGCTTGAAGCGATAAACCGTGCGTTGTTTTTCGCTGAGAAAACAGGCTGTGCCCTGCATTTTGTCCACATTAGCAGTGAAGCTGGCGTGCTGGCAATTACAGAGGCGCGGAAGCGAGGCATGAATGTGACGGTGGAGACATGTCCGCATTATTTAACCCTATCAGCCGAGGATATGACTCATAAAGGAGCGGTCGCAAAGTGCTCTCCGCCAATGCGTGAAGAAGGGGAAAGGGAAAAGCTGTGGAAGAGAGTCGCTGAAGGGATGATTGATATCATTTCGTCCGATCACTCACCTTGTCCGGCTTCATTAAAGGAGGCGGATGATTTCTTCGACGCATGGGGCGGTATAGCTGGGGCGCAAAGCTCATTGGAGCTTATAGTGGGTGAAGGACATGTGAAGCGTGGTATTCCGCTAACGTTATTGAGTCGTATTTTATCTGGCGGACCTGCCGAACGATTTGGTATGCAAGAAAAGAAAGGCGAAATTCGATTAGGAGCAGATGCCGATTTGGTTCTTATCGATTTGAATAAACCTTATATTTTAGAGACTAGTCATCTCTATCAGAAGCATAAGCATAGTCCTTATATTGGAGAGACATTGCATTGCAAAATAGCAGCTACCTATCTTGCTGGACAACAGATATACAGTGAAAAAGAGGGATTAAGTGAGCAAAAAAGCGGACAGTGGGTTCGTTAATAGAGCAACATCTAGAGAGGGGGAGCAGCAATGGGGAGAAGTGTTCGGACGCATCCGCAGGAGAAAGAGCTGCTGCTCAACTATTTTGAGACAGAGGTTATGCAGCTGTTGGATTGGCTCGCTTCATTCAGCTTGGATGAAGAAGGCGGTGTCACGCGGTTGCTGTACTCTGATGGCTGGCTGGAGACTCAGCATGCTTTAGCGGCTAAAATGGAGAATCAAGGTCTGGAAACGGCTTTTGATGAGGTAGGCAATTTATTTGGAAAATTACAAGGCGAGGATACGCGTGCGTCTTCTATTATAACGGGTTCTCATATCGATACGGTTGTACAGGGCGGGAAATATGATGGAGCTTACGGAATTGCGGCCGGCTTGCTCGCGCTTCGATATTTGCATCAACGATTCGGGAAGCCGAGGAGAACGCTTGAAGTCGTCTCGTTATGCGAAGAGGAGGGCAGTCGTTTTCCGATCGCTTATTGGGGCTCAGGCAGCATAGCTGGAAAACGGAGTTTTGAGCAAATTGTTTATTTACAGGATGCTCAGGAGGTTTTTTTTGGAGATGCAATGAGTCGTTGCGGCTTTGGTAAAGGTAGAGGACGGGAGAGTCAACGCACGGACATTGGTGCCTTTGTGGAGGTTCATATTGAACAAGGAGCTGTGCTGGAAACGGAGGGTATCGCTGTTGGTGTGGTCGATGCGATTGCGGGACAGCGAAGGATGAAATTTGAGGTTATCGGGGAGTCCAATCATGCGGGAACGACGCCGATGCATATGCGAAGAGATGCGCTTGAGGGTGCGAGTATGATGATTCTAGCGCTTCGACAAGAAGCCATTAGGTTGGGTGCTCCTCTAGTGGCGACAGTCGGGAATCTACAGGTACAGCCTAATGTTGCGAATGTCGTCCCAGGCAAAGTGTTATTTACGGTGGATGCACGCCATTCTGATGATGGAGCTCTTCAAAGCTTTTGTAATTGGATCAAGTCAGCGTTTGGTGCAATTGCAGAGGGAAGAGGATTAGCTGTTCATGGTACCGAATGGTTTCAGGAGAAACCCTCCCCGATGGATGATCGTCTCAAAACAATGATGGATGACGTATGTGATCACCTAACCGTATCCTCCAAAAGAATGGTGAGCGGAGCGGGGCATGACGCTCAAATGTTCGAGCATATTTGTCCGACAGCGATGCTGTTCGTTCCGAGCAGACGAGGCATTTCGCATTCACCGGAGGAATATACGAATCCAGGTGAGCTAGCGGTGGGCGTGCTTGTTTTGACGGAGCTGTTATATCGATTGGGGTATGAGGAGGAATGATGATGAAAGCATATAAGGACTTATCGCCATCACCAAGGACAATTATGACGCCGGGACCGGTAGAGGTTGATCCGCGTGTGCTGCGAGCCATGTCTTTTCCGATATTAGGTCAATTTGATCCTGAGTTTACTTCACTTATGAATGAAACCATGGGGATGTTGAGAGAGCTTTTCAAGACGGAGAATGAGTGGGCTTTTCCTGTAGACGGAACTTCGCGTGCCGGTATTGAAGCCGTTCTTGTTGGTCTTATTAAGCCAGGAGATAAGGTGCTTGTACCTATCTATGGTCGTTTTGGTCATCTGTTGACTGAAATTGCAGGACGGTGCGGCGCTGAGATTGTGAAGTTGGAGACGGAATGGGGAAGTGTTTTTGAGACGGAGGAAATCGTAAACGCCATCCGGGAGCATCAGCCGCAAATCGTTGCTATTGTGCATGGCGAGACTTCGACCGGTAGGATGCAGCCGCTTGTGGGTATTGGACAAGCGTGCAGGGAAGTTGATGCGTTATTTGTAGTCGATGCCGTTGCGACAATTGGCGGAATTGAAGTGGCGACAGATGAGTGGCTCATCGACGCGGTCATCGGCGGTACGCAGAAATGTCTCTCGGTCCCCGCTGGTATGGCGCCGATTACGTATAACAAACGAGCAGAAGCTAAGCTTCAGTCCCGCAAAAAAATCGAAAGAGGGCTGCTGCTCGCTGATGGGGAAGATGATCCATTGCTGCGTCCAATCCAGAGCAACTATTTGGATTTGAGCCAGCTTCAGGATTACTGGAGTCCGGCTCGGCTCAATCACCATACAGAAGCAACCTCTATGCTCTATGCGCTGCGCGAAGGTCTTCGCCTTGTCCTGGAGGAGGGGCTTGAAGCGAGATTTGCTAGGCACCGTGAGCATGAGGCGGCGCTCATAGCTGGAATAGACGCGATGGGCTTGAAGTTATATGGTGAACCCGCTTGTAAAATGAATGTTGTTACCTGTATCGAGATTCCATCCGGAGTAGATGGGGAATCGGTTAGAGCGATGCTGCTCGACCATTATGGCATCGAAATTGCCAGCTCCTTCGGTCCGCTGAAAGGTAAGATCTGGCGCATTGGTACAATGGGCTACAGCTGCAGCAAACGCAACGTGCTCCTAACCCTCGGCGCACTGGAAGCAGTGCTGCTTCGCCACGGCCACAAGCTGGAAGCGGGCAAAGGCTTACAGGCGGCTATGGATGTTTATGGAATGTAGTGGCTGATTGTTAGTTGTATCATGGTATCGGCGATAGTTTGTTATGGGTTTGGGAGTAACTTTAATAGCAGGTCTGCGTAATTTCGCAGACTTGTTTTTAGTGTGTTTTGGGGGAGATCGGGGTTTGTGGATGCGAAATAAGGTTGCTTCGTACCTAGTGGAGAAATATAGAGCTAGTAATTAGCTCTAAAGGCATGGAATTGGTTAGTTTGTAGAGAATAGAGCTAGTTTCTAGCTCTATTCGGTTGATAAACGCAAAATGATGCCACTTTGCGGCAATTATAGCGGAAATAGAGCTAGTATTTAGCTCTAAAGACATGGAATTGGTTAATTTGTAGAGAATAGAGCTAGTTTCTAGCTCTATTTGGCGAGAGCAGAGAAGCATAGGCTGTTTAGCAAAGAACCATTATGAGATTCATCTCATCTGCATCCCATTTCCAACTGATTTCCTTTGAATCGTATCCCTCATCATATATAATGATTTTTGGCATTGTTGCTATTTGGATAGCGCGGATGGATAAAATACGCAAAAATTAACAAACTGAAAGCATGCGTATGTGTTCAGGGGAAATGTTGCGATATAGAATGGAGTGTTACAGTTGGAAAAGCAACATAAAGGCTCGGTAAAGCTGCATAGAGGGCTGAAGGCGCGTCATATGACGATGATTTCACTTGGAGGTTCAATCGGAACCGGGTTATTTCTAGCTAGCGGCGGGGCTATTCACTCTGCTGGTCCAGGAGGAGCTTTACTTGCTTATGCGCTTATTGGGGTAATGGTTTATTTTCTAATGACAAGTTTAGGCGAAATGGCGACCCATATGCCGGTATCGGGGACGTTCAGTACGTATGCAACCCGCTTTGTGGACCCGTCCTTTGGCTTTGCATTAGGGTGGAATTATTGGTATAACTGGGCGATTACGATTGCAGCTGAGTTGTCAGCGGCGACGTTAATTATGAAATTTTGGTTTCCTGACAGCCCTTCGATATTGTGGAGCGGACTGTTTTTATTATTGATGCTGGGACTCAATTTTTTGTCTGTAAAGAGCTACGGTGAGTCAGAGTACTGGTTTGCAATGATCAAAATTATTACGGTTCTTATTTTTATCGTTATCGGGCTTTTGATGGTCATCGGCATTTGGAACGGTGAGGCTGTTGGCTTCAAAAACTTAACGGACAATCCTTTCCCAGCTGGATTTCTAGCTACTTTAGGGGTGTTTATGGCGGCGGGCTTCTCCTTTCAAGGAACGGAGCTCATAGGTGTTACGGCGGGGGAGAGTGAGAATCCTCGTGAAAATATTCCGCGTGCGATTAAAACTATTTTTTGGCGCATTCTTTTATTTTATATTTTTGCGATTCTGTTGATTGGTTTGCTTATTCCGCATACGAATAGTCAATTGGCGAGCGGTGATATTTCGACTAGTCCGTTTACGATCATTTTCGAAAAAGCAGGACTTGCCGTTGCAGCATCCATCATGAACGCGGTTATTCTTACTTCCGTGCTATCGGCGGGTAATTCTGGGATGTATGCATCCACGCGTATGCTTTGGGTGCTTGCGAAGGATGGCAAGGCACCTCGCTTTCTAGCTCGACTTAATAAACGCGGTGTACCAGTATTCGCATTACTGGCGACAGCTGCGCTTGGTATGCTGGCCTTTCTAGCCTCCTTTTTTGGAGACGGGGTCGTATATGTATGGTTGCTTAATGCCTCCGGTATGTCGGGCTTCATTGTCTGGCTAGGCATTGCAATTAGTCATTATCGGTTCCGCAAAGCGTATCTTCATCAAGGTTATAGTCTGAATGATTTGGCCTACCGTGCAAAATGGTTCCCCTTCGGTCCCATTCTCGCAATGATCCTATGTATCATTGTAATTGGTGGACAGTTTATTGGGGCGCTTAACAACGGTCGCATCGACTGGGCATACATTGTCGCATCCTATGTTGGTATCCCATTGTTCCTAGCTATATTTCTCGGGCACAAGTGGAAGCACCGCACAAAGATGCTGACTCTCGATGAATGTCAATTAGAGCCGGAAGAGTAAGAGTTGCTCGGGGTAGAAAGTGAGTTAAGATTGTGTGGTTAACGGA
This sequence comes from Paenibacillus sp. J31P13, assembly GCF_056269295.1. NCBI lineage: Bacteria > Bacillati > Bacillota > Bacilli > Caryophanales > Paenibacillaceae > Paenibacillus > Paenibacillus sp. J31P13. Next base: position 333,865 of record NZ_JBWDNR010000003.1, read on the forward strand.
GTATGAAGAGTGGGGAATAAGACTGGCACACTATCCCTCATAAAAAAAGGTCTCGACAACGACTGGAATTCCAGCGGTCTGTCGAGACCTTTTTCCTATATTGCTTCATATGTGAATAAGTAGTTTTTATTTCTTTGTCGCAATCGAGAATACAACCGTTTTGGCGGCGACATCAATTTGAACGTTCACATTGTCCGTGCCGATCAACTGCTGCTTGGAGGCTACCTTCTTGCCGGCCTCGACTTGTGTGCAAATGTTGTTAAACAGCTCTTTAAACGCGGATGCATTATAACCAAACAGCTGATTAGCAAATTGCTCGATGACCTCTTTGTTGCGAGCCAGGGTCCCCTCACGAAGTCTCAGTGTCACACCGTATGTGTTATATTGCGGATCGAGCCAAATAGATCCTTCTTCATTGATGGCAGTAGATCCGGATGGACGGTTCTTCACACTGTCCTTCTCAGCTTGATCTTTGTAGAGTCGAAGTGTTGTCTCGTAAAGATCATGGTTAGTTCCGCGAAGCTGTCCAGCTACAATGAGGGACTCATAGGTATCCCACATCCGTTTGTCGGGGAACACGATAATTTTTTTGCCGCCGCTTGCGGTTGGGACAATGCGCTCAAGCTTCTCTGGTGACACTTTAATAGCGAGCCGTTTAGATTTATCAGTCAATCGGTTAAGAATGACCAGTGATTCTGCACGCGTAACTGTATCGCCAACACCGAAGAAGCCGTTTGGATAGCCTTGCATGATGCCTTTTACAAGCGATTCTGCAATGAATTTCTGTTCACGCTCAGAGGCGCCCATAAGGTCGCCGTAGGATTGGGCCATCTTTTGCCCGAACAAGCCGTCCTCTAGAAATTCGATCTCTTGAAGGGTGTAATATACAATCTCAGCCACGTTCTCACGTGTCATGTTGGCTTGAAAGTCGCTGTAACGATCTTTGTTTAGAAAATGAAGATCACTTGCCACATCAATAAACTGCTTCGCCCAATAACCAGCAGGGCTTGGCTTGAAATCAAAATAGCGGTAATCCTGCTTCAAAATCGCTTGATTATCCACGCTCAGTGATTGAAGGAAGGTGCTGTTCCAGCTGCGAGAGCCGTTTTGATGCAGGTCCGTATAGGAGAGAATGAGCATTTTTATGAATTGATCTACTTTAACAGGTTCTTGCGGCTTAAATGTTCCGTCCGGATAGCCGTCTAGGATTCCTTTTTTGACCATTTCGGTAATCGTTTTTTCAGCCCAATGGCCTTTGATATCCTTGAATACAGGGGCTGTAGTCGCTGCCGCTGCTGCTTCTTTTTCATATAAAAATGAATTCGACAATGTCATACAAAAAAGCGTCATTACCAGTAAAATTCGAGCAGAAAGCTTCATTAGTATCCCCCTAAATTTGAAAAACTGATATATTCCGACAATATCTAGATAACCACACAAATGCGTTATTGAGAATGGGCTGAAAGACATGCTTAATTTCAAGGGGGCAGTCTCAAGAACTACTTTAACTTGAAAAGTCCAAGCGTGTATTAGAGTTTTTGATTTTCTCATAATGCTGTGGGTAGGGAGCACACCCAATAATAAAGAACAATAGCGAACAATAATTGGTAAAAAAATCTAATTTAAATATTGGAATAAGGCCATATTAACGACGCTAATATGATAAAATAGTTGAGGCATATAATGGGGAAAATTGTTTTGCCTATTTTTTATGGTTTGGAGGTTTACAGCTTGCTTTATATTGATAAATTGCATTATTTATTTCATTCGTTTTTTCATATGATCGTTGGGGCGGTATTATTATCTGTTTTTTTATTCCGGCAAAATAAATCCTTCTATAATAAAGCGTTTATTATGTTCTGGGGAGCATGTGTTGCGATTTCTCCAGATGTGACTAAAATTTTCGGCGATATTTGGCTTCATTCTATTTTTATATCCCCCTTGCTAGGATTGTTTTTTGCCCTTTTCATAATTAAAACAGTCAAAGACGTTAGTTATATGAGTGCATTTACGTCTTCTACCTTAACCGTTATTTTAGGCCATTTGATGATAGATGTGATGGGCAACGGTAACGGACTATTTTATCCATTTATGAAGAGTGAGGTTAGGTTTGGTATTATAGATGCGGCAGATGGTGCAATTACAGTTATTTTCGCGATAGGCCTGCTGTTGCATTTGTTTTGGAGGAAGGGGCGGAGTGTGGTATTTGTTGTGGTTCCGTTAGTGATGGTCATGCTCTTGTTGGCAGGACAAGCCGTTTCACGCGTTTCCATTCAATCTCAGCTTTACAACCGATTTTCAGAGCAAAATCCTCAGTATATTGACCTTTATGATACGAATAAATTATTTCGATGGTACTATATTGTGAGAATCAACAGCAGGGATATTATTACGGGATGGGCTGAGTATTTCAAGATTACAGAACAAGAATAAGCGGCTTCTCGTTTAAGTCAGCAGTACAACCGGTCTCCCCTTATAAGTAACTCTTTCTAAAAGTATCATGCAGATAGTCTTTTAACCTTAATTAATAAAAGAAAGCTCCCAATCTCTCGCGCGGCGGCGAAGGATAAGGAGCTTTCACTTTTATTAACTCAAGACGGTTCTAGTCGAGTACCGCTGTAATATGTGCCTTTGTGATTGACCAGTGTGTAGCTGACCAAACTTTTTCTTTTTTATCAAAATAAATAATTTGTGGTGATTCATGCTTCACGGATGTATCTTCAGCAATTTGGTTGGAAACAGGACGAGACTCGATTACTTTAACGAGAACGTAGTCCACGTCTTCTCTTGGTTTGCCGTCTAGATATTGATTGAACTCTTGATACGCATTTGCGCTAACGGGACAAGTTGTGCTGTGCTTGAAAACGACGAGCGGGCGGGTAGCAGAGCCTTCATAAGCGTTATTCCACTCTTCAATAGTCGTAATTTCTCTGTATGGCATAGCTGGAACACTCCTTTTTTTTTCTGCTAAGCAGTTAATGATGAATTCATTTGTGGTACAAGTATTATATCTCTTTTAACAAAGTAAATCACCTTAGATCGTCTGAAGGATGCAAAAAGGCAAGAAAAGGGCAGTCAATTTATGAGTATATGCCAATAACAGTAAACATTTTTTTGGAGGAAAGTGGTTGGTCCGATCACTTATTGGAGATGTTGGTTTGTAAAGGCTTCTTCATAAGAGACCCCTAGTTGAGACTAGCTATTGAACAATATCGTGAATGCTGTATAATCACTAGTGTTTCTTCCATTAAGTAAAGGGGAATAGGATATGCCAGATCAAACGATTATACGCTTTGAGCATGTGACTAAGCAATATAACGATAATGAAAATACAATATTGAAAGATGTAAGTTTTACCATTGAAAGAGGGAAGTTTTATACGCTTCTAGGTCCTTCGGGATGTGGCAAAACGACGATACTTAGGCTGATTGCAGGTTTTACGGAGCCGTCAGCAGGGAATATATATTTTAACGGAAAAGTGATTAATCGCGTGCCTGCGAATGAGCGTCAAGTGAACACTGTGTTTCAAGATTACGCATTGTTCCCTCATTTAAATGTATTCGAGAATATCGCATTCGGTCTTCGTATCAGAAAGCTGAAGAATGCTGATATTACCGCTAAGGTGAAGGAAGCGCTTCGCTTCGTTAACTTACACGGCTATGAATCACGGGAGATTACCGGTATGTCGGGCGGACAACGCCAGCGTGTTGCGATTGCTAGAGCGATCGTGAATGAGCCGGAAATTATTTTGCTGGATGAGCCGCTTTCTGCGCTTGATTTGAAGCTTCGTACGGAAATGCAATACGAGCTGCGCGAGCTTCAGCGCCGCCTTGGCATTACATTTATATTTGTTACCCATGACCAAGAGGAAGCGCTCGCGATGTCTGATGAAATCTTCGTCCTTAACGAAGGGACAATTCAGCAGAGCGGAACGCCTACAGATATTTATGATGAACCGATTAATCGTTTTGTCGCTGATTTTATTGGAGAATCAAACATTGTGCCTGGCAAAATGACTCGCGACTTCGAGGTTGAATTCGCTGGCCATAAGTTTGAGTGCGTCGATCAAGGCTTGCATCCTAATGAGCCTGTAGATATCGTCATAAGACCTGAGGATCTTGAAATTACCTCCTCTGAGAACGGTAAGCTTAAGGTGAAGGTTGATTCTCAGCTGTTCCGCGGTGTACATTACGAAATTTGCGGTTATGATGAGGCTGGCAACGAGTGGCTCGTTCATTCTACGCGCAAAGCAACAGTCGGTGAGCAAATCGGGCTGACGTTTGATCCTGAAGCCGTTCATGTAATGAGACTTGATGAGACGGAAGAAGAATTCGATAAGCGTCTAGAAGCTTACAGTGAGGCCGCCGATGACGAATAAAGCGCGCAGCATCTACTTAGTTCCATACCTGCTGTGGATTGTTCTGTTCGTTGTTGCTCCGATTCTGTTGATTGTATACTACTCGCTCTTTGATGTTGAGGGTAATTTCACATTCAGCAACTATGCCAATTTCTTTACACCGGTGTATTTACGGATGACAATCAGCTCGTTCTGGTATGCGTTTCTCATCACAGCCATTTCTATTCTGGTGGCTTATCCAACGGCCTACCTTTTAACAAAAACAAAGCATAAGCAGCTATGGCTGCTGCTTGTTATTTTGCCAAGCTGGATTAATTTACTTCTAAAAGCATACGCATTTATTGGCCTTTTCGGTACACATGGTTTTGCCAACGCTGTGCTTAAACTGTTTGGTATTGGTACGCAACAAATTCTATTTACCGATTTTAGTTTTATTTTCGTATCGGTGTATATCTTTATCCCGTTCATGATCTTGCCAATCTTCAATGCGCTTGAAGAGATGAATCCTTCGCTTGTCTATGCGGCACGTGATTTAGGAGCATCAGCTTGGACGACATTCCGGCGTATTATTTTTCCGCTTACGCTTAGCGGTGTGAAGTCGGGCTGTATGGCTGTGTTCATTCCTGCGCTTTCCCTATTCATGATTACACGACTGATTGCCGGTAACCGTGTTATTACACTGGGTACTGCTATTGAGCAGCATTTTCTCGTGACGCAGGACTGGGGTATGGGTGCGACGATTGCTGTATTCTTAATTATCGCGATGGGTATTATGATGCTGCTGACCGGGAATCGAAAGCGAGGGTTAACCGATGAGCGGAAAAATTAAGTGGTCCAATCTCTATCTGATCGTTGTGTTTGCCATTTTATACGCACCGATTTTCTATTTGATGTTTTACTCCTTTAATAGCGGCGGCTCTATGCGGAATTTCGAGAGCTTTACGCTGGATTATTATAAAGAAGTGTTTGAGGATACTCGCTTACTGATTATTGTATTAAATACATTCGTTATCGCGTTGCTCTCAGCTGCGATTTCGACCATTCTTGGTGTCATGGGCGCGATTGCGATTCATCATGTGAGGACGCATCGTCCAAAGCAGACTTTGCTCTCGCTCAATAACGTACTAATCGTAAGCCCAGACGTTATTATCGGCGCATCCTTTCTTATCCTGTTCACGATTGTCGGCATCAAGCTGGGATTCTTCTCTGTGCTGCTGTCGCATATCGCGTTCAGTGTACCGATTGTCGTTATTATGGTGCTGCCGAAGCTGCAGGAAATGAGTTCGACTTTGCTGGATGCCGCGCGCGATCTTGGCGCAAGCTCATGGCAGGTGCTGTCGAGAGTTGTGCTGCCTTTCATTAAACCAGGCATCTTTGCAGGCTTTTTCATGGCGCTGACGTATTCGCTTGATGATTTTGCGGTAACCTTTTTCGTGACGGGCAACGGCTTCTCGACATTGTCGGTAGAAATTTATTCCCGCGCTCGCCAAGGCGTATCGCTTTCGATTAATGCTTTGTCGACACTAATATTTCTATTCACAATCGTATTGGTCGTTGGCTACTACTTCGTTAATCAACGAAACACGAAGCCATCCACCAAACGAGGACTTGGCAAGAATGCTTCAAAGGGCAAAACCTATGAGGAGGATGCCGTATGAAACAGTTAGTACGCATGTTCGTCGTCGTGGTTGTTGTCTCGATGGGGCTCCTCTATTTGACGGCCTATTTGAATTCAAGTGAAGGCTACAGCGGCAAGAACACATTAACGATATACAACTGGGGCGATTATATCGACCCGGATCTGTTGGACCGTTTTGAGAAGGAAACAGGCATTAAAGTTATTTACCAGACATTTGACTCGAATGAAGCGATGATGACCAAAATTCAACAGGGTGGAACAACGTTTGACGTAAGCATCCCCTCTGAGTATGCCATCAGCAAGATGAAGGATGACAATCTGCTGCTTGAGCTGGATCATTCAAAGCTTCCGAATCTGAAATACATTGATCCGAGCTTTATGAATTTATCATTTGACCCAGACAATAAGTACTCCATCCCTTATTTCTGGGGTACAGTAGGCATTGTTTATAACCCTGAGCTTGTAGGAGATCTTACTTTCTCCAGCTGGAATGATCTGTGGGATGAGAGTCTCCGCAATCAGATTTTGCTGCTTGACGGTGCGCGCGAGGTTATTGGGATGGGGCTTAACAGCTTGAATTATTCCCTAAATGATCTTGACGAGACGCATTTGCAGGAAGCGAAAGCAAAGCTGAAGCTGCTGACTCCGAATGTGAAGGCTATTGTGGGTGATGAGATCAAGCTGCTGCTTGCGAACGAGGAGGCGGCTGTCGGCCTAGTGTGGTCGGGAGATGCTTCAGAGATTATGAGTGAGAATGATAAGCTTGACTACAAAGTACCGGATGAGGGTTCAAACCTTTGGTTCGATAATATGGTTATTCCGAAGACGGCTCGCAATATCGAAGGAGCGCATCAATTTATTAATTTCATGCTCGACCCTGAGGTTGCGGCGCAAAATACGGAATACGTCGGTTATTCGACTCCAAACAAAGCAGCCTTGGAACTGCTTCCTGAAGAGGTTTCAAGTGATGAGCGCTTCTACCCGGATAAAGAGTTGACCTCTAAGCTGGAGGTTTACGACAATCTCGGCAAAAGAATGCTGGCACATTACAACGAGCTATTCCTTGAATTTAAAATGCATAAGAAATAGCGTTTGATTTTGATTTGTATGAAAGAACAGCTTATATAGCTCGATTAAAACAGAAGAAGACCTTACTCATGATAGGATGAGTGAGGTCTTATTTGTTTGGAAACACTTGATCTGCTGGGCAATGTGCGTTGTCCTCGTTCTCCGTAAGCATCTCATGTTACGTATTCTTTTAATTCGAAAGCGTTTGCATAAAATGACTTTTTATTATTCATTTAAATGCAGTTAATCGTTAAAATAAAGGTGAATGAGATCATGATTTTAATGAAAATCTATACAGATTGTCTATCAAATGTCCAAATAATGTAATAAAATGGGATGGATGCTTGCTAAAAGCTTGCTAGAAAGAGGATGGATTGACCCATAACTTTGAAGTATGATACGGTTTTATTTGTAAATCTTACATCGGCTCTCTTGAAAGGAGACATATGGATGATTAAAGCTATTATTTTTGATTTTGATGGTACCATTATTGACACTGAGACCGCTTGGTACACTGCCTGCCGAGATGCTTATATGGAACACGGAGTTGAATTGACATTAGAGCAATACTCCTTGTGCCTCGGGACGAACTTCCAAGCCTTTAATCCATATGAATATCTAATGACAGAATTAAAGCTGCCCATTGATCGGCAAACCTTTAAAGAGGGCATACAGCTTCAATATGCTGCGCTTATGGAAAAGGAAGTTATTCGAGAAGGGATTCTCGATTATCTGAAGCTCGCCAAGGAAGCTAATCTGAAAATCGGCCTAGCATCCAGCTCGCATCGAGCATGGATCGATAAGTATTTAGCTCAGCTTGATATCGCCCACTATTTTGACAGCATTCGTACATCTGATGATGTTACGAAGGTGAAGCCTGATCCAGAGCTATATATACAATCGTTGGCGAGTCTTGGTGTGCAAGCAAGTGAAGCGATAGCCATTGAGGACTCACCAAATGGAGCTCTTGCAGCCGCAGCAGCAGGTATGTCCTGCATTGTAGTCCCTAATGCCCTTACGAAACATCTGGTATTTGAGCAGTCTCCAGCTTACTACCACGTGGAGAAATTGATCGATATCGACTTTCAAAAGATGATTGCCGGCAAGCTATAGTATAGTTGTATTCCTTTAGAGCATGCGGTTCCTTCAAAGGGGACTGTCTTGTTGATATAATTAACTGAAAATTATGACTATTAAATGGATATAAGAAAACGATGCTCGCTGTTTTCTAAAGGAACCTTTATATAACCCGTCTGAAACGTATTGCAGATCTCGTTGCAGATGACCATATAAGACGTTTCGGGATAAAGTTAAGGGCAGTTTTATCTAATGAATTTGAAGAATGAGAATGGTAATTTGAGGTCGAAGAAACGTCACATAACAGAAAAACCATATTCCGAATGGTGAATAGAGCATATAAGAGGCAAAAAAGGAGCACTGGAAGTGAAGAACACAAAAGTGTCTATTAAGTGAAACCTTACACAAACGGTTATGTTACAACAAAGAAATAGATAGCTTTTTACGACTGTTTATCAAGGATAATTGGAGGGATTGATAACCCTCTTCGAAGAGGTTTTTACAACTCGATTGCTATCTGAAATGGAGGTTATATTGCGTTAAGAGAGAAAGGAAATAGTATAAAGTGCAAATGAAGAAGTGTAGATGTTAAAAGCACATATATGCCGGTGTAGCGGATTAGACTTATTTGTTTGGGGTATTGTATAACGTAATGAGTTGGAATTGTATACTTTGCACAATTATCTTTAAAACTTTCATGCAAATAGTACAAATGATAAGAAATGAGGGTATTTTGAATATTCTACGTTTCTTTTTATGAAAAGAGGCTTCAATGTTAGAAAAATATTGAGTATTTTACAATTACACAGATATGTTATTTTAACTATCATGCTATGAAATGCATTGTTAAAATGGACAAAAAGGTAGAAAATTTGCATTTTATAACTAAAAAAATCTTTTAAATTTGTTTTGAAACAGTTAAAATCATGAAAGCGGCTTTTTTAAAAGATAAGATATAGTTCATTTACTGAAAATCTTGACGGAGTCGGAATCTAAGATGAAGGACTGAAACGAAATGACAGTTAGTGTAGTCCAAGAAACGTTAAACCCGTACAAAATCGCTCAACAACAAATTGATACAGCAGCGGCTCATTTGAATTTGCCTTTGCATGTAACTGAAATTCTGAAGCAACCTAGACGTGTACTATCCGTGAATTTCTCTGTTCGTATGGATGACGGCTCGATTCGTGTGTTTGAAGGTTATCGTTCACAGCACAATGATGCTATTGGACCTACTAAGGGCGGCATTCGCTTTCACCCTGACGTAACGCTTGATGAAGTTAAAGCTCTATCGATGTGGATGAGCTTCAAGTGCGGCGTAGTTGGCTTGCCATATGGCGGCGGTAAAGGCGGCGTTATCTGTGATCCTCATCTGCTTAGCAAAGGTGAACTCGAGCGCGTAAGCCGTGGTTTCATGGAAGCTATCGCTGATTTCGTAGGACCGGACAAAGATATTCCTGCACCAGACGTCTACACGACTCCTCAAATCATGGGTTGGATGATGGACACTTACAGCAAGCTGAAAGGTGTTAACTCCCCTGGTGTTATTACAGGCAAACCGCTTATCATTGGCGGATCAAAAGGCCGTAATGAAGCTACAGCACAAGGCTGTGTCTACACGATTATTGCAGCTTTGAATGACAAGCATTTGCCAGTTCAAAATGCAACAGCAGCTATTCAAGGCTTTGGTAATGCAGGTAGAATTGCAGCTCGTCTATTGAGCGAAGCAGGCTGCAAAATTGTTGCAGTAAGTGACTCCAAAGGCGGCATTTACGATCCTAATGGATTGGATATTGAAGAAATCGGCAGACTAAAAGATAGTTCATCGATCAGCGAATATGGCGAAAAATATGCCATTTCGAATGAAGCATTGCTTGAGCTTGATGTTGACATTCTAGTGCCAGCGGCTCTTGAGAATGTTATTACGGCTGTTAACGCAGACCGCATCAAAGCGAAAATCATTGCTGAAGCAGCTAACGGCCCTACTACACCTGAAGCAGACCGCGTGCTTGCAAGCAAAGGCATCGTTGTTATTCCTGACGTTCTAGCTAATGCGGGCGGCGTAACGGTATCTTACTTTGAGTGGGTACAAAACCTTGCTAACTACTACTGGAGCGAAGCTGAAGTACTTGAGAAACTTGAAAAGAACATGATTCTTTCCTACGTAGCTGTTCGTGACCTTGCAGAAGAGCATGGAACAGACCTTCGTACAGCAGCATACATGATCTCCATTAAACGTATTGCTGCAGCGATGGAAGCAAGAGGCTGGATCTAAGAAATCTTTCTTATTTTATATAAAGGGGTGACGACATCGTGGGAGAACAGATTCGTATTGGCATAGTAGGTTATGGTAACTTAGGACGCGGTGTAGAGCTCGCGATCAGACAAAATCAGGATTTGAGATTGGATGCTATCTTTACTCGTAGAGACCCAGCTTCCATTCCGTCTGAGACGAAGGCGTATTCGATTGAAGATGCTGAACGCTTCGTTAATGATATTGATGTAATGATTTTGTGCGGCGGCTCAGCTACGGACTTACCAGAACAAGGTCCTGCTTTTGCCCGTTTGTTCCATACAGTCGATAGCTTCGATACGCATGCGCGTATTCCGGAATATTTCGAGCAGGTGGACAAAGTTGCAGCATCAAGCGGCAAAGTAAGTGTCATTTCAACAGGCTGGGATCCAGGCCTCTTCTCCTTGAATCGTTTGCTGGCAGAATCGATTTTGCCAGAGGGCAAGGAGTATACATTCTGGGGCAAAGGCGTAAGCCAAGGCCATTCTGATGCAATACGACGTGTGAAGGGCGTTAAGAACGGTGTTCAGTATACGATTCCTAGTGAAGCTGCTGTGAATCGCGTACGGAGCGGTGAGAACCCTGAATTGACGACTAGAGAGAAGCATATCCGCGATTGCTATATCGTTGCGGAGGAAGGCGCTGATCAAGAGGCGATTGCTGAAGAGATTCGGACCATGCCTAACTATTTTGCAGATTATGATACGACGGTTCATTTTATTGATGAAGCGACGTTGAAAGCAGAGCACCAAGCAATGCCTCACGGCGGTACGGTGCTTCGCAGTGGCAAAACAGGCGAGAACAGCACTCAAATTATCGAATTCGGATTGAAGCTTGACAGCAATCCAGAATTTACGGCTAGTGTTCTAGTTGCTTATGCTAGAGCAGCGTTTAAGCTTGCTCAACAGGGCCAAGCTGGAGCAAAAACAGTATTCGATATTCCTTTCGGACTTCTTTCGCCAAAATCGGCAGCAGATCTTCGTAAAGAACTTTTATAAACGGATTCTATAAAAAAAGTGATCGATAAATTTCTATAATGATCGTCCGCCTTTAGATGAAATAAAGTATCTAAAGGTGTGGCGATAAATAGAACTTGTCGGAATGTAGCGAGAAATGCTGTTTGTTGTTCTTCTGTGTGATAGAATATGGTGAAACTTGCCTTTTGGGGTGGTTTTGAATAATTCTACAGGGAAGTGAACGACAGTATGATAGACATCCACACACATATCTTGCCCGGTTTGGACGATGGTGCGGGGGATTGGAATGATACTTTGAACATGGCCAGAGCGGCTGAGTCAGAGGGGATAACAACCATCATTGCAACTCCGCATCATGCCAATGGAACTTATATCAATTTTGCCGATGACGTCACAGAGCACACTCGGTCTATTAACGAACGGTTAATGGAGGCGGGTGTGTCTGTGACTATTCGCGCGGGACAAGAGATTCGTGTTCATGATGATCTGCTAGATGCTTGGAATAGGAAGGAATTACTTACATTAGGTGATTCTAATTATGTATTGATAGAAATGCCATCCTCACGTATCCCGAAAACGATGATGGAGCTTATACATGAGCTAAAGATATTAAACCTCAAACCTATTATTGCTCATCCTGAACGAAATGCAGAGGTCGTGCAGCATCCCGAGAGACTAGCGGAGCTGGTTGAAGCTGGAGCATTCGCACAGGTAACCTCTCATTCCCTATTAGGCGGCTTTGGCAAACGGATCGAGCAATCAGCTTGGTCGTTGCTTAAAAGCGGTCATATCCACCTTGTATCCTCTGACGCGCATCACATTGAGAAACGCGGTTTTCGGCTTCTTGATTCCTATGAGCTTATTGGAGCTCGAATGGGAGCGGAGTGGGTCGAATATTTGCAAAGCAACGCTGCTCACATCATCAACAATACACGATTCGATATACAACCCGCTTTACAAACTTCATCCAAAGGCGCAGTGCGCCGTATTCTTTCCCTTTTCAGCAAAAAATAAATAATAAAAACTATATACCAAATAAGGGTATATAAGTAAATATAAGTATTAGAATGAGATATAGTAACAAGGAATGTAACTTTTACATTTGTTGCTATATTCTCATTTGCAATGAGTCTAGTGAATTATTTTCAAAAAAATAGTTTACTTTTATGTAAAATCAAGGATATACTAAAGAAAGTAATTTAGGTCTATAATACCGCAGCCTTCTAACCGATATACATATAGATATTCTCTATACGAGATCTATAATCAAAAAGTTACATATTTTGATATATTTCTCCTACATTATTCCCCATTGTAAAATAGGGGACCAATTCTATTGTTTAACAAAGTGGCAGTACTAGACATCGTTTTTCATTGCGATGCAAACTATTAATCATAGGGGTGGATGGTCAGTGACTTTAAGGAAAAAATTAGCGATGACTACAATCGCGGCTAGCGTAGCAGTAACCGCATTTGCAGGAATCCCACTTAGCAACAAAGGTCTAGCAGAAAAGCTCGGGGTTAGTAATGTAGCTTATGCAGCCCTTTCTGAATCACATGCGTCTTATTTGGAGAAGGCAAGAAAGTTTTATGCCGCACTTGAACAAGTGTCTAATGGTGTAGCTGATGTAAATGCATTTAGAGCACAAGTAGCTGCAGTACTTAATAATCCTAGTAATTCTGCAATACTTGACCCAATCGTACAAGTATTGCCGGCTGACAAACAAGCAGAATTCAAAGATATGCTCAAATCTGTTGTAAGCATCTCAGTTGGATCAGATTGGGAACAACAGTTGAAAGATTCCCGTGATCAATATGGTGATTTCTTGAAATCATTGGTTCCTGCTGGTCAAGAACTAACTATTGATGACATTGCTGAAGTTGTATTTGAATTAGAAGCGAAAGTAGCAGCACTTTCCTATAACGTTCTTGATTTAACTAGTGCACAAGTTCAAAAACTAGTTAAAGACGCTGTAGCGGTTAATGCTAATGTTGTGGCTTTCGAAGCTTTCTATGATGTTGAAAGACATGATTTCGTTGCGGTTTATGAAGCAATTGTTGCTGACGCAACGATTACTAAAGCAGCTGCATTGAAAGCTTTCATCGCTTTGGAAGCAGCATATAAAATTGCAAATCCATCAGGTGGAAATAACGGCGGCGGTGTTGTCGGTGGCGGTTCTGAAACTGTTGTATTGCCTTCATCCGTTTCGAATTTGCTAGATAGCCTTAAGGCTGCGCTTGAAAAAGCGACAGATGCTGAGAAAGCTGCAATCATCGAGAAGTTTGTGAAGGATGCTCAAGCACTTATTAATACACTTTCAGTCATTAATGCTTCTAGCTACCTGACGGTTGTTGATGGACAAGCTGTACTGAAGCTTAATGATTCATCCGTATTGTCTGTTATTGCTGGTATCTCTGAGCTTTCAAAGAAAGTGAAAGAAGTTGCACCGAAAGCTGAGCTTACGGGCTTAGGTCTAACATTCAACTTGGGTGCTATTACGCAAAATGCTTTTGTTCTCAATCTTTCAGATGCTGTTGTTAAAGCAGGCGCATCTGCAAACCTTACTGGCTCCAAATTTATCGTTGATAAATTTGAAGTAACGCTTCCATTTGGCGGAACGTTCTCATCTGCGCTTTCGTTGACAGCTAAGACAAGTGCAGCTACTGAGGCTATTGTAGGCGCATTGAAATCTGCTTCTTCTGTATATGATTTCACGCTTACAGTTGGTGGAACCGCAACGACTACTTTCTCCAAACCGATTGTAGTTAGCATTCCGCTAGGCAACCTAGATGGACTTGATAAAGAGCTTCTATCTGTTGCGAAAATCGTTAATGGCAAGCTTGAATTCCACGGCGGCCGTGTAAAAGGCAGCTCCATTATTGAACCGCGTGATACTTTCTCTTCTTATGTTGTTGTAGAGAATAAAGTATCGTTTACTGATATCGCTTCTGTTAACGCTTGGGCGGGTCGCGAAATTGAAGTGATCGCAGCAAAAGGAGCAATTGAAGGCAAATCTGCTGGCAAATTTGCACCGAAAGATAACGTAACTCGCGCTGAGTTTGCGAAAATGCTTGTTCGCGGTTTAGATCTTGATAATGGATCTGCAACAGAAAACTTTGATGATGTGAAAGCTGGTGATTGGTTTGCTCCTTATGTAGCAGCTGCAGCAGACCTTGGTATCATCAATGGACGTTCAGCTTCCAAATTCGACCCTAATGCAACGATTACTCGTGCTGAAATGGCTACAATGATCGCTCGCGCACTCAAATTAACAACAGGTGCGAAAGACGTTGCGGATCAAGCAGCTGCACTTAAAGGATTTGCTGATGCAGCTAAAATCAACCCATCACTTACTGCTGGAGTAGCATTTGCAGCAAGCGAAGGAATCGTTATTGGTTCGAACGGTAAGTTCTTGCCTAATGGCAAAGCGACTCGTGCCGAAGCAGCTGTTATCATCTACCGTGCTGTTAACTTCGAATAATACAATATAAATAGCAATAGTCTTCCTCTCATGCAGATGGGAGGAAGATTTTTTGCGAAAATAACCAAAAAAATTTCACAATATTGGATATAAAGGATGAGATATTATAATTCGGAATGATGATTAGTATTTTGTTCAAGATCTAATGGAGGGTATTCCGTGTCAAACGAACTAGACTTACGACAGTACATGACGATCATTAGAAAAAGACTAGCTCTAATCGTATTATTTGTATTCCTTTGTTCAGCGTTAGCAGCCGTCTATAGTATCTTTCTGAAAAGCCCTGTGTATGAAGCATCTACTAAAATAATTGTTAATCAGACCGCATCACAGGTAACGACAGGGCAGCTAGATCTGAATCAGATTAACTCCAATATTAGAATGATTGAAACATATAAAGAGATTATTAAGACACCTGCTATTTTAGCTAAAGTGGTTGAGCAATATCCTGAGCTTGGACTAACGATTGATGTCCTATCGAGTAAAATCCAGGTAAGTTCGGTTAATAATACGCAGGTTATGACACTTGTTGTACAAGATATAGACTACCGTAAGGCTGCTGAAATGGTTAATGCTGTGTCAAAAGTATTCCAAGTGGAAATCCAAAATATATTCAAGGTTGAGAATGTATCTATTCTGAATCAAGCTGTTCTAGATGCTCAACCAAATCCCGTGTCGCCAAACATACCGCTTAATATCGCGATTGCCTTTGTTGTATCACTTATGTTGGCTGTTGGAGTAGCGTTTTTGCTTGAATATCTAGACGATACGATAAAGACTGAGGCAGATGTCTTGCAGTATTTGGGTCAACCAACGCTGGCCATGATTTCCAGAATGAATCTTGATGATGCGGATGCCAGCCAAACAAGCAAGAATAAACAAACATATAAGGCAGGTGAGCTAGACCGTGTCTCGATCGAAAAATAAACGTCAGATCATAACGTTAACAAACCCTAAATCACCTATATCAGAATCATATCGTGCTTTAAGGACGAATATAGATTTCTCCTCTATTGATGAGAAGCTTCAGGTATTAATGGTCTCTTCAGCGGGACCGGGTGAGGGTAAGTCAACCACGATTACGAATCTAGCCGTTACATTCGCACAATCCGATCGGAAGGTTCTGTTGATTGATGCCGATCTTCGTAAGCCGACCGCTCATCATACCTTCTCTATCTCTAATCGTATGGGTTTATCATCGGTTATATCGCAGCAATGCACTCTTGAGGAAGCGATTCAAGGGACGGATATACCTAGCTTAGATGTCATGACTTCAGGCGCTATACCGCCAAACCCAGCAGAAATGATGGGTTCAAGGAAAATGTCAGCACTTATTGAACAACTAAGAGAAATGTATGACATCGTCCTAATCGACACACCTCCATTATTAGCAGTAACCGATGCACAAATTGTAGCGACTAAGAGCGATGGCGTTATTCTTGTTGTTGATCAAGGAAGAGTGAAACGTGATATTGCGGCAAAAGCGGTTAAGAATTTAGAGAATGTTAATGCGCGTATTTTGGGCGTTGTCCTCAATAATGTAAAACGTAAGGCGAATGAAGAAGCCTATTATTATTATTATGGTGTACAAGAGAAATAGAGAGGTATTGAATCGTAGAAAGCAGTTGTAGTGGAGGGAGAAGCATAGTGAGTAATAGAAACCGAATGCTAGTCATACTGGTGGTAGATGTAGTCATAATATGGGCGGCCATAGCAATATCTTATCTATTTCGTTTTAACGGAAATATCCCTCCATTCTACGAGTCGCAAATGTTAGTTTTTTCATTAATATCGACACTAATATGTGGAGTTAGTCTTTATTATTTCCGTATGTACAAACAGATGTGGCAGTATGCAAGCATTGGGGAAATCATCGATCTTGTCAAAGCCATTCTATTGGGAATGCTCTTATCCTATTTTGTAACCTATTTAGCCTATGGGACAAGGGTTCCGATTTCCATTACTTCTCGTACTGTGGAGCTGATGCTGCTCTTTATGGGTGGATCACGTTTCACTTGGAGACTAATCCGAGTAAACAGAACCAAAAAGGCTGATTTAATAAATAATGTATTAGTGATAGGCGCTGGAGATTGTGGTGCGTTAATAGTTAAAGAAATGATGACGAGTAATAAGTTTAAGGGGAATCATATTATAGGCTTTATTGATGATGATCCTCAAAAACGCAATATGCAGGTAATTGGCTTACGAGTACTTGGTAATCGAACCAACATTGATGAGATCGTACGAGAACAGTTCATTCAGGATATTATTATCGCGATGCCATCTGCAAAGAAGACGGATATATCGGATATTATAAATATTTGTAAGCTTACTGGCGCGAAAGTAAAGATCATACCATCCATTAATGACTTCATAACAGGACGGTTGGCGGTACAAAGATTAAGAGATGTTGAGGTCGAAGATTTGTTGGGACGAGATCCCGTTTTAACAGACATGGCTGGTATTACTGACTACGTGTCAGGCAAAGTAGTACTTGTAACGGGTGCTGGAGGCTCGATTGGCTCAGAGCTATCACGTCAAATCGCTTCATTTCAACCGTCTAGGCTTTTACTGCTCGGTCATGGAGAGAACAGCATTTATACGATTGAGATGGAACTTAGAAAGAAATTTCCTGAAGTGAAAATTGAAACCATTATTGCAGATATTCAAGATCGCAACCGAATGGATGATGTTTTCAATAGCTTTAGACCGCAAGTTGTCTTCCATGCTGCCGCGCATAAACACGTGCCGCTTATGGAGCGTAATCCTTCTGAAGCTGTCAAAAACAATGTATTTGGAACAAGAAATGTTGCTGATTGTGCTGACAAATACAAGTCCGAACGGTTTGTTATGATCTCTTCAGATAAGGCAGTTAATCCTTCCAGTATTATGGGAGCAACGAAGAGGCTTGCAGAGATGTATATACAGAGCATTAATACGATAAGCACGACTCAATTTGTTGCTGTTAGATTCGGCAATGTTCTTGGTAGCCGAGGCAGCGTTATTCCTAGATTCAAGGAGCAGATTGCTGCGGGTGGTCCAGTAACAGTAACTCATCCCGATATGGTCAGATATTTTATGACAATTCCGGAAGCTGTGCAGCTTGTCATTCAAGCCGGTGCCTTCGCCAAAGGTGGAGAAGTTTTTATTCTTGATATGGGTAAACCAGTCCGTATATTGGATTTAGCCAAGGACTTAATAAGATTATCGGGTTATGAACCAGGAACTGAAATTGATATTCAATATAGCGGTATGCGTGAAGGTGAGAAGCTATTTGAAGAGTTATTGACAGATGAAGAATCACTATCCTCAACTCAGCATGAGAGAATTTTTGTAGGTAAACCAATGATGATTAATCGCTTAGAGCTCGAGCTTCAGTTCAAGCAAATAGAGAAAGTGTTAGGAGAGAGCCGCGGCTCCATCAAGGATGTTATTGAGCGCTTAGTCCCTTTCTATTCACATGTGTCCTAACAACAGATAATGAGAGCGGAGGAAATTAATATGCGTATGAAGAAATGGAAAAAGGTGTTAATCTGGGTTGCTTCTATAGTTGTTATTCTAGGAATCGGGGGCTTATTTGCAGCAAACTATGCTGTGGATAAGCTCATTTCTACATTGGCAGCAGATTTAGAGAATGATTTATTGGTTGAGGATGTATTAAATGAAACGAATAATCCGGATAAACCGACTGACCAAGGTACTGAAGAAAGCACATCTCCAGATGGAGAAAAGGCAAATGGAACGGACGAAACTGATAAAGCAAATAACTCTACAGATAAATCTACAAATAAAACAGATAATGACAAGCAAACCGATGGATACAGTGCTGAAGTATCCGTAGATAAAGCGAAGGATTTACAAGAGAAGATAACCGTTGGAGAGAAAGCTCAAGTTACGGGCGTTTTATTGAAAGAACTGAGCATGTCTGATATTAAAGAACTTCAAGCCCTTGCTAAAGGTGGATTGAGTGTTGAGGAAAAGAAGGAAGCACGCAGCATTATTCTCGATAAGCTATCTGCTGAACAATATGATGAATTGATTCAAGTGGCTAAGAAGTATGGAATGAGTCAAGGTAAGTCGTATAATGATGTGAAGAAAGAAAAATAAATTTAGAAAATACACATAATAACAGATTATATAGGAGGATTCTACGTGAAAGTTCGTAAGGCTATCATACCAGCAGCTGGGTTAGGGACTAGATTTTTGCCGGCTACAAAGGCTATGCCCAAAGAGATGCTGCCTATCGTTGATAAACCAACAATTCAATATATAGTAGAAGAAGCCATAGAATCAGGAATTGAAGATATAATTATTGTTACGGGGAAAGGTAAAAGAGCGATTGAGGATCACTTCGATAATTCTTTTGAGCTTGAACAAAGCTTGCTGGATAAAGGGAAATTTGAGCTATTAAGTGAGGTCCAAAAATCATCCAAAATGGTGGATATTCATTATATCCGACAAAAGGAAGCAAAAGGTTTGGGTCATGCCATATGGTGTGCTAGAAAATTCATTGGAAATGAACCATTCGCAGTATTATTGGGCGATGACATAGTACAGGCGGATAAACCTTGCTTAAAGCAGTTGATTGAGCAATATGATCGTTACAAATCATCGATTATTGGTGTACAAAGTGTTAAAGAAGATGAAGTTTATCGATATGGGATTGTAGATGGGAAGGAAATTCATGATCGTCTATTTAGTATTCATAATTTAGTGGAAAAACCAAAGAAAGATGACGCTCCCTCCAATATTGCTATTATGGGACGCTACATTTTGAATCCGAGAATATTTGAAATATTGGAAAACCAAACACCAGGATCTGGTGGAGAAATTCAACTAACGGATGCGATTGCGGAATTAAACCGAACCGAAGCCGTCTATGCATATGATTTTGTTGGAACTAGATATGATGTAGGAGAGAAATTGGGTTTTATTAAGACTCAGCTTGAGTTTGCATTACAACGTGAGGATTTACGAGATGAGCTTATGGAATATCTTAAACAGTTGGCTCAAAAAGATTTAATAGTCCAACGTTAATAAGGAGTCTTTTCCTTAAAATAGTGAAGTAAGTGATGGAGGTCACCGTCAATGAAGAAAATAACTGTTATAGGAACGGGATATGTAGGACTAGTCTCGGGAACTTGTTTCTCTCATATAGGAAACGATGTAATATGCTGCGATATTGATCAACAAAAAATTAACAATTTAAAAAATGGAATTATACCTATTTATGAGCCGGGTTTGGAAGAAATGGTTAAGGAAAATGTTGAGGCAGGGCGATTGGCATTCTCAACAGATATTCCTGCTGCTATTAAGACGGCAGATATTATCTATATTGCGGTCGGGACCCCTATGTCTATTACGGGAGAAGCAGATTTGCGTTATGTAACTTCAGTTGCTCAAACCATTGGTATTAATCTTAATACATATAAAGTAATTGTAAACAAAAGTACTGTGCCGGTAGGTACAGGAAGATTAGTAGAGAGAATTATTAAAGAAAATTTACAAAACAAATTTATTACGTTTGATGTCGTCTCTAATCCTGAGTTTTTGAAGGAAGGCTCAGCAATTGAGGATTGTATGAATATGGAGCGAGCTGTTATTGGGGCTACCAGTGAACGGGCTGCAAAGCTTATTGAAGAACTTCATGAGCCGTTTGATACAAAAATCCTCATAACTGATCTAGAAAGTGCAGAGATGATTAAATATGCATCGAATACGTTTCTAGCTGCGAAAATTTCATTTATAAATTCAATTGCGAATATTTGTGAAAGGGTAGGAGCTAATGTAACAGAAGTAGCGGCTGGTATGGGGCTGGATTCCAGAATTGGTTCTAAATTTCTTCAGGCAGGTATTGGTTATGGCGGATCTTGTTTTCCTAAAGATACTCATGCACTTGTTCATATCGCTGAAAGTGCAGGTTATGATTTTCAACTTATGAAATCAGTAATAGAAACAAATGAACAGCAGCGCGTTATAGTTATACAAAAAATTAAAGAGTTAGTTGGAGATGTTAAAGGAAAGACTATTGGTATCCTCGGACTAGCATTCAAACCGAACACAGATGATATGCGTGATGCTCCCTCTCTTTCTATTATTCCAAAGCTACTGCAACAGGGAGCTAAGATTAAAGCATATGATCCGATAGCTACGAAAGAAGCTAAGATCCATTTTGGTGATAAAATTAAATATGAGAATGATCCATATGAAGCGGTAATGAATTGTGATATTTGTCTAATACTAACCGAATGGGAACAAATTAAGTCTATGGATCTGGGTCAGATCAAACGCCTACTGAAGCAGCCTATTATTGTTGATGGCAGGAATTGCTTTGATCCAGTAACTATGCAAGCGAACGGTTTTACGTATTCATCTATTGGAAGGCCTAATGTAGTAGTAGGCAATATAGATACAGATGAGCCGAATAATGATCTGAAAGATTTAGGATATAGCTTTGAGGTAGGTGTATAAGAAGGATGATTTATTCAAAATTGAAGCGAATAGCTGATTTTCTCATATCAATCATTGGTTTAATTATTTTATCACCTATCTTCTTTACTTTAATTGTAGCAATTAAGATTGACTCAAAGGGCCCTGTATTATTTAAACAAAAAAGAGTAGGAATAAATACAACATATTTTTATATTCTAAAGTTTCGGACTATGAGAATAGACACCCCTAAGGATACACCGACACATCTACTTTCCAACTCTGATCATTATATTACCCGAGTTGGCAGATTTCTTAGAAAGACTTCACTAGATGAGATCCCTCAAATATTGAATATATTAATAGGCCAAATGTCGATTATTGGTCCAAGACCTGCTCTCTGGAACCAATATGATCTGATCGCAGAGAGAGAGAAATATGGTGCTAATAATATAATCCCGGGACTTACAGGATGGGCTCAAATTAATGGTCGAGATGAATTAAGTATTTATGACAAAGCAAAACTTGATGGTGAATATGCGAAAAAAATTGGAATAATTATGGATATTAAGTGTTTTTTTGGAACTATAGTTAGTGTTCTTAAAAGTGATGGTGTTGTAGAAGGTAGGACAAAAGAACCGGATAAAGAAAAGTCTACCCTGGCAACAACATTAGATTAAATAAAGAATAGTTAAGAGGCTAATAATTATGAAACTAGAAAATAAAGTGAAGAAGATTTTAATATTATCAAATCATTTTATTACTGTTTTTGCTTTTAGAAAAGAATTAATAACTAAACTTTTAGAAGAAGGCTATGATGTACATATATCATTACCAAAATCTGATGAAAATAAGTACTTTAGTGATCTGGGATGCAAAATTATAGAAACAAATATCGACCGTAGAGGGATTAATCCTTTTAGAGATTTAGGATTAATTCTTAGTTATATTAAATTAATGAAGCATCTAAAACCTGACATAATCTTTTCTTACACGGTTAAACCTAATATTTATGGTTGTATTGCATCAAATATTACGAAAAATGTTCAGATTAGTAATATAACAGGAACAGGTGCGACTTTCATGAATAAGAGCCCTGTCAGCATAATTGCAAAAATGTTGTACAAATTATCCATAAAAAGATCATATAAAGTATTTTTTCAAAATGATGGAGATATGAGCTTTTTTTTAGAGAACAAAATGATAGGAGCTAACTATGCACTGCTTCCTGGATCTGGAGTGAATTTAAGACAGTTTACTGTGCGTGATCTTCCATCTGAAGATACTGTGAATTTTATATTCATAGGAAGAGTGATGAAACTAAAGGGAATAGACCAATATCTTGAATGTGCTAAAGAAATTAAGAGAAAATATAAAAATACAATCTTTTACATTGCTGGATTTATAGAAGAAAGTATTTATGAAGAGATTATAGAAGATTATCATAAACAAGGATTAATTAATTATATAGGGTTTCAAAAAGACATTAAGACTTGGGTTGAAAAGTGTCATTGCACAATTCTTCCTTCCCATGGAGGAGAAGGAGTACCAAATGTGCTTTTAGAATCGGCAGCAATGGGAAGAATCTGCATCGCTTCCGCTATTAATGGTTCAAAAGATGTTGTGATTGAGGGAGAGACAGGTTATTTATTTGAGACAGGTAGTAGTCTTGATTTAATTAAAAAAGTTGAGAAGCTCTTGAGATTAGATTATGAAGAAAAAAAAAATATGGGTTTAGCTGGTCGTACTAAGGTTGAGAAGGAATTTAATAGAGAGATTATAATAAACAATTATATTAATGAAATTGAGAAGGTATGAATGTAGTAACGCTAAAAAGCAAGATGATTAATTCTATAGTGTTATAACAGAAGAAAGGTGAACTAGTTGTATGGAAAGAGGAAGAGTAAAGTTTAGTAGATATAAGTCAATTATAAATCTAATAGTAAGGTTATATTCTTTCTTACCTAGAAGATTAAGAGTTATGCTATTTGAACATTATCGTAAGACAAAGGGTAGGAAAGGACTATTAATACGTTACGTATTATTAAAATCTATCGCGAAGCAACTTGGTGATAATGTTTCGATTGCACCTGATGTATATATATTCAATGTTGAAAATCTAACTATTGGTAGTAATGTAAGTATTCATCCAATGTGTTATATCGAAGCAAGAGGTGGTATAAATATTGGAGATGATGTGTCTATTGCTCACGCAGTTACCTTGTTATCGGAAAATCATAATTATTCAGATATAAGTGTTCCAATTAAAGACCAGGGTATGATTTATAAAGAAATGAATATAAAATCAAACGTTTGGATTGGAGCCAAAGCATCAATACTAGCAGGAGTAACTGTGGAACATGGTTCAATTATCGCCACAGGGGCCGTTGTAACAAAAAAAGTTGAGGAAAACTCTATTGTTGGTGGTATACCGGCAAAATTAATAAAGTATAGGGAATAATGAGTAATGTTACTTAAGAGCAAATTCAAGGAAAGGAAATAGCGTTTTGGATTACCTCTAAAAAGCTTACGGTAAGTATTATGAAATTGTTATTTGTTCATGATCATAAGTTTAGATCTATTAATGGAAAAATTTATTCAACAGGTGGACTTTCTGAGGAAGCGTTGATGAGATATACGAGTGTATTCGGAAAAACTACTGTAATTGCTAGAGTAATTACAGAAGAAAGTGCAAAAGATAAGTATTCTGAAATTAAAAATAATAATATTGAAATTATAAATGGACTTACACTAAGTAGTGATGGCTTTCTTCGTGAAGTAGCGGATGCAGATTGTATTATATCGAGAATGCCTAGTTTTTATGGACTAAAGGTTATTAAACTTGCAAAAAAGTTAAAAAAACCATTTTTAATAGAGTTGGTGGCCTGCCCGTGGGATTCTTTGTGGAATCATAGTTATAAGGGCAAAGTAATTGCCCCCTATATGACATTAGCTACTAAAGTGAATATCAAAAGTGCATCACATGTATTGTATGTTACGAATAATTTTCTGCAAGATAGATATCCAACTAATGGTGTAAATATAAACTGCTCCAACGTTGCTCTCACTGAATTTGATGAATCAGTATTAGAAAGTAGAATGAAAAAGATAATAAATAGTGAAAATAAAATTATTATTGGTACGACTGCTGCAATAGACGTGAAATTTAAAGGACAAGAGTATGTAATTGAAGCGCTAGGAAAACTTAAGAAACAAGGTTATTCAAATTACGAGTATCAACTTGTTGGTGCTGGAGACAAACGTTATTTGAATTCAATTGCTGAAAAATTTGATGTAAGCAATCAAGTGAAATTTTTAGGCTCAATGCCTCATAGTAAAGTTTTTAAATGGTTGGAAACCATTGATATTTATGCTCAACCAAGTCGTCAAGAGGGATTACCTCGTGCTTTAATTGAAGCTATGAGCCGAGGGTTACCAGCAATTGGTGCAAAGACAGGTGGAATTCCTGAACTTTTAGAAGACAGATATATATTTAGTAATAAGAGAAGTAATATTAGTGAAATTTGCAAAATAATTTCTGATTTTAATATAAAGGATATGCTTTCTCAAGCTCAAAGGAATTATAATGAATCAAAATATTATGATAAGGATATTATTGAAGATCGGCGACGGGGGTTTTTTAAAGAATTTATTTTAAGTTTTGAAGATGCTTCAGAATAAAATGAGTTATAAGTTACATAACTCCTTTAAGGAAGAAAGGGGGGAGATTAATTGAATCAAAGTATTTTAATCAAATATGCACAACTACTATTTTTGATAAGTTTGACTGGAATAATGCTCTGGATTAGCTCTTCAAGCAATATTGATGCTCATATATTAGCGATGATATTTCTATGTATAGGTGCAGTGATAATATCTGGTTTTAATTTGCTACATCCCTATTTTTGGTTTTCTACTATATTTACTTTGTACTCAGTTAGTTATCCTATATTGTATAAATTTAATGTTGTTACTCAGTTTGGATATAGCAAGGAATTAATGATACTACAATGGCTTGCATTGGTAGTATTTCTATGTGTGGTTTCACCTAAGCAGGCGGAACAAATTGAAATATTAAACGTAACAAGAACATCAATACTAAATAAATTCACAGTTAATTTATTATGCTTGCTAGTAATTTCTTCGTCAATTTTTATATCACAAAGTGGTTATAGTAATAAAAGAGAAATTTACTCTGATAATAACATTTTACTAATAACATCTTTTAGCTTAGCTGTAATATTGACAATCATATATATGTACCAATTAATTAATAATACAATTAATTCTGGTAAAATAGATAAGAGATTAATAGTCAAAGTAGCAATTTCGCTTATAATGATTACTCTATTTTCTGGAGAAAGAGATATTTTATTTAGATTTTTAGTTGTAACTGTATTAGTGCTTTATGCATTTAAAAAGATTAAAAACATTCATTTATTACTATTAATACCTGTAGTTGTTATTGGATTGCCAATGACTCATATTTACAAGTATTATTTCCTAACTGGAGCTACAAGCCAATCCAATATATTTAATTTCAATACAATATTCTTTGAATTCTTAGATGGTGAGTTTATTTCAGCCTCAAAAAACCTACAAATATTATTAAATAGTAGCGAATATACCAAAGGGTTATTTGGAGGGTATACTATAATAAATGATTTTATTAGAATCTTTGTATCAACAGGGTTCTCAAATGGAAAGTGGTATAATGATACTTTTTTTCCTAGTTCAACAACGACACAATATGGATTTACTCTTGTTGGACAAGGTTATATCAACTGGGGCTATAGCGGTGTAATAATATTATTTATAATAGTTGCTCTCTTTATAAAAATATTATATTCACTCTCGAAAAAAAATAAATACTACTTTGTAATATATTTGTATACTATACCGTTGTATATGTACGCAATTAGAGCTGATTTAGCAAATATATTTTCTCCTTTCTTAAAACATTTATTATTAAGTATGGTTTTTGTGTATCTCTTGGAACGCATCCTATATCGTGAAAAGACTATTGAACATAAAACTTAGCATTTTTTATCTTTATATATTTTGTAATGTTAAAAAGTGAAATCCCAAAATCAAAACAAGTATATTTTAAAACAGGGACATTTCAATTCGAAATAATATACAACTCATTAAATATATTAATTTTAATTTAATTGATTCAGAAACTAATTATTATTCTTGATTGATATATGAAAGAGGAATGAAATTGAAGAAGAAGATTATCAATGTAACTAATAATGAATATTTATTTTCTGTTATATCAAAAGTTATCGGTGTATTGACTGGCGTATTATATACTATAATATTTACCAGATATATGGGTGCTGAGCTAATGGGTAAATCTGCTGTAATTTTAAATTATCTAAGTCTCGTATCTATTATGATGGGTCTGGGTGTTGATCAAGCATATTCCCGTTTTAAAAAACTGGAGGGAGAAATATTAAAAGGTTTTTTTGGGAATGTAAAAGGTATGTTTATTGTTTATTGTGTTATTGCTGCTATTGCAGCCATCGTACTACCTGTAGATACAAACATTAGAACAGTCATCATTCTTTTTCCTATAACTATCTTTATTAGACAATTAAATTACATTGTTCTGGTAGAGCATCCAAAACGTAGAAACCTAGCCTCAATCACTTTGAATATTATAGATATAATATTACTTTGTATATTGCCTTTTTTTACAGAAGCAAACTATTTAGTACTAGTTTCTTTTTTGATCACGAAAGAGATAATCTACTTAATTATTGCTCTTCTTAATCTTAAAATAAACATATTTAGTATTAAAGCGAAATATTCTGATTTGGTGAAGTATATAAAATATGGATTTATTCCTATGGTTACATTATTACTAATGACTATAAATTATCGAATTGACTTACTGATGTTAGACAGACAGGTTAGTTCTGTGGAGATAGGTATTTATGCGTTAGGTGTTAATTTAGCCGAACGAGTTTGGCTCATTCCAGATGCTCTTAAAGACATATTAGTATCTCGGCTATCTAAAGGTGCTAAGGAATATGAAGTAGCTAAAGTAATTAGAACTAGTTTATTTTTAGGTTTGTTTACTATATTGCTATTACTTATATTTGGTCAATTTATCATAAACTTATTATTTGGAAGCGAATTTGAACGAACATTTGAAATTACTGTAATTATACTTTTTGGAGTTGTAGGTATGATATTTTATAAAATGGTACATTCATATAACGTTGTAAATGGGAATGTAGCCATAAATTTTTACCTTTTGGGTATTTCTGCTCTAATTAATGTTATTGGCAATTTGATTTTAATACCTAAATATGGAATTGAAGGGGCGGCGATATCTTCTGTCATATCATATTTACTATGCGGATTCTCGTTTTTAATTTATTTTAAACTTAAAACAGGTATCCCGTTGAAAGAAATGATTATTCTTCAAAGAAAAGATTTATTTAATATATTTATAAAAAAATAAGTTGTGAATTTCAATGTGTAACTAGTAATAGTGTTTATTGTCAATACGAAAGATCCGATCTTCATTATGCTTTGTGTTCTATGGGTTTTATATAGTCATTTTATAATTAATAAATAAAGGGGAGTGTTATAAATGAGCATCATTGTTGTAACGGGAGGAGCCGGGTTTATCGGCTCCCACCTATGCGAAGCCTTACTGAAAAAAGGACATAAAGTTATTAATATAGATTGCTTTAATGATTATTATGACCCAGCTATAAAAAGAAACAATGTAAAGGAAACACAAGAATTAATTAAGCAGTATAAGCTCGATGATGATTCCTATAAAGTAGAAGAGGGAGATTTTCGCGACATCGAATTTTTAAATCGTGTGTTTAAACAAAATAAAGTGGATACAATTGTACATCTTGCAGCTTATGCAGGCGTAAGACCGTCCATTCAGAATCCTGTTCTATATACGGATGTTAATATTAATGGAACCGTTAACCTTCTAGAAATGAGCAGAAAGTTTAATATAAAAAGCTTTGTATTTGCTTCATCCTCTTCTGTCTATGGTAATAATACGAAGGTTCCATTTTCGGAGGAAGATGTTGTTGATTTTCCTATCTCTCCTTATGCAGCTACGAAAAAAGCGGGGGAACTTTTGTGCCATACTTATCATAGTCTTTACAATATTAATATGGCATGTTTGAGGTTCTTTACTGTATATGGACCAAGACAAAGACCGGATCTTGCTATACATAAGTTTACAAAGTTGATATCAGAAGGACAACCTATTCCTTACTATGGTGATGGATCAACTGAAAGGGATTACACATACATAGAAGATATTATCGATGGAGTCACAAAAGCGGTAGAGTGGGCAAATGAAGGTGAAAGAAAATACGAAGTGTTTAATCTAGGAGAATCAAATACAATTAGCTTGAAAAGAATGGTAGAAGCTATTGAGGATGCGCTAGGAAAGAAAGCTGAGATTAATAAGATGCCTATGCAGCCTGGAGATGTAAATCGAACATTTGCAGATGTAAGTAAGGCGAAAAAAGTTTTGGGATATAATCCATCATGGTATTTTGAAGATGGTATTAGTAAGTTTGTTGAGTGGATGAAATCGGTAGAAAACATTAAATAATGGATAACTCAACTGTTTTAAAACAGTAATCATCCCACAAGCAGGTGACACAATGACACATACAAACCAACAAAATAACAATAAAAACAACAAATTGAAGCTGCTGATTATTTCAGCCGCTTCTCTTCTATTAATCGCAGTTATCATCATTGGCGTTATTAATCTCAATTCCAAACTAAACAAAGTCAATGAAATGACTGATCGTCTGGAAGAGACAGCTGAAGGTGGAAAGGGTCATGTCTCTGAGCCTCCAACGGGTACTGATACTCCCTCAATTCCTACTTCCGAACCATTATCACCGGAGAATTCGAATGATCCTGGTAAAATAGATGGAGAAAATCCTACAGAAACCGCAACTCCTAGCCCAGAACCAACGTCTAATAATACAGATAGTGGTAATAACCCTACAGGCAATCCGGATGAGCCGACAGAAAAACCTCGTAGCAAGAAAGAAATTGATGCTGATTTTTCTACCAAGATGAAAAAGCTGGAGAGCTCGTGCACAGCATCCAGCAACAACCTAGTTCAACAAATCAAGAAAGAACTTAGTTCTTCAGAAGATGGCTCTATTAAGACGATTCAGAAGGAATATCTGATTAAGATCGCAACTGCAGAGGCTAATTGTGATGCATCATTTAATGAATTGCTTAGCCAAGCAAAAAGCGAGTACAGTAAATCTGATATCAGTCATGACAAGCTGCCGGATTGGAGCTCGCAATATGCAGCTGCCAAGGAAAAGGCTAGTTCCAATGCCTTAAATGAAATTGCTAGTGTTCTCAAATAACAGCTCTTAAGGAGACAAAATGAAGAAATTACGTACAATCTCTCTATTCCTAGTCGTTATGATGCTATCTACTCTATTGGCATCCGCTGCAACAGCAGCAACAACTTCAACGATTAAAATTAAGACGCAACCGATTAATCTCAATTTTGATGGACAAGCTCTTAAACTGCCTGATGGGCAGTACGCATTCATCTATCAAGGACGTACTTATGTGCCAATTCGTTATATCTCCTACGCACTGTTAAAAACGGTGAACTGGGACAGTGCAAAATCGAAAGCTACTATTTCTGAGCCGACAGAAGCTCAGCTCGCAGCTTTGAAGAAACAATTGCAAGCTGCAGTAAGTGGCAATACGAAACCGCAAAAAAGCGTGGAAATCAAAATCCAACCTATTAAAGCATCATTAGAGTTTGATGGTAAATCTGCTGTATTGCCAGCAGGACAATCACTCTATGGCTACGGTGGCTCTATTTATGTTCCACTTCGCTTCCTGTCTGAGTCTGTTGGAACTCAGATTGGCTGGGATGCTGTAACGAAGACGGTTAGCGGTGAATCTGCAGCTTATCGTGCTGAGCATGCTGGCGGTGGTGGAGTAACCACTCCAGGAACTGGCGGCGGTACAGGAGGAACGGGTTCAGGCAACGGGGGATCTGGAACGGGCAACACAGAGAAGATTCCTTATGCAACTATTACTGCTGAGACGGATGCGAAGCTCTATGCTTTGAAAGATAGCTGCAAAGCAGCTCTTTGGGAGATAGCTAAAGCATATGTAGCGGCTACAGATACGACTGTTCAAGCACAGTTGAAAGCTAAAGGTCTTCAAGAAATTGATAATTGTACAGCTAAGTTTGAGGTTATTATTGCAGCAGCCTCAGCGAAACTGACAGCAAATGGCCACAGTACAGCCATTATTGCGGAATATCGTGCGTCCTTCCAAGCGGAGATGGATGCTGGTAGAGAGCTTGCGGGCAGCTTAGCCTAGTAATCCAAACTCACTAGAATACGAGATCCAATACTTACTCCAAACCCTGACCTCAAGGTCAGGGTTTTTGTCGTATTATGAATGAATGATTACTCCTCAAATGCAGGTTTCCAATAAAACCAATTGTTTACAGGTATAAAGAACTAAGATAATCTTAATGTAATAGAAAGGCGGGAGATTTTTTTGTATTTTCTTTGTACAATTATGCGGTATTTGTTAGAGCATAAGCTGCTTGGATTTGTTTTTCTAATAGGACTTATCTTAGAAGTCGCCTACGCTGTAGCGGCACCCCTGAGTCTTAAATATCTCGTTGATGAAGCTTTCACCCCTAAAGATTTTCAAATGTTTTACCTTATATTAAGTATTCTATTAGTTGGAGGAACGCTTAGCATTATCGCAGGCGCTGGCGGAGAGCATGCGCTCAACAAGCTTAGTGGACGTATAATTGAAAAGCTTAGAACCCAATTATTCGTTCATTTGCAAAAGCAGTCCCTTACCTTTTACCAGCGTTACCGGGTTGGAGACTTACTCTCTCGGTTTTCCTCAGATATGAGAGCCATTGAGGGCGTTATTATCATGTCGATGCCTACTCTTTTGAAGGAAGCATTTAGCTTAATAATGGGACTTGCTCTGCTTTTTACCCTGGAATGGAAGCTTACGCTTGCGATGCTAGTCGGTTCTGTGCTGATGTTCATTGGACCGAAGCTGCTGCAGGAACGTGCAGTAACCAGCAATGTTCAGTACAAAGAAGCGCAGGAGCAATTCTCCAACATGATCGATGAATCGGTGAAAGGTCATAAAACGATTAAAGCGATGCATCAGCAGCCAAGATTGCTCCTGAAAGCTAAACAGCAAATTCATCATTTGTTTACTCTAGGATTAAGATTGAATTTTATTAATTCTCTAATGGAGCGCGTGCCGCTAAGTGTGCTTCTGCTGTTGAATGGTACGATGATCGGCTTTGGCGGTTACTTGATTCTGCATGATCAGCTGAGTGTAGGCGGATTTATAGCCTTTTTCACATTGTTTATGACGGTAGGGCAATCTGCCTCTAATCTAACTTATCTTATCCCTAGTATTATCGACTCTAATGTAAGCTTTCAGCGCATTAATGAAATATTGGATCACGAGCCATCTGTGCGGGAAGCTGCCAAACCTCTTCATTTGCCGCCAGTTACCAAAAACATTGCGATGAATGATGTATCCTTCGGTTATACAGTAGAATCCGATCAACTACACGGGATCAGTCTAACTATTCCAAAAGGAAGCTATGCAGCTTTCGTTGGCTCGAGCGGCTCTGGCAAGAGCACAGCCTTGCAGCTGTTGTCGCGTTTCTATGATCCAAGAGTTGGTACTGTCATGATTGACGATTATGATTTGCGTGATGTCAGCGAGTCTTCATTAAGAGGACAAATGGACATCGTATCCCAAGATTCTTTTCTATTCAATACAACGATTAGAGAGAATCTGCTTCTCGGCAATCCCGCAATCTCAGAGAGCGATATGATGGAGGCAGCAAAGTTTGTTCATATGCATGACAGCATAATGAGCTGGCCGGCGGGCTATGATACGCTCATTCAGAACGAAGGGGCATCACTTTCAGGTGGTCAACGACAACGTTTATCTATTGCTCGGGCTATTTTGCAAAATGGACAACTGCTCCTGCTTGATGAGGTAACATCTGCGCTAGACCCTGCTGCAGAAGCTGATATTAATGAATCTATTCAGGAGCTTCGACATGAGAAGACGATTATTTCAGTCACGCATCGTTTATCCTCTGTTGTGAATGCGGATATCATTTATGTTTTTAAGGCTGGAAGGATCATCGAGACCGGAACGCATGAGTCCCTTATGGAGCAGAGAGGCAATTACTATGAAATGTGGGATAAACAGCATGGTTTTCTGTTGTCACAGGACGGTCTGCATGCGAAGGTGGACGGACATCGATTGGAGCAGCTGCCATTTTTTAATGGGATTGAGCTTGCTCTACTGGAGGATATCTCTAAGCTGTTCTCTACGGAGACTTTTAAAAATGGGGATATCATTATGGAGGAAGGCGATCTCGGGGATAAATTTTATATTATCGTGCGAGGTCAGTTTGAAATTTTGAAGAAGGAATTAAACAATAAAACGAAGCGAGTAGCGGTATTGCAGGATGGAGATCATTTTGGTGAAATTGCATTATTGAGAGGCATTCCAAGAACGGCTACGGTCAAGGCATTAAGTCATTCGGTGCTGCTGTCTGTTAGGCGTGAAGTTTTTCTGGAATTAACAAAGGTTTATCCTCAGATTTCACTCGTATTGGAACGTACACTTCAAGCGCGTATGTGATTGATGTAAATAGGAAGGGAGCATAATCATTAACCATGATCATAGAATGCAAATACGCAAATACTGATGAGGATTATGCGCAAGCCAGCTTATTTTTGTTGAAACATAAGCGAGAGCTGCATCCAAGCTTTACAGCTATTGATATGGTTACTCTCCTTCACAGCTATATCACCAAAGGTGGTCTGTTTCTAGTTAAGGATGCTAGCGGTGTGATAATAGCAATAAATGCTTACTATCATGGTACAAAGGAGAATGATTTCGAGGATAAGGATCAAGTGGTACAAGTAGATGCTGCTATTTTGGTTCGAGCTCATCGAAAGAGCCGTATCTTTGTAAACGGATTTCAAAATTTACTGACCCAGATTCTAAAGGAGAACCCAGGAGTAAAGCAATTTACATTTCATGCTCTAGCTGAAAATACCTATTTGCAACGTTTGTATAGTAAGTTTGCTACTTTAAGTCATACATACGAGGGTGAAATAGGTCCAGAATATGTTTTTATAGCAGAAATTGACGAATTAAAGTCTTTTCTAGCACGTTTTAGTAGGATATAATAACTGGTAGGAATATACATTTTTATTAAAAAAGGAGGTATGTGCAATGGTTCCAGTAATGCCTAGACCACAAAAAGGTAATGATAAAACTATTCTCAAAATCGTAATTATGAATGATACTGCTAGAGCACAAGCGTAATGCATTCCTATCTTTTTCGCGTCAATAGTATGGAAATGGATTCGGATGCGTATCTGGCGTTTTTGGTCAAACATCATGCGGAGCTAAATCTTCCTTATTCGTTTGCAACGAAGCTAAGCTTTCTAAGTAGCCCGCTAGTCCTGGGTAAAGTGCTTATGGTGTTTGATGAGGACTCTTATGACATGGTTGGAGCTGCCGGCTACGTGTATGGAACAAGCGCGAATCAGTATGAGGACAAGCAGATTTGTCAGCTGGAGGTGGCCTTCTTGCAGAAGGCCCATCGCCAGACCTCTTTGTTTGTACAGAGCTTGAAAGTATTCATTCATTCGATTGCTGGGGAAAATCCTCATGTCACGCAGGTTCAATTTTGGACAGCTGCGGATCAAGGAGCGCTTGCAAGGCTGTTCTCTAAATTCGAGAATTTGCCGGATTCAACGAAATCTATTACGAATAACTTGGCATTTTATACAATTCCGTTTGCTGAGCTCAAGGCTTATACTCTTTCTTTGAGGTAGGCGTTTAGTAAGGTACTTCAGTAAATGATATGAAAAAGGCACCCGTTAAGGTGCCTTTTTTTTATTTCGTATATCTAGCTGAATGAGGTGAAATGGGTAGGCGATTGGATTAAAACTTAAAAAATTCGTTTTCTTCTATTACTTCTAAATTTATACCAGTATCGGCCATGCTCATCCTTAAATATACGAATGCCAAAGATCTTTAAGGGCGTGGCTATTTCGGTAAACATAAGATAGGTTGACACGTTAATCACCTCGGTTTAAATCAGTTAATAATAATAATACCAAATTATTTAATTATTTTCCATAAGAAAATAGGACTTTAGTAACTGTTAAGTATGTGTAAAGTCCTTGTTTTCGAAGTAAATCGACCAACAAACTACAAATTTTAACAAAAACTTTACAATAATACTCCAATTTAACTATACTAATAGAGTATGACATTTGTCCTATATAGCTCAAATAATGATTGAATATAGGTATTAAATCATTCAAATCTATTTATTATTGAGATCAGATAGGAAAAATGGTTAATACATATTTGCTATAAAGGAGAGAGTGTATGTATTTATTTGTTAAATCAAAAAAGATTTTGAGCTTCATTACTGTGCTAGCAATGTCTTTATCGATTTTTAGTACGGTATGGGCGGCAGAGTCACCAAAGGATGATCTGGAAGGACATTGGGCGGAAGCTAATCTCCGCAAATGGGTTCAGGAAGGATTGTTAACGGGTTACGAGGATGGCACTTATAAAGCTGATCGTCAAATTACACGTGCGGAAATGATTTCATTAATTAACCGTTCATTCCAGTTGAAAGAGAAAGCAGAGATTTCATTCTCTGATCTTGAAAGCTCGAATTGGTCATATGATCAAATTGCTATTGCTGTTCAAGCTGGTTATGTAAAGGGCTACGAAGATGGCTCTATTCGCTGGAATAAACCAGTGACACGTGAGGAAGCAGCAAGTATGGTTGCTAATCTTCTTGAGCTTGAGCTAAGCGGAGAGGAAGGCTTGGATGCTTTCAAAGATGCGGCTTCTATTTCTGCTTGGAGCAAGACAGCGGTTGCTGCTCTTGTGAAGGAAAAAGTGATTAAAGGATATTTGGATGGTACATTCGCTCCGAAGGGTAAGGTTACGCGAGCTGAAACAGTTACCATTCTTGAAAATGCTCTGAATATCGTTAAGCCAGTGAAAACTTACAGCACTGCGGGGATTTATGGGCCGGAGACAGGTACAGAGACAATCAAAGGCAATGTTGTAGTATCTGCACCTGGCGTTACGCTAAGAAACCTTATTATTGAAGGTAATCTGACGCTTACGGCAGCTGTTGGTGAAGGCGATATCTATTTAAATAAAGTAAATGTATCAGGTAAAACTTCGATAGCAGGCGGAGGAGAAAACTCGATTCATTTAAAGGATTCTATATTCGTCCAAATTATCGTGAACAAGAAGGATGGTACGATTCGAATTGTGGCTGAGGGCGCGACCTCTGTGAAGTCGGTCACCATTCAATCTTCTGCGAAGTTAGAGGAAGACGGTGTTTCAGGAGTTGGCTTCACAAAGGTTGAGCTTGCAAGTGAGCTTCCAGAGGGTTCGACAGTTAAATTCTTGGGAACCTTTGAGGATGTAAATGTTTTGGCAAAATCGATACGTCTCGATGTAGCGGGCGGTTCAATTGGCAGCTTGTCCGTTGATAAATCAGCTCTCGCTGTTAGCATTGACCTGAATGCAGCTGCAAAGATTGTTCAGCTTGTTTTGGATGCGGCAGCCAAGCTGATGGGTCAAGGTGCTATTGAGAATGCTGTTATTAACAAAGACGCTGGTAGTACAACATTCGAGAAGAAACCGGTTCAGGTTTCTGGCGATGGCGCACCAGCTGTTAACCCTGAAGTACCATCAACAGGAGGAGGCTCCGGTGGATCAGGCGGTTCAGGCGGAAATGGAAACGGCGGCGTTACTCCACCAACGGATCCACCAGAAGTAGTGCCACCAACAAAACCAACAGAACCAACAGAACCAACAGAACCAACGGATAATGTGTATCGTTTTGATCTGTATGATACGATTTCGATGACAGCTGTTAGAAATATGGTGAACGTAAACGCGAATAATCAAGCAGTGGATCAAGCGAATGAAGTTGTTTTTGATCCGTATTATTTTAGCGATAAGCCTTACTATGTGGTTGGACTAGCATTAGATACTAACAATGGCATTGCATATAAAGGGAATGTGAGAATTCAAGCGTCGATCATAGAAACAACTGACGGTGGTACTTCTGAGGGCATTCAATGGTTTGCTTATAACGACGCGAACGATTCTTGGACAGATGTATTGAAAGCAGGCTTCGGTGCTGCTGAGGGACAAACCATTGACTCATTAATTGATGATTTGGGTAATGCGAATAAATGGTATTTGTTTGCGAAAGAAGGAACTTATACAATCAAGCTGCAGCTTGTAGATACAGAAGACGATAAAGTAGTGCTTGAAAGCACTGAGATGACTGTGAAAGCACATGATACGTCGTTAGCTTCTATTGATTTTGGCGGCTACGAACTGAAGCAGCGCTCGAACAGAGGCGAAGTGATTGGCACAGGGTTTAATCCGGATGTCCACTCTTATGAGGTTATTATTCCAAACGCTGTGGAAGAGGTTGTCTTGACTGCAACGGCTTCAAATGCAAAAGCTACACTAAAGGTTTTAGATGGTATGAAAGAGCATCAGATTCAAAACGAAGAAGCGATAACATTGAGCATTCCTACTGGAACGCAAAACAACATGCTTATTATTCCGCAGTTGGAATCTATGGGTGGACAAGGATATAGCGTATGGGTAAAACGCCGTGGTGAGCAGCCAGTAGATGTGCCTAATAAGCTAGATCCAACAGATGTTATCGTATCCAAATACACGGTTACATTTAGAAATGTGAAGCAAGGTGCTACAGCAAGTGTATACGGATCGGAAACGGGTAATGATCTGCTTGGCAGTGCTACTTATCCTACGGATTCAAATAGTGCAGCTGAAGGTTACGCCTATGTGAATATGAAAAAAGAATTACCGCTAATCGGCACGATATGGGTATCATGGAATGAACCATTAACAGGTGAATCAGAGAGAATTGCGATTCGTTATAACATTACACCTGTTCCAAAAATCACTAATATTGAAAGCTTGAATTTCAGATTATTTACCGAAGCAGAAATTGCAAAATATAATGAAACAAGCTACACTGATGCAAATGCTGGCTTTACAATGATCTTCAATAATGATCTATTGCCTGAATCAATTAAGGATTACGCATATTTTGGATATTCATGGTCGAAATCCAACTACGAGAGAGAGTATGTTATTGATCAGCTTATTCCATACGGTACGACAACAATGGTTCCGAACTCTGGAACGACTACGTTTAACGTATATGCAAATGAGTTAGGCAACTACTATACGATCTATTTCTATGACAAATATGATACTCCGCTAGGCTATTTTGTCTTCTATGATACACCAGCACAACCGTAAGAAGGATGAATGAAAAGTTGCTCTCCGCCTATTCAATTAGTCGGAGAGCAACTTTTTTTATTTGATATTTTTAAATTTTTATCATAACGGAAGACTATATGAGAGGGATATTCTCGGGGTTAGATTAGTCAAATTTTGTTTACGACCTAAATTCTAGTATGATAGTACAATAGCTTTGCTATCGGAGGTGCTAGAACATATGAGAAATACATACAGGTGGTTGCCTTCCCTTTTATGGGGATTACTGCTTGCAGCTTGGCTGATTCTACTTTTTACGCTGTCCTCACAAACCTATGAGCAGCAGAGTATTCAGCCATTATTGCGCAAGTATTTAAACTATAATGATTTGATAAGATGGCTGCCTGA
The DNA here is from genome assembly GCF_056269295.1 of Paenibacillus sp. J31P13. Taxonomy (NCBI): domain Bacteria; kingdom Bacillati; phylum Bacillota; class Bacilli; order Caryophanales; family Paenibacillaceae; genus Paenibacillus; species Paenibacillus sp. J31P13. The sequence goes on from NZ_JBWDNR010000003.1 coordinate 371,978, forward strand.
TCTATCCATTACGTATCGACATAAGACACTGCATTCACTGACGAATCCCTATCAATTTCTTGAGTTTCTGTTCCGCAAAGGCTCGCACTTATTTGTCTATGCCGTGTTCGCTGCGCTTGTATTCATGCTGATGCGATCATTTAACCGTAAACGTTGGTTTCTTGCACTTTTAATGACATTAGTTTTTGCGTTTGCTATACCTGCGCTGGATGAATGGAACCAGTATGGATCATCTGGGCGTACGGGGAATGCCACAGATGTACTGCTTGATTTTACAGGCGGCTGTGTTGGGATATTCATATGCATCTGTATACTAGGAATCATTAAGCTATTTAGAAGAAAAAAACATTAAAAAATATGGAACTCATCTATAAAAAGTAGCGGACAAAGGCAGGGGCTTTCCTATATAATCGAATAATTAATAATAGATTCGTTATACGTGGGGGAGTCCAGCTTGCAAAGGTACGAGGAATTAGATTCACTTAGAGGGTTGGCAGCACTTGCGGTCATGATGGGGCATTTCTTAATGGTGTTTACACCAATTGTTCAAAATACGTATAACATAAGTTTTCTGGATTATCCCCTTAACTTTCTGAAGTATACACCGCTGCACGCCATTTGGGGCGGGCATGAAGCTGTCATTATGTTCTTTCTGCTCAGTGGATTTGTGCTATCCTTGCCCTTCTATAGTAATCGTACGCAGTCCTATACGAAGTATTTGATTAAACGGATTTGTCGTATCTACGTGCCATTTATCATTGCCTTGTTTGCTGCTATCCTCATTCGGGATATGGTTTATGTGTCGAAGTTGACGAATTTAACCTCCTATTACAACAACCTGTGGGTCATACCTCCGGATATGAAATCCATTATTCAACATCTGCTATTTATCGGGAATTATAATTCAACAAGATATGATCCCATTCTATGGACACTTGTGCATGAGATGCGGATTTCCATTCTATTCCCATTCGTCATGTTTATTATTGTGAAAGGCGGCTGGAAGGTTGGCTTGCCGCTGGCGTTTGTTTTAACCTTTGGCTCTGAAATATTGCTGGAAAATATAAAGACACGTTATATGACAAACTTCGTCGTGTCGCTTCACTATGCTTCTTTCTTCATTATTGGAGCATTGCTTGCGAGATACCGGGTTGAACTGAAGTCTGTATTCTCACGTTTGAACGGCTGGTGGTCAGCTCTGCTTCTTATCGTTGCCATATGCCTATATGCATTCAAATGGATCGGCTACGGAGAAGATTTCCAAAAAGTGTTCATGCCGAATAGAGGAGATTGGTTGACTGCTCTCGGCGCTTCTATCTTCATCGTGACTGCGGTATCGTCAGCATGGTTATCTAAGCTGTTGCAACGTAAGCCATTAGTATTCTTAGGGAAGATCTCATACAGCTTGTACCTGTACCACATGATAGTATTATTGTCGCTGGTTCATCTGCTAAATGGGGTGATGGACACCCCGTTTATCGTTCTAATTGCTTTTGTCTGCTCCTTCGTGGTAGGAGCGATGAGCTACTATTGGGTCGAGCTGCCTTCTATAAAGCTGGGTAAACTGCTTACGGGCTGGGGCAAAAAGCCGGCAGTTGCTGCTCAAAAAGACGGAAATGCATCATCCTCGATGTAATCAGTATTGATATATAAGGAGCGGGTAAGAACTATGGCATCAATGGTTATTATGAATGAAAAAATACGCGCCTCAGAAGTGCATTTAACGGGTTTACGAGGTGAGGATCTCGGTATCATCTCAAGAGATGAGGCTCTGGCTAAAGCGAGAGAGCTGAAGGTTGATTTGGTCTGCACCTCGCTTATGAGCAGTCCGCCTCCATGCAAGCTGGTAGGCAAAGGGCAAGCGAAGAAGCAAGCCAGTCAAGAGAAACGCGATGAGAAAACGAAAGAGCAGCCCGGCAAGGTGAAGGAGCTGCGATTGACGCCGCATATTGAAGAGCATGATTATGATACGAAGCTGCGCCAGACGGTAAAGCTGTTGTCCTCAGGCAATGCAGTACAGCTTGTGGTACGTCTTAAGGGCAAGGAAGGTCCAAAGGCGAAGGAGCTTTTGGAGCGTATGCTGAAGGATCTAGCGGAGAGCGGCAAGAAGCAGTCTGGTATTCAGGTCAGCGGTAAAGCGGCGATGGTTGTCGTGCTGCCCCTCTAAATGCAGCAGCAATACATGAAAAAGGCTTTCCAAGGGGTCGAATATGACCTTTGGGAAAGCCTTTTTTAATGGCATTAAACCTCTTTACGATTGAAATAGATGAGACCAGCCACCCAGAAGACCAGAAAGCTCCCCAAAATCGTAATATACATGTTCGTAAGCGAAGGAACCAACACGTTAAAATTCTCATCACTGAAGGAAAGCATAGTCAGCATCGGTTGCGCCCAGGGATAGAATGGCCCGATTTTCTCTGATTGGACGATGAGCATATTGGGAACGGTAAGCATAACGTTTATAGCAAGAGGAGCGCCAAAGCTGCTCCAGCTAACAGAAACAAGCAGCTGCAATGCCGCAAGCGGCAGACAAGCGATGAAGCCGCCGCCAACCGCCTTCAATAGCATATCCCATTCGATGCTGCCATTAATGCCTTGGTAGGCTCCAGCAATGTACACAGCCCCCAGAAACAGGAGTTGTGTGAAGGCTAGCAGCGTAGCAACAGTGAAGAATTTGGCGCAATAAAGCCCGGTTCGGGATATAGGCAGCGTTAGGAGCTGCTTCCATCCTCCGCCGCCATGCTCATATCGGCATACGAAGGCGGAGAAGACACCCGTTAATATGGGCAGGAACAGCATGGAATGAAAGGATGCCATTGAAGAGAGCATAATAGCGTAACCCATATAAGATTCAGCTGCCGTATCAACAGAGTCCAATGAAACAAGTAGACCTATGAGTAAGGATAGCAGGGGACTTAACGGAACGAGCAGCCAAATGAAGGATTTGGACAGCTTTAGGCGCTCGGAAGCAACCAGTCGTAGAAAGCCTATCATCTTAGCTCACATCCTTTCCGTTAAAATGAATCAAACCCATCATCAGGATAATCGTTCCTAGCAGCAAGCTTCCTCCAACGAACATCCATTCATTCGGTCCTGTATATGCAAAAGTAGGCCAATTTAGAGGAAACCATTCCGATAAATTGCCGGAAAATAGAGAGGTCATAGCGGCTACGATACCCATAGTAACCGGCATAGCTTGATTCTTGATTGTCAGGCATAGCCATAGCATCAACGCTAGTGCCGGGAAGGCTGCCAAGAAGGGCATGAAGCAGAGCCTTAATATATCTAGGATTGGAATATCACTTCCGAATCTCAGTGATAAGCCTAACACGGTCGTACCAATGGCTAGCAAAGCGCATGAAATAGCTAGCAGGATGACACATAGTGTAAACTTGGCGCTAAAAACCGTGCTTCTGGACACAGGCAGTGCAAGCAGCTGCTTCCAAGCGCTTGTACTGTGCTCCACGTTGGCAAGCAAAGAAGCAATTAGTGTGACACCGAGAAAGAGGGAAAGCGGCACAAACATTTGTATATTTTCGAGCAGCGTCTCCCATAGCTTACCGGCATACGTTTTCGTCATATAATCATAACGAAGCCCAAAGTTGAGCGCCTGCATAGCGATGAGACCAAGGGGAGCGAGAAAGACTAGAAACCATAAACCCTTGCCCCGTATTTTCAAAAAGTCGGATGAGAGCGCTCTGCCCATCATGACGGTTTTCCCTCCCCGATAATTTCAAGGAAGAGATCCTCTAATGATTTTCTTTTTTCTTCGATTCGGTAGACGGAGTGATTACGCTCTACGAGACTTTTTACCATGCGCGCAATTTCCATATTGTTTCTTTGCTCGAACAGGATGGCGGATTCCTTCAAGATTGCTTGCATACCGTGCTCCTGCAATGTTTTCATAGCCAACTCTGGTTCGGATACCCCAAGTAAAATAGAGCCTTTTGCTTGCTGATGCAGATTCTCGATCGTATCTTGGAACACTAGCTCGCCTTGTCGTATAATCCCTACTGTTCCAGCTGTGAGCTCGACCTCGCTCAGCAAATGACTGGATATGAGTACGGTAATCCCATGCTGCTTCGGCATTTGTTTGATTAATTCCCGAATTTCCAAAATACCAGAAGGATCTAGCCCGTTTGTCGGTTCATCCAGCATGAGCAGTTCGGGGTTGCCGAGCAAAGCACTCGCTATGCCAAGCCTCTGCTTCATCCCGAGAGAGAAGCCTTTGACAGGACGCCGAGCTTCCTTCGTCAGCCCAACGATATCCAGCACCTCAGCAATTCTGGCAGTTGGTGCGCCAATGATGCGACGAATCGCCTCCAGATTATCTACAGCGCTCAAATGGCCGTAATACGACGGGTATTCCACAAGTGAGCCTATTCTACGCAAAATGGAAAGCTTCTCCTTGTTAAGCGGTTTGCCGAAAATATGAACAGACCCATTTGACGGCTTGATTAAGCCGAGCAGCATCCGGATCGTGGTTGTTTTACCAGCGCCGTTCGGTCCAAGAAATCCGTAAATATCTCCTCTTGCAATTTTTAAATTTAGATTGGAAACAGCATAACGTCCTTTATAACGCTTACTGAGACCTTTTGTTTCAATTACCCATTCACTCACGTTAATCACCTCATCAACTACTTTAACGGACGAAGGTTAAATCCAAGGTACGGCAAGTTTAAATTTTGTTTAAAAAATCGATGCCGAAGGCAAGGGAGATAAATAGTAATTAATTTGATTGATGGGATTTACTATTTTCAATGTGAATGTTTAAGAGTCGCTAATGGTTAATTGGATACTTATGTTAAAGTAAATAGGAGATATTGAAGATAATATAAATGGGAAAACATAAATGCAACTGTAAGTTGACAAAGTGCATTCTTTATAAGATAGAACAAAGAGCCCTATTTTCATACTATTTAGTTATTCAAAACAAAGGAGGCTTTCTTATGACATTCGGTGAAAAGTTTTATAAGTTAAGAAAAGAAAAAGGTTTTACGCAAGAGGCATTGGCTGAAAAATTGAATACCTCAAGGCAGGCTATTAGTAAGTGGGAGAATAATCAAGGGTATCCAGAAACAGAAAAACTTCTAATGATTGGAAACATTTTTGAAGTGTCTGTTGATTATTTGCTAAAAGAAACGGTAGAAGTAAGAGTTGAAAATGAAGGAGGATATTATGCAAGTAAAGAAATGACAGAAGGGTATTTGATGTCTGTAAATAAAACGGCTAAATATATAGCTTTGGGATTTAGCTTGCTTATTTTATCAACTGTACCCTATTTGGTCTTTAAACATGATCCGGCGATTTATACACCTCTTATTATTATAATTGCAATGTTGGGGATTGGAACGCTTGTGACAGCAGGAGTGATTGAAGAAGACAGATATAAAATACTTAAGAAAGAAGCTTTGATGTTTGATCAGAACTATCTTCAAGAATTGACGATTAGATATGAAGAAATCAAGAAAAAGTATGCTTTTGTAATGATAGTTGGGATTTGTTCATCTCTAGTAGGTGGATTATCATTTTTGTTAGAGAAGAAAAATGTGGCTTTAGGAGTGTTGGTGCCTTATTATCCAGTTAGTGTAGTTTTGATTGTTGTTGGCGTATATATATTAATTCGCACCTCATCCTTATTAGAAGCATATAAAGTACTGGTTAAGAATGAGGAACATATGAATAGGCTAGGTTTTAAGCTTCTCAAGAAAGTGAACAAAAAGGTGGATGATTTGTAATAACGTAATAGGTGTAAAAAAAGAACCTGATGCAGAATCAGGTTCCTTTGCTATACATATAAATGCGCGTTCCTTTGTCTGAGCTATCCATATGCCAAGCGAGCCCCATCTCATTAATGAGATAGTCGACGATGGCGAGACCGATGCCAGCTCCTTTGCCGTTAGTATCTCCTGATAGTCCAGGGCCGCGATCACTAATCAGGAGAGCAGCTTGGGATTGATACGGTTCAATGGAAATGCCAATAAATTGTCCGCTTCCTGCATGACGAACGGCGTTTTGAAATAAGTTATCGAGCACACGTCGAAAAGCTTCTTTATCTACGTTCCAAAGGAGCGTCTCATTAGGCAAATGGATATCGGGTTCCATGCCTTCCTGCTCCCATAGCGGGTACCAGGAAGCAGCACTTTCTCTAACCAAACGCAGCACATCAAGCCGCTCCAGCGTAAGCGGATAGCGACCGCTGGTCATGAGTGTATAAGAGAGCAAATTTTCCATTAGACCGCCTACGCTAGCAATTTTGCGTTCCATTTGCTTAACAGAGGCTTGGCCGGAGGGACTGAGTGACTCATTGCGCAATGAGTAGAGATGGCTGTTCATGATGGTTAAAGGTGTGCGTAAATCATGTGATAGGTTGGCGATCAGGTTTTTCCGAAGCTCCTCCTCCGCACGTTCCCGTTCCTTACTATTTTGAAGCTGTTCCACCATTTCATTGAATGCTTCCTCCAACTGACCAATTTCATCCTGTTTTTTCAAGGCGATCGGCATGGGCAAGCCATTCTCTCCGTGCAGTGTCATCGCCTTTTGGAGGTGCAGCAGACGTTTGCGAATATGTCGGAAGAAGAGCAGGGATATGAGGACGAAGAAAGCAAACATAACAAAAAGAAAACCGACATAGAAAGGCGTTCCGCTTCCAGCGGGTGATGAGCTCTGTGTAATGTAACGCGGCAATTGCATCACAAGAAAGCCTGGTCCTGATTTATTGGCTCCAAGGAAAGCGAGGACGGTAAAGGGATCGCCGTTCAAATTGTCCTTCATAAAATGAATGGCATCCGCGGGTGTCCACTCCGCTGGGAGCTGATCTTGTTTGGGTAATTGCAGCCTTGTTTTCCCATCTGCATCGACCCAGAAGAAGGAGGCTTCCGGATATTTCACTTTCAGCTCCTGCAGTCTTTGATCGATATGCTCTGATGCCTTTTCATCAAGCGCAGCAGCTTCTTTATGCACCATCGTGGTCAAGGCAGATGTGTTTCCATATTTTAAGGAATCATTGTTGTTCTGATAGTTATTGACGATCATATAGAAGATAGAGGTCAGCGGGAAAATGATCGGTATAAATAGAAAAGCGAATAAAATAATGAGCAAGTAACGGGACAACAACGTATTACGAAACTTCGTAACCCTCGTTTTCAACTGCTTCGGCTTTTTCATGCTCTAATCCGATAGCCGATACCGCGTACCGTTTCAATGATTTCAGGAGCTGCTGGATTGCGTTCGATCTTTTCCCGTAAATAACGAATGTGGACCATTAATGTTTTGTCCCCATCCAAATAAGTCTCTCCCCATACCGCTTCGTAGATTTGTTCTTTGGTCATAATTTGGCCGAGATGGCGAAGCAGATAGCTGAAAATATGAAATTGCTTGCCTGTTAGTGTCAGCTCTTCGCCGGTATCCTGATTCTCAACTCGGTTTTGCCCCTCATATATGAGCAGATGCTTAATCGCAACAGGCTCTGAGGTATGCGCGCCAAATCGCCGTAGCAGCACTTCAATACGTGCGGTCAATTCGTCGGGATGGAAGGGCTTGGTCAAGTAGTCGTCGGCAAACTGCAAGCCTTGAAGCTTATCGTCGATGGACGTGCGCGCTGATAGCATTAGAATGGGAAGGTCTGGCGCAGCTTTTTTCAATCGATGCCCAACCGTAAATCCATCCAATCCCGGCAGCATAATGTCGAGAATCACGAGCTTGTAGCTTGCACCCCCCGCTGCCTCAAGTGCTTGTTCTCCGCTCATCACCCAATTAACGGTATAGCCATGCTCTTGCAAGTGTCGACAAACAAAGCTGCCGATCTCACGGTCGTCCTCAATATATAACAGTGAAGCGCTCATTGGTGGAAGTTTCCTTTCTGTATTCCCTTTTTACATCGTATGGTTCGATTATAAGCCAGACCTTCAATAATTTCCAAGGGGATATATACAGATTACGGTAAGGGTGAAGCTGGTGATAGGATAGAAAGACAGATTAAATCCAAATGGTGATGGGATTGAAACATAGATTAAATCCAAAGCTTCGGATAATAAACAACCATAAACTAATCAAATTTTGGATTGATAAAGTAGATAGAAAATAACCTGAAGAACGAACGAACGAACCAAGAGCGATAAACTATCCAGTGGGAGCGAAAAAAAACCTAAACCTCCAAAAAAAACTCGGACTAAACAATAACCACAAATAAACCAAAATGCGTAAACTAACCAAGAATCACAAACAATCCAAAGCCTCGGACTAACAAAAATCCCAAACAATCTAAAGTATAGAACTAACCAAGAACCATAAACTATCCGACAGGATCGGAAAAAGCCTAAACCACTCAAAAACCTCGGACTAACAAAAATCCCGAACAATCCAAAGCATCGAACTAACCAAGGATCATAAACTATCCAGCAGTAGCGGATAAAAAAACTAACCCCCCCAAAAAAACTCGTACATAACAATAACCACTAATAAACCAAGATACGTAAACTAACCAATAACCATTGATAAACCAAAATTCGTAAACTAACCAAGAATCACAAACAATCCAAATCCTCGAACTAACCAAGAACCACAAACTATCCAGTAGGAGTGGAAAAAAACTAAACCACCCAAAAATCTCGAACTAAACAATAACCACTAATAAACCAAGCTGCGTAAACTAACCAACTATAATAGATTAGAAATCAAAATCAAAATCAAAATCCGGCTCAATACCAAAACCAGTGCATGACCATCATTAGCAGTTGACTTTTGATTTTTTCAATCGGACATGTGAGACCTTATTTACTGTTTACCCCTCTGTTTTTTTATTCTTAGGGACACAGTGGACCTTAATTCACCATATTACATACATTTTGAATCCAAAACAGGTAAATAAGGTATCCATTGTCTGTAAAAAAACAATTCGATCCTTAAATTCACAAATAACGGCTTCTGTGTCCGTTAGGGTGAAGTACTATCATGTCGAGCACTGATTATTGCGATGAGCCTAAAACCCACAGATCAAAAATAAAAATTCAAAACTTTAGATTGGAAAGGCTCGGACCTTACTAAAAGTATTAAGTTAGTCCACTCCAAACAATGTGTTTAATTCTAATTTCAAAATCTGAAATAAAAAGATAAATTTCTTCTGTTTGCGGTACATTAATTTCATAAAATGAAACTAATCGGACTAGAGGAACTAGTATTATCAAGCGAGAACCTATTTAGCTGAAAATATTGAAACTAACCGATAAAAACAACATGTACAGCAGAGACTAATTTCAAAAGGCGAAACTAAATTTTTCAGGTTATTGCAGTTGAGCAATCAAAGCAATCAAAGCAATCAAAGCAATCAAATCTATCAAATCTATCAAATCACAACATACCCAGCTGCTTAAGCAAAAAAAAGCCTGACTAATCCCCTGCGCATAGGGATCGATCAGGCCTTTTTCGTGAAACCACTTCATCTTAGCTCATTATCAACCCCCGCCACTCAAATCCTTCGCAGGTGAGGGCTTTTTCGGTTGCTTCAGTTTTTTCGGTTTATCCCATTTGAAAATAGCATTCATGCCTTTATAGATGTGCTTGGATTCCTTCGTAAGCAACGGTCCTAATATGGCAAGTATTAGTACGTAAAGTGCTGCGAACGGCTGCAGAAGCTCAAGCAGGCCACCGGCTTTGCCCAAGTTTGCCATGATGATAGAGAACTCCCCGCGTGATACGATAGTCAGACCGATGTTTGAGGATGATTTTGGTGATAGGCCAGCGCTTTTCCCGGCAAGCATTCCAGCCAAGTAGTTTCCGAAGAGTGTTACGCCAACAGCTCCAATAGAAAGCCATACCGCTCCGCCTAATGCGAACGGATCAATCGAAAGACCGAAGCTGAAGAAGAACAATGCGCCGAAAAAATCTCGGAAGGGCAGAATCATATGCTCAATCCGCTTCATATGAACCGTTTCAGCAAGCACAAGGCCAACTAACAATGCTCCGATTGCTTCTGCTACATGAATGGTTTCGGAGAAGCCTGCCACGAGGAACAGGAAGCCGAACACGAGAAGCAGAAATAGCTCATTCGAGCGAATATTCAAAAGTTTATTAAGCAAAGGAGCTGCTTTTCTTCCGATAATGAGGAAAAGGAGCATAAATCCTAATGCATACAAAGCAGATAATAGCACGCCGCCTAGTGAGGACGAATCGCTGAGAACAAGTCCAGACAGGACGGAGATATAGACAGCGAGGAAAATATCCTCGAACATAATAATGCCAAGTATCATCTCGGTTTCTGGATTTGCTGTTCGCTTCAGATCGACAAGCACCTTCGCGACAATCGCACTGGATGAAATGGTTGTAATACCGGCAATGACCATCGTTTCTGCGACGGGGAAGCCATTCATCCATCCAAATAACAAGCCGAGTGTAAAATTAATGAGAATATAAATGGTACCGCCAATCGCTATAGAGCGACCCGATTTAACTAATCGGCCCACAGAAAATTCCAGACCCAAATAGAATAGCAGGAACAGCACACCTAGCCGTCCCATGAATTCGATGAGTTCCATACTGTGAATAAACCTAAAGTCCAATTTGCCAATGTGCGGCGCATGGGGACCAACGGCCATACCAATTAATATATAAAACGGGATGACGGAGAATCGTATTTTTGCAGCTAAAAGCCCGACTAAGGCAATAAGGACAACAGCAAGACCGATTTCCAGCACCATGTGATCCATGATTATTGGCTCCCGTTCTGAAGCATCCGCTTCAGAAGTTTCAAATGCTGTCGTTCTCCAGCTACGATTAGGGTCGTGTCAGCTTTAAAGACGTAGTCGGGGCCTGGGTTAATATTTTTTGATTCCTTTTCTACAGCAGCGATGATGGTAGCACCCGTCGTTTGACGGATATCGCATTCACCGATCGTTTTTCCAAGACATGCAGCGTTTGGTTCGATTTTATACCATTCAATCGTCAAGTCATCCAGCGCGACTTCAATCGTCTCTAGCGCTTTTGGTTTATAAGTCATACCGCCAATGATCGCGGCTATTTGTCTTGCTTCTTCATCCTCTAGCGTAACCATTGAAATGCTGTCATCCGGATCATTGTAATCAAAATGGTACATTTCACGGCGTCCGTCATCATGGATGATAATGACAAACTTTTCTCCGCTTCTCGTAATAATTTGGTATTTGCGGCCGATGCCGGGTAAATCAGATTCTCTTATATTCATAGTGTAGCCTCCTCATTTGTTGGTTGTGCTTAAACAAAATGAGAGTGACGGCCCACAAAATGGGAGGTGAACTTAATGGGGTACAAAAATAGATCTCGCAGTCGTTGCGGTACGGTGGTTCGAAGGGCGGAATGGCCGATAGACAATATGAAAATAATAAAAAGCGCATGGCTATAGGCGATTAAATAAACGTTTTCAGGCAAGAAGCTTTTTGTAGTTGATTTGGAGTTGCAAACTGCTTTATAGGAGGATTTTGATATCAGAACGCGATTGGGGCCGGCAGTGAGCTCGAAGGCATTGCCTGCTTCGTAGGCAAACAGTGCGGCAATAAGCAGCGGAAAAATAATAAGCAGGTTTAGAAAACGATTACGATTAACTCGACCATAAGCATACGTATTATTTTTCATCTGTCCACCTCCAATTCGTTTGATAATATAAGTATAACTTATAATTGTGAATAAAAAAAGTAAGTTCCATATATTAGATAAGTAGAAAAGGTGAATTTTCACCGACTATTCCCACCTATTTACATAATTGACGATACCCGAGAAGCGTTATAAAATGAGTAAACACGTTTTTTACTACAGAAAATTAGCATAATAGAGAAAGAAGGAAGATGGATGGGAGCATTGGTGGAACAGCTGTCCCCGATCGTACAGGCGCTTGGATTAAAGCCGCATGTCGAAGGCGGATGGTATAAGGAGATTTGGAAGGCTGGTTTTGAAATTCCGCAAGAAGTTCTTGGCGCCCCCTATTCAGGTCCTAGATTTGCGGCATCCTCGATTTATTTTCTGCTTCATCCGGGAGAGTTCTCAGATTGGCATACCGTTTATTCGGACGAGCTATGGATGTGGCACTCAGGAAGTCCTCTGCTGCTTACTTTAGGCGGAACGGAATCTGCACCAGAGAAAAGAAAAGAAATCATTGTCGGACCAGATGTGCTGGCAGGCCATCAGCCGCAGGCACTTGTACCGGCTACGGAATGGCAAATGTCTGAGGTGCTTGGCGATGAGCCTGTACTTGTTTCATGTGTCGTTGCACCAGGCTTCCATTATGATGATTTTATGCTCATTAAACGATAGGCAGTACGAGAAAAAAAGCCATCCTTTCCGGGGACAACCCCGTTTGGATGGCTTTTAACTATCGTCTTTATTATTCTTTCTTATTCTGCTTATGAGATCTTTTCATTTTTCTTATCATCAAAGGATCTTATAAACAGCTCGGTAAGCTTAGGATCCCATTGCGTCCCCTTACCCTCATTCAGGATAGACAATGCTTTCTCTTGTGTCATGCCTTTACGATAAGGCCGATCGGAGGTCATAGCATCAAATGCATCTGCGATCGCGATGACACGCCCCACTAGAGGGATGTCGGTGCCAGCTAGGCCATCTGGGTAACCTTTTCCATCATAACGCTCATGATGTGAGCGAACGCCTGGTAGATGATCAGCCATGGCATCAGCAGGCTCGATGCGTTTTAATATATTTTCTCCCAAAATAGGATGCAGCTTAATCTGGTCAAATTCTTCGTCGGTTAACCGACCCTCTTTGTATAGCACCGCATCTCGTACGCCAATTTTACCTATATCATGGAGCAGTGCCGTTTTGTGAATCAGGTTAAGCTCGGTCTCGGACCACTTGTCCAAACTTGCAATTTGTACGGAATATGAGGCGACCCTTGTGGAATGGCCTGATGTATAGGTATCTCGTGCATCAAGTGCTGCAGCTAGCGTCATGTAGTAGCTTTCCTGCAACAGGCTGTTGCGCTGCTCACGCTCCTTCAAACCTTGAACCATATGATTGAAGCCGGCAACGAGCTTGGAAAATTCATCAGAATAAATATCAGTAGCGCATGTGTCGAAGTTGCCTGCTTCTACTCTGCTCATTGCGTTCTGAATCGTATGGATTGGATCTTCAATATTTCGGGATAACAGAAATGCGCAGAGCAGGGAAAAAGAGATGCCGATAACGAGAACAATGCCTGCCCATCTCCAATAAGAATCCGTGTCTGCCTCTGGCATATAGTCTAGCCGAGCTTGAGACGCTAAGCTGAATAATAGCAGGGGCAAAGTGCCAATGAGGAAGGCGCTGAGCTGAAACTTGACACGAATGGGAACAAGAACACGACCCTCAAGGGTGAGATCCTGCTTGAATTGCTCCTCATGCTTGTCACGAATATAAATGATCACAGGTCGAATAGCTTTAGAGGTCAAGAAAAATTCAATCATCGCATGCATGCACGCGACCATAAACGCGCCTCCACAGCCTATGACAAGAAAATAGTAAGGAATCGCAACCCATTCCAGCTTTATACTTATATAAGTTAATGTGAATAAGGGAATAGCCATGCCAAAAAAATGAGGTCCGAATGTACGCAGAACGGCTAATAAAGGAAACTTATGTGTTTGAAGATAAGCTTTTTTGATCTCATCTGAGGTTGAATGCTTCTCTTTGAAAACTGCATGAATCGGACGAAGATGCCGATAGAATACAAATAGCTCGCAGCTAAGCATAATGATCATCGAAATAATGATAATAACGCTCATGACAAGACGTTCCTCTTTTGGAATCGTAAGCGTTGAGAACATGATGACGCCGCCCATGCCGAAAACTGCAACGATGGATCCAAATAAGTAATTGCGTATGAGTTGAATAAGGAAAGTGGCATATATGCTCGTTTTAGGCTGATCATGCTTGTTAGGTGGATTCATAGATGGGAGCCCCTTTTCCTTGATAGATGCAGGTCTAGTACATAGTACCTACAGTATTAATCGGCATTTGAAAAATGTATATTAGATTATGAAGCAAAAAAAAAAACAAACAGCCTCAGCAAGCAAGAAAGGAATCCATTTGATGAAAGAACCGCTTTGGACGAAACCCTTTATTTTAGTTCTATTGTCTAATTTATTTTTATTTCTATCTTTGGAAATGCTTTTGCCAACGTTACCTGTGTTCGCAGCAGATAAAGGCGGTACGGATGCTCAAATTGGTCTTATCATCGGCTTTTTCACCTTCTCTGCGGTACTGCTTCGGCCTTTTGTAGGTATGGGATCGGATAGATTCGGCAAAAAAATGATGCTCATCGCGGGCGTTGCCATATGTCTAATTGGGACAGCAAGCTATTACGCCGCCGTTACGATTACGATGATGCTTATGCTTAGGATTGTGCATGGTGTAGGCTTCGGTGTTGCGACAACCCTGTACGGAACGGTTGCATCAGACGTCATACCTGCCTCGCGCAGAGGCGAGGGGATGGGCTTCTTCGGAACGGGGAATGCGGTTGCCATTTCACTTGGGCCCTTTATTGGGATCTGGTTAATGGAGGAGTATGGTTTCACGGCATTATTTATTTTTGGCGCATGCATTCTGCTGCTGGCGATTATTTTTACATCCTTTGTAAAAGGCGAATCCAAAGCAGAGAGAGCAGAGGCGAAGGCTTCCGTGTCTGCACATATGCCGCTTATGCTTCGTTTTATAGAACCAAAAGCGCTTATGCCATCCTTGCTCGGAACGCTAGTCGGCTTGTCACTAGGTGGAATTATTAGCTTTATTACACTGTTCGGCAAAGAGACTGGCGTGCAAAATATCGGCTTTTTCTTTCTTGTTTTAGCCCTTAGTGAGTTTCTCATTCGTTTTGTGAGCGGAAGAGTATTCGATACGATGGGTAGATTTTGGGTCCTATTTCCCTCAGCGTTATTATGTATTGTAGGCTGTGTGCTGCTCTACCTGACAAAATCAACAGGGATGCTCTTGGTGGCAGCCGCTTTCTATGGAGCAGGCTTTGGCGCTATTTTCCCAGCGCTTCAAGCATGGGTAATTGACCGAGTTGAACCGCAGCGAAGAGGGGTAGCGACTGCTACCTTTTATAATGCTTTTGATATCGGAATCGGGAGCGGGGCTATGCTGCTTGGTTTAGTTGCGACATGGTCGAACTATGCAATGATGTATTTGGTGTCCACCTTATTTTTCATCGTTTATTTGATTGTTTATTTTATATATGAACGCAAATTGAAGCAGAAACGATTAGAGCTGACTATGGATCAATCATTGTCTTGATCAAAATAAAAGGCGACCGCGTTCTTAGCCATAAGGGCTAGTGACCGCGGTCGCTTTCTTTTGGTGCTGTCAAAACTCGCTTGAATAAGCTGCAGCTTCATTTATTTTGCTTAATAGATATCCATGATGGATATATCTCCTAATGTTTGGGATCATAATTATAGCGTACTGGATGAGCAATAGTGATTAAGACTAAATGATCTATCCTAGACGGCTGCATTGTTGTTTGCTTCAAAGCTTCGTATAATGGAACTTAAAGCAGAATTTTTTGTTTGATTGAATGGAACATGTAACGAGAAGCACGGCCTGTACATTTTCTGCTAATGACGAATCTAACTTGTTTCTAATGGAGGATAAATAATAATGAGCAGTAGTACAAATTATACGCCAGCACAAGTAGCAGCGATGATCGACCATACGATATTGAAGGCAGATGCAACGAGAGAAGAAGTATTGCAAATTTGTCGTGAGGCTAAGGAATATCATTTTGCAACCGTTTGTGTGAATGCAGGCTGGGTTGCGGAAGCAGCTCAAGAGCTTAAGGGATCTGGAGTAGGCATTACGACAGTTGTTGGGTTTCCACTTGGAGCAACAACAACGGCATCCAAAGCTGCTGAAGCGAAATTTGCTATTGAAGATGGTGCTACTGAGGTTGATATGGTGCTGAACATTGGGTTGCTGAAATCAGGCGATCTAGCAGGTGTGCAGCGTGATGTTGAGGGCGTAGCGGCAGCTGTCAAAGGTAAAGCAATTCTTAAAGTGATTTTGGAGACCGGCCTTTTGACAGATGACGAGAAGGTAACAGCTTGTGAAATTTGCAAAAAAGCAGGAGCTGACTTTGTGAAGACGTCAACAGGCTTCGGCAAGGGCGGAGCAACGGTGGAGGATATCGCACTTATGCGCCGCGTTGTAGGACCTGGTCTAGGTGTAAAAGCTTCCGGCGGCGTACGTGATCGCGAAACAGCTTTGCAAATGTTCGGAGCTGGCGCAACTCGCATTGGTGCAAGCTCAGGTATCGCTATCGTATCAGGCGGTCAAGGCGAGGGCTACTAAAACTAGGAATAGGAACGCAATGCTTCTATTTCAAATCACCCCATACAAAAAAGGCAGTCCTCAAGGTTATTTAAACCTTGATGGACTGCCTTTTTGTATATTTACACCCTGCATGTCTAGGCCTGTTCGCAGCTGATCGTAAAGTTAGCCTGAAGCTCCTCGCCTGCTCCCAGCATGACGAGCTCTTCTTGACGATTAAGCTCGCCTGTTGCAGCCATCCAAGGCTCCGCACAAACAAATGGACGATCCTTAACTGACCACAACACCATATATTTGAAAATGTCATCATAGGTCAGACGAACACGAGTTTCCTTCGAAACTGGAAATGAGATCTCGCTTTTCTTTGAATCGAGCAGGCAGACGGATTCAACCAAATCCTCTAAATCAATCTTGCCAGTGAAAGGCTTCACTACATAGTCGTTATAATCCTCATAGCGTGTAGCATCTGATTCATAGGCGATGTTTTTATCCGTTTCAATCGCAAAATAAGGATGGAAGCCAGCGTAGAACGGCATCGCTTCTGATTCACTCAAATTGCGGTATTGTTGACGCGTATGCAACTGTCCGTCTTTTAACGCATAGGTGAACAGCAGCTCGAACGTGAAAGGATAGGATTGAAGTGTCTGTTCATTGCTGCTGAGGCGAATGGTGATGGAAGCCTCGCCTTCAGTTTGTGAATCGACCACTTCCCAAACGGCCGTACGGGCTACGCCGTGATTAGCCATTTTGTACGTTTGTCCATTCCATTCGTAGGTTTGGTTCTCAAGTTGGCCGCAGATTGGGAAAAGGATTGGGTTTCCTCCGCGAATATTAGCAGTAGGATTTTCGAAGGTTGCTTTATCCAAGTAAAACAGCTCTACGCCATTAAGCTGGCAGCCAATTACGATACCGCCTCTTTCAGGACATACAACAATACGAGAATTAGTACTTGATTCCGTTAACTCATATAAGGTATACGTTTCTTTATAATGGCGAACTTCAAATGTACTCATTTTATACCCTCCCATATGTAGAAAACAGGGCAGTGCTATGGGGCCGGGTAGACCCAATAGACACTGCCCTTACTTATTCAGCGAATGACTAAGTCGTGTCAGCTAATTACTCAGTTGCAGCATCCGTAGCTGCTGCTTCTTTTGGTGCAAGCGTGTTTGTAATTTTTGCTTTTTCACGAATTTCAGTCATCCAGTCTTGTGAAAGCTCATTTGCTGCTGTTGCAACAAGCTGCTTGCGAATTTCTTCTTTTTTCTCTTCAAATGTTGGAACAACTGCAGCTTTCTCAGCTGTTTTCTTAATGATGTGGTAGCCGTGCTCTGTTTTTACAACACCGCTGATTTCATTTACTTTAAGTGCGAACGCAGCTTCTTCAAATTCAGCAACCATTTCGCCTTTACCGAAGAAACCAAGATCGCCGCCTTGATCTTTCGAAGTATCTGTTGATTTTTCTTTAGCAATTGTTGCGAAGTCGCCGCCTTGTTTAAGCTCAGCTAGAATCGCATCCGCCTCTTCTTTAGTAGCTACCAAAATATGCGAAGCTTGAATTTGCTCAGGTGTACCAAGTGCTGCTTTGTTTGTATCGTAGAACGTTTGGATATCCTCATCCGTTACCTTCGTTTTTGGTTCCAAAATTTTACGGATAGTGAGGTTGATTTTTGTGTCTTTTTTCAAGCTGTCAAGCGTCATGCTGTATTGTGCAAGTGCGGATGTAAACGCCTCATCCGAACCAAAGTTCTCTTTAATTAAAGCAATCTCTGCATCTACATCAGCATCCGTTACTTTAACGCCACCTGCGTCAGCTTCTTGTTGAATAAGCTTTTCAGTGATCAAGTTATCAACTGTAGCGGCGCCGCCTGCTGTAACTAATGCGTCATAAAGCTCGTTTTTGCTAATTTTCTCACCATTTACAGTTGCTACTGATTCATTGCTGCCTCCAAATGGCGGTTTAATCAGCACGATAATTAATGCAATAGCTAGAACTGCGGAAATGGCGATCCATGCCATACTGCTTCCGCCTTTAGATGCGGGTGCAGCGGGAGGAACATAACCGTTATTTGAATGGTTTTGACTTACTTCTGTAGTGCTGTCATGCGAAGAATCCTGTGAAAGCTCCTCTTCAATTGCAGCATCCTGCTGAGATAGCTCGTCCTGCGTGTTAAGCTCCTCGTTCGCAGTCAGTTCGTTTTCCGCGTCTTTTTTGGACTGCGATTCATTGTTATTCATTAAATAAACTCCCTTCGGTTTTGTATATCTTCAACTACTATAACAAATCGGAATTGAAAAAACCTTAATCTAAAATAAAAATACTTCACTATTTATTGAATACGCGTGGAATGTTATTATATAGGAAGTACATATTCCAACATTATCCTACATGTTTCTTATCCAATCAATTACGAAGAAACCTGGTAAATACAAACATTTACATATTCCTCGCCATAGCTTGACACACTTCAATCTGCCAGTAGGCAGTAGGCTAACTATCTATAACTATGATTGATTTTTTTAGGAGGAATCCGGGCTTGCATAAAAATACAGGTGTTTTCATACGTCTAGCTTTAGTTATGATTCTGCCGTTTCTTGGCTACCTGCTGCTTCGAGGATCGTCATTCGACAGAAGTATAAATGCGCCGCATGAGCATTTTTATATTGTAAGTGCCGTGTCTGTACTAGCACTCATACTCGCTATATCTGTAGGTTTTGTGGCGATTCAGCTTCGTAATATTAAGATTAGTTTTCTATCGTTATCTTATGTATCACTCGCCATGCTATTTATTCTTCATGGTTTATCAACCCCCGGTTTTTTGATGGACCATGTCGGTATTGCGAGCAATGCCGCTCAGCTTAGCCTCTTGGTGGCTGTCATATGGCTATGTCTTTCATCCGTTTCCGTAGATAGGCCGTTGATTAAATGGTTCGCAATGTGGCAGCGCCTGCTTCTTCCAGTATGGGTGCTCATCTTGCTAGTCATTTGCGGCACACTATGGCAATACCCCGAGTTAACTCATTTCTTTCACTTGAAAGAAAACCCGATGAAATGGATCGCGACTTTGTTTATCGTAGGTATGAATGGATGGACCATGTACCGTTATATGCAGACCTATCTATCCTCTCGTTTCCCGCTGCAGCTCTCTATTGTTTATAGCTCAGGGTGGATGATTCTTGCACAGTTTATTATTGTGAGTGGAGAAACCTGGAACATCAGCTGGTGGATGTACCATTTCCTGTTGCTGGCTTCTACGATTGTAATGGTTGCAGGCATCATAAATCAGTATGTCAGCTCAAGATCGATAACTTCTTCGATCAAGCTGATGTTTCGCGCAAATCCGATGGATTGGATTAACACCTATATGTCAAACAGCGTTCGTGAGCTGGTTATGACAACGGAAGCACGTGATTCTTACACAGCTGGGCATAACTACCGAGTAGCCTTATATGCATTAAAATTAGGCGAGGAGCTCTCCTTATCTTCAAATGAGCTTAGAGCTATTGCGCAAGGCGGTCTCGTACATGATGTTGGCAAGCTGCGCATTCCTGATCAAATCCTGAACAAGCCAGATAAGCTTACGCAAGAAGAACGAAAAGTGATTGAGGTTCATCCTGTTTCGGGCTATGATTTGTGCAAGCGGCTTGGCTTTATGCCAGAGGAACTGTCGGTTATTCGGTCTCATCATGAGAAATGGGATGGTACGGGGTACCCCGATAAGCTTCGGGGAGAAGAAATACCGTTGTTAGCGCGAGTGACAGCTGTAGCGGATGTCTACGACGCACTGACATCATCTCGTTCTTATCGCAAAGCGATGTCGCATGAATCAGCGATGGAGATCATTTTGAATGAGAGCGGTCGCCACTTTGATCCGCTTTGCGTACAAGCCTGGAAGCAGTTAGTCTTTGAACAGCCTGAGTTTTTTGCGGAGACGGTGCGTAACAGCCCGCATCTAAAATTAGAGCGCAAGCTGGCAAGGTAGAGGGAATCCATTAAATAGAAGGCTGGTGGAACAAGAATATGACTTATTTAGCAGCTGATAATCGTTATGAGAATATGAAGTATAACCGTGTAGGACGCAGCGGATTGAAGCTGCCCGCGATATCCCTTGGTTTATGGCATAATTTTGGCGGCGTTGATCGGCTTGAGAACGGACGTGCAATGGTGCGCAGAGCATTTGATCTGGGTATCACTCACTTCGATCTTGCCAATAACTATGGACCGCCTCCAGGCTCGGCTGAGGAAACCTTCGGTCAAATTATGAGACAGGATTTCGGAGCGCATCGTGATGAAATGATCATCTCCACCAAAGCAGGCTATACAATGTGGGATGGTCCTTATGGGGATTACGGCTCACGCAAATATTTGATCTCAAGCCTTGATCAAAGCCTGAAGCGTATGAATTTGGACTATGTCGATATTTTTTACCATCACCGTCCCGATCCACAGACGCCGCTTGAGGAAACAATGGGTGCGCTTGATCATATTGTTCGTCAAGGAAAGGCGCTATACATCGCGCTCTCGAACTATTCAGCAGAACAAACAGCAGAAGCGTCCCGAATTTTGAAGGGGCTTGGTACGCCATGTCTCATTCACCAGCCCTCGTACTCCATGTTCAACCGTTGGATTGAGGATGGTTTGCAGGATGTGCTGGAAGAGGAAGGGATCGGCTCGATCGTATTCTCGCCGCTTGCTGGCGGCTTGTTGACTAATCGCTACTTGAATGGTGTGCCTTCTGACTCACGCGCAGCTGGTCCAAGCGTATTTTTGAAGACCGATCAAATTACCGAGGACAAGCTTAACAAGATCAATGAACTGAATAAGCTTGCGCAGGAACGGGGACAATCGCTGGCCCAAATGTCTCTGGCTTGGGTACTGAGAGGCGGAAAAGTAACTTCTGCTTTGATCGGTGCAAGCCGTGTAGATCAAATTGATGATAATGTTGCTGCGCTGAGCCGACTTGATTTTTCGGACGAGGAGCTTAACCGGATAGAAGCTATTCTTGGGGCTAAATAAGCGATAAGCGGGGCTTCACTTTAAACTTATTAGACGCTAGAGCAAGGAACTGCTAGAAAGCAGCCGGCTCTAGCGTTTTTTGCTATTCCTATTTACGATGAAGGAGTATAATATTGTCAAAGTTCGACATTAACAGTCAATGCGTTTTGAAAGGGGAAAGCAGCTTGAATAGGATGTCGCTACGAACAAAAGGCTTGGTATTCATTGTTCTTATTTCGTTTATTCCGTTGCTTATTGCTGGAATTGGCAATTATACCGCAGTAAAGAAAGCCATAGTTCAATCTGCTATTAAGGAGACAACGAGCTTCCAGAAGAATCGTGCTAATATTTTGGAGAATTGGGTGAGTATACGTAAGGCTGAGGTGCTTGTTATAAGCCGAACGGAATTGGTCCGATTTGGGTCGGATCAGGAGCGCCTATTCTATTTTGGAAGAGAGCTTGTCCGCAGCAACTACATTTACAATTCTATTGGATACATCGATAAGAATGGACAAGTCATGCGTACGGACGGGCCGAGGATGGATATGACCAATGAGCTTTTTTTCCAAAAAGCAATCCATGGCGAAGTCGTCATCACTGATCCCTATACGCCGTCGTTCTCTGACAAGCGTCAAATGCTAATTGTTGTTCCTGTTTATGGGGCAGAGACAGAAGTAATCGGAGTCGTTTACGCGTCCATCCTATTCTCGGAATTGCAGACGAATATTGAGTTGCATGATGATCGAGTCATTCAGCGCTTATTTAATGAT
Organism: Paenibacillus sp. J31P13; assembly: GCF_056269295.1. Lineage (NCBI taxonomy): Bacteria > Bacillati > Bacillota > Bacilli > Caryophanales > Paenibacillaceae > Paenibacillus > Paenibacillus sp. J31P13. The sequence goes on from NZ_JBWDNR010000003.1 coordinate 394,028, forward strand.
AGCGGTGGTTTGATCTATAGCTCTAAGTCTACTTATGCTGGTGGGACGAAATCCCACTTGGGAACGGATGGCGATACTTTTGCAGATTCGAGCACAGCGTCAAATGGGCTTTCGGCGGGCTTGGAAACTGCGAATATCAAGGACGACGACTCTTCACTCAACATGATTGCAGTGAAGATGCTGGAAACGGAAAGCGGCATGAACCGCATAAAGGTAGACGGAGATGAATTTGCCATCTTCCATACGAAGGTGTCAGGGACGCCTTGGCGATTTGCCCTTCAAATGTCAGCGGAAATGCTCGAAGAGAGGCTAACCCCTATTTTTTGGCGTATATTTTCGACGATTGCGCTGTCTGAGATTATCATTGTCATTTTCTTCTTTCTGTATTTTGAGAGGATCATACAGCGTCTAGTAAGGATTCTTGCGGTTACGGAGCAAGCAGCTGCTGGACGCTTCGAAGCGGAGCATTTGGCGGTTGAGCCACATGATGAGGTCGGGCAGCTGGCGCATTCCGTAAATGGGATGATGCTGCACCTGCAAGACATGTTTGATAGGCTTGAGGCAATAATTAATCAGAATCAGTACGCTTTTATCGTGTTGGATGATGAGTATAAAGTATCCTATCTGAACAAAACTGCAGAGGATATGCTCGGATACAAAACGGAGGAGCTGGCAGGAGTAGCAACTCCGCTCTTGTTTATGGATTTGGATGAGAATGAGGAAGAGGCAAGGCAGCTGTCTATCAAGCTTGGGCGGACAGTGCCTCCTGGGCTTGAGGTTTTCAAGGAGCTCCGAAGCGAGAGCTTTGCCTATGAACGGGAATGGACCTTTATCCATAAGGACGGCACACGTATTCCAACCTTGCATAGCTCGAACGGTTTACGAGATCGCAACGGACGCTTCTCGGGCGTGGTCGGCATGGTTCTCGATATTTCTGATCGAAAGCAAATGGAGAAGACACGCAATCGGCTGCTTGATATTTTAGAGTCGGCTAAAGACTTAATCGCTTCTGTTAATTCCGTCGGCAAGGTCGTCTACATGAATCGGGCAGGCAGAGAGATGTTAGGCCTTGAAAGCAAGGACAATGATATGCATACGGTTGAGGAGCATGCACATCCGCAGATGTATGCAGAGCTAGTGAGAGGGGCAGTAGAGGCTCGGAAATCAGGATTTTGGGAAAGTGACACACAGCTTCTTAAAAGCAATGGCGAGCCGGTGCATGTCTCTATGGTTGTCGTTGCGCATCAAGATGAGGATACCGGGGAGCAATTTTACTCCTGTATAGCGCGTGACATTACCGAACAAAAGTTGGTGCAAGAGGAGCTGGTCCGAGCAACGCTTGAAGCTGAGGAAGCGAATCAAGCGAAGAGCCGTTTCCTTGCGCTGATGAGCCATGAGATACGGACGCCGCTCAATGGCATTATTGGATTGGCACAGCTTATGCGCAAGACAGGTCTATCTGCATCACAAAAGGATTATATGGACAAGATGCACACTTCATCTGAATCTTTGCTGCGGATTATTAATGATATTTTGGACTTCTCCAAAATTGAAGCGGGTAAAGTTGATGTTGAACGGCTGCCTTTCCAGCCGGGCGAGCTCTTGCATCGCGTAACCGATCAATTAAGCGTATTTATGGGCGGCAAGGAGCAGTTTGAGTTCATTATTGATACGCCTCTTCATTTGCCGCAAACCATTATTGGGGATGCCATGAGACTGGAGCAAGTGCTGCTTAACCTATGTATGAATGCCATTAAGTTTACAAATAGAGGTCGCGTGAAGCTCCAACTGGAACTTGTCGAGGAGTCGGATCATACGGTCAGTATTCGCTTCCTCGTATCAGATACGGGAATCGGTATGAACGAGGAGCAGGTTCAGAAGCTATTTAAGCCATTCACTCAAGCAGACGGTTCTACAACACGTAAATTCGGAGGTACCGGACTTGGACTCGTTATTTCGAAATCGCTTGTTGAAATTATGGGCGGGAAGCTCGAGGTGAAGAGTGAGGCGCTTGTAGGCAGTCAATTTTATTTCACGCTTCCGTTTGCTGTCCTTCATAAATACAGTGAGCAGCTGCTTCAGGTAAAGCAGGAATGGAGAGAGCTGCCCGTATGGATCGTGGAAGACGATAAGGATATGCGCGAGCATTGGAGCGGTATTATTGAGGACTTTGGCCTAACTCCTATTGTGTTCTCCTCTTGGAAAATGGCAAGGGACCGCCTTCGTCGAATTGGTGAAGGGGCATTGCCGAAGCTGATTGTGCTTGATATGGAGATGCCGGATATGTACGGCGCGGAAACCTGGATGGATTTCCACCAAGTAGCTGAAGCAGCAGGTGTGAAAACCATTGCTATGACAACTTCCTACGGCCGTGATGAAATGATGCAGCTAACGGCTGAGCAAAGGCCGTTAACGTTGTTAATTAAGCCGATTATGCGTTCGGGAATGCTTAGAGCTCTTGATAGCGCACTCCATCAAAGGTCGATCGATGGAACGGGACAGGAGAGTGTGGTTCTGATTACGAAAATGCCTCAATCCGATGTAAGTACGCGTATTTTACTTGCGGAGGATAATAAGATTAACCAGCTCGTCGCTATCGAAATCTTGAAGGAGCGAGGCTATGAGGTTGGCTTGGCTGAGAATGGTCAAGAGGTGCTGCAAAAGCTAATGGAAGAGAAGTGGGATCTTATTCTAATGGATATTCATATGCCCGTGATGGATGGCTCCGAAGCTGTTCGAATCATACGCAGTCAATCACATTATAATGATATTCCTATTATCGCAGTTACTGCGAATGTGCTGCGTAATGATCATGAGCGCTATCTCAAGCTTGGAATGAATGATGTAGTGACGAAGCCGATTTCATCAGAGAGGCTTCATACCGTCATTTCTTACTGGTTGAAGCAAGAGACTATGAAGAATACGACAATAAATCTAGCAGCTAATCTCGATACTATCCAAACGGATGGTAAGTCTTCTGAGGAAGAAGCTGCAAAGCAGCCATTATTGCCGGGGATAGAGGGTATGGATGTGGAGAGCGCTCTTGCGCGTGTGAATGGGAAGCTGCCCATTCTGCTGCATATGATGGAGCAGTTCATGCTTGATTACGACATGTTTGGCGACCATTTAAGGAAGCTGACAGAGCAAGCGGAGCTATCAACCATTAAGCGTGCGGTTCATACCATTAAAGGTGCAGCCGGCTATCTATCGGCTTATGAATTGCTAGAGGCGGTATGCGAAGTAGAGCGAATCGTGAAGAAGCCAGATCTTGATCTCGATGAGCTAATGACGGCAAATATTCAACTGGAGAGAGTATTAAAGAATCTGTTGAATGGGATCCGCAGCGTTCAAAATATGTTTGACAAATATTCCTAACAATTTTCTAACAAATTGTTGTCCCTTTGAAGTCGTTATTGTATAGTAGAGAAAGAGTTAGAGTCAAAATCCGACAGCAATCTTCAATCCTCAAAAAGGGTGACGACAATGTACAAAGTGCTGGTAATCGAAGATGACGTCATGATGAGTGATATGCTTTCCATGTATTTATCGGAAGAGGGCTATTCTGTCATGCAAGCGAATCGTGCTGACGATGGCTTGCGGCTGGCTGCCGAATTCAATCCTGATTTAGTGCTGCTGGATTTAATATTGCCTGATTTAGATGGGATGGAAGTATGTGCGCTCATTCGTAAGCGCTCTAATGTGCCGATTATGATTCTGTCGATGAAGAGTGAGGTATCCGAACGTGTGCAAGCCTTGAAAGCTGGAGCGGATGATTATATGTGCAAGCCTTTCAGCATGCATGAGATGACAGCTCGAGTGGAGGCTTTAATACGCCGTTCGAATACGATGCAGGCAGAGACGGCGCAGCAGATTGCGGTGACGGTCGAAACGGCTGACGAACGAGAGCCGATCCAGCTTGATTTTGAGAGACGGCTATTACTTGTTCGTGGTCAATTTGTTGAAACAACATTTTCAGAGTATGAACTTATGAAGCTATTTCTTGCTTATCCCGGAAAGGTATTTAGTAGAGAAGAGCTTATAAATGCGATACGCGGGTTTGATTCCTTTGTTACAGATCGCGCGATCGACGTGCATATTGTCAATCTTCGCAAGAAGATTGAACAGAACCCGAAGGAGCCGCGCCTGATTCGTACGGTTTGGGGCTTTGGTTACAAGTACACAGCCCAGCATACGAGCGCGAGCCAAAGCTAAGGGCAAGAGGTTATGGAATAATGAAAAAGACGTACAAACTGACAACAGTTTGTACGTCTTTTTTATTAATCACATGTATATTACAGCTGCTAAAGCTCATTAACAAGCGTAGGTCCACTCCATTGCTGAAGTGGATTTTTTTGCAAATGTAAGTATATAAAACTCCTTATTAAGATATCTAACAATGATCTAAACATATTTTCTTAATTTATCTAATACTTATATGGGAAAATTAATTTAAATAAACAAAGATTGGGATGGTGATCCAACAAAATGGATGCGTTGACCGGTATGCCTGGACGCATGGAAGCTTTTGCACAGCTTGAAGTAGCGGTAAATGTTGTACGTGCCACGGGTAAGCGGATGGTAGTAGCTTTGGTCGATTTGGATCGTTTCTATCGCGTAAATGAAAAAATGGGCACTGACTTCGGAAATCACGTGCTCCACATCATGAATGAGAGACTAGCAGCTGCAAGAACCGCTGCCTCGACAGTGAGTCGAATTGGAGGAAATAGGTTCTTGGTGGCCATGCCTGTCGAACACAGCGATAACAGCGGCTTTCAAGCGGTAGAAGTCATCAAAAATACTATTGAGCGCCCCATTGACGTTGAAGGAACTGAGCTTTATTTGACCTCAAGCATAGGCGCAACACTATACCCGCAGGATGGAAGAACGAGTGAACAGCTTATATGCCGTGCGGAATCTGCTCTTCATCTGTCAAAGTCACAAGGCGGCAATCGAGCGCTTTTTTATAATACAGAAGATACCCTTCGCCTTAACCGTCGTATTGATATTGAAGCGGAGCTTAGGCCAGCTTTATACTTGCGTCAATTCCATCTTAGCTATCAGCCTATCTACAGGATGGAGGAAGGCAAACTGAGAGGCTTTGAAGCATTGATTCGATGGAATCACCCGAAACTTGGGGAGGTCAAGCCCTCTGAATTCCTTACTGTTGCTGAGCAAAATGGTCTGATCATTCCTATTGGGGAATGGGTGCTGCGTGAAGCGTGCAGAATGCTATCGAGTATGGGGGAAGACGGATTAAGCGGTCTGATCATGTCCATTAATATCTCGCCGCTGCAATTACAGGACTCATCATTTTCACGTACGGTCCTTCATGTATTGGAGGAGTTTGGGCTTGAGCCTAGCGCTCTTGAGCTTGAAATTACAGAGAATAGCTTGATCTACAACTCTAGTGTAGCGATTTCGACGCTTAACTGGCTGCATGCGGCGGGTGTGCGAATTGTCATTGATGATTTTGGCACAGGCTACTCGTCCCTTGTGAATTTGAAACGATTGCCGATGCAATGCTTGAAGATTGATCGATCATTTATCAAAAGGATTCATTTAAAGAGCAGTGAGCGCATCATCGTAGAGGATGTTATTAAGCTGGTACACAAGCTCGGTCTTGAGGTTATAGCAGAAGGTGTGGAAAATAAGGAGCAATATAGGTTATTGAAGGAATGGGGTTGTGACTTTGTGCAAGGCTTCCTATGCGGTGAGCCTAAAGCTGAAGACATACTTGATTTAACGTTAATTAGCCAACCCGAGTATACCATGACAGTGTGCAGGTAGTGGATGTAGCTGCAATGCGGGCTCAGCCCGATTCACATATATGCTTAAATGAAAAAGATCTGAGTTCACATGCTGCATGTGAACTCAGATCTTTTTGTGTCTGTGTCGAGTCATTAGGATACTTCCAGATAAAGCTTTGTACCGTCGTTATATTGGAAAATAGCGACATCACGCACCATTTCGACTGATTTAATACGTCTCCATTTTTTACGGAAATCAAAATCTAATTCCATTTCGTACAATTTATGATTAAGCAATTCTAAAGATGCAGATTGTTCGCTAGGGTAGTAGACAGGGACTGAACGACTTTTGAAGGTAACGATTTTCATCATTTCCTATAACACCTCCGATCGATTTCCCCCATTCTAACGTAAATCCTTTAGCCCCTTATGAAACCCTCGTAAGGATATTGTTTATATTGCTTACAATTTCCTAACATATTGAGGATAGGAGTGGTATATAATCTTTTCTTCATAAAAGCTCTTACCACGCTTATCAAAATGTGAAACAAGCAGTTGCCTGCCCAATAGATGTTATGGACAACAAAGACCTCCAAATCGCTTTATGCGAATTAGGAGGTCTCCGTTGCTAATTATTTTGCTATAGGCCGGCATTCTTCTGAAGACGGCGCGCGATTTCCATGAAATCCTCTTGTGAGATGCCGGGAGCGAACTCTTCTGGCAGTTCGCCTAAGTCGGGCATAGGCGCACCTTGCGGTGCTCCTTGAATGACCTCAAGCGGAGCTCCGGTCAGCGGATTCTGGCCATTCCAGATGAGGACAATATCTTTGTAGTCATTAGGGCTGAACGTATACAGTTTGTTTCCAAGTCCCATTGCTTCGTATTTTCGTGCTGTTTCAAAGCTATTGTTGCTAAGGTCCGGTATGGGAATCATCTTCTTCACATCAACGCCTGTCGCAATCTCCAGTGCTTTTGCATAAGCCAATACATGCACGCCGCCTCGTACGAGCAGGTAACCGATCATTGCGCGTGCAGTCGGATGATCCGTCATTTCGTAGACACGCATCTTATGTGTTCTTGCGCCGCACTCTAAGAAAAAGTTATGCAGCAGATCGAGCACAAGGTTGCCGCTGCTGAATACATTATCACCTGTCCAAGCGCGTCCCATGGAATCACCAGGCATAGACGTTTGAGCTGTTTTGATGAAGAAATAGCTGTTTCGCTTGTTTACTCCTTCCTGAAGCGGGGCCGAATTCGGATCGCCAGGGGTTGTCGTACCGGTCAATACCATATTGATAGCTGTGGAAACAAGCTCGACATGGCCGAATTCCTCAGCTGTTATGCTCGATACAAGATCATAAAAGGGTTTAAGCTTTTTTTTCTCCCTAAAGTTAAAAGACTGATACATATAATTGTTTAACGTCGACATTTCACCGAATTTTCCTCCAAGCAGCTCTTGAACAGCCGCCGCAGCATTCGCATCTGCATACGGGGATGGGGGGAGCTCTATTTGAAGTCGATTCAATCGTTCAATCACGAGTCGGCTCACCTCTTTCAACGGAAATCATTTTATCCATATGTATGACAGGATTTGCAGACGTAGACCGATGATTGTCAAAAGGGACAGCCTATTGTCGAAAGGGCTTGCTCTTCTATTTCAGGAATAGGTTCCTTCCTACTGTTTATTGCATAAGCTAAAGGAGTTGGAGTGAAAATGGACTAAGCATGGAGGGGTCGAGGATGTCGTATATACCGAATTTTCCACAAGCGCTATTAGATGAGCATCGTATTTGGCATCATACGTATCATTTGACACCAGGGACGATGCCGCCGCCGGGATACGGAGAACGTTTCCTGCGATTTCATCGTGACTTTATCAATCGTGTATATAACTGGTATGACAGTCAGGGAATGGATAGGGGATTAATCGCGCCTTGGACTCAGATTCCGGATGGTATTCGGAGATCGTATTGCTTTAATCCTGCTGCGGAGCAGAGAGTGATGTATAATCCACGTTCATTTGCTACGAGAGATGAGCTTGGGAGCTTTATTGAAATGAATCTTCATGGCTGCTTCCACGAAATGGCGGCGCGGATCTATAATCAGCCGGAGCTGAATGACTTTGATCTCGCGCCGCGACATACGCAGTTCTATAACATTCATGGACTTATTGATCAATGGTATACCAATTGGGAACAGGCTTGGGGAGTGCGAGAGCCATCAACTAGTAACGGCGTCCAGATTAAGTACACTCGTGCAAAGCCCGCAGTATCTTCACGTAATAAGAAGGGTCGCGCGGCACGAATTGGTTCGCCTGTACGAAACGCTGGACTTGCTGCAGCTCGCCGGGTTTCTCCGAAAGCTCAACGCCAATTGCAGCGACCTGGACCCTCTGGCCTTCAAACATCGCGATCAGCTCATCAAGGTCAGCCTCGTACACACCGGCCACTTCTTCTGGCTGCAGTCGCAGCTCGTCGAGCGGTACTGAACAGACGAGGCCGAAGACATCGCTGACCTCACGGTCAATGAAGGGAACGCCTTTCACAACGCCGCTGACATCTTCGCGGATTTGTCCCAGCGGGATTAGCTGCTCGAAATCGACTGCTATGCCCAACTCCTCTTCAAGCTCCCGAACCGCTTCTTGAATGGTCTCGCCAGCTGTCAAATGTCCGGCAGCGGTGATATCGTAGCAGCCGGGATTGGTGTCCTTGCATGTCTGACGCAGCTGGAAGCTCACAAAACGAAGATCTCCATCGCGGCGCGTCAGCCAGCAGTGAAAGGAGCGATGCCAGTAGCCGTTCGCATGTGTTTGCGCGCGCGTTGCGGTGCCTAGCGGATGGAGCTGTTCGTCATAGATGTCGAACAGTTCCTCAGCCATGCGCTGCAGCCTCTAGCTGTGAAGTGCAGTGCTTGCAGCGTGTCGCTTTGATGGGCACCTTGGACAAGCAGTAAGGGCAATCCTTTTCTGTCACTTCGACAGGCGCCTCTGTTTTTTTCTCATTGCGACGTAGAATATTAATGACCTTAACAAGCATGAATATACAGAAAGCAACAATCAAGAAGTCCAGCATAACGTTAATGAATTGACCATAGGCAATGGCGGGTGCTGCGCTTAGATCAGCATTACTAGCAAGCCACTCATCTTTATGCACCAAGTAGATTTTCAAATCCTTAAAGTCTACTTTTCCTAAAATTCTGCCGATAGGCGGCATTATAATATCGTTCACTAGGGAACTGACGATTTTGCCAAATGCTCCCCCGATAATGACCCCGACTGCCAGATCGATGACGTTGCCTTTCATTGCAAACTCTTTAAACTCTTGAACAATTTTCAATATGATTCCTCCTAAGCTTAAGCTTATAACCTCTAGTATTGCCCGGCTCTATCAGGTCTATTCTATTATAATAGCGGAAGATTAAGAGATGGGGAACACCCTTTTTCTTATTCACTGTCTCGTTGCTGCACGGGATTATTGTCTAATAATTGCTTTGCAGGAGTGCATGTTTTAGAATATGTCCAAAGGGTCCTTAGCCATTATCTTTATAATCGTTGTTGTAGGCGTAGAGGGTTTAGATTGGAGACTGAATTATAATGACAATAGGTGCAAGGGTTTTGAAAACAGGTATGGCAGTCGCACTAGCCATCTATTTGAGCGGTATTTTTGGCTTCGCTTCTCCGCTAATGGCTGCAGTAGCTGCGATATTCACCATACAGCCATCTATCTATCGCTCTTGGCAAAATGTAGCTGATCAGGTACAGGCAAATTTGGTAGGTGCTCTCATTGCTATAGCTGCTGTGAGAATTTTCGGGCATACCCCGATTGCTGTAGGGCTTGTATGTATAATCGTAATCCTTTTAAGTATTCAATTAAAAATGGAAAGCACAATCGGATTAACGCTCGTCACTGTCGTTGCAATTATGGAAGCGCATGGTCAAGGCTGGGAGGCGGCTACAACTCGTTTCCTAATGGTGTTGACGGGTATCGGCGCTTCATTCGTTGTTAATGTATTCGTGTTCCCGCCTAGACCAAGACGGCAATTTACAGAGCAAGTACATCAGGCGTATAGCCAGCTCTCGCTGCTGCTGCGCACATCAGTCTCGAATGAAATGAAGGAGCAGGTATTCGAGAAGGAGAAGGATCGTCTGCTTGGCACCTTGCAAAAGCTGCAAGAGCGGTATACGGTTTTTGAAGAGGAGCGCAAGGTACTGGCTCGGACGAGAAAAAGTCATGCTAGGCAGCTTATCGTATCCAAACAAATGATTAAGACTTTGCAAAAAGGCGCCGATCTCATTGAGGTTGTGGAGGAGCATTACTTTGCTTCATCAGGGCCAGGAGAATGGTCTGTACGTTTCGATCGTCAAATTGAAGATTTGACTAAATATCATGAGCATATACTGCTGAAGGCTGAAGGGAAGATGAAGCCGAATGCTTTAATCGAGCCGGAGGAAGAACAAGAGGATCAGCTGGTCAAGGATTTGAGTGCGTATATTCAAAGGAATCCAGATGAGAATAAGCGGCTTGTATTTGTTGCATCCGGCATATTTGAATATGGGTTTCATCTGCGGCGCTTGGACAAGCTGCTTGATCAAGTAAAGCAGCGCGAGGTTAACGACAAGCGTGTCCCTGATGAGATGGAGCAAGAGGTCAATGAAGCAGGGCTTTAGATCATTAATGATTAGGCTTGCAAATGGTTAATGCATAGTACTATTAACGGAATTATGGATTGGAAAACGGCAGACTGCAGGGGAGCTCTTTAGCTTGACCCACAGTCTGCCGTTTTTTTAATAGGACCTACATGTCATCGTCTGTCTTATTGCTGCCTTCGTGACGGCGCGGGTGCTGCATATGCGCTTCTGGATTATTGTCATCATCATGCGGCACTAAGCGCGGATCGGTATGTCCTTCGTGATGATTATTGAAATAGACCTCAACGAGCTGCCACTCCGTCGCGCCTAGCATCGGATCAGCGGGAAACTCATCCCCGATTTCGAGTTGCTCTTGACGACCCCATTCATTTTTATAGACGCCTTTAACTTCTACGATTTCGCCGGATACCGGCTGCATCTCATTATGATTATTTTGCTCGCCCATTGGTTCAACCAAACCTCCTATGCTTTGTGCTTATAGTCCATGCTTCGGCACGGCTGCACGATCCGCTTCTGATTGCAGCTCACTTGCAGAATGTTTGCTGGCTTCATTTCGGTCAGCTAATGACTGTGCTTTACTGGCCTTTTTTTGTAGATCAGATGGCTGTTTGCCTGACATAAAATCACTCTCCTGAAGGATGATGTAGAGCTAGCGCTTTATCTTCTCTAGAAGATCCTCAACAGTTTGCCACAAAAGGAAGAAATGTATGAGCGCAGAAGAAAATGTACGACTAGGCACGAGAAATAAAAGAAGCACCAAGCTGAATTCAGCTTGGCGCTCGTCTTTTGAAATAGATATCATATACTATGTATTCATTTACCCGTTGACTTGATAGCGTGATTCCAGTCTTTTCCCACCAAACCACATGACAAGCACAGCGGTAATCGTCACGAAAATACGCCAAGGCTCATGAATGAGATTGCCGATATCAAAGCTGATTAGCGAGATACTAAAAATCATAACGGCCTTGCCAAGCAGCATGGAGAGCAAAAAGGTTTTGAAGGGAACCTTGCTCAGTCCGGAAACTACAGTTATAACAATAGAAGGCGTGAATGGAAAACAAGCAAGCAGAAATAAAGGGGTGAAGCCCTTATGCTCTACCCAGTTGAAAAAACGTTCTGATTTTGGAAAACGCTTCTCTAATTTGCCCTTTACATTACGACCTAGCTTACGGCTGATCCAGAACACGGACACTGCGCCTGCAGTAACACCGATCCAAGAAAATAAAAAACCTAAGCCAAGGCCATATATATTGGCGTTAGCCGCAATAATGAGTATTAACGGTAAGAAAGGTAGGAAGGATTCAACCATTGGCAGCAGGATACCGGGTAAGGGTCCCCACTGTGAATAGCTTTGCAGTGTCCATTGAATCGAGTCGAGATCCAAATGCTTAATATATTCCAACCAATTATGCCAATCATTCATTGATCTCTAACCCCGTTCTACTTGTTTGTCGCCTGTCCCAAATGCTTGAAAAGGGAACCATAAATAAAAGACGCTTATGATTCCGAATAAGGTTGCACTTACCCAAAAAACGGCTGTCTCTCCGCTCCAAGCCGCGATAAAACCGCCGGCTATCGGACCAATCATGACGCCAATACCCTCGATAGTGGACAAAATCCCCCATCCGAGTCCCTCTTGCTTAGGGGGAACATAAGCGGCAAGCAGCGCATTCCATGCCGGAAGCACAGCAGCGTAAGATACACCAAGCGCAACCGCTATTAGTAAACAATACCAGAACGTAAAGCCGTAGGCTAGCAGGTATAAAGCCAAAGCGAAAATAGCGAATCCAATAACGAGAAACCACTTTTTCCCGCCAAGCCTGTCAGAAAGTTTGCCCATCGGTATTAATCCAGCAGCAGCACATAAACCGCCAACCGTGAGCAGGATGGAATACTGAGCTCCCGATAAGCCAAGTTTATGGTCGGCGAAGCTCGGCAGAATCGGCACGAGCATACTCGCGCCTGTCGTCTGCAAAATCATCCCCGGAAGCAGCAGCTTCATATGCTGAAGTCTTTCCTTAAGAATAGCGAATTGCTGAGTTAACGGCAACCTGTTCGGTGTTACTACTCGTTCTCTGCTCATAAAGAAAGCGAGCAGGCAGGCGATCACAGACAAGCTGACAAGCAGCTGGTACGTAAACGATACGCTCCGATCCAGCAAAATATTACAAACAATAGGACCGCTCCCAAGCGCAATCATCCAAATGGTATAAAGAGCGCCCATTTGAGTGGCACGATTCTCCTCTGTTACCTTCGTTAGACATACAATCCACAGCGGAGACATACCGATTCCGTAGAGGGCAGCGGCTCCAATGAACAGCCAAGGCAACTCAGCAAACTGAAGCAAGTAGACCCCCGCGAGCGATAAAATAAGTCCAGTCTGCACGACAATGCGGACGGAAAACCGATCGAGCAAATAGCCAATGACCATTTTCAGCAAGGTATCGGTTATATAATGAGCAGAAATGGCAACACCTATAACATCGGACGTCAGTCCCAAGGTTTTGGCGCCATAAATGGGGAGCAAGCTGACGAGAACTGCTCCTCTTACAAATATGATAATAAACAAAATGACGGCGTAAAGCCGCATCTCCGCTCCAAAAAAAACGTTGTTATTTTTTCGCAAGGACAGGCTCCTTATCTATACATGTGATGAGAACCATTTTGTTTTGTTTATATTGGTTAATATGCCCATATTTCCAGATGCTCAGTAAGCGTGGATGAAAATAGTTTGGTAAGGCGAGTGCCGATAAAATTTGGTTAGTATGTGTAAGTTTTGTATAATGTAGAAGTAATCCATCCTATCAAATTGAGGGAGCGATGAAAGTATGCAATATACGAATTTAGGTAAATCAGGGCTTAAGGTAAGTCGATTATGCTTGGGGACAATGAATTTTGGTGTAGACACGGATGAAAAGGACTCATTTCGTATTTTGGATGCAGCTTTAGATGCAGGGATTAATTTTATTGATACAGCCAACATTTACGGCTGGGGTGAGAATGCAGGACGTACAGAAGAAATTATCGGAAAATGGTTTCAACAAGGCGATGGGCGTCGCGAGCGTACAGTGCTGGCTACAAAAGTCTATGGCGATATGCATGATCAGCATGACGGACCTAACCGTGAGGCAGGCTTGTCCGCTTATAAAATCCGCAGACATTTGGAAGGATCACTCAAGCGTCTGCAAACCGATCATATAGAGCTTTATCAAATGCATCATGTCGATCGCAATGCTAACTGGAGTGAATTATGGGGAGCTTTCGAAATTGCGGCTGCCCAAGGCAAAATAGGCTACATAGGCTCCAGCAATTTTGCGGGATGGGATATTGCAGTTGCCCAAGGCGAAGCAAAGGCAAGGGGCTCTCTCGGACTTGTATCTGAGCAGCATAAGTATAATCTGCTTTGCCGTCTTCCAGAGCTGGAAGTATTGCCGGCTTCGCAAGCGCTCGGTCTTGGTGTAATCCCTTGGAGTCCGCTTGATGGGGGCTTGCTTGCGGGTAATCAACGTCGTAAGGATGGCGGTCGCCGAAGCAGCGATACGAAGCGCTTTGAGCAGCATCGTGAACAGCTTGAAGCGTATGCGGCATTTTGTGATGAACTGGGTGAGCCCGAGGATCTTGTATCACTCGCATGGTTGCTCTCTAATCCTGCTGTGACAGCACCGATCATTGGTGTTCGTACGCTCGATCAATTTGAACGCTCCCTTCGTGCAGTGGAAATCGAGCTGGATGAATCCGCGCTCAAACGCATCGATGAAATCTTCCCTGGTCCAGGCGGCGACGCACCGCGCGCTTATGCTTGGTAAAGTAAATGAACGTATAGACAGCAGATAACTTCACTAATGACTAGTGATAGGCTAAATTATGCTTAATTACAAACAAGAGGGTGTCCCAGCAGCGGTTTCGCTTCTGGGACACCCTCTTGGTATTAGGATAATCTTCATATTTAGAACTGCGTCATGCCAAAATTAGATGAGCAAATTAAACAAGACAGGATCTTTGTTCAGCTCTACGAATTGAAAGCCTTTTTTGGTCATACGCTCTACGAGCGGCTCATAGTCATTACGATCTTTCAGCTCGATACCGACGAGAGCAGGTCCGTTGTCTTTATTGGACTTTTTCGTATACTCGAAACGTGTAATATCGTCATAGGGGCCCAGCACCTTATCAAGAAACTCTCTTAAAGCTCCGGCTCGCTGAGGGAAGCTAAGCATGAAATAATGCTTATAACCCTCATAAATGAGCGAACGTTCCTTGATTTCCTGCATGCGATCCACATCGTTATTACCGCCGCTCACGACGCATACGACGGTTTTGCCTGCAATTTCATCGCGATAAGCTTCAAGCGCTGCAATGGGCAAAGCGCCTGCTGGCTCAGCTACAATCGCATTTTCGTTATAGAGGTCGAGCATCGTTGTACATACTTTGCCTTCTGGGACTGTTATTACATCGTCAAGCAAGTCTCTGCAGATCTCATAGGTGAGATCACCGACACGCTTAACAGCAGCGCCGTCAATGAACTTATCTATCTGGTCCAGCGGAGTAACCTCGCCGGCATCCAGCGAAACGCGGAGCGAGGGTGCACCCTGTGGCTCTACGCCAATGACCTTCGTTGAAGGTGAAACAATTTTCACATAGGATGCTACGCCAGCAGCGAGACCGCCGCCGCCAACGGTCACAAATACAAAGTCAGGTACCGAATCGGCAGCTTCCATAAACTCTTGGCCAACCGTTCCATTTCCCGCTATGATTTTGCGATCATCGAAGGGGTGAACGAATGCCATGCCGCTTCGTGTGCTCTCAGCCATCGCTTCATCATAGGCATCATCAAAGGTATCGCCTGTCAAAATAACTTCAACGAAAGAGCCGCCAAAGAAGGAAACCTGTGTTACCTTTTGGCGAGGCGTGGTGCTTGGCATATAAATTTTGCCGGGGATACCCAGCGCTTGGCAGGAATAAGCGACACCTTGCGCGTGATTTCCCGCACTGGCACACACGACACCCTTGGCTAGTGTCTCGGGATCAAGCGAGCACATGAGGTTGTAAGCACCGCGTATTTTGAAGGAACGGACAATTTGCTGGTCCTCCCTTTTCAGTAGAACGTTGCAGTTGTACCTTTCAGACAAAACGCGATTATATTGGAGCGGCGTACGCGTAATGACGTCTTTTAAATGCATTTGAGCTTGAACGATTTCTTCAAGTCCAATGCGGTATTGTGATGCGTTACTCGTGTTCATTGGCGTACATCCTCTCGGTTAATGAATGATTATGATCAATGATTTGATTCATTATAGCACTATCAAAGTACGCGCATGTAGCTGTTAAATGATTTATTTTTGAAAAATAGGTTTAAAATGATGGATGATAGCTTGTTAGTGCTCTAGGAGGAATACTGGATGGGGAAATTAGTAAAAAGATTATTCATCGTATTATTAATCATTGTTCTGGTGCTTGGAGGCGCGATCTGGTGGGGGATTTCCTATATTGCGCCGGATGAGCAGCTTGATATGAGCTACACTTCGATTGATGTGAAGGAAAAGGCATTGTCCATGGTCAAGAAATTCAAGCCGGAGCTTGTCCTTACGGAATCCGACATGAACAATCTGATCAAAATGAATCTAATCAGTAAATATGATAGCGGATCTTCAGCAGCTCCTTCTATAGAACTGAGAGAAAATGTTCGCTTGAACGGAGCGTCCTTCGAATTGGAGGAGAATAAATTGATCGCGCACTTAAATATTACATATAGAGATCGTATTCCTGCAGCACTCCAAGCGGAATATGGCATGGAATGGGAGTCGCCTAATTTTATTTTAAGACCGCAGTCATTATCTCTGAAGGGAATGGCATTGCCGCTTAGCATGCTGGAGACCATTGTCGTTCCAATTGATTTGCCAGCGCAGGATGTGGTTAAAGTGAATGATGTTCAATTTCTACAGGATCAGATTAAAATATTATTTAAAATACAGCTTCACTTTAATTTGTAGCAAACTCATAGAGGGGCAAGCCTTTGTGGAAATCAAGCAGACAGTCTAAGGAAATTCCTTGGGCTGTCTTTTTTTATTAGTCAGTGAATCGGTAGTGAAGTTGGTAAAGAAAGGTTTTGAATAAGGGGAAGGAAGCGAGCTATCGAGAAAGACATTGACAATGAATTTGAGAATGGTTATCATTTAGTCTATGGTTATGATAATGATTATCACTGAGAAAAATGGCGAAGAAGAACATATCGGATCAAAAATATACAACAAGAGAATGAGTGAAATTATTTTGAAGGAGAGAGAGATATGAAGACGGAAACAAGCAAGCCTTGGAATTGGCTGCTCTTTCCTTTCTCATCAGTGAAAGCGAGTCCGGACGGGTTGTTCGCAGCTTCAGTCGGTCATGGTGTCTATCACATCGATGGAGAGGGCGAATGGGATAAACTCGATCAAGGGCTCTCGGATACGAGCAATGTGAATCGGCTGCAGCTGCAGCATGATTTGCTTCACGCCTGCACGAGCACAGGAATGTATGAATGGAATGGGGATGCATGGGAGCATGACGGACTCGATATTCCATGCTATCAGTATCGTAAAATCGGCGGTAACAGCTATGCGGCAACGGAAGATGGCTTATGGTCAAAAGGAAGCTATGAATGGGAGAAGATAGCCTGCCCAGATAAACGTGTCTATGATTTTATTAATTTGCCTCAATATCTCATAACTGCGCATGACAGCGGCATTTCATTATATGACCGATTTATGGATGATTGGGCACATTTTGAGCTTCAAACGAGCGTGACGAGTCTGGTTGTCTTCAGAGGTCATCTGGTTGGCACGAGTGAGAAAGGTGAGCTGCTCATCGGTGATAAGAAGGGTAATATTGAACGAATTCGCTACGGTAAGCTGTTTATATTTGCTGTGATCGCTCAAGGGAGAGAGGTCTACGTATGTACGGACAGAGGGTTATACCGGCTTACTTATTTGTATAAGGGCATTTCATTGCTTTCGGTCAAACTGGGCTGTCCCGTAACGGACATTGATGTGCAGGGTGATCAGCTTCATATGGCTACTATTTTTGAGGGTATTCAAACGATAAACGTGTAAGAAAGCAGACAGGAAGTAGGAGGGATGATGGGTGACAAAAATCATTGTAGTCTATGCAAGCATGACAGGGAATACAGAGGAAATGGCTGCAGCCATTGTAGAAGGAGCGAAGGAAGCTGGCGCTATGGTTGTTGCCAAGGAAGCCTTTGATGCCAGCGCATCTGAGCTTAAAGACTATGACGGCATTATTGTTGGAGCTTATACGTGGGGAGACGGGGAGCTGCCGGATGAGTTTCTCGATTTTTACGAGGAGCTGAAGAGCTTGGATTTGAGCGGCAAAAAAGCAGCAGTATTCGGTTCAGGCGATACCTCGTACCCCATTTACTGCGGAGCTGTTGATATCATAGAAGCAAAGCTTAAGGAGCTGGGTGCGGAGATCGTTTGTGAATGCATTAAATTTGAATACGATCCATCGGAATCAGAGAAGGAGCAGGGAAGATCGCTTGGCCGACAAGTAGCGAGTCAATCAGTCTTTGCAAGCTAAGAGGGATAAAAGATAGGGAGCAGTTGTAAGAAAATATTAATGAATATCATATTGGTTTCTTGAAGCCATTAGTCAACCTCGGCCGTATCTACTAGGATACAGCCGAGGTTTTGTTTTGCTGTAGACAAATGAAATGATTTTCAAGTAACATGGGCAGTAGTATTTTTGCATATTTACACATGGAAGTATGAGTTTTGTAGCGCAAAACTTAAGTGAGAGTTTACGAAGAGAGTTTTGCTATGCCAAACTAAAGTGAAAGCTTACGAAGAGAGTTTTGCTATGCCAAACTAAAGTGAAAGCTTATGAAGAAAGTTTTGCTGCGCAAAACTAAAGTGGAAGCTTACGAAGAGAGTTTTGCTGCGCAAAACTTTAGAGGAGAGAGATTAGATTGTCAGAGGACTTATTGCTAACATTTCGTTCGCCGCCATTGCCATTTTTTATTGAATCTAACCGATTAACATATCATGCTGGGGAAGAGCATCCGAATCGGACTAACCTTGGCGTATTTGATTTACTGTTCGTAAATAAAGGCTCGCTGCATGTGGCAGAAGAGAATCATAGCTGGGTACTAGAACCAGGTGATGTCCTGATATTGCGGCCAGACCGCTGGCATTATTCCACTCGTCCGTGCGACGAGGAAACGGTATTTGACTGGATTCACTTTCAAACAGTAGGAGCCTGGGAAGAGACGGTCGGCAATCAAAGCGGATCACTTCGGGGAGATTACTATACATATGCCATACGTCTGCCCAAAAAAATGAAACTAACTTATCCAGATGAAGCGAAGCTCATCTTCCAACAGCTGCATGAGGCAGCCAAAAGCTCATCGCATGGCGCTTTCTGGGATCGTCAGCAGCGTTTTCTGCATTTGCTGCAAATGTTGGATGAGGGCTGGCGCTCTGATGCTGCGAAAGCAGCTGTATCGGTGGCGGAGCGGGCGGCAGCTTATTTGAAGCTCAATTATCGCACACCGATCAGCAACACGATGCTGAGTGAGGTGCTTCAGCTACACACGAATTACATTACTCGCTGCATGACTGAGGTATTCGATTGCACGCCGCAGCAATATTTGCTTTATTATCGACTGGACCAAGCCAAGCTGCTGCTTATCAAGACGGATTGGACGATTGCGCGCGTTGCGGAGGAGACTGGCTTTCGGCAGACACCGCATTTCTCGCGGCTCTTCGCCTCACACACCGGTATGCCGCCGTTGAAATTCCGCAAACGATTCACGATGTGAAAGGCTTGAGATTTGTAAAAGAGAATAGAATGAATTTTCCAATAAACCATGCATAAATAAATACATTTTAACAAAAACTGGTTCAAACAACGTGAAAAGGATGATCGCGATGATTGAACGGTTTTCGTTAACTGCAGATATTGGTGATATGGTGGATATGTTTCAAGTGAAAAAAGTGGTTAGAGGTTTTACGAATCGATTTAATGTAGTCCCTACTCAAACGGTGTCGATCGTGATGAATGATCGCTTTGATCAGAGAACGATGCAGGAGTCGAGATGGGGACTTTTCCCTTTTTGGGCAAAGGATTCAGTGAATGCAGATCATTTGACTCTATCAGAGAAGCCTTTTTTGGGGCGGATGCTGCGGAGGCAGCGTTGTATTCTGCCATGCAGCGGATTCTATGGACAAAAGCAGTTCGGCAAGGAGCGCGACCCGCGGGCGATGCACGTCATCATTCCAAGCCAGCAGCTATTTGGAATTGCAGGGATTTATGATTGCTGGAGGAATGCAAGCGGCAAAGAGATGCGTGCCTTCACGATGATCACTGCCGCTTCATCCGGTTCCATGTCCGTTTGGCAGCCACGTGTACCTGTTATTTTGGACGAGGATGGCATTGAGGATTGGCTAAATCCGCGAATAACGGAGTTCGCCAGCTTGCGCAAGCATTTGGATGCGATGGATTCCTATCTTATGCGCGCCTATCCCGTTACAAATGCCGTGCGTGATGAACTGTATGAATCGCCGGATTGCATCAGAGAGATTAGACCGGATTTTGCATAGGCGAGATTAGATAAAACGTGCATAATGAGAAGAAGTCGCGTTTTCAGTTGTGGTAATCTGATCACGGTCACTGTAAAGGCACGATTTTTCTGGACTGCAAAATAATAAAATAAAAACGAGCCCTAGAATCGATTCTAGGGCTCGTTTTGTTTGTGGGGTCCATTCGACTCTCTTTTTGACACATCGTTTCGGAGCCAACAAAAATGATTGCCAAACATATTCACTAACTGACTCACTAACTCTCATTAACTAATTCACTAACTAACTGATTCAACCACTAACTAACTGATTCACCCACTAACTAACTCACTGATTCTCTCACTTTAGTTAGCACATCGTATAGGTTACTCTTCTTACGGACTCTAGATCCGCTATTCTAAACTTAAGCGGCTTCTCCTCCAACTAACGGACTTACGTTCCGCTATTTGCCTTCAAATGACTAATTTTTGCGTTTTTCTCATCAATAGCGGAACGGAGGTCCGTAACAATCGTAATTAGTGTGTTTTCTACAGAATAGCGGAACCATTGTCCGTTTAATGTTAAACGTGCCACTATGCTCACTCCATGCGCCCCAGCACCATGTACTCCAAAGACTCCATGCGTCCCAAACGCACCATGTACTCCAAAGACTCCATGCGTCCCAAACGCACCATGTACTCCAAAGACTCCATGCACCCCAAACGCACCATGTACGCCAAAGACTCCATGTGTCCCAAACGCACCATGTATTCCAAAGACTCCATGCGCCCCCAACACACCATGTACTCCAAAGACTCTATGCGCCCCCAACACACCATGTACTCCAAAGACTCCATGCGCCCCAAACGCACCATGTACTCCAAAGACTCCATGCGCCCCCAACACACCATGTACTCCAAAGACTCCATGCGCCCCAAACTCACCATGTGCTCCAAAGACTCTAACTCACTAATTCTCTCACTTTAGTTAGCACCTCGTATAGGTTACTCTTCTTACGGACCCTGGATCCGCTATTCTAAACTTAAGCGGCTTCTCCTCCAACTAACGGACTTACGTTCCGCTATTTGCCTTCAAATGACTAATTATTGCGTTTTTCTCATCAATAGCGGAACTGAGGTCCGTAACAATCGTAATTAGTGTGTTTTCTACAGAATAGCGGAACCATTGTCCGTTAAATGTTAAACGTGCCACTATGCTCACTCCATGCGTCCCAAATGCACCATGTGCTCCAAAGACTCCATACGCCCCACTAGCCACATACGCCTACTCAACCCTAACAGAACCCCGTATCTAGTCCAAACTTCGAAGGCTGTCGACATAATCGATAGCAGATAGCTGAAAGAGAGTGTTTCGCAGGTTGAGTGATATGGGATGAAATTAGGATCGAATGCGTTGCATCTCTGCGGAAAGCAGAGGCACGACGTCGAATAAGTCGCCGACGATGCCGTAGTCGGCGACGCCGAAGATAGGGGCATCGGCGTCCTTGTTGATCGCGACGATGACCCGAGATTGGCTCATCCCAGCCAAGTGCTGGATGGCGCCGCTAATGCCGCACGCAATATATAGCTGCGGTGTGACGACTTTGCCAGTTTGCCCAATTTGAAGGGCATAATCGCAATAGCCTGCGTCGCAGGCGCCGCGGGAGGCTCCGACCGCGCCGCCTAGCGCGGAAGCCAGCACTCGCAGCGGCTCAAAGCCTGCTGCGCTGCGCACCCCTCGGCCGCCGGATACGACGACGTCAGCTTCGGCGAGATCGAGCTGGCCGCCGGCGCGCCTGACTAGGCTTCGCACGGCGGTGTAAAGCGGTGGCACCGTGAACGGCAGAGCCGTGACGGTGCCTGTTTGCTGGGCGGCGTCCAATGGCTCAGCCGCCGGCAAATTATTCGGGCGCACCGTGATGACCCACGGGTGGCCCGGCAAGAAGCTGCGCCGCTCGAACGCCTTTCCGGCGTAGAGCGGGCGAATGAAGCCGACGTCATTGCCATCGCTTGAAGCTTCGATGGCGATGGCGTCGGCAATGTGGCCGGCGCCATGGGCCGCGGCCACGCGGGGCGCGAGCTCGCGCCCCATAGCGGTGTGGCCGAGCAGAAGCGCGTCCGGCTGCACCGCAGACATGGCTGCGCCGAGGGCGGCGATGTACGCCTCGGGCGCATAGGCGCGGAGGGCAGGATCGTCGGCGATATGCACGACGTCCGCCCCCCGCGCGATCAGCGCGGCGGCTTCTTCCGCCGCGCCGCCAGAGCAGGCAAGGACGGCATGGACCGTGCCGTCCTCGCCTGCGAGCCGCCTTGCTGCGCCGAGTGCCTCCAGCGCCACACGTCGGAGAACGCCGTCCCGGCTCTCCGCAAAAATAAGTATGGTTTTGCTCATCAAATACAGCTCCTCTCCCATAACAAAAGATCAAATGTTAGCCAACCATTCCGTTCGTTAGCAGACTAAGTGGAGCAAGATCGGTTCTATTTTTATTTTATGATCTAATCAATGGATCTTCGCCCTTTCTACCAACCATTCCGTTCGTTAACAGACTAAATGGAGCAAGAACGGTTCTATTTTTTATTTTATGATCTAATCAATGGATCTTCGTCCTTTCTACAACCATTCCGTCCATTAGCAGACTAAATGGAGCAAGATCGGTTCTATTTTTATTTTATGATCCAAATCAATCGATCTTCGTCTCTCCATCTTCATCTCTCGATCTTCTCGCGATCATCATCTCACCCTCACTCAACTCTAAAGCAGCTTCGCCTCCGTCTGAAGCAGCGTAATTAGCGCGGCTGCCTGCTCGGCAGGCGCGCCGGGAATTCGTTTCCCTACAGCGCGAGGGGGAGGAGGGAGCAGCTGCGTTCGTATCGTCCGACTTGTAGGTTTGCTAGCTTCATTACCGAGCAGCTCACTTGCGGTCAGGATGCGCAGCGGCTTGCGCTTTGCTTTCATAATGCCGGGGAGAGAAGGGTAACGAGGCTCATTGAGTCCTTGCTGGGCTGTAATGAGCGCAGGCAATGGAATCGAGACGGTCTCCGTATCGCCCTCCACATCTCGCTCAACGAGTGCGAATTGCTCCGCCTTCCATCCACTCGGCGAGGTTAAAGGATCTGTAACTGGGATAGCAGCCAATTGCTCCCCTGTAACGATGGTGAGCTTAACGGCAGAGGAGGCATGCGGCAGCTTAAGAAGCTCAGCTACTTGAAGCGCGACGCTACCCGAGCCGCTATCCACAGCAAATAATCCCGCGAGCAGCAAATCGGGTGCCAATGGCTCGATAAGAGCAGCTAGCGCCGAGGCGATGGAAGAGGAGTCATCCGATAAGCCCTCGCTTTCCAGACGGATCGCCTCGTCCGCTCCTACAGCGAGCGCTGTGCGAAGCGCCTCTTGAGCTCGTTCGGTTCCGCAGGTGACGACGATGACTTCTCCGCCATGCTGCTCCCTCTGACGCAATGCCTCCTCTAGTGCATATTCGTCATAGGGATTGATAACAAACTTTGCATCCCTTTCATCTACGCCGTTTGGAGTAAGGGTTATTTTCTCCTCTGTATCGAACGTTTGCTTGAGAAGCACAACTATTTTCAGCATAGAAGCAAGCTCCTTTCTAAGCCCGATTTAACGATTAATGTGGTTTACCATCACGCAAGATACTGTCCATCAGTGCTACGATATGTCAGCTTGCCTTAGAATAGACCCCTTGGATAGGGATGCCTCTGCGGCATGTTCGTGACAAAAAGCTCATATACATAAGCACCGCGGCTATATTCATGAAAGCGCTTTATTACTTGTCCAACTACTTCGTGCAATCTTGCTGGTTCCAAGAACCGGCATACTAGGGGGCGGGCACATGGCAATGGGGTCGGCGTTTTTATTGTTGGTGCATGGGGCAGTAGGGGGCGGACACCTAGCAACCGTTTTGTTATTGCGGCAGCTGGCAAATTGGAGCGAACAAATGAGAGGTTATATGAATGATTTCATGCTGGGACCTATGGAGACGTTTAACGGTGCTTCAATGATTGAGGGTCTCGCAAAATGGGGCAGATTGCTCCTATTTACCTTGATTGTGGCGCTTGCCGTTTGGATGTTTGCAGCTGTCGTGTTGAGGCGACTCAGTTACATTCGGCTGGGCGTACCGACTGCCTTCACACGTTTTAAACGAGAGGGAAGGGGCAAAAGCAGTTTTTCTGGGCAAGTATTCGGTCATCGTAAGCTCTTGCAGGATATCAGAAGCGGCATCATGCATTTGATTTATTTTTATGGCTTTATTGCCCTTCAGTTCGGCGCAGCAGATCTCGTTTGGAAGGGATTAAATGAAGGGAAGCCGCTGCCGATTCCGTATTATGAATGGTTCTCATGGACACAGGAGATAACGGTGGCACTCGTGCTGGCGGCTGTCCTCTACGGCGCTTTTCGGCGTTATGGCGAGCGGTTGCCGCGGCTTAAGCGGGGGTGGAAGCCATCGCTCGTGATGTGGTTTATCGGCTCGTTGATGCTTACGATTTTGTTCAGCTTAGCGTTTGAGCGTCTTGCTTCCGAACAGAAAGTGGTTGCAATAGGGGATCAAGCTGTCCTCTTAGCAGCCACGGAATCCCATTCTGAAGCGACCTCGAACACATCAATCATAGAAGCGAGCTATTCTCCAGTCAGCGCCCCGCTTGCCAAGCTGCTGCATAGCATAGGGGTGGAGCATGGAAGCATCTCTGCGCATGTTGGTTTTGAAGTTTTTTGGTGGCTGCATCTCCTTGTATTGCTGGGCTTTCTTGTTTATGTGCCGCAGTCAAAGCATTTCCATCTGCTCATTGCTCCCGTTAATTTATGGTTCCGCCGAAGCACACCGCTAGGCAGGCTTACGCCTTTGAACTTGGAGGATGAAGAAGCGGAGTCTTTTGGCGCGGGGAAGGTGGAGCATTTTACGCAAAAGCAGATGGTAGATTTGTACGCTTGCGTCGAATGCGGTCGTTGTACAAATGTGTGTCCCGCCTCCAATACCGGCAAGCTGCTCTCTCCTATGCATTTGATCGTGAAGCTGAGGGACCATTTGACGGAAAAAGGAGCTGCTATCACCTCTAAGTCACCTTGGATGCCTGCTGGGCTATGGCAGTCTTCATCCAAAAATAGCTATGCCCACACCATGGGAGCCGTGCTTCCTGCTTGGGAGTCGGATTCCAGTGGAGGAACAATGATTGAGCCGACCATGACTGCGCAAGGGGGGGCTTGGGTTAAACGAATGGGGGTAAAAGCGGAGGAAGTCGAGCTGATAGGTGAGGTGATCACCGAAGAAGAGCTATGGGCTTGCACGACCTGCCGCAACTGTGAGGAGGTATGCCCAGTTGGAAATGAGCATGTCGATAAGATCATCGATATGCGTCGTTATCTCGTGCTGATGGAGGGCAAGTTGCCCTCGGACGGTCAACGCGCCTTGCAAAATATCGAGCGGCAAAGCAATCCTTGGGGATTGCCTCGTGCTGAACGGGCGGCTTGGATCAGAGATTGCGAGAGCCGTACCGGCATTCGCGTCGAAACGATGAGTGAACTGAAGCGGCAGGGTCGCAAAGCCGACGTTCTGCTATGGGCAGGCTCTATGGGTGCCTATGATATGCGAAGCCGCCGCGTGCTTTACGATGTGGTACGGCTGCTTCATCATGCGGGGGTTAGCTTTGCAACGCTTGGTTTGGAGGAGAAAAGCTCAGGAGACACAGCAAGACGGGTGGGGAATGAACTGTTATTTCAAGAGCTATGCCGTGAAAACATCGATATGTTGACGAAATACGGCATCACTCAAATCGTGACAGCCTGTCCGCATACCTATCATACGTTCAAAAATGAATACCCTGATTTTGGGCTCAGTGCAAGCATAAAAGTGGAGCATCATACGGAGCTGCTGGCGAGATTGCTTGAGGAGGGCTCCATCAAACCCCAGCATACGATTGATGAGAGAGTTACGATTCACGATTCCTGCTACCTTGGACGCTACAACGATGCGTATGAAGCGCCGCGCAATCTGCTTCGAGCCATTCCGGGCGTTCAAATGGAAGAGATGGCGAGATCACGTTCAAATGGAATGTGCTGCGGCGCAGGTGGCGGACTCATGTGGATGGAGGAGCATTCCGGTACGCGGGTCAATCATGCGAGAACCGCTCAAGCGCTGGAGGTAAAACCGTCGGTTATCAGCTCAGCCTGCCCGTACTGCCTGACGATGATGGAGGACGGTCTGAAGGCTTTGTCTGCCGACGATAAGGTTATTGCCCGTGATGTAGCAGAGCTGCTAGCTGAGAGTGTCTTTGGCGAGTAAATGAACGATGGGACTAGGGGGAGGATGTCTATGACGATACAATCGTCGCAAAAAAACGCCAGTTCCATTCGCAGAGCCGCTGTAATCGGCTCCGGCGTAATGGGCGCGGGCATTGCCGCTCATTTGGCAAATGCGGGTATGAAGGTTCTGCTGCTGGACGTCGTTCCGCAATCATTATTAGAAGAGGAGGAGAGGCAAGGGCTGACACTGGAGGCTGCTAAAGTGCGAAGTCGCTTGGCGATTGGAGCTATATCACGTATGGTCAAGGCTCAGCCCGCACAACTTTATGACCCAGCATGGACAGAAAGAATCACCCCGGGCAATCTCTCTGATCATCTAGATGCGCTGGGAGAAGTAGATTGGATTGTTGAAGCGGTTGTGGAGCGGCTGGATATTAAAAGGCAGGTTCTTGCAACCATTGAAGCTGCTCGCAAGCGGGGCTCAATCGTGACAACGAATACGTCAGGCTTATCAGCAGCATCTATGGTAGAGGGGAGAAGCGAGGAGTTTAGAGAGCACTTTGGAGTCACTCATTTTTTCAACCCGCCTCGCTACATGAAGCTTGTTGAAATTGTTCCTACTACAGAAACGGCACCTGAGGTCGTGAGGGTGCTTACGGAGGTATGCGAGAAGCGTCTTGGCAAGGGTGTCGTAATCGCGAAGGATACGCCTAATTTTATTGCCAATCGAATCGGCTCCTATGGGATGCTGGTGACGCTTGCGGATACGATCAGCTATGGATTGACGGTGGATGAAGCGGACGCGCTGACGGGTCCAGCTATGGGCAGGCCGAAGACAGCGACGTTTCGGATGATGGATTTAGTAGGGCTCGATACGCTGCTGCATGTGGTAGATAACGTCCGGGAGAGAAGTGAGGACGCAGGGGAGAAGGCAATCTTTGCAAGACCCGCTCTGTTAGAGCAATTAGCAGCAGCGGGACGTCTAGGAGAGAAGAGCGGAGCAGGCTTTTACCGCAAGGTGAAGGGCAAGGGCGGCAGCACCATTGAATCGCTTCAGCTTGATACGCTGGATTACGGCGCAAAGCGTCCCATCAACTCTCCTATTATTGATGCAGCCAAGGCAGCAAAAGGTGCAGCGGCGAAGGTGAAAGCATTGCTTCGAACTGATCCGCAGCATCGTTATGGACAGTTTGCGTGGTCTACTATCAAAAAAACATTGCTTTACTCCGCTGCACAGGTAGGCGTCATTGCTGATTCCATCTCGGATATTGATCGCGCGATGCGATGGGGCTTTAATTGGGAGCTTGGACCGTTCGAGCTTTGGGATGCCATTGGGTTGGAGTCGTCAGTGAACCAAATGAGGAAGGAAGGTGAAGAAATACCCGCATGGGTGACGGCTTGGCTGGAGGCGGGTCATAGGAGCTTCTACCTTGTGGAGGATAATAAGCGGGCCTATGCAGCAAGCGGAGCCTATAAGCTGGAGGAGCCCGAGAGGGATGTCATTTCATTAGCGGCATTAAAAGAGTCGGGAAAAACCGTACTCGCCACATCCGGCGCCAGCCTTATCGATATTGGCGATGATGTCGTGCTTCTGGAATTTCACTCTCCGAACAATGCGATTGGTGGCGATATACTATCCGCCATTCGTCATACGGCAAAGGAGGTTTCTCAGAATTGGCGCGGGCTCGTGATTGCAAATGAAGGACGGAATTTTTGTGTTGGCGCGAATTTGATGCTGCTGCTGATGGAAGCGCAAAACGGGGAGTGGGATGAGGTCGAGGACATTATCCGCTACTTCCAAAGCAGCATGCTGGAGCTGAAGCGGCTTGATCGTCCGGTCGTAGCTGCACCGCACCGAATGACGCTGGGCGGCGGGGTTGAGGCTTGCTTGCCTGCTGATCGGATCATTTATTCGCCAGAAACTTACTTTGGATTGGTAGAAACGGGGGTGGGCCTTATTCCTGCGGGCGGGGGCTGCAAGGAAGCGGCTGCGATGGCAGCTGAACGGGCTCATATTGTAGGAAGCGGCAAGAAGGGCGGAGACCTGCAGCCGCATTTAAATGCATTGTTCGAGACGATTGCGCTTGCGAAAGCATCCTCCAGCGGCTATGAGGTTAGCCGACTAGGATTTATGCGTCCGCAGGATCGTGTCATTATGCGGGGGGATGCGCGAATAGCAGAGGCGAAGCGCGCGGTGCTGGAGCTGGATCGTAAGGGGTATTCACCACCAGCAGAAGCCCGTACTCGTGTTGCTGGACGCGAGGGCAAGGCAGTGCTCAAGGTGGCCGTGCAGGATATGAGGCGAAGCGGACATATTAGCGAGCATGATGCGCTCATCGCTGGAAAGCTTGCTCATGTACTGGCAGGCGGAGATATTCAGTCTGGCACTGAGGTAAGTGAAGCCTATTTGCTTGATTTGGAATGCGAGGCTTTTCTCAGCCTGTGTGGAGAGAGAAAAACACAAGACCGCATGAGCCACATGCTGTCAACCGGCAAGCCGCTGCGGAATTAGGTATTCATTTTCGTAGTTCATCTAATAACTCATCTAAAATCACATTCAAATCGATCAGGTTCCAACATTCAAAGGAGGAAATCGCTATGTCAGCATCACCGTTTATCGATCACGATCGCGATGCCGTTATCGTTGCCGCGGTGCGGACGGCGGTCGGCAAAGCATCAAAGGGAAGCTTGGCGGAGACAAGAGCAGAGGATTTAGGCCGCGCGGTTCTCGAAGGCGCACTGGATAGAATACCAGGGCTAGCGCCAGAGCTTATTGAGGATGTCATTATTGGCTGCGCAATGCCGGAAGGGGAGCAAGGCCTTAACTTTGCACGCACGATCTCGTTATATGCAGGCTTACCGGTGACGACGCCTGCGGTAACGGTCAATCGTTTCTGCGCATCAGGTTTGCAGGCTATTGCTTATGCTGCGGAACGTATTCGGCTTGGCGATGCGGACATTATCGCAGCTGGCGGTGTAGAGAGCATGAGTCATGTGCCGATGACCGGCTTCAAGCTCTCGCCTCATCCAGCCATTGTAGATGCCATACCAGAAGTGTACATGGGCATGGGGCATACGGCAGAAGAGGTAGCCCGGCGCTATGGTGTCACGCGTGAATCGCAGGATGCCTTCGCGTCAGCCAGCCATCGCAAGGCTGCGGCAGCCATTGAAGCGGGACGATTTAAAGCCGAGATTGTGCCCATGACAGTGAGACGCTCAGGTGTAAATGATGCAGGAAGGCCGTGGGAGAAGGTATTCGTTTTTGATACAGACGAGGGTGTGCGGCCAGATACGACGGTTCAAACGTTAGCGCCGTTGAAGCCCTCCTTTGCTCGGGAAGGAACGGTGACAGCCGGCAATTCCTCACAAATGAGCGATGGAGCGGCAGCAGTCATTGTCATGAGCCGCAGCCGTGCGAATGAGCTGGGATTGCAGCCGCTTGCTGTATTTCGCGGCTTTAGCGTTGCCGGTGTCGCTCCTGAGGTAATGGGCATTGGACCGATTGCAGCCGTTCCGAAAGCGCTCCATAAAGCAGGTATCTCCCTGCAGCAGGTTGATCTCTTTGAGTTGAATGAAGCCTTTGCAGCACAATGCGTCCCTATTATTGAAGAGCTGGGCATAGATCCTGAACGTGTGAATGTGAACGGCGGAGCCATCGCCCTAGGGCATCCTCTTGGCTGTACAGGGACAAAGCTGTCGGTATCCCTTATTCATGAGCTGGGCCGCAGGGGCGGCGGAATCGGTGTGGTCACTATGTGTATAGGCGGAGGTATGGGAGCTGCTGGCGTCATAGAGGTTTACGGATCTGGCTCGTAGTCTAGCAGGCACCATTAAGGTTTCATTCAACATGTGTCCAGTCCCTCCAAATTTGTTGATTAACCCTGCTAATGGTTAGGAATAAAAGAATAAACCTCATTAAGTTGTCGGAAGGGTGAACTGGGGCATGACGGAAACGATACGTTTTGGCGGTCGCTTTGTCGTAGAGGACAGCGTACCGGAATCAGTCGTAACGCCGGAGGATTTCACAGATGAACAGCGGATGATAGCAGAAGCAGCGCAGCAGTTTCTAGAAGGAGAAATTACACCTCGTGACGGGGAGCTGGAGGCACTGAACTATGAGCTTACCGTGGAGCTGATGCGGAAGGCAGGAGATCTGGGACTGCTAGGTGCTGATGTGCCGGAGGCTTATGGCGGGCTTGGACTGGATAAGGTAAGCACGACCATACTGGCAGAAACGTTGGCACGCTCTTCTTCGTTCGCGCTTTCGGTCGGCGCTCATACCGGAATAGGTACGCTTCCGATCGTCTTTTTTGGCACCGCCGCACAAAAGCAAGCCTACTTGCCGCAGCTTGCCAGCGGTGAGCGTATTGCAGCGTATTGCTTGACAGAGCCTGCCTCTGGCTCCGATGCACTGGGAGCGAAGACAACGGCGAGGCTGTCGAAGGACGGCAAGCATTATGTATTGAATGGTTCGAAGCTTTACATTACAAACGCGGGCTTTGCCGACTTGTTCATCGTCTATGCGAAGGTAGATGGCGAATATTTTACCGCCTTTATTGTGGAGAAGGGGATGCCGGGGTTCAGTGTTGGACCGGAGGAGCATAAGATGGGCATCAAGGGTTCTTCTACCTGCCCGCTTTATTTTGAAGATGTGAGTGTGCCAATTGAGAATGTGCTTGGGGAGGTGGGGAAAGGCCATCATATCGCTTTTAATATTTTGAATATCGGACGCTTTAAGCTCGGAGCAGCCTGTCTGGGGTCATCGAAGGAAACGATTGAGCTGGCTTCATCCTATGCGGGTACGCGCAAGCAGTTCGGGCGTGCTATATCCTCTTACCCGTTGATCGGTGCAAAGTTGGCTGACATGAATATTCGGACATTTGTGCTGGAGAGCATGGTTTACCGGATTGCAGGCTGGATTGACGGGATGCTGCGGACTGCGGAGGAGGGCAGCGGCGTGGCGGCAGCGAAGGCGATAAGCGAATATGCGATAGAATGCTCCATTGTCAAAGTGTTTGCGTCCGAAACGCTCGATTTCATTGCCGATGAAGGCGTCCAAATTCATGGCGGCTACGGGTACATCAAGGAATATAAGGTGGAGCGAATTTACCGTGATTCACGGATTAATCGGATTTTTGAAGGAACGAATGAAATCAACCGTATGCTCATTCCTGGAACACTAATGAAAAAAGCGGTAAAAGGCGAGCTTCCTCTGCTTCGTAAAGCAAAAGCGCTGCAAGCGGAGCTGGTTCAACCGATGCCGGTTCCTTCGTTCGACACACCGCTTAGCAAAGAAGCATACCGAATCGCCCAAGCGAAGAAAGCTTTTCTCGCAATTGGAGGGCTTGCTGTGCAAAAGCTCGGCCTGCGGCTCGAGCAAGAGCAGGAGGTGCTGTGCACGCTGGCGGATCTCATGATAGAGATCTTCGCGATGGAGAGTGTATGGCTCCGTTCACAAAAAATAATAAATGCCGCCGGAGAAGAGAAAGCGGACAAAATGGAGCATGCCATTCAAATGACGACTGTATTCGTGCAGGAGTCGATGGAGAGAGTGGAATCTATTGCAAAGCTCGCGCTTACCGCACTGGAGCAGGGTGACGGTCTGCAGATGCAGCTGTCTGTTCTGAAGAAGCTGATGAGGGCGCCGCTTTCCGATACGGTTGCTTTGAAGCGAATGATAGCCGCGCGAGTGATTCGAAGCGAGCATTATATCGTGTAAAGGGGAGAGCATAAATGGATGAGCTTGGACCGCAAGATCCGCTTTTGCCAGAACAACCGTCCTTTGCAACCGAGGAGCAAGCGCGCCCATGGCTTCCGTATTATCCAGAGGAAACGCCACATTCTCTGGACTATCCCGATCAGAGCATCGTTCAATTTCTACTGAATGCTGTTGAACGATTTCCGAATCATGTTGCCATTCATTTTCTTGGCAAAACCTTGACCTATCGCGAGCTGCATGCTGACGCCTTTAAATTGGCAGCAGGGCTTGTATCGCTTGGCATAGCTAGGGGAGATCGAATATCTATTATGCTGCCGAACTGTCCTCAGGCAGTGGTTGCCTATTACGGAGCCTTGCTGGCTGGCGGAATCGTTGTTCAGACCAATCCGCTTTATGTGGAGCGGGAGCTGGAGCATCAGCTCAGAGATAGCGGCGCTGTCGCCATTATTACGGTGGATCTTCTCTACGCGCGGTTATCACGTGTACGAACCGAGCAGCCAGCGACAGGACCGCTGCCTAATCTGCGGCATGTTGTCGTTACATCTATGAAGGATGGTCTGCCTTTTCCCAAAAGCATGCTCTACCCAATAAAACAGCGAATGGAGGGCTTTCGCTCAGAAATTCCATACGGCAGCTTAGGTGTCGTTGCCTACAGGAAGCTTTTGGGGACAAAGCAGCATACGATTCTGTTGCCGGACCCTGCCAAAAGTGCTGATCTAGCCGTGCTGCAATATACGGGAGGAACGACTGGCACGCCAAAGGGTGTGATGCTGACGCATCGCAATCTAATTGCCAATACGATGCAGATTTCTGCATGGTGTTATAAAGCAGTGGATGGCAAAGAAAAATTTCTCGCGGCTTTGCCTCTGTTTCATGTATTTGGATTAACGGTATTAATGAATATGTCTGTGCTGCGAGCGGGAACGCTTATCTTATTGCCGCGTTTCGAGGTAGAGACGGTATTGCAGACGATTAATCAGCAGAAACCGACGATCTTTCCGGGAGCCCCTACGATGTATGTCGCACTTATTCATCATAAGGATTCAGCCAAAACAGATCTCTCCTCCATAAACGTGTGCATAAGCGGCTCAGCTGCTTTGCCGCTTGAGGTACAGGAGCAGTTCGAGCTGTTAACTGGCGGAAGACTCATAGAGGGCTATGGCTTATCGGAAGCGTCACCCGTAACCCATGCTAATCCGGTCTGGGGTAAGCGCAAGATCGGTACAATTGGCATACCGATGCCGGATACTGAGGCAGCGGTAGTTGATCCAGCGTCAGGTGAGCGGCTGGCTGTTGGAGAGCTTGGCGAGCTTATTGTCCGAGGTCCGCAGGTGATGAGCGGCTATTGGAACAAGGCTGCCGAAACGGCGCAAGTGCTGAAGGATGGCTGGCTTTATACAGGAGATCTGGCTACGATGGATGAAGAGGGCTATTTTACAATCATGGATCGGATAAAGGATGTGATCATTGCAGGCGGCTTCAACGTTTATCCGCGTGAGGTTGAGGAGGTACTGTTTGAGCATCCGGCAGTCCGAGAGGCATCCGTAGTCGGCATCAAAGACCAATACAGAGGCGAGACAGTGAAGGCGTTCATTGTCTTTAAAGAGGGCTGGCAGGTATCAGAAAGTCAATTGGATCGGTGGTGCAGAGAGCGTCTTGCAGCCTATAAGGTGCCGCATCATTATGCTTTCAGGGAAACGCTTCCAAAGACAATGGTTGGCAAAGTGCTTCGTCGCAAGCTGCAAGAAGAGGAAGCAGAGGCGAAACAGTCCACCAAGGAGTAGGAGGCTAGCGGTATGGATGAGAAATGGTTCGTTCAGCAGGCCGATCAGGCTGGTCATCTAACAAGACTCGCCGAACGAGCGCAGGCGACATTTTGGGGCGCTCTCGGCTGCGAAATTGTTCAGGCGTCTGCCAGTAAGGCGACGATATGCTTAGATGCTTCTGAAAGACATATGAATTTGCTTGATATCGTTCATGGCGGTGTTCTTATGTCGCTGCTCGATAATGCGATGGGGCTTGTGGTTATGCTGGCCGCCCCGAATGAAAGGTCCGTAACGGCAAATATGAACACGCAATTTCTCTCCAGCAGCAAAGGAGGAGTCCTGTTATGCGAGGCTGAGCTCGTACATCGAACGGATCGAACGCTAACGCTTGGAGCTCAGGTAAAAGATGACAATGGCAAGCTATTGGCATGGGGAACAGGCGCGTATCGCATTATTTAAAGGCATGCATCCTGTCATTTGCTTGGCTCATACGGATTCGCTATAATGGCAATAATATGGAAAGCATTCATCGTTAGAAAATAGCTCATATTTACAACATTTTTTCCGATATATTTAGTATGGGAAAGGAGGCGAGAACATGGTTCAGGGCTGGGTAACGATGCTGGTTTTAGCTTTTGGGATATTGGTTGCTGTTATAGGCGTTATTGCTTATTTAAGAATGTTTCGTAAAGACAGGCTTGATTCGGTGCCGCAGACAACACCTGCTGTCTCGCCTCCAAGTCCTATATATCCAGCCATACCAAAGGATGGCGCACAGGGCTCGGAGGTAATATCCGAACAAGCCGTACGGCGGGAGTAATAATTGTTTGCTTTATTAATTACAATCCAAATGTTATAATAGTAAGAAAAATACAAACATTGTGACTAATTAGCCATGGAGCTAGCTGCACCGAGTGGGGGTACTTGTGGTGTAATCATCGCATGCGGTCTCGTACATTGCTGTTTAGGACGACCATCCAACGTAAAAGGGGAGGAGATTTCATGGCGAAACATAGTCAAAATGAAGTCAAGGAAAGCCTGAAGGAACTAACGAGAATTTTTCAACCCAAGGACCCACGTAAATTTGTTAAGGAGTATATCCGTAAGTATCGTATCACGGGTGGCTATGAAGATGAATTAACCGTATTGGTTCAAGATGAATTATGCCGAATTAACTCCTCGGTCAGCTAGCTTAACGTGTATAGCGAGGCTTTGCACCTGTTTTCTAACAGGGTGCAAAGTCTTTTTTTGTTTACTCACATTTTCGTCATTCCTATTGGGCATGTGCTACCTTCAGCCCGAATAAGCTATTGATAGAGGAATCCGTATGCGTGTCAGTTGCGGAGATCTTTAAGCTGATTTCGGCTATCGCAAAACCCATGAAGGAGGTCCGTACACATATGGCAGTGGATTTGAAGACGAAAGAACATATTCGTGGGATTCGAAAGGCGGGACGAATTGTTGCCGCCTGTCACAAAGCGCTTTCGAAGAGAATTGCCCCGGGTGTTACTACACAGGAGATTGATCGTTTTGTTGAGCGATTCATGCTTGATCGTGGAGCTACGCCTGCTCAGAAAGGATATAAGGGATACCCGTTTGCTACATGTGCCTCCGTTAACGAAGTTGTTTGTCACGGATTTCCTGATACCATGCCTTTGGAGGCTGGAGACATCGTTACGATTGATATGGTTGCTGATTTGGATGGCTGGAAGGCAGATTCAGCATGGACATACGCTATTGGGCGGACGACAACTGCGACTGAGAAGCTAATGCTGGCCGCCGAGCAGTCCCTGCTGGATGGCATTAAACAGGCGGTGCTTGGCAATAGGCTTGGCGACATCGGGTATGCGGTTCAATCGCGAGCAGAGCGTGCAGGGTTTCAGGTCGTTACGGCTTTTGTAGGACATGGGATTGGTAGAAGCATGCATGAATATCCAGAAGTGACGCATTCAGGTATACCTGGTCAGGGCATTCAGCTTGAAGAGGGAATGGTCATAACGATCGAGCCGATCATCACAGCGGGGCGGCCAGACATCTATATTGCCAATGACGGTTGGACGGCGCGTACAAGAGACGGTGCTTGGGCCGCTCAATTTGAACATACAATTGCAATAACGAAGGAAGGCCCGATTGTATTGACACGTTGGGATTAAATCAAGTGAAAATAATAATAACGGTAATCCGAGAAGGACATTTTTTTTGTAACGTGTCCATCATTCGGGTTACCGTTATTTTTTAATTTTCCATGCATGAATCATCGACCGGAGACTTGATGTAGTTTGCAGGTGTTGTACCGAAGATGGTTTTAAAATGTCTAGTGAAGGTTTGTTCGCTGTAGTAGCCAACTCGATCCGCAATTTCTTTGATCGTCTTATGAGGGTGAGCTTCAAACTGCTTAAGCGCCTCATTCATGCGAACATTTTTGATATAATGCGTAATATTGTAGCCGGAATTCTTTTTGAAGTAGCTTGATAAATAGACAGTAGTAATGTCAAAATGATCAGCTATGGCAGTAAGCGATAATTCACGCGTGTAATTGTGATCAATATAGATGACGATCTTATCGTACAACGTCATATCTTGATTAATGGAATGTGCGGTTAGTACTGCATATTTCTCGTATATTTCCATATGGACAAGCTCAGGATTGCGCGCGGTACTCAGATCCGTTTTAAACGATTCACCGAGCTGAGCAGCTTTGAGTTTTTTGCTAGAGATGATGACATTCAGCAAGTCATTTAAATAACGATGAAGAATGCGAATGTCCTGATAGGTCATCCGCTTCATTAAATTTCGAACCGTCCCCGAAAAGAATTGTCTAAGGCTTTCTTGATTGCCCTTTAGCACGTAAGCAATTAATTCCTGCTCCTTATCTATAGATAAGGCAATAGAGGATTCTTGAATAAGGGAATGATCGGTGAAATTAGCGATATGATAGGGGGCTTCCCAGTTATACGAATAGTGGTCAATAGCCCGTGAACTCTCTTCAATAGCATGGTGTATAGTGCGAATATCTGTCATGTAGTCACTGATGCCGCACATTATAAAATAGCCTTCGGATGCTATTGTTTCGAGAATGGCAGAGAGCTCGCCGCCTATCTCCATTGGATCCAAATTATAAAGTAAGTAGGTTCCAGCATCCACACGGTGGATTAGTTTATGTACCGAATACTGTTCGAACAAATACTGCTCCAGCTTCTTGTAGGCATGCTCGACGTCGCTGCCGCGATCCGTTTCAATGAAGCAAGTTAGAATATAACCATTATTGTAGGTTGCATGAAGAGCGCTCAGTATTTCAGCCGGAATATCCTGTGATGTATCAGAAGCAAGTCGCAAGAGAGCATTTTGCTGCATGATCGTATTTTGCTCATTCAATGTCTGCTTCATCAATTGGTTGGTAGAATTCAAGCTCGAAATTGTCGATTTGATCGGTCTATATATAGTCATATTTGCCATTAGCAATCCAATGGATATGAGTAGAAAAACGAAAAACAGCAATAAGGTATATTGATTGGTTTGGTTAATCTTTTGCTGCAGGACACTTTCAGGGTAAAGAACCGTATATTTAAAACCATTTAATGTTAAATGAAAGGCTGAATATCTCGTTTGGTCAATAACGAATGAGGGAGCATCAGCCTGCAGCTTCTGCTTTATCTGCGGATTAAGCTGATCATTTCCCGTTATCATCTCGCCATTTTCGGTTGTAATCCATATCATATTGTCCAAAACCTGAGAGGCGGCTTTCACATCCCGTTCCAGCTCTGTTTTGTTAATTTTTACGATGATGGCCCCGACATTATTAATTCGATAGACATAGGTAATGAAATGCTCGTAGTTTTGGAATGTCTCTCGCTGTTCGATTGTGTCTAGACAATTACAGGTATAGTCAGCGCTCTCTTTGTTGAGCTTCGAATAGAATAGATCCAATTGACGGCTGCCGTCAGCGCTGGTTACGAAATTTTTATCTTGAAAATAGACGAAGAGAGAGGATTCAAAGGGCAATAAGCGACCCAGCTCATTTAGCTTCTGATTAAAACGAATCAGCATCAATTTATAGCCGGTTGAATTTGGGTTCGATTTATTCAGCGATGCGATATCGCTGTTCAAGCTTAATGAATATACGCTTTGCTTCAATTTATTAAGCTGACGATCAACATCTCCTGCTATATCAAGTAGGGAATCCTTGTTTGATTGATTGAGATTTTTAGTAACCGTTCCTTTTAAATATTGCGAATTATAAAGCAGAATGGAAGAGAAAAGCAGAGTGAAAATCAGATTAAGCGCAATAATTTTAACATACATGCTGTGATTTTTTAGGCTCACTAGCCGAGTTTTCATGCAACCAACTCCTATTCCATATTCAGCTCATTATATTGAGAGCGATTACATTTTAATGCTATCATACGAATTTTTCAGCTTAAAATCTATGATTAGATTAAAAAGTGACGCCTATATTAAATACCGATATTCTCAAAATCTTGAAAACTGACCGGATGATTAAGATCCGTTTCTTGTCTTGCTCCTTCTCTGGAATTAGGCTAAAGCTAGAACGAAGGAGAGGAGGAGGAAAGGAAATTGAAATCATTTATGACCCAATGCTTCAGGCAGCGTAACTTGCTGCTGATGATCTTGCCCGGTTTAATTGTTGTAATCGTTTTCAAGTATTTTCCCATCTATGGTGTGTTAATCGCTTTTAAAAATTATGATGTAGCGGCAGGAATTTTCAACAGTCCATGGGTAGGCCTCAAGCATTTCATTTCGTTTTTCAACAACCCTTTAAGTCCCAGACTAATTAAGAACACATTCTTACTCGGTATTTATTCCTTATTCTGGAGCTTCCCAGCGCCTCTTATTCTGGCACTGCTCTTGAATGAAGTGAAAAACAAATTCTTTAAGCGATCCGTACAAAGCATCATCTATTTCCCGCATTTCTTGTCTGTTGTTATCATCGTCGGATTTATTAAAGAATTTTCAGCAATTGACGGTCTATTTAATCAAATAATAGGCTGGTTTGGAGCCGAGCCGTTTCCCATTTTGGCAAAGTCAGAATTCTTTCGAACACTCTTTATCGGGTCAGGCATTTGGCAAGGCGTAGGTTGGGGTACGATCATTTATTTGGCAGCGCTCTCAGGCGTGGATGAAGTGCTTCATGAGGCAGCTACGATTGATGGGGCGAATAGATGGCAGCGGCTTAAAAACATTACTTGGCCTGCCATTATTCCTGCAACGACGATCTTGTTTATTTTGTCACTGGGAAGCGTCGTCGGGACTGACTTCCAAAAAATTATTTTAATGTACAATCCTAATATTTATGAAACAGCGGATGTCATTGATACCTATGTGTATCGTCAAGGAATTCTCGGAGCGCAATACGAATACAGCACAGCCGTAGGACTTATGCTTTCGGTTATCGCGTTCATCTTTGTGGCGGGCGGGAATTGGGTGTCCAAGAAGGTATCCGAGACAAGTCTATGGTAGACGGAGAGTGACTATGAATACGAAGCATTTACGCACAGGAATAAGTTCTAAAATATTTGATGCTATTAATTATACGTTCTTA
The DNA here is from genome assembly GCF_056269295.1 of Paenibacillus sp. J31P13. Lineage (NCBI taxonomy): Bacteria > Bacillati > Bacillota > Bacilli > Caryophanales > Paenibacillaceae > Paenibacillus > Paenibacillus sp. J31P13. The sequence goes on from NZ_JBWDNR010000003.1 coordinate 433,274, forward strand.
ATTGGTTTATGCATCATCATGTTATATCCGTTAGTAAATACATTGGCGGTTTCACTTAGTCAGCCTGAAATGATTATTCAGGGGAAGGTCAGCTGGATTCCGCGCGGCTTCAACCTTGAGGGCTATAAGTATATTCTCTCTGAATCCAAATTGCTTATGGCGTTTGGCAATACAATCGTCTATGCAGGGATAGGAACATTTATTATGCTGTTGTTAACATCTATGATGGCCTATCCGCTTACGATTCAGAATTTCGTTCTTCGAAAATTCACGATCATCTTTTTAACGATCACCATGTTTTTCGGAGGCGGGTTAATTCCTACGTATTTGCTGATCCGCAAGCTGCACATGCTGGACACGTTGTGGGTAATGGTTATTCCAGGCGCCATTTCCGCTTTTAATGTTATTTTATTTCGAACCTTCTTTCGAACCATACCGAAGGATCTGGGTGAATCGGCTTATATGGACGGAGCGAATGATTTTCGTATCTTATTCCAAATCTACTTGCCTATTTCCAAAGCCTTGCTTGCGACATTCGCTTTGTTCGGTATTGTAGGTGCATGGAATGGATGGTTCGACGCTTTGATCTACTTAAATAATGAGGATAGATATCCGATTCAAATGATATTGCGGAAAATGATTTTAGAAACGGACAGCTCATCGATGAATGCACAAACCTTTAAGCTTATGAGTGATATGAAGGTTCATAGCAAAAACATTAAGATGGCAGCGGTCATGGTTACCGTTATTCCTATGCTGCTGCTCTATCCTTTTCTTCAAAAGCATTTTGCAACAGGCATGATGATTGGCTCCATTAAAGGTTGAATCTGAGAGGATGATAGATATGAAATTGTTCAAGAAATCGAAAAAAATGGGCTTGTCAGGACTGGCACTGCTGTTGTTGTTCACTGTTGTACTTGCGGCTTGTTCTTCAAATTCCAACAAGGGATCGGAATCAGCTGACACAACAGCACCGCTCAAGCTTTCTATTATGGCGGGAACTTTTGGATCGATACCGGAGAATACCGAAGTGCAAAAGGAATGGCAGAAGCGAATGGAAGCCTTCATTGGCCGTCCATTGGATATCAGCTGGAAGTACATTCCTTGGGGTGAGTATAATGACAAATTTAAGTTGACACTAGCAAGCGGTGATTTGCCGGATATTATGACCAACTCAGGAGGAGAGCTGGCTAATCAATATGGTAGACAGGGTATCGTTCTCGATATTTCCAAGTATTTGGATCAAGCGCCGAATTATTCGAAATTTCTTGATTCCACGCCGTATGTGGAGTCGAGCATGTATACGCCGGAAGGCAATATGTATTTCTTCGGTGACGGCTGGTCCAATACAGATAATAACGAAGGCACGGTGTACGGCCCGTTGTACCGATTCGATATTTTCAAAAAACATAATATAAAGATTCCGGAAACGCAGGACGACTTTTATCAAGCTGCAAAAAAACTAAAAGAGCTTTATCCTGACAGCTATCCGGTTAATTCATTCAGTTGGCCAAAAGCGGAAGAAGGCTTCCTCTATTCCAATCATACAAATGGGGGCATTTATTGGGATGGCACGCAATATACCTATGGTGCAGTCTCCGATGCCTATAAAGAAGCGCTAATGTTTGTAAACAAGCTGTATAAGGAAAAATTGCTGGATCCTGAGATTATTACACAATCGGATGATCAGGTGAAGCAGAAGGTTACGACTGGAAAATCCTTTATGATTCCGCTCTCTTGGTATGGCTTCGGTGATGAGTTTAACAGCATGGGCAAAGGCTCGATGGAATGGGGCGCCGCATTGCTGCCTAACAACCCTAAATACGGAAAGTCATGGAAAATGGAGTCGGTTGAGGCAGGTCAAATCATTAAACCGTATAATGGCGTGCTCATTTCTGCAAAGGCGAAAAATCCAGAGCTGCTCGTAAAAATGATTGATTATCAATATTCCGATGAAATGATTGACCTCGTAAACTGGGGCATTGAGGGCAAGACCTATGAAGTGAAGGACGGAAAAAAATACTATCTCCCAGAAATTATGAATGCAGAAATTCCTTCCAAAGCGCTTGATCCTTTCGGTACGGGCGGAGATAATCGCTCAGGCATTATTTTCACGCCACAGGATTTCGGTTCGGACGTAGGGAAGTATAAACCAATGCCATTTTATGCCGATGGTAATTATATGAATGAAATTACGTTCTTGGCTACGGATAAATACGGCGGTCCAGATACAATCGCTCCGATGGATAGAGCGCCAAAAATCTTCTTAAATAAAGAAGAGCAGGCGAAGCGAAATGAAACAATGACACCGATTGAGACGTATGTCAGTGAAATGGTAACGAAATTCATCATCGGCGAGAAAAGCTTTGACGAGTGGGATAAATACAAAGAAGACATTAAGAAAATGGGTGATTACGAAGCCATAGTGAAGTTGATGAATGAGAAAGCAGCATCCATTAAGTAATCTGTAAGACTGGAAACCCTCGAATCTGTTTGTAAAATGGCGAGGGTTTCCCTACTATGCAGGAACATAAATATAATTGGCAACAAGGAGTTGTAACGAAATGGCTGAGAAAATTAAAACGGGAATTATCGGATTGGGCGCTCGGGGTAAAGGCCTTCTGGAGCAGATAATTGTTAAAATGGAAGACGTTGAGATTGTTGCTGTATGTGATGTGTATGCGGACAGAGGAGAAAAGGCAGCAGACCATATTGAAAAGGAGCTTGGTTATCGGCCATTCGTGACAACAGACTACACCGAGCTTTTGGCAATTGCAGAGATTGAGGCTGTCGTCATTAGCGCATCATGGGCTGTTCATACGGAGATTGCCATTGCATCTATGGAAGCAGGCAAATATGCGGCTAGCGAGGTAGGCGGAGCCTTCTCCATTCAGGAATGCTGGAGATTGGTAGAAGCCTATGAAAGAACAAAGGTGCCCGTTATGATCATGGAAAATTGCTGCTATGGTAGAGAAGAGCTTATGGTTCTTAACATGGTTAAGCAAGGCGTATTCGGTGAAATCGTACATTGTGCAGGTGGCTACCATCATGATTTGAGAGATGAGATTACATATGGCAATGAGAATAGACACTATCGCTTAGATAACTATATTCATCGGAATTGCGAGAACTACCCTACTCATGAGATTGGACCTATTGCAAGAATTCTAGGCATTAATCGTGGCAATCGCATGGTATCACTTGTCTCCATGGCTTCGAAGGCCAAGGGCATGAAGGAATATATTAAGAGAGAAAAGGGCGCGGACAACACGCTGGCTAATACGGATTTTATGCAAGGAGATATCGTTACGACAATTATCAAATGCGCTCACGGAGAAACAATTACCATCACGCTCGATACAACATTGCCAAGATATTATTCCAGAGGTTTTACGGTAAGAGGAACAAAAGGGATGTATACAGAAGAAAATAATTCTATTTATATAGACGGAGAGCATGATGAGCATCATATTAAATGGAATGGCCAATGGGGCAATGCAGAGGGTTATAGAGAAAAATATGACCATCCGCTTTGGAAAAAATACCTCGACGAAGGAGTCAAGGGCGGTCATGGCGGCATGGACTGGCTCGTATTCGCGGATTTCTTCGAAAGTGTAAAAAACAAAACGCAAACGCCTCTTGATGTTTATGATATGGCTGCTTGGATGAGTATTTCTACGCTATCAGAGGATTCGATCGCATTGGGCGGCCATCCGGTAGCTATACCTGATTTTACAAATGGCAAGTGGATGAATCGCTAGGAGGAGAAGGCAACCATATGAACTTAAAACAATTATGTGAGGGCATACAGCTAGATCCAAATGCTCAGCAAGTCATCTATCAATTTCAAATGGAAGAGAAAGATTACAGGGAATATAAGGAGCAATTTCATAACGATAGATTTTCCTTTTTTGAAACGATTAAGGAGAAGGAAAACTATCGGAAGCTGTTTTTATATTTATTTGCAAGATTTGCAGTCGACGCCCATGAAGAGTATCGCATAAGGGGAATTGATGATGCTGTCTATTTTGATACCTTCTTAGATATTGGAATTTGGTGTGACAACTGCAAGAGAGATTTCGGTGAATATGGACTGGAAGAATATCATTGGCTGCAAGAGCATGTTCAGCTTCGATTATTCCGCTTGGGAAGAATGCAATTTCAACCAATTGCGCTCGATAGAAACATTGAGGTAAATGGAAAGAAATTGTGGAAGAATCAAATTGTGCTTAATGTTCATATTCCTTCTGGAGAGCCCTTAAACCCTGAAGGCGTTGAGCAATCCTTTGAGCTTGCGCGAGCCTTTTTTAGAGGTATAACACCTATCTTTATTTGTCATTCATGGCTGCTTTATCCTAGGCTAAGTGATATCTTGAAATCGGAATCCAACATTTTACAATTTCAAAAATACTTTTTTATCTATGATGTTGATGATGATTCAATTGAAGCGGAACAACGCATTTTTAATAAGATTAGTTCTGATCGTTCTCTATATGAAGAGCAAACAGGTTTGCAACGATCCGCGAAAGCGTTTCTCCTTGCAGGGAATAAGCTAGGGAGCGGCTTTGGAATCAAAGTAAATTAAAAAGGTAGGGAGCCTTAACAACATGGGTGAAAATTGGAAGCTATGGTATGATCGACCGTCAACGCTGAATGAGAATGATCTAGAGAGCTGGAACCGAGCGCTCCCGATTGGGAACGGAAGGCTGGGAGCCATGGTGTTTGGCGACTCGCCTGTAGAACGAATTCAGGTAAATGAGGAGTCTATTTGGGCAGGACCTCCTGTTCCCGTTCATCAGCCGGAAGCGAAAGAGGCGATTCATCAAGCAAGGGAGCTATTATTCGCTGGCAAGAGCGAGGAAGCGGAGAGACTGGTACAGGAAAAGGTACTCTCTCCGCATACAGGCCCTAGAAGCTATCAGCCGTTCGGGGATATATGGCTTCATGATCTTGAAGCTTCGAGCGAGCAGCCGATAAGCTTATATAGACGAGAGTTGGACCTAGATACAGCAATAGCAACCGTTTCTTACCTTCAAGATGGGGTTCGTCATTACCGGGAAGTTTTCTCTAGTCCAATTGATCAAGTGCTTGTCATTCGTTGGCATACAGATGGGCGAGGCAAGATCAACACACAGATTGATATGACACGGGATGAAGCTGCAGCAGTTAGGGTGAAGGACAATCATTCCTTGGTGCTTACAGCGCAGGCAGCTCATGGAGAAACACATCTTGGTGTAAAATTCACTGGTGTATTGAGAACGGTTGCAGAGGGCGGCATGATAAAAGAAGAGGGGAATACTCTTCTCGTAACGGATGCGAGCATGTTAACCCTTTACCTAGCGGTTCGCACAGACTATTATTTTGCCAAACCATCAGAACCCCTTCAACATAATCTCTTGGAGCAATGTGAAGCAGATATAGAGCAAGCTATGAAAAAATCATATGAACAGCTGAAGAAGGAGCATATGCAAGAGCATCAACGCTTGTTCAGACGTGTAGAGCTCCAGCTTCAGCAATCGGATGCTCCTGAATCTCCTGATTCTCTGCCGACGGATTCGAGATTAGAAGCTTATCAGCAAGGCAATGAGGATCATGACCTGATTGCCTTATATTTTCATTATGGAAGATACCTGCTGATCTCCTCGAGCCGTCCAGGCAATATGCCAGCCAATCTTCAAGGGATATGGAATCCGCATATGGCTGCACCATGGGATAGCGATTATCACATCAATATAAATATTCAGATGAACTACTGGCCTGCTCAAGTGACGAATCTAGCAGAATGTCATCTTCCTTATTTTAATCTCATAGAGGGATTGGTCGATCAAGGAAGCAAGACAGCAAGAGAAGTATATGATTGCCGCGGCTTTGTTGCTCATTACACGACCGATGCCTGGTTATTTACAGCTCCGGTTGGACTTGTGAATTATGGCATGTGGCCGATGGGAGCGGGCTGGTGTGTGCGGGATTTCATGGAATATTATCGATTCACTGGCGATAGAGCGTTTTTGACAGAGCGTGCTTATCCGATCTTGAAGGAATCTGCGCTCTTCTTCCTAGACTGGCTGGTTAGACATCCGGAAACGGGACAATGGGTGTCGGGACCTTCATCTTCACCCGAGAATACATATTTAACGCCTAATGGAACGGGTGTGGGCCTATGTATGGCGCCTGCGATGGACCAGCAAATTATTTGGGATGTGTTCGCATGTGTGGTTGAGGCTGCGCAAGAGCTAGGTATAAGTGATGCCTTTACTGAACAGGTGATAGAGGTATGGAGTGAGCTTGCTATGTCCGGTATCGGAACTGACGGCAGACTTCTAGAATGGTATGAGCCTGTAGAAGAGGTTGAGCCTGGACATCGTCACATCTCTCATTTGTACGCCATACACCCAGGAGCGCAATATACCTATACCTCTTCTCCGGATAGAATGGCTGCTGCACGGAAAACGCTTGAATATCGGGTAAGTCATGGCGGCGGTCATACTGGCTGGAGCAGAGCATGGATTATTAATTTCTGGTCACGTCTAAAGGATAGGGAGCAGGCTTACTATAATCTTAAAATGCTATTGAAAAAATCGACACTTCCGAATTTATTCGATAGTCATCCTCCTTTTCAAATCGATGGAAATTTCGGTGGTGTTGCAGGTATTGCAGAAATGCTTTTGCAAAGCCATGCAGGCGAGATAGAGCTATTGCCCGCCCTTCCAAATGCTTGGAAAGAGGGTATTGTGAAGGGACTTAAAGCACGCGGCGGATTCCAGATCGATATAGAATGGCGGGAAGGAATCTTAACCGCTTGCAAGATTGTCTCATTGGGAGGAAGAGACTGTAAGATTGTATACAACGGTCAAGAAATTGCAATGAAAACCGAAGCAGGTAAATCCTATTATATCGAGTTTTGTGACACACTTAACGTTTCGCAATAGATACTAGAAGGGTTGTCTAAACTGATGAATGTTATGGCTAATGAACCGATAACGGTTTTTCGGGTAACAGACTTTGGAGCAAGACCAGATTCCGGTAAGGATGCAACCAAGGCGATACAGTCTGCAATAGATGCTGCACTCACTGTCGACGGACCTGTAATCATTGATTTTCCACATGGACAATATGATTTCTATCCAGATAAAGCAGCCAAAAAAGAATATTATGTTTCGAATACAGCAAGCGAACAAGAGCATGCTGATCCTACGAAGACAATAGGACTCCTGTTCAAGGGAGGGTCGCAATTTACGGTGGAAGGCAATGGCTCGCTGCTCCTTTTTCATGGGAAAATGACACCGATCGTTCTGGATAGCTGCACGGAAGCGGTCATTCGTAATCTCTATGTTGATTTTGCCCGTCCTACGATCTCTGAGATGAGAGTCTTAGCAACTGGCGAACGTCATTGGGATGTAGCGGTTCATCCCGATTCGCATTATTTGCTTCAGGATGGGAAGCTCATTTGGGTCGGTGAAGGGTGGACCTATACAGATGGGCCTTCGCAACAATATAATCCACGAACCAATCGGACTTGGCGGGTGCCAAATCCAGTGACTTTAGCTAGTCATGTAGAGGAATTAGAGAGCGGCAAGCTTAGGCTGACATTCGTCTCAGCTCCGCGTACGGAGATCGATCATGTGTTTCAAATGCGTGACGGTATTCGGGATCAGGTCGGTTCACTCATCATAAGCTGCCGAAATATTGCTTGGCATAATATTGGAATGAGATATATGCATGGTCTGGGGATTGTTGGTCAATTCAGCGAGAATCTAACCTTTGAGGAACTGCGACTGGCGCCTAACCCTTCTAGTGGAAGAACAGCAGCAGCGTTTGCTGATTTCATGCACTTCTCCGCTAATAGGGGCAGGATCTCTATAAATAACAGTGTTTTTGAAGGCGCTCATGATGATCCGATTAATGTTCATGGCACGCATTTGCAAATTGTCAGCCATGATGACGATCGCTGTATTCGAGTTCGGTTTATGCATGCACAAAGCTACGGATTCAAAGCATTCCAACAAGGGGATATCGTTGACTTTGTATCAGCAGGCAAGCTGACGCCATATGCAACACGTACAATTCATGCTGTCTCTCCGATCTCATTGCGGGAAATCGAACTGACACTGGATGAGCCTCTTCCGGAGAATGTGGAAGCGGGGGATGTAATCGAGAATGCAACCTGGACGCCTGAGGTGTATATCCGCGGTAATCACTTTAAGAGAATACCGACTCGAGGGGTACTAGTTACGACTCGTCGTGAGGTAATCATTGAAGATAATATTTTCGACGGCATGCAGATGAGTGCGATCTTAATTGCAAATGATGCTGGAAGCTGGTATGAATCAGGTATGGTAAGGGATGTTAAAGTCCGGGGCAACCGATTTATTGACTGCGGGGAGAGCGATGAGCCTGTTATTTTTATACATCCAGAAAATACGATGGTATCCGTAGACAACCCTGTCCACTGCAATATTATAATAGAAGGAAATGATATTGAAATGTCAGGCTCTCGGTTACTGGATGCTAAGAGCACGAGAAATTTAGTGTTCTCGAATAATCGAATTTTATTGTATAACCGTAAGGAAGATAAAGCTGCGATGGGCAGGGATGGGCTAATTCGTTTGCTGGCATGCAGCGGAGTAAAGATAAAGAACAATATATTTAATGGCATTACAATCGAGACCGTAACGGCAGCCTCTATGTCAGAGGATGATGTAGCAGTGGGTTCTGGACAGTCTTTGGTGTTAAGCATCATGGGTCATTGAATAGATACGTTTTGTGAAAAAAGCCGAGCTTGCAGCAGGGGATTCCTGCTTTTAGCTCGGCTTTCGTCGTTCAAGCATGCTCTTGCAGTCTAAACTTACGATAATCGGACGGGGTTACGCCGAATGTCTTTTTGAATATGCGATGGAAGTAGGAGCTGCTAGTATAGCCGCTTTTCACTGCAATATCAATGATAGGCAAGTCGCTTTGCACCAAAAATTCCTTCGCTCGCTCCATTCGAACATGATTAATGACGTCAACGATTGCGGTTAGCGTCTGTTTCTTATACACACGGCTTAAATAGATCGATGACATATCCAGTTCCTCAGCAATGGCGTTTAAGCATAGATTCGGATTGGCGTAATCATTATGAATGAGATCATTAATTTTGCGAATGAGATCATCCTGTTTAAGCGTTCGCTTTACTTGCTGCTTCATGGCAATGTCGTCGAACAAGGCGAAGAACAAAGCATTAAGTTCCTGAATAATCTCAAATGTATCCGGCGATGGGAAATAAATGGTCGGACTTGCTTCGATTTCTAGATTGTTATTCTTCTGAATCGTGAATAGGATCTGGTCGATGGTCATTGTCAGATGTGAGATGGCGAGCTGCACGACATGAATGGGATAGCCAGCTGTTTCCTGTACGATCTCAGCGAATAGTCTCTTCGCTTCCTCTGGCTTGGAAGTCATGAGTGCGTCTGACAGCTTGCGTTCCTTATCAACGGGGAAAATATATTCCTTGGACTTCAAAGACATAATCGACTGTGCGTCAATCAAGCAGCCATGACCATAAAATAATCGGTGCATGGAGGCTTCTTTCACCTGACTATACAGTGTCGATAGCTGCTGCGGCTGCACAGCTTCCGGACTATATGCAATGGAGAGACCTATTTTCAAGTAGCTCAGGATAGACTGCTGAATTTGGTGCAGCACGGTTCGCAGTATTTCATCATCCGACAGTCCAGAGGGATCTAGCCGATTAATGAGCATAATGATCGCATTATCCTCTACATCCACCGTTTCCACCCGGTAATGGAGCATGCTCGTTTCCCAGCTTATATTCATAATGGCGAACTTATAGACATGAAGATCATTGCCGCGCATTTCCTTCAGCTCTTCGAATTGATCAATTTTCAGCATCACGACGCGATAGCTGGCATTAAAATCGAATGTGATCCCCGCCTGTGACAGCTTTTGAAGCTGTGCGTGGCTTTGCAGGGACAGTGAGCCTTGAATAAGACTGCGAAGCATATTTTGTCTAATCGTATAAGAGCTGTTGCGTTTCTCCGTCTCCAGTATGTTCATTTTGTTCATGATCTGCTGAATAGGGCGATAAAGCAGAGAAGAGAGCAGCCATGAAAAGAATAAGCCGACGGCCAAAATGCTCACAGCAATTAGAATGGTCTTATTGCGAATCGCTGTAATTTCTTCTGTAACCTTCTGATATGGTGTAATACGTACATATTGCCAATCTAGTGTATCCGGCGAGGTGAAGGAGATCAGCGATTTTTTGCCTTCAAAATTAGCGACCACATAACCGGATTCCTTCCCTCGAATTTGGTTCATAATCAAAGCGCTGTCCGTTTGGCTTAGCTTCTTTGGAATGAGCGTATCCCCGCTTAAGAGATCATCTGCATTATTCAATATAAATGATTTGCCCTCTGCCTCGCTCTTATTAACAGCAATGTCCTTATTGATCCAAGCCGAAGAAATATTAATAATGACAGCTGAATTGATGGTTTGCTCTCTTCCTATAGCATCATAGCCCAAATACGTATAGGCCTTCGTTGTATTTTCACCTTTTAGCGTGACGGTTGAATAAGTTCTTGGAATAGGGGTGAATGGCTTATATTGCTGGAAGTTATCGAGAACGCCTCGTATTCCCTGATCCGCCAAATCTTCTTCACTGAATGTACCTGCTTCTCCAGCCCGACTGGCTGTATAGAACAGCTTATTATTCGAATTGTACACATAGATGGATTCAATGAAAGGCATCGAGTTCAAGTAATTGTTGAGTTCATTCATGGCTGCAGTCACATCATAGATATTGGGATCTGTATAGAACATAAGCTTCGTGATGGTAAAGGTTCTATAGATTTGAAATGAAAGGGACTGTGCGCTATCGGTCATGCTGATGACCTCTTTGCTCGTTTGCTTTAGATTGCTGACATCAGATTCATAAGCTTTCTTAAGATCAATGCGCATATAGGTGAAGAAATAGAACAGGGAGGAGACTAACAAGGTAAGAACAATACATAAGGTGATGCTTAGCAGTAGCTTGCTGTATAACTTTCCATTGTTATTTATTTTAAAAGCTGTCATACGGACTCCCCCTTTATATTTTTTAAAAGTAGAAGCAAGATGTAGGCAATCGTTATGTAAGCGTTTACGTTTATGTCGTTGAGTGCGGCTTCTTGCAAACTGGTTCATATTGTTCACAATCATAATGTTCCTATTGCTTCTATTATTATAATCTTCACTTGCGATGGCATGCAATGAATGGAATGGATGATGCTGCTGATTCTTGATCTTCTGAAGTGAACAATTGGTACATGAGTGAATTATGTGGCGATTATCCTTGAAAACCTAGGCGGTATAAGGAGACCTCGGGGTCTCCATTTTTTTGCGATTATGTATTTGTGACATATTCTAATTCGTTCATTGCGGTGAAAATTGTTCATTTGTCATTTCGCCATATCGTTCACAAAGGTTGTATTGTTACTCTTTCGACCGAACTTGGAGGAGCGTACACTGAGAATCAGATAGGGTGACCAAGTCAAAAAGGACAGAACCAACATGACAAATCCGAATGGACGGAAAGAACGAAGGGGGAACACATCTGCATGCTGAAGAGAAATTCTTTTCTAAGAGAACTGGTGACGAATCGTCTGTTATTCCTCATGTTACTACCGGTATTATGCTTCTTCATTGTTAATTCGTACGTACCTATGGTGGGCATTTACTACGCGTTCACACGATTCGATTTCAATACGAGCTTGTTCGAGAGCCAGTTTGTTGGGTTCGAAAACTTTAAGTTTCTATGGAAATCAGGCATTCTCGTTAAGCTTACTTTAAATACGGTCGGCTACAATGTCGTGTTTATTCTATTAGGAAATGTACTGGCGATTGCACTAGCGGTTCTGCTGAGTGAGCTGCGCTTGAAATGGTTCAAAAAGCTGACGCAATCGATTATGTTTCTGCCTTACTTCGTATCCTTCGTTATCCTGAGCGTCATTGTGTACAACGTATTCAATTATGAGAGCGGGTTCTTGAATGCGACGCTGAAGCAATTGGGCTATGAATCGGTGGATGTATACAATACCCCATGGGTTTGGGTATTCCTGATCGTTATCTTCTACCTATGGAAAAATATCGGCTACAGCATGGTCATCTACTTAGCTTCTATAACAGGGATAAGCGAGGAATATTATGAGGCTGCCAAAATAGACGGAGCTAACATTTTTCAGCGCATTTGGTATATTACGATCCCGATGCTGAAAACGACCTTCGTCATGCTCCTATTATTCGCGCTCGGCAGCATTATGAAAGGGCAGTTCGATTTGTTCTACCAACTGGTTGGCAATAACGGCATTCTATACAATACGACGGATATTCTCGATACGTATGTATACCGTTCCTTGAAGGTGACGTTCGATATCGGAATGTCGACGGCGGCAGGGCTCTATCAGTCCTTGTTCGGCTTTGTCCTCATCATGACCGTCAATTACATTATTCGGAAGATCAATGATGAATACGCTCTATTTTAATCCTATCAGCAGCTTAGGAGGGAGAGGCACCTATGAAAATCAAAGACGATAATTATATGAAATGGTTTAGATTACTGGCGTTCCTCGTTATTCTGATCACGACTGCAGCTTGCTTGTTTCCATTCCTGCTTATCGTATCGGCTTCTTTGACCAAGAACGAGGCGATCATTCGCGATGGTTATCATCTGATTCCTACTGCATTTTCCTTGGAGGGGTACAGGACGGTATTTCGCTTTCCGCAGCAGGTGCTGGCCGCTTATAGCGTGACGACTCTTACCACCATTATCGGTACGACACTTGGTTTGTTTCTGATGACGATGGCGGGGTATGTCTTGCAGCGTAAAGATTTCAAATATCGTAATTTCTTCTCCTTCATGATCTATTTCACAACACTGTTTGGCGGCGGCTTGGTACCTTGGTACATCCTAATGACCAAATATCTGAAGCTGACAGATACGCTTACCGTATTGATTTTTCCAGGGCTCATGACGCCGTTCCTCATTATATTAATGAAAAACTTCATTCGCAGCGCCGTTCCGGATGAAGTCATAGAATCGGCGAAAATAGACGGAGCGAATGATTTTACGATTTATAGCCGAATCGTGCTGCAGCTATCGATGCCCGGCATCGCGACAGTCGGTTTATTCCTAGCACTGCATTATTGGAATGACTGGTTCACTTCTTCATTGTTCATCAATGATACAAGCAAATACCAGCTGCAATACTATCTGTACAATGTTATTAACGCCATGAGCTTCATTGCTCAAATGGGCGCTGGAACCGGTGTGTCGCTAGGCAGTGATCTGCCAACGGAATCGACGAAGATGGCGATGTCCATTATTGTAACGGGACCTATCTTGTTTCTGTATCCGTTTGTGCAGCGTTATTTTGTAAGAGGATTGACGATTGGTGCTGTAAAAGGTTAGAACTAAGCATGGGCATTTCATACCAAGCTTAGCTGACATAGATGGAAAGAACATATAAAGGGAGGATTCAAATGACTAAGAGAGCAGCAAAAGCAATGTCTTTGTTCGTGTCCATTATTATGATCATTTCGGTACTAGCAGCTTGTTCATCCAACAACAACGGCAACACAGGCGGGAAGACGGAGGCGACTAATGCTCCAAAAGAAACAGAAAAGGCCGCCAATACGGGAAAAGATACAGAAGAGAAAACCGGAATTGATACGTCCAAAAAGGTAGAGCTGCAATTCTATATGCTAGGCGATGCTCCGAAAGAGCTAGATTCTATTGCAGCAGAGATAAACAAAATGGCATTAGAGGAATTGAATGCTACCGTGAAGTTCAACTACACCTCTTGGACGGACTGGGATCAAAAATATAAGCTGTTGCTCGGATCAGGCCAACAGGTTGACTTGATTTTTACAGCGGATTGGACGCAATACCAATCGTATGCGACGAAGGGAGCATTCCAGCCGCTTGATAAGCTGCTGCCTGTAGCTGCGCCAACACTGTATAATTTCGTACCGGAAGATATGTGGGAAGCTGTAAAAATCGATGGAAATATTTATACAGTGCCAGCTACTTATAAAGAATATGTAACGAATGGTTTTGTATGGCGTGAGGATCTAAGGGAGAAATACAATCTTCCTAAGCCTGTTGATATTGCAACCTTCGAGCAATATTTGGATGGCATTAAGAAAAATGAGCCTGAAATGACACCGCTATCCATGAACTCTGATGTTAAAACAAACTTGATGGATACATTCAAAAGCATTGCTCACAAGCCAATTGGCGCTTTGCCTTACGGTATCGGTATTAATTACGCTACCCCTAACGAGGTTTACAGCTATTGGGGTTCAGATGAGCAAAAAGAAGATTTAATCACATTAAAACGTTGGCAGGACAACGGCTATATGGTGAAAAACGTTCTAGCCGTGAAAGACACGCTTCAGGATCAAATTACAAGCGGCAAAGCAGCTGCGTTATTGGGCGATAACCCTACACGCTTTAATGATATGGTAATCAACCTTCAAGCAGCGCATCCAGATTGGAAGCTTGCTTACTATCCGTATCCTTTAACAAATGGCATCGCAACACCTGTACATCCAATTCATAATGGCTTCGCGATTCCTGTCAGCAGCAAAAACGCAGAACGCGCCCTTGCGTTCTATGAGAAGCTTGTTACTGACAAGCGTTATAACATGCTGACACAATACGGTGTTGAGGGCAAAAACTATGAAGTGAAAGATGGCTACTATAGTTTGATTGGCGATTCCAAGACAAATGGCTTCTCGCGCGAGGCGATGAACGGCTGGGCATGGCGCAACCCTGAATTTATGTTGTTCGATAAAAACTATGACGGTGTCAAAGCTATTTTTGACGAGCTGGATAAAATCCAAGTACCTGATAAATTTACGGGCTTTGCAGAGGATTACACGCCTTACCAAGCAGAGAGAGCGGCTCTAGAGCAAGTAGAGAAGCAATATCTGTATCCGCTTAATGCAGGCCTCGTGAAAAATGTAGAGGACGGCATGAAGACCTTTATGGACAAAGCCAAGCAAGCGGGACTTGAGAAAATTCAAGCGGAATATACGAAGCAGTGGCAGGCGTATGTGACGGCTCAGGGGATTAAGTAAAGAAATGAAGGAAGAGCATTTGAAGGATGTAAGCAAAGCATCTGGATGACGCACGCAGGAAGCAGATTACCCTCAATTTGGGGGTGATCTGCTTTTTTTTTTTTTTGTATGGGAGGGGTGAGAATCAGTCTCTTAAGCAGTCGTATCTGTAGCTTAACGGCGCTATAATAAAGGAAAGAGGGGGATGCAGAATGAGCCGAATTATCGACCGATTGCGCAAAGGTTATGGCAAGAAACTGGTATCTCTACATAGCTGGAATGGTTGGATTGTCGTCGTTTTGGCACTTACGGGGCTAATTCTCGTCGGAGGTTTTTGGCGCGGGGTCCTCGGAGAGGGACGAGTATGGATTAAGTGGCTGCATACCGTAGTCGGTATTGCATCGATTCTGCCTGTTGTCTACTACCTGGCGCTTGCGGGCAAGCATTGGAAGGGGCTGAAGCAAAAGCCTTGGCAGCGTTTTAATGTGCTGGTTGTGCTTGTGCTGCTGCTTGGCTGGTTCGGCTCTGGTGTGTTGCTCTGGCAATTCAGAACCGTTGGACCGGGCGTTTCGAATATCGCGTTAACGATACATGATTTACTTACTTGGATTGGTCTTCCTTATATTATCTACCATTCGATTACGAGGGCCAAATGGCTGAAGGAGCCGAACCGCCGCACAATTAAGAGCGAAAATGTGACAGAGGAGACTCCTACGTTAGGAGCACCGCAGCCCGTTTATACGCGCAGAGCATTCATTCGCGGCGCTATAGGAGTAGGGCTTGGGATTACACTGGGCCCATCTTTTCTAAAATGGCTCGGTGGCTCGCTTGGCGGATTGGGAGGCGGACAGGCGATTGACAAGCTTCTTGAAAATGACGCCAATCAAATGCTGCCGGCACCGCAGCCGCTCGCTGCCTCTGCACCGCCGATCGGCGGAGGTGCAAAAGGGCAGTTCCGTGTCTATACGGTAACGGCGATCCCATCCTTTTCGAATGAGAATTGGTCTTTTACAATAGATGGACTAGTAGACAAACCGATGAAATGGAATTGGGAGCAGTTTGTTGCGCTAAGCAGAACGGTACAGGTGAGTGATTTCCACTGTGTAACGGGCTGGTCGGTATACAAGAATACGTGGGAAGGTATTCCCCTCAAAGAGTTCTTGAAGATGGCAGGCGTAGGCAAAAATGCGAAGTACGTGAAGCTATATTCTGGTGATGGCGTGTATACAGATACGCTGACGCTGGAGCAGGCCGACATGGATGATGTAATGGTGGCGGTTATGCATGATGGAAAGCCGATCCCGAGTGATCTCGGCGGTCCGGTGCGGCTAGTTGTACCGAAAATGTATGCGTACAAATCGGTGAAATGGCTGAACCGTATCGAGCTTATTGATACGGATCATATCGGCTATTGGGAGCAGCGAGGTTACTCTACGGATGCTTGGGTATGATGAGGGAGAAGTGGTTCTGTACGGGATATGGGAGATCGATAGAAAATAAGCGATTATAAAAAAATAGAGGCTGGACATATTCCCAGCGCCATCAACCGCTTCTAAAATGAAGGCAAACGAGCAGACGGTACATGGAAGTCACCCGAAGAGCAAGCTGAACGCTTCTCAGGCTTGCCAGACAATGAAATCATTGTCTATTGCTGTTCCGGCGTAACGGCAACGCCGAATATGTTTGATCTGCAGGAAGCGGTATTTAAGAACGTGAAGTTGTATGCGGGTAGTTGGAGTGATTGGAGTTCCAGTCCTGAAAATCCTGTTGCCACTGGCGACGAATAGAACGCTTAATCAGCATAGTAGTATGCAACTTAGGGGTGTCGAAGTCAACACGGAGTCAACAATTAATTGCTGAAAGTACTTTACAAAGTCATGGAGAAATAGACGGATTCAGAATTATGTATATGTACTGTCAGAGCTATGTTTGCATTGTAAGACCAAGCCAACAGCCTTATTTTGTGTGGGTTTAATCAACATAGAGTTAACTAGTCTTCTAAATGGAATTAAATACTTTTAAGATTAATCAAGGGGAACCGTACCACAAATAGGGCGAAGTGTTTTCTTATGAGGAAAAGTATATTTTAGTATCAAAGAGTGTTGTACAGAGCCAGGTGCGTTAAGCGTCTGTGCTCTTTTTTTGTGGTCGCAGTCAGCACGAAGGTATTAATGTCAGATGTCCTTCGTAAAGAGTCTGTTCGATTAGCGTGTGCAACGTTATTTTCACAAATATATCCACTTTGTCATATGACATAACTAGTGACAATTGTCACTAGCTAAAATAGCGGCAGCATATTATTGTTTGAAATAAGTTTGAACTTATGAGGTGAAAGGGGATCAATATGAGGGTAGTATTTGGTCGTTTGTTAGTCGCTGTTATGATTTCCACACTTATTGGAGGCACAGCCACAGAGGCTGCTGGAAAACAAAGCGATCCGTCTCTAGGCGACAGCCATAAAGCTCTGTCAAGAGTAACGGTATTTGCTGGAAGTGGTAATTTTGACGATTGGGATGGAGAGATATCAAAGGCATCTTTTCGTATGCCTCAAGGTATTGCTGTCTTGAAAGATGGTTCTGTGCTTGTGGCGGACACCCGAAATCATCTCATCCGTCAAGTTAAGAATGGAGAGGTTTCTACTTATGCGGGCTTCATGCTTGATTCGGGAGACGAAGGATTTCCTGTTGGAGCTTGGAATGACGGTGCTAAGGAAACGGCAGTGTTCAACGAACCTTCAGGCATGGACACAGATTTATATGGTAATATTTACATAGCGGATACTGAAAATAATCGAATACGAAAAATAGCTAAAGGCGGAACGGTAACAACGGTTGCCGGAGATGGCATAATCGGTGAGGAAGACGGTACAGGCACGAGTGCGAGATTCCATCATCCTCAAGATGTGGCTGTTGCTTCAGATGGAACCCTGTATGTTGCGGATACGTTAAATCACTCGATCCGTCAAATAACGCCGGATGGTCAAGTGACTACGCTTAACACTACATCTGATCGAGTCGTGGAGGTTATTGCCGGCTATGCTGTTCCTGCAGGTGATTATGCAGACGGTAAGCTATCAACTGCCAAGTTTAATGAGCCTACCAGTATTGCAATCGACCATAAAGGTAATCTATTTGTGAGCGATACAGGTAATCATGTGATTCGGTATATTGACCTGGAAAAAGGTTCGGTTACAACTGCAGCGGGCTTGTCTCCGGGGGAGAAGCCTGTGTATGCGAATGGCGGCCTTTATGCCGAAGGCGGTTATGCGGATGGGGCCGCTGACGAGGCGCGTTTTCAGTCTCCTAGAGGAATCGCCGTAACGAAGGATCGGGGGCTGGTTATTGCCGACAGCTTAAATCACACGATTCGTTATCTTGCTGATGGACATGTGAGTACAATTGCTGGTGTAGCTGCGCAATTTGGCCATGTAGATGGCATTAACGGTCACAATCTGCTCCATCATCCGACTGATGTAGCGGTTCTGCCAAATGGCGGCTTGCTCATTGCGGACAGTTATAACAATAAAATCCGCGAGCTTGAATATTACCGGCTCCCAACCAATCTTCCCCGCAATGATCAAGTGAAGGTTGTGGTCGGTGATTCGGTGATTACCCTTGATGCGCAGCCCGAAATTGTGAAGGGGCGCACGATGGTGCCTGTGAGAGCCTTAAGCGAAATGATGGGCTATAAGGTTGGGTTCTTGGGTAACCAGAGTAACATTGAATTGACGAAGGGCGAGGTAAAAGTCAGGCTGCAAATTGGAAGTCAAGTAACTTCGATTAAGAAAGCCGCGACAGATCTGGAAGAGCAGTGGTCGATTGAGGCGGCGCCTTATACGAAAAATGGTCGTTCCTATGTTCCGGTCAGGTTTTTCAGTGAGGCATTTGGAGCAGATGTAGAATGGGATTCGAACACGAGGACGGTAATTTTGCGGGAAATCGCGGAAGCGGTCGAGAAGCTGCCTGCAGCAGATCGCAAGTCGCGTGTGACGGTAATCGAACAGATTAAAGGAACGGTCTGGATCAATCAGGCGGGCGGTTCATTGACTTACCGGGCCTATAATGGCATGAATCTTCATCAAGGTGATCATATTCTTACGGAAAAAAATACGAGCGCGATATTAAGGACGGCCGATCGTGGGGATGAAATTACGATAAGCGAAAACTCGGAGCTGTACATTTCAAACTTAAGTGATGCGTCCCGTGTAAAGCACACGAGCTTAATGTTATGGAGCGGGCTAGCTGCGGCCAATGTGTCCTCACTGGTAAGTGCCAAGGATACCTTCAACATCCTGACGCCGACGGCTGTGACTGATGTACGAGGCACGAATTTTATGGTGGGTATCAATCCGGTTACGTTGTTTCCGATGATTACTGTAAACAGCGGTCTAGTTCAGGGAAGCGGCAACGGAACCAGTCAGGATCCAGCCCTCCTCGTATATCCTGGGCAGCAACTGAGCTTAAATCCAGGATTAGATTCGCAAACGCCCAATGTGCCTTATGTGGTTGACCTTTCCGATTTCGTTAATCAAGCTTCACCTGCTGTTATCGAAGCCATATTAAAGGCTAAGCAGAAAATAGAGCAGGAAAATGAGGAGATGCTGGAGAGGTTTAGAAATCAAGCCCCAGGGTCTATCCCTAGCGGAAATCCGGGTGGCTTGTCTCCAGACGATCTGGATCGATACCAGAATAATTTAGATAATCTACTTGCTAATATTTTAAAGCAGGCTCGTGATCAGAATTTAATAGGACCAGAACAATTGCAGGCACTTATTGATGAGGCCAATAAGCAATCCGGTAAAAAGATCGATTTGAATAATGTCCTGCCGCTTCAATTATCGGATGAGGAAAAGCAGCAGCAGGCAAGGCAGAAGCAATTGGAGGAAGAACAAAAAAGACTGCTGGAGGAGCAAAATAAGCAGCGTCAACTAGACGCACAGAAGCAGGCCCTAATAGATAAGCTTCTAGCTGCAAAAGTACTGCAAGGGCAGGAGAATAAGAAGAAACTTGAAGAAGCCCGTAAACAATCGGAGGAAAAGTTGATGCAACAACTTTTGGATGCTGAGAAGAAAAAATTTGAGGAGCTGAAAAAAGTTTTGGAGCAGGTGATGCAGCAGCAAGAACAAGCTCAGCGGCCGCAAGCACCGACGCCGACGACACCATCGACACCATCAGGACCATCGGGACCAACACCGACACCGACGCCAACACCGACGCCAACACCGACGCCAACACCGACGCCAACACCGACACCGACGCCAACACCGACTAATACCGCTCCTAAGGTGGTCAAACCAATATCCGATAGAATAGTAAACTCTGAGGAGCCTTTTGAAATCAATATGAGCGAGGTGTTCCATGATGCGGATGGCGATTCGTTAACATTCACAGCTCGTTCGAGTGATTCGGCAGTTGCAGAGGTAGATGTGGAAGGAGCTAGTATGCGCATTAGCCCAACTGGTATCGGTTCAACAGAAATTCGTATGACGGCCGATGATGGAAAAGGCGGACTAACTGAAACCTCCTTTCGTTTCGCGTACTATGGGGAAATACAGAATATGAGGGCTGAAGTCCAGCCCGATTTCATTGAACTCTATTGGGATGAGTATGGGGAAGAGGGGATCAACTATCACGTTTATCTGAATGAGGAGCTGATCGAAACCAGTCCAACCACCCATGTTTCACTTTGGGGTCTTAATCCGGAGACGGTTTATAATCTGCGTGTAATTGCAGTTAATCGCGATGAAGAGATCGTAGCGTTAGCCAATTATTCGGTAACGACACCTCCTATTGACTATCAGCCTATAGAATGACTCTATCTGAATGATGAAGAGGTTGAACCAAGCATGGAACTATCCAAGCTAATTCCCATGAATATGAAGAGGACGTGCTAGCATCGTGCTAGCGGCTATTAAAGGGCTAAAGGGCCCCCCATCGGGTGCCCTTTTATTTCGCTCTATAGATGATAGGTTGAACCTTATCATAAGTAATGGCAAGTTTTTTGAAATGGATGTAGAGATTTAGTCATCAATTGCTGGCTGTAATACTAATACCGCTTATTGTCTCGCTTCAGTAGACGCAATAAACTCTCTTCGGTGCCTGATCCGGGTACCGGGACGTAGAAACACCAGTGCAGGCCTGGGTCGTTATCGACTACAGAAGCGGAATGGATCACGAACTCCATCTCCTGTGAGTCTGGAAGACGAAATGAAGTAGTTGCGACCCGCCTTTGCTTGATTTCATAGAGATCCCAGAAATGCACAAACTCCTCACTTTCCAGCCTCAAACGTTCGAACCGTTCCATATACAATGAATTATTCTTATAACGGTCTAAGTTTGCCCGCACCATCGCAGTCATGTACCGGGCAAACCCCTCCCAATCTACCAGTCTTTGTCGGTAATCCGAATTTAAAAACATAATGTTCATCATATTCCGTTCGTTTATTGGCAGACTACCGAAATCGGCTATAATCAGTTCCGCTGCCCGATTCCAGGCGATAACATCTGTTCCTTCGTTTGTGACGAAAGAAGGATAATGCAATTGATCAACGATCGTTTGCAAAAACCCGGTATCTGATTTTTCGATATTTAGCACTGCACCTGCGCTCGCCGGGTCTACATTTGCCAGATCAAACAGATACTTTTGCTCGTCTTCATCCAACTTCAGCGCGTTACTGATATTTAGCAATACTTCCGGCGAAGGATTAACCTCTCTGCCTTGCTCCAGCCAAGTATAGTAAGTCACGCTTAAATTAGCGAGATAGGAGACCTCTTCTCTTCGAAGCCCCGGGGTGCGTCTTCGTCCGGGAAGCGGCTTTATCCCCGCTAGTGAGGGTTGCAACCGTTCCCTGCGTGATTTAATGAATTCACCTAATGCGGATGAGGAATGATTTGTTTTCACATGTATGACCTCCCATTAATCCTATGCGAGAATACAAATCATAACTAACAAAATTAACCAAATATTCTCGTACATGAACATTATATCTCTTTAAAGTGTCTGTTGCCACAGGACATAACCTTCACCGAGAACGGATGCCTGTTAATCCCGCTAATAGTATAGACATGATGTGGCTAACAACCTCTACCGACGGTACGATTAAGATATTAACGACAGAGAAGTGCTGTCGATAGGAGGTTTTTTTTCTTGAACAAGTATTCCTATAGAAACAAGCTAGCTGTAGTCACCGGTGCTTCATCCGGAATCGGGAAAGCGTATGCCAAAGAACTGGCGGCACGAGGTTGTCATGTCGTTCTGGCAGCGCGCTCCAAGGACAAACTGGATGCAATGGCTGGGGAAATAAACCGCCAGTATGGCGTGAAGGCATATGCGTTGGCTTGTGATTTGTCCAAAGCGAATGCCCCGCGTCAACTGGCCGAACAAATTTCTGAACTGGGCTTGTCGGTCGATATTCTCATCAACAACGCAGGCGTTGGCACTTATGGCCGTTTCGAGGAAATAGATCCGGAGCGCGAGCAGGAAGAGATTATGCTGAACACGGCATCGTTAGTCGATCTTACGCATCGGTTGCTGCCTAATATGCTGAGGCGAGAGGACGGAGTCATCGTTAACGTGGCTTCGATGGCCTCGTTTATGCCGTGTGCTTATTCTACAGTTTACGGGGCTACCAAAGCGTTTGTATTGTCCTTCTCTGAGGCGCTATGGGCGGAAACGCGCGGGCGAGGCGTTCGCGTGCTCGCACTGTGCCCAGGTGCAACTGAGACGGGGTTTTTCGATGCGGTTGGCAGTGAAGAGATGGGGGCGGGTCAAAAGCTCTCGACCCCGGAGAGGGTTGTACAGGCCGGAATTCGCGGGATTGACCAGGGACGCAGCTATATCATCGATGGCCGTAACAATTACCTTATGGCTCAAATGATCCGATTTTTTAGCAGACGCAGGGTAGCTTTGATCATGGAACGCATGTCAAAGCCAAAAAGGTACTGATAGCGGTTTAGCCTATTCTACAGAGATGGGGGAGAAGGATGCAACACTTACGGGCCTCAGTTCAGTGAGTTATGTATTCTTCAAAAGAGCCATCCCGCTATGGATGGCTCTTAAACTTGCCGTTACAGTCAGCATGGAGAACCTTATCATAAGTAATGGCAAGATTTTATTGTACAACTCGAATCAAGTATGCAAAAATCGCCGGCGATATGATCAAAAGGAAAGGAGGGAGGCTTGTCAGCTCACCCCTGCAGCCTACCAAAAAGCTCCCCGACCTATTCCGTTGGCTATTCGTCAGGAGGTATTCTCGTCTTATCATTATTTGATTAAGGAGCGAGATAAGATGAATATGGTAGATTTACAACCGACAGTGATCAAAGTCGAATTCATTCTGGCGCTTTTATCAGGACAGTTGAGGAGGTAACATGGAACTTTGACCCCCAAGGTATGGGATACAAATGGATTGAAGTTAGTTGTAAACAGTGTTACTCAAACAACGGTAAACTCAAAATCTATGTTTTGCAATACATCTAATAATAGTCACTATTTTAGTTATAAAGAAAGGTAATACTATGATAAAAGTTGATAAATTATCCTTCTCATTTCCGCAAAAAGAACTATATAATAACATTTCATTTACGTTAGAAGAGGCACAACATTGCGCATTTATAGGAACAAGTGGCAGTGGGAAAAGTACATTAATAGATATACTGATGGATCCAGAAAGATATATGTTCGAGGGCATGTTAGAAATAGACCCGACTTGCAAAATTGGGCATGTAAGTCAATTCTCACAACTAGACAAAACGAAAGAAACAACAGTTTTTGAATATATAGGGGAAGAATTTATTAAGATACAAAATGAAATAACATCTATTTGTACTGAAATGGAAACATCGTCGGATATTGATTCGTTATTAGAAAAGTATCAATTAGCTTTAGACGCATTTGATTCTATCGGTGGGGATGATTTTGAAAGCAACATTAACAAGAAACTAAATCTAGCAAACCTTATGAAGCTAAAAGACCTTAGGATATCCGATCTCAGTGGTGGCGAATTCAAACTTATTCAAGTGATGAAGGAAATGCTTAGTAGTCCAGACTTAATGATTATGGACGAACCAGATGTATTTTTAGACTTTGAAAACCTAAATGCACTTAAAAATCTTATTAATTCTCACAAAGGAATACTGCTAGTTGTAACGCACAACCGATATCTATTGAATCATTGTTTCAACAAAATTATACACCTTGAAAACACGGAGATCCAAGAGTTTGATGGGCGATATATTGATTATAACTTTTCATTACTTCAGACTAAAATAGAGTTGCAAGAACTCGCAATCGCTGATGATGAAGAAATTAAGAGAAATGAGAAAACAATCGTTAATCTTAGAGTTATCGCAACTTATAATTCAGAAGCTTCTAGAGGGAAAGCATTAAAAGCTAGAGTTAGGTTTCAAGAAAGATTGGAAGCGCGTAGAATTAAAGCACCATTTGTTGAAATTAAGCAACCGAATATTAGTTTTGGTATAGATAATGAAATTGAAGACACCATTGTTATAAGCGTCAATAATTACAGTGTTACCTTTGGTGAGTTGCTTTTAGACAATGTTAACTTTGAGATAAAATCTACTGATAAAGTAGCCATTATTGGTGCAAACGGTACCGGGAAAACGACTTTACTCCGAGATATCTTTAAAAATAATCATGATTCAATTGAAATAAATGCTGATGTTAAAGTGGCTTATTTATCTCAGATTCAAGGCGAAATGCTAAAGGATCCAAATACAATATTAGAAGAATTCATTGATGCTGGGTTTAAAACTTATGATGAGGTTAGATCGTATCTTTCAAACTATGGTTTTGAAGGGGAAATCGTTAATCAAAAGATAGAATCTTTATCTGGTGGAGAAAAAAACACGCTTCAATTGGCTAAAGTTTCTGCCAGTAAAGCAAACGTATTGCTTCTTGATGAACCGACAAGCCATTTAGACACCTATACACAAATAGCACTGGAGAAAGCCATTGAAGACTACAAAGGTGCGATTCTCATGATTTCTCATGATTTCTATTCTGTTGTAAATGGTATGGATTATGTTCTAATCATTGACGATAAGACGATTAGAAAAATGAGTATGCAAAAATTTAGACAGATGATTTATGCTAGTCATTTTGATAAAGACTATCTAGAAAATGAACAAAATAAAAAATCAGTTGAAATGAAAATAGAATTGGCTTTAAAAGATACTGATTTTGAACTTGCAAAAGTATTGGTTGATGAGCTAGAAGAGCAGATTAAGTTGCTTTAAATGAAAACCCTCTGATTGAAATGATTAGCCTTGAACCGAGCACGCGCTCGTATGCTCTACGGTGCAAAACTCAGCCCTCTGTATAGACAAAACAAAGGTCGGCAGCTTAACTCATCGAGTGACTGATCGACCTTTTTGCATTTGTAGAGGGTTTTAAACAAAGATTCGGAAGTCAAAAATTCTTGTACAGGGGCATATGGAATCAACGCAAATTCAACAATTATTGATGTAAGCTGATCGTAGCGGAAGTCAGTCATTCGCGTGTTGCTGTCGATTGTGTCATATGAATTTCTCCTCTCTAAATTGATGCAAAAAAGCCGCCAAAGCTATGGCGGCGATAATTGGTTGCTATTCTGATTTAATATCAAGAAATCCAAGCGAACCAGGCGGCAAATAAATAGCTTCGTTAAAATTAGTCAAGTGTTGTAATCATCGAGTGGGTAGTCAGATATTGTCGATAAGTATTCAGATCATCCATTATTTCGTGCAGCAAGTGGGGGGACAACGCAATCAGCCTCTGTTTAGTACAGAAAATATCCGGTCGAATACCGGACTCAAAATCTTGCGAATATAATAAGCCATTACTGTCTCTGGGGTCCATGAGCTGCGCTTGTTCTGGATGTATTGATCGTTGATAATATAAGTCCGAGTGGAAGTGGGACTCTTCAGACCGAACTTTTCCCACTTCGCCGGATCATTCGAGCCTCCGAGCCTTACAAGCATATTCGCCGACTCATTATTTATTTTAGCCGGAATTTGCTCGTATGCTTGGGTGATTTGTACATGAAATTCGTCGATCGGATTGCGGCTAGCAAGACTCTCCAAGTGGATGCCTTCGCGAATGTAAGAAACGTATGCCAGATGGTCAGCCCAGAACTCGTCGATATAAAAAAGCCGTACACGCTGCTCCGAAGGACTCATCGGCTTCTCGCCTTTCAAAATTCCGAGCCTCTCCTCGTATAGAATTCGCCTCTGATCCTCCACCATATCCGAATAACCGTTCAGTTCCTGGCGGATATGAAAGTTTTGGCCCATAGTAACGCGCTGAATATGCGCAATTTTGCTGCGGAGCACCGGCTTCTCGAGAGCCTCATCCTGCCTAAGATTACGATACGCTTTATCGATACCGAACCGAAGCAGCAACTCATCCTCCAAGCTTACGAAAAATACGGAAGCTCCCGGGTCGCCTTGGCGGCCAGAACGCCCGCGCAGTTGGTCGTCGATCCGCACGCTTTCGTTCACATGCGTACCAATCACGTACAACCCGCCCAGTTTGACGACAACTTCTGATTGTGTGGGGTTGCCGCCGCCGAGTCGAATGTCGACGCCGCGTCCCGCCATATTCGTAGACACCGTCACGGCGCCGATTTCTCCCGCATTGGCGATGATCTCGGCTTCTTTTGCGTCGTTTTTGGCATTCAGAACATGGCAAGGTACTTCGGCAACCGCTAGCGCCTCCGCCAGTATGTCAGACTCCTCGACGCTTGATGTGCCAACGAGAATTGGACGGCCCGTCGCATGGACGGACGAAATTTCTTTTACAAGTGCCTTAAGTTTGGCTTCTTTATGAGTATAAATCCGGAGTGGATGGTCGATCCGAATGTTTGGTCGGTTCGGCGGGATTTGCACGACCTGCAGCGCATAAATATCTTCGAATTCCATTGCGGAAGCGTGCGCGGTAGCCGTCATTCCGCAAATCTTTGGATATAGGCTAAGGAAGTGTTGAAGGGTGATCGTCCCGAGAATTTCCCCGCCGGATATCGACTGCAGCCCTTCTTTGGCCGCAAGCGCGGCTTGCAGCCCGTCCGGCAAATGCCTGTTCTCCGCCACGCGTCCGGTATATTCGTCGATCAGCTCGATTTCACCGTCCCGGACGATATAATCGACTTCTTTTTTCAATAACAGTTCCACATGCAGCGCGCAATTTAATGACGTTAACAAATGACTATTTTGGCTGTCGTACAAATTGCCGCATCCCAGCAGCGACTCCGCTTTCGCAGAGCCTGCTTCATTTAAATAAACGTTCCGCTTGAACTCGTCGAAGTAGTAATGCTCTACTTGTTCGAGCTGCCGAGCCACTTCTGCAAAACGAATGCCGTCGTTGCTGGAAGAGCCCGACTCGCCTGCGATAACTAGCGGCACCCGTGCTTCGTCCAGAAGTAGTGAATCCGCTTCGTCGACGATGACGTAGTGGAAAGGACGATGCACGGTATCAGCTTCGTTTAGTGCAATCGTGTCACGCAAATAATCGAATCCCGCCTCTTTGGCGGTAACATAGGTTATATCCGCGGTATACGCTTCCCGTTTCTCGGACGGGCTCATGCCCGCTTGAACCGAGTTTACCGTTAACCCGAGGAAACGATAGATTGGGCCCATCCACTCCGCATCCCGATCTGCCAAATAATCGTTAAAAGTCAGCACATGAACGCCTTCGCCGGTTAGCGCATTTAGATAAGCAGGCATAACAGCAGAGAGCGTTTTTCCTTCGCCAGTATGCTGTTCGATCAAAAATCTCTCGTGCAGAGCGACGGCAGCCATGATCTGGACATCGTAAGGCTGTAATCCGAGTTTTCTCTTCGCTGCTTCGCAGACTAGGGCATAAGCATCGACAAGCAGCTCATCCAAAGGCGTACCTGATTCTGCTTCTTTTTGCAGCCGGAGGGATTCTGCTTGAAGCTGCCGATCGTCCCATGCTTCCAAATTCCTTTTCCTGATGAGCTCCGCTTTATCCTGATAGACTTTCAGCTTATTCTGGGTATCGCGGTCTTTGAATTTTTGCATCAATTTGACGGCTATATTCATAGGCATTTGATCTCCCCTCGGTAGAAATATGCTTAGTTTCGAACAATATTTGCGCTGATCTGTCATCCATCAAATTCAAACCCACTATAATGCCTACCCGTTTTAACGGAATCAGATGCGGATATACTTCCATCTTGTCAGACCATAGACGAGATATTGACCCAATCCCAATAATCCCAAAACGATTAAAGCATAGGTGAAATCGGATGGAACAAATATGACTGCTACTGCAGCTAAGGGCAAACAAATGCTGTAGTAAATATAGACGTTTCGACAAGCCTTAAACGTGATCCATTGCTGCCCCTCACCCACCTCCCAAATTTCAGACATGCCCAACCAGATACTAATGAGCTCTTTTGGATTCTTCCGATTATGAATGCTTACAAGCAACACCCACAGCACGAAAAAGGCCGCATAGCACAAGGCATAAATGTTACCCGCAGTCAAAGGTTCGCCTGAATCCAAAGCTTTCTTGAATTCGCCTGATTCCCAATATTTCCTGAATATATAAATTCCGCCCAATGCTGCGAGAAACATTGTTATTGAAAATAATGGCGAACGCAAAATCCGTGATACCATCTTATTTGTCTCCCTCCTTTAAAGAAAAAACTTCTCCAACGGGCACCTTGAAAGCTGCGGCAATTTTGAGAGCGAGCGTAATCGAAGGGGAGTAATCTCCTTTCTCGATTAACCCTACAGTCTGGCGAGTGGCTCCAATGGCATCCGCGAGGTCTTGCTGAGACCATCTGAAGCGTGCCCTCAGTTCACGAACGTTGTTAACAAGCATATAAACCCCTTTCCAGTCACTGGTTAGAAATTATTGTAATTTATGTATTTCAAAATGTAAACAATATATTGCATTTTGGAAATCATCATAGTCATTGATAAACATAAAGATGATGGCAACAGGTTCGTCACAGTCTCTTCATTGAATCTTATGGATTCAAGGAGTTTTTATCTGTGCCTAGTGAATGAAACCTAGTCATTCAGATTTGTAATCATTCTATCGGATTACAAAACGCTTATATAAAATATAAAAGAAATTTATGGTAATATAGTTTTGATAGATTACCATTTTATTATATGGAGGGCTTACTTATGGACCAACAGTTGCAGCAAGAGGGGTACTTCGGGGAATTCGGAGGCAGCTTCGTTCCGCCGGAATTGCAGGAAGTGCTAAACTATTTGAGCGAGCAATTTTACAAGTTCAGAGACGATCCGGACTTTCAGGAAGAGCTTAGCTATTACCTGCGTGAATATGTTGGCCGCAAGAGCCCGCTGACTTATGCGGAGCGGCTGTCCAAAGCATGGGGAGGACCCAAAATTTACTTGAAGCGCGAAGATCTGAATCATACTGGAGCGCATAAGATCAACAACGCTATTGGTCAGATTCTGCTCGCCAAGCGAATGGGCGCCAAGCGGATTATCGCCGAGACTGGTGCCGGACAGCATGGGGTTGCTACGGCAACGGCTTGTGCCATGTTTAATATGGAATGCGTCATCTATATGGGAGCCGAAGATATGCGCCGTCAGGCGCTCAACGTGTTCCGGATAGAACTGCTCGGTGCTACTGTCGTGCCGGTTGATAAAGGGCAGGGTCGACTGAAGGACGCCGTGGACGAAGCGCTGGGCGATCTAGTTCGCAATTATAAAAATACGTTTTATTTGCTCGGTTCCGCGGTTGGTCCGCATCCATTTCCGACGATGGTCAAGCATTTTCAGGCGGTTATCAGCGAAGAGTCGAAGCAGCAGATTTTGGAGAAGGAAGGTCGTTTGCCTGATGCGGTGGTAGCCTGTGCGGGCGGTGGCAGCAATGCGATTGGAGCATTCGCTCATTACATCGACGAGCCGAGCGTTCGCCTGATCGGTGTTGAACCCGATCAAGCCCCGACCTTAACGGAAGGCGTTCCGGGCATGATTCACGGCTTCAAGTGCTTGGTACTGCTAGACGAGGAAGGAGAGCCGCGGAAGACGTATTCGATCGCCGCGGGGCTCGATTATCCGGGCATCGGGCCGGAGCATAGCCACTTGAAGGTGACGGGGCGCGCCGAATATGCGACAGTTACCAATGAGGAAGTGTTGGCAGCGTTCCAAGAACTTTCTCGTACGGAAGGGATTATCCCTGCCCTGGAGAGTGCTCACGCGGTTGCCTATGCCAAGAAGCTGGCGCCAACGATGGATCAGGATAAGATCCTGATCGTTAACCTATCCGGCCGCGGAGACAAGGATGTCGAGCAAGTATTTCAGATGATTAAATAATAACAACCGCCGGCTGCATCTATGCGAGATTGGGTGCGGGACGATGATAACGATCGCAATTGTAACGGTGTGATCTAGTTAGGAATTGCAGGCTGGGAGCCTCCTTAGTGGAGAGACTCCCGGCCTTTTTTTTATAATTGGCTGAAACGTTCCATTGAAGATTGGAATCTCACCATATACTATAGATAGGTAGGCAATCGGAACGATCTAAGGCTAATGGATCCATAATGGATTACATAAATGAACGAAAGAGGCGAGTCGGAATGAGTAACATTGTGTCATTGGAATGGCTGAAGGAGAAAATGGGTGAGCCAAAGCTAGTCATCGCGGATTGCCGTTTTCGATTGGACGATCCCGAAGCGGGGGTCAGAGCGTACGAGGAGTCGCATATCCCTGGGGCTGTTTATATGAACTTGGAGAAGGATCTGTCTGGCGAGGTCGAGGAGCATGGCGGGCGCCATCCGCTTCCGGATATTTTTGCAATGACGGTGACATTTGCGAGGGCTGGCATAAGCAACGATTCGATTGTGGTTGCTTATGATGATCAAGGCGGAGCGATGGCTTCCCGGCTGTGGTGGCTGCTGAAGTATATGGGGCATGAGCAGGTCTATGTGCTTGACAACGGCTTCTCGGCTTGGGCAAAAAAAGGGTTGCCTGTAGCAACCGAAAAGGAAGTGGTGCAGCCTATGACATACCTTGCAACGGTGCAGCACAATATGCTAGTGGAAATGGATGAGGTTAGGGAGCTGCTGGACAGCGAGGGAGTAACCCTCATCGACTCGCGTGAAGCTCCTCGCTACCGCGGCGAGGTCGAGCCGATCGACCGCGTCGCAGGCCACATTCCGGGCGCAATTAATCGTTTCTGGAAAGACAGTCTAACGGAATCCGGCGCATGGAAGGACGTCGCCGCTCAAACCGATCGGTTCGATGATCTGGATAAGAACGGTGATCTGATTGTATATTGCGGCTCTGGCGTCACGGCTACGCCAAACGTTATTGCGCTACAGGAAGCAGGCTTCACGAAAGTGCGCTTGTATGCGGGGAGCTGGAGCGATTGGATTTCTGATAGCGGGAACCCAGTTGCAACCGGGGATGAAGAGAAGGTTTGAGTTTTATAACAGTATGCGACTCGGAGTACATCGCTGATAAAGCGATGTACTCTTTGCGTTGTATTCAGAAGAGCGGGCTTACTGATAAACCCGGCTATTTCTGTGTAGAGATTGTATAAACAATTTTGTCGAGAATGTGTATTGATTAGGGGGGAGTAATACGGTAATATTTACTCTATCATATTGATAATGATTATCATTATTGTTGAAAGTATAATTGTAATAGGAGTGGATGGTTCATGGCTTGGCGAGGTTTCTTAAAGACGGGGTGGATTTCCCTGTTGGCAGCCGTAATTATATTAACAGGCTGCGGAACAGGCGGCGACACAAAAAATGCAGCAGAGAAGCAATCTGCGGAGACAAACGCTTCGAATACAGCGACGAATGCGGCGGCAACACAGGAAGAAAATAGAGTGGTTGTCGATCAATCAGGCGAGGTGGAAATTCCTGCCCATCCGAAGCGGATATCCGCGCTTTATCGGGAGGATTTCTTGGTAGCGCTGGGTGTAACACCAATTGTGCAATATTTTAATCCGATGTGGGGCAAACAGGATTATTTGGAGCTTAATGTCCCGCTGTTCGATATTACAGGGAACATTGAGGGCATGCTCGCTGCTGAGCCTGATTTAATTATTGCGGCAGGCGAGGAACCAGCCCAGTACGAGCAATACAAAAAGATAGCGCCTACCTACATTCTGTCAAGCGATGTATTGGCGGATTCGCGAAAAACACTAACCGTAATCGCAGATCTTCTCGGCATGCAGGATAAAGGGGTTCAGGTGCTACAGGAATATGATAGCCGTATTGCTGAAGTCAAGACAAAATTGAAGGCAGCGGTAGGGGAAGAAAAGGTCGTCGTATTGCGAATGAATGTGGTTGATAAATCGATTAATATTTTTGGTGTCGAGAATTTTTTCATAGGTCAAATTTTGTATAAAGATCTTGGTCTTAAAGCGCCTACCTTTGTGGAGGCCATGACAGAACCTAATATACTGTTGTCTTTGGAAGTCATTCCTGAGCTTGATGCAGATCATATTATTTTGCTTCCATCTAATGGCTCATGGGAAGATGAGGGGAATGCCAAAGCATTGGAGAGCATGTTGGCTAATCCACTGTGGAAGACAGTCTCAGCAGTTAAGCAAGGACATGTATATCCTGTCGAGAGGTCTTATTGGCAGACTGGGGCTATTATGGCGAATTATAAAAAAATGGATGATTTGCTTCGTCTTCTCGCTCCATCGAATACGTAATGCTAGCAATAGATTGTTGATTTCTCCAATAGGGCAGCTTCTTCAACGAGAGTTGAAGGGC
Organism: Paenibacillus sp. J31P13; assembly: GCF_056269295.1. Lineage (NCBI taxonomy): Bacteria > Bacillati > Bacillota > Bacilli > Caryophanales > Paenibacillaceae > Paenibacillus > Paenibacillus sp. J31P13. The sequence continues at coordinate 466,107 of NZ_JBWDNR010000003.1, forward strand.
AGCTCTATTGGTTTTAGATTATAAGTGCGGAAGATTATCTGGATTGGAGTGTGCTTATACACATGGAACAACAAGATACCAAGCTCGTATCAACAGCACCCGCCGCCTTTTATAGGATGCATGCGATTCAGCACATCCATGCCTTGCAGCAGCTCACTCATGATGAGCAAAGTACAGGCTGCTTCACGCTGCTGATTTTTACGAGAGGCGTCGGGCGATTGGGTATTGATCAGGAGGAACGAACCTTTGGACAGGGGAAATGCTGGATCGTAGAGCCTGGGAAGGCTATATCTATTCAGTCGGATCAACATGGCTGCAGCTATTATCAGTTGGAGTTCACACTAATCCCAGATCAGGAATCCGGCAAAGCTGCTCTGGCTTGGAGTCTGCTACCGACAAAGCCTGATCTATCTTGTTCCCCATTTGTTAAAGTACTCGAGCTGCTGGAGGATATATATGCTGGTCGTCATGCCAGGGAGGAACTACAGTTGTTTCACTGTTATGTTCGCTTTCAAGAGCTGTTGCTTCTGTTGTTTAGCCAGAATTCCAACGGTTCAGATGAGAGCGGTGTGATTGGCGCGACCGAGCAGCAGGGGGTAGAGCAGTCTATCCGACATATCGAGCAGCATTACCGAGACGTGCTGACGGTAGAGGAGCTTGCTACTATAGCCAAAATGGAACGTTGGAAGTACACCAGATTGTTCAAAGAAGTTACTGGAGTGGTGCCGCTGCAGTTTTTGAATGATGTGCGGATTAATCATTCCAAAAAATGGCTTCTCGGAGGCGAGGATAAGCTCGCTGAGATTGCCAAACATGCCGGGTTTACGAATGAGTATTATTTTAACAGGCGCTTCAAGCAAATGGTGGGGATCTCTCCCGGACAATACCGTCTCAGTCATCGAGAGCAACTAAGAGTGTTTGCACCTTATCTGGAGGATTTTATGGTCGCGCTGAATATCATACCTGTCGCACAGTATTCTCATGCTAAATGGGGCAAGCAGGATTATTTGGCTTTGCATGATATCCCGACTTTTGACGATATGAGCGGCGATTTCGAGGTGCTTTCCAGCTATAAGCCAGATTTTATTGTGCTTCGGGAGCAATATCATAAGAATCAATACTCGCAATGCCGCCGTATATCGAGCACCTGTGTTCTCCCGGAGCTTAGGGATAACTGGCGGACATTGCTGCGCACGGTGGGTAATTATTTCGGACGATTGGAGCGGGCTGAAGAGGCCATTGCCATGTATGAGGAGAAAGCGAAGTTGGCTCGTCAGAAGCTGAGTCATTCCATGAATGGAGAGACGGTCGCTTTTTTGCGTATTTCAGCTGATTGTATTCACCAATATACCGATAAGGGCAGGGGATTTGCGACAGCGGTCTTATATGAAGATCTAGGCCTCAGTCCGTGTTCCAGAGGTGAGGCAAGAGCTGGAATAGCTCAAGAAAGAATGACAAAGCTGACGGTGGAAGAGCTGTCTACTCTTTCCGCGGACCATTTGTTTATCACATTTGATAAGTGGCATAGCCAAGCCGAAGGGACGGAAAGAAGCCTGTTGCAGCATCCCGCATGGCGTACTTTGCCGGCTGTGAGGAACAATCATGCTTATGAAGTGGATTTTTTGACATGGATGAATGACGGAGTTATTTCCAATGGTAAGAAAATCGATGATATTTTACAGGTATTGGCCTAAGCCTCTAAGGCTAATAAGCATGACTTATGCATTTCGCAGTTCGTTCCAATTGAATGAAAATAGCGCAGATTTAAAATATTATTAAAAAAGAAAAGTTGTAAATCACTAGTAAGTAAAACTACCAGCTGAGACGTAGATTCCAAAAAATAAGTATAGTCAATATTTTCCATAGTTGATACAATGATGCTATTAGAGTCGAATCATGTCGTCAAATGGAGGATATTAAAATGGCTAGAAAAATTTTGTCCGTTATGCTGTGCCTGTTATTATCGTTGCCTCTGCTTGCTCCAATTGCAGAATCTGCGCCTGAGAAGGGGATTACGGTAGATGAGTTAGCACAGCTTTATTACGGAGATAGCAAGCCGAAAGAGTGGTATACGATCGATTACAAAGGTTTCACCGAAGATACTCCGAACTATTTGAAAGAAGCGTTTCTCTATGGCTTTATTGATGATCTTAGTGAGCTTGATCAGACGATGACGCGGACCGAGGCGGCGAAGAGAATTTCGAGAAGCGTAATCTACGCACTTAAAAATAAGGTGACAACGAGTGATTTCGGAAGCATCAAGCCGGAGGATTTCCATGCTGTGTCGAACGTGCTTAACCGCAGCGTTATGAATGTGATCAATGGCAATTTCGAGCCTACAAAGCCATTCACACGCAAACAAGCCGAATCGGGTGCAGAGCAATTTAGATCGAACAATATTAGAGGAATTCTTCCGCTAAATGGGGCAATCTACAAGTCGCATGTTACGGTAGGATCTAACTACGCTTATTTGGATTTTGAGTCTAATGCGGATGCGATTGAATATATCACCTACCATCTTGATGACATAACGCAAGGGGTAAAGCTGTCGAGAAGTGCTTACCAAAGAGTAGACATCGGATTTGCTATTCTGGAACTATGGGCGCCGGATGCCGAGGTCAAATTCACGTTTAAGAGCGGCTTGACCAACGTTCGGTTTCGTCAATCCAAAGTGCTGTATGGCACGTATGTCTATGAAGGCTGGAACGGTGAAGGCTATACAGCGGAAGCGCGAGTGCTTAAAGCAGACGAAAAGCCTATTATGACGGCGCAGCCGGACACCGTTCATAAGAAACTGTACGAGAAGCTTGACCCGATTCTGAAGAAAATTATTAAGCCGAACATGACAGACGAGCAGAAGGTCAAAGCCATTTTCGACTACGTCGTCACTCACATCACATACTCAAAAGGCACGAGTCTCCTCTCAGGTGAGAACGCGTTGGAAGCGATCAACACGGGCAGAGGGGTGTGCGCGCACTATACGGCGCTTTTTCACTATTTAGCAATCAGAGCTAACATACCGGATATCCCATTAGATGGACACTCCTTTGTTGGACGGCACGCATGGAATATGGTGTACGTGAATGGCAAATGGCGTTATCTGGACGCGACATTAGCTGACGGGAAGAAAAACATCGATTATACCTATTATCTGAAGGACGCTAATTTCATGATGAACACCCGCGAATGGGACGGCTTCGGATATCCGGATATAAATACATATCCTGCAGTAGACGGCATGAAGCTGAAGTCTACGGAAGAGTATCGGGTATTCTTGTTGCGAACGATCGATAATGCCGGCTCACGTCCAAAGACGATCAAGTTTGCCGTGACGAATAATAACGTGGATACGAATCCGAAGTTTCTGGGGATCAGATATAACGAAGCCAACTATAAAGTGAGCTATGACTCGAAAAGCAAAGTGTACACTTTGACGAGAATATAAGTAGTGCTTCCCGCATTAACAAATAAATCGCCATACAGGCTTATTGCCTGTGGCGATTTATTTTTTTTGCAGTGTTTTTTCGCTCGCGGCAAGCCAAAATCTTGAATTTTGCATTCTTGTTTCACGTTGAAGTTATCAATTTAAGTATGTTGATTCTAAATTAGTTTAAATAACAACCATCTTCATAACAGATTCAAGACTTGTACTTGTATTCTGAAGAATTCAGTGGTTTTTATTTTCATGACCAAGCCTTACGGAATATATATGTCGGATAGACATATTGGAGAGGACGTCCTTCATGAAAATACCAAAACCATGGCTTTCAAAAAAAGTTAAGGTTATGATCATACCGCAGAAATTAAACGCAGTTGCTGCGAAGATCGTCAACTTTGCCGTGATTGGAGACAGTCACGTTGGATACGGGAACAGTTTAAATGTGTTAAAAGGGTTGTTGCCAAAGGCGGTAAAATCAGGGGATAAACGGTTCGTCATATTCGGTGGAGATAATAAGCATGGATCGGTGGGAGCTCAAGCGCAAACGGACTATCAAAACTTTAAAGATGCCGTGACGAACGTATTGGGGCCGAAGAATATCCCGTATCGGGCTTCCATCGGAAACTGGGAAGAGAGTACGCGGCAGCTGTTTCCACAATATTTGAACGACGTACTGGGCATCATTGATTTTCCAGGTACGCAAGGGAAGGTAAAGTACGTTTGGCTGGACAACGCTTCAGGCAAATTCAGCTATGCAAGCATAAGCCTTCTCAAAACATTGACACCTCAATATTATTATATTATTGATTGTCATTGGCCTCTGAAGGTTAACGGGATCAACGTCGATCCGTCTCATGTCGTAAGCATGCAGGAAACGGAGAATTTTTTCAATGCCATTCCTACAAATGTGAGGGACAAAGTGCTGGGCATATTTACGCATCATGCCCACACGTTCTTCCAGAAGAAGACAGGCATCTTTAAAGGTTTTGCTAACACGCAATTTTATGTATGCGGCTGCTCAGGAGATTATAAGTGCAAATGTAAAGCAAGCGGCTGCGACAGAGGATATTATGAAGGGGCTTTAACTATCCAAGGCAATCAAGTCAGTTTGAAGGTCACACCGGAAAAAGCTTGAATTTTGATGTGATAATTGAATAATTATTTGGATACATCGTCTATGGAATAACTAGCCTTGGGCGATGTGTTTTTTATGCTTACAGTTAACGTGAACTAAACATGCAGTCGCTTAAAAAAATAGCACGCTGACAATGCTGACGGTATCGTCAACAATTTGCCTAACAACCGTACAATCATCCGAGAATGGAATGATTCATTGCATATCGTACTATATTAAATATGGTATCTATTGTAAGATGAAAAACAAAGTACTAATGGAGAGAGGGATAGCGATGTGGGATCGTAAAGATCTGAAACGAAAAGCCAAGGAGGTGCTGCGGACATCATACTGGAAGGCATTTTTGGTAAGTATTATATTGGCATTTATTACTGGAGGCGGCAGTCCTCCGACTTTTAACTTTGGATCATCTGGTTCTTCAGGTACTTCCGGCAACTCCGGTATAAATTGGGATTGGGAGTTTTTAGCACCTTTTTTTGCTATCGCGATAATCGTATTTATTGTAATTTTTTTGTTTGCACTTGCGTTTCGTATCTTTCTCTGTTTTCCCCTTGAGGTCGGTTCAATGCGTTACTTCAAGCAATCTGCGGAGCATGAGGTGAACCTAAACCATTTAGGTTATGCTTTTAACAAGCAAAGGTATTTGGATATCGTGAAAGCAATGTTGTGGAGAGGATTTCTGAATTTCTTATGGTTTCTGCTCCTTATCATCCCGGGAATCGTGAAATCCTACGCATACAGCATGGTGCCGTTTATTTTGGCGGACAACCCCAACATTGGGTATAGACGCGCGGTGGACTTAAGCAACCAAATGACGCGGGGACATAAATTCCGCATATTCGTGCTTGATCTAAGCTTCCTCGGCTGGATCATTCTAGGCCTAATGTTATGCTTCGTCGGCGTCCTGTTTGTGATGCCATATATCAATGCCACGAAGGCAGAGCTTTACTTGGCATTACGCCAACAAGGGCTAAAGGACGGCCTGACTACAGAAGAAGAGCTGAGGCTGAACCAAACACCTGTCTTTTAAATCCGAAATTGACCTCATCGCTCTGTACACGAAATGAAGCCTACGACTCCTGCGGCGAATTTCGAGTGTTTAGGGATCGGGCACAACGGGGATTTAGGAGAAGGTTTGGGTGGCAAGCAATATGTTAGATAGGAATACATCGCCAGGTGGGTCGTATGCCCTGGACGATGTATTTTTTTATGCTTCAAATCAATGTTAAATCAACACTCATTTCATAGGAAAAACGATCTATTATAATTGACGACCTGCGTTGATCATGTTAGTATCTAATATAACCTATGGGTTAACTTGGTATTTGCGAATATAATATCAATCTAGCAGCTGCAAATGCTGATCGGACCGCCGAAGACATGAGACAAAAGCAGAGTCTCTTTTTGGTTTGGAAGGATGTGACGGCAGCCGTGAGTTCCCTAAGTCCTATAACTCGCAATTCGGCACTCATCGCTGTTCTTACGGACTCTCCTATGACCATACACGTTTGCTGAAATAATCTGTCTTACGAACAGAAAGGGCCGGGAGTCTCTCCAGTGAGGAGGTTCCCGGCCCTTCTCATCTACATCTAATTGCTCGCAAAATAAAGAAGTCAACCAGCTTTGACTGGTTAACCTCTTCATACGACCGTAAATCTACACTTCAAATAGCATAGAGCATGAGCTCTGCTTAGCATATTATGTCACCTTACGCTATAAAGCGTGCAAATAAATTAAAGGGGCCTTTTGGAAGACGTTTGGAGTTATTTAACCTGGTGTTACTCTTGAATGAGGGTTTCCAAAGCTTTGCGTTATTCCCCATGATTTATTCTCCTTGTGAACAGTTTTTATGCCTTCCAATTAAGCTATTCGGCATATCGGTGAATGTCACAAGATTTTTACGTTGTTGTGGTTGACGATAGATTAATGTATTCGATACGGTAAGCGGGACTGAGTGAATTTATTTTTTAACCGCTAAGCAATAATTTACATTATCGAATGCTGTTATTTTATGTGCGGGCTGACTGTCGTTGTAGGCTTGAAACAGTTGTAGGGTAATTTCCGCAGGAGTCAAATGCTGATAGACAAGCAGGTTAACTTCTTCCAACATCTGCTCAAGCTCCGAATAGGCATAGCTTGCCTGCATAGGTTCGCCCGCCCGCGCGGCCATCATCACTTGCTTCTGTGTCCGTTCACCTGCTTGCGAGGTGAATGTATGCTCATCGGGGTAATCAAAGACAATACTGCTGCCGCTCGGGAGTAGTGAGGCAATGACGGACAAGAAATGCTTAAACACATCCTTAGGCAAATAATAGCTGATTCCCAGCAAGCTGCTAAAGCTGATTAAACTTGGGTCAAAAGAGGGGCAGGCCAGCATAGGGTCCTGCCAATCCTGTTCGCGAAAGTCGGCAGAAATGTAGTGCAGATTTGATGGCGCGTCCATGTGCAGAGCCGATACACGTCTGCGTTTGTCGGCTGCAGTAGCAGGATGATCGATTTCAAAGATTTGCAGCTTCGTTGCCCACTTCGGCTGGCGGTAAGCGAAGGTGTCGTAACCAGCAGCAAAAATGAGATATTGTCTGGCGCCAAGCGTGGTGGCAAGTGCAAGTGTTTTTTCGGCAAATGCAGCTCTACCAAGTGGGGATGGAGACAATTGTTGGTCAACGATTCTACGCAGTGCTTGCTCTTGTGAACCAACAAATTCTGGATGGAAGAAAGCAATTGCCTGTGACATATTGTTGGCAATATTCTCGTATTCTTCATCGGTTAGTAGTTGTCTGGCGAGTAGATCATCAAAAATTTTGATCCCATTATGCTTGGCGTGATACGCTCTTGAGAACGCACTGACGAGCGCAGTTAAACTTTTATTTTCCATTATTTTTCACCTCATATCTGTTTTAGCATTAAGGCATTGAATGAAACAATACTTGATTTTTATGTAATTTTATGGTATAATAAAAGGCTTAATTTTACAAAATTCACAATCTGGACATAATTAGGGCGGTTTCGGTTCGATTATGGACAGCGATGATAAATCCATTTAATGGGTAACTTGATAACGGCATTAAGAACGAAATTGGATGAGTAATAATGAATGTAGTTTCGATTTCCAGCCTGAAAAAACCGTGACCCGCAAGATGATTCATCTTACGGGTCACGGTTTTTTCATTGCTATACAGGCTTAGTCGGTAGCAATAGCTACCCAATGGCCTTTTTTCACTTCCACGAATTCGGAGCGCTCAAGACCGTAGGGATCGGCTTTGGAAGCTTCTTCATGCAACACTAGCTTCTTCTGCGATTCAACCTTGGGATCAGGTACCGGGATAGCCGCAAGCAGCGACTTGGTATAGGCATGGATCGGGTTGGTGTAAAGCTCCTCGCTTTCGGCGAGCTCCACGATCTTCCCTTTGTACATTACCGCGACGCGGTCGCTAATATGCTTCACCATCGATAAATCATGGGCGATGAACAGGTATGTCAGCCCAAGCCTCTGCTGCAGTTCCTCAAGCAGCTTCACGATCTGGGATTGAATCGAAACGTCGAGGGCGGACAACGGCTCGTCGCATACGATAAATTCAGGCTCCACGGCCAGCGTCCGCGCAATGCCGATCCGCTGCCTTTGGCCGCCGGAAAACTCATGCGGGTACCGCATAGCATGAGACGGGTCTAGTCCAACCATCTCAAGCAGCTCCTCGACACGTCTCTGACGTTCTTTCTTGGAAGTAGCTATTTCATGCACGTCAAGCGCTTCACCGATAATATCAATGATGCGAAGTCTAGGGTTCAAGGATGCGTACGGATCCTGGAAGATCATTCCCATATGCCGCCTCATCGTCTTCATCTCCGAGCGGTTTAATTGATGGAGCGGTATCCCTTTGAACAGCACCTCGCCGCCTGTAGGTTCATTTAAGCGAAGAATCGTACGGCCGGTCGTCGACTTTCCGCTGCCTGATTCTCCTACCACGCCAAGCGTTTCTCCTGCCTGAATATCGAAGCTGATATCATTAACCGCCTTAACAATCTGTCCTTTTCCCATATCAAAATATTGCTTCAAAGAGCGAACCTGCAGCAGAGGCACGCCCTCTTCCCGCTGAACAATTGCAGGCACTGGCTTGATTTTTTTCTTCTCGTCTAAACGAGGCAATGCATGGAGAAGCTTAACAGTGTAAGGATGCTGCGGATTTGCGAAAATTTGCTCCGTAGTCCCAGTCTCGACGATTTCTCCATCCTTCATCACGACGACACGGTCACACATGCCTGCCACGACGCCGAGGTCATGCGTAATTAAAATAATGGAGGTACCTAGCTGTTTCTGTATATCCTTCATCTGGTTCAGGATCTGTGCCTGTATGGTCACGTCAAGCGACGTCGTAGGCTCATCCGCAATAAGCAGAGAAGGACGGCACGCCAGAGCAATGGCAATCATGACCCGCTGACGCATCCCGCCAGAGAACTCATGAGGATACTGATGATAGCGGGCTTCGCTGTTCGGAATGCCTACGAGCTTCAGCATCTCAATTGCTTCCGTACGGGCCTGCTTCTTGTCCAGCTTTCGATGCTTGATCAAGCTTTCTTCAATTTGGTTGCCGATCCGCATCGTCGGATTAAGGGAGGACATGGGATCTTGGAAGATCATACCGATATCCTTCCCGCGAATGGCTTCCATTTCTTTGTCGGTTTTAAAGGCTAGATTTTGACCCTGAAAAAGCACCTCGCCATTCTTCACTATGGAAGGAGGAGAAGGGAGGAGTCTCATAATCGTACGTGCTGTAACGCTTTTTCCGCTACCGGATTCACCTACGATACCCAGCGTCTCGCCTTTACGAATTTCAAAGCTGACGTGACGGACTGCTTCTATTTCTTTGTTACGAGTGAAAAAAGAAACCGATAAATCATTAACTTGCAATAATGTATCCATATATGTGCACCTGCAATTCTGTGTTTTTCCAATATTAGGAATACTTAAATGTGAATGGTGATGATTATTTATACCTCATACTTCTTATATCATGTATAATGAAAAAAAGTAAGTAACGGTTATAAGTTATTGACATATTCCATTCCTTAAAATAAAATCTACTATATTGATCGGATTAATGCAATTTAAAATTTATAGAATGAAAGGAAGCGGACTAGCTTGAAAGGGCATGCAACTGCAACGGGTAATGGCTTTGTTGATCATATCGCCGCCATCTACCGCAAAATGTTATTACATCCGACCTACAGTCTGCTTATATTGCTGTTAGGAGCACCTATATCTGCCATCGTGTATGGCGTTCATCAATATCGAAAATCCAAGTATGGATACAAAGCTATCGCTGAGGAGACGAGACATAAGCTCCTTGCTACAGGGTACCGAGATAAGTTGCAGACGGAGGCTAAAGAGCAGCTAATCCGTAAGCATCGTTTCTTCGGACAAACGGTCAGCGCAGAGCAGACCGAACTGGAAGCAAACCGGATGGCTGAGATCAAATTCAATGATAGGTTCAACCGTGAGCTGGAGAAACAGCTTGACGGAAAGAATGGGCTGAAGTTTTCGTTTGGCGATACGTACCATGCGTTAGCTTTGAATCCAGTCTTCTTCACACTATCACTAATTATCGGCTTTCCAATGTATGTAGTGATGGCCATTTATTCTATGCCTTACTTGAAATACGTAGTGGAACGAATGGTAATGTCTCTTTTCGTCATTTTGGGAGTTGCGTTTCTCGTTTTTACGATCCTATATATATCGCCGATGAATCCAGCGGCTAATCTATTAGGAGAGACAGCAACCGCCGAGCAGATCGCAGCGTTCAATCATCTGTACGGATTGGATCAACCTTATCTTGTCCAATTATGGGACACGATAAAAGGCATATTTACTTTTGATCTAGGCAAGTCTTTCGCAGGCAACGAGAACGTTACTGCAGCTATCGCGAATAAATTTCCGGTGACGCTAACGTTAACGGCTATCTCGACTCTGATTGCTGTATTGATCGCATTGCCAATCGGCATTGTTTCGGCAACGAGGCCCAATTCCTTTTTTGATTATACCTTTATGTTTATCGCCTTGCTGGGATTGTCGATCCCGAATTTCTGGCAGGCACTTATTTTTATTTTGAATTTCTCAATTAAGCTTCCATGGCTGCCTGCAACGTATAATCCCGAGAACTGGCTGTCCGCAATTATGCCGATCGTCGTTCTGGGTACGGGACTAACGGCCGCCGTAGCCCGTATGACCCGTTCATCGACGTTGGAAGTTATCCATGAGGATTACATTACAACCGCAAGAGCAAAAGGGCTTGCCCGAAGACATGTCATATGGAAGCATGCCGTAGGCAACGCGCTAATCCCTATTATCACGGTTATCGGCTTGCAGTTCGGCGGTATGCTCGGTGGAGCAGCAGTTACGGAGAAAGTATTCAATATTAGCGGTATAGGCAGTTATATCGTAGATAAGCAGTTCATTCCTGACATTCCTAGCGTGATGGGTGGAGTCGTCTATACAGCGATTACCATCTCGATCGTGAATGTTATCGTCGACTTGATGTATGCGTTTTTTGATCCTAGAATCCGTTCGAAAATGAAACAATACTAAAGCAGGTGCTACTCTTGAAGAATCCTACAATCACCAAGCAAGAAGTCAGGTTCAGGTTGAAATCCAGCCAAGAATACGGTCAGGCGAGCTTCGCCGGCATCGTATCACTGGCTCTAGGGCTTGTACTTCTGCTAAACAGTTATGTTCCCGGCGACGGGACATTTAAGCCTGCAGTACTGATTGCCAGCATCGCATATTTTGCTTTCGCGCTGCTTGAGCTGGCGGTTTGGGCGCTCATTCGAAGTGATCTTATCCGTTTTGGCGCAATTAGACGTTCCACAAGGATGCTTGGTTATGTACTGCTATTAAGCATTCTAACCGCGAATGTGTTCGTGGCAACCGTGGCGTTCCAGCTCATTAAAGAGAAGAAAAGCGCGGCGTATACGCTGGCTGTTTATTCGCTGCTTACGACCTTGCTTGTATTCTCCGTGTCTGCCCTCAACCTGTTCAAGCCATATGTGGCTAACGGGTTCATGATAGGCATGTTTCTGCTGATTGTTGCCGCGCTCCTGCAACTCGTAGCATTGCTCCTTGTTGCCAAGTACGCGGAGAAAGCGGTTATGCCACGCTGGATGGGAATCGTTGCCGGCATCCTTATTTTAACTGCGGTATCAGGCAACTTGTTCGCTTTATTCCTTGGGATATTGCTGATTGCCAAGCTCCGGGACAAGGGCTATTCATCCGGCTCCAAGCTGGGGGAAGTCGTGGAGCGACTGTCCAGAAGCTCGACTTCCATGCTGGGACTGCTCTTTATCCTGTTCCTGCTTACGTTGTCCATAACCAGTTATCTGACCTTTGATTACGGGCTTGCGATCGAGAACAATTACAGCTTAATTCTTCAATCTCCGGAGCTGGCCTACCCGCTCGGAACGGATAACTTCGGAAGAGACCTATTCTCGCGTATCGTCTTCGGCGCACGCATTTCATTGGCTGTCGGCTTGTTGTCAACGCTCATACCCGTCCTGATTGGGGGAGTTCTGGGTGCAGTCTCCGGTTATTATGGGCGGCACACGGACAATATTATTATGAGAATATTAGATATCCTCTATGCGATACCTGGCATTCTGCTTGCCATTGCTATTATCGCGGCATTTGGTGCAAGTACTGTCAATTTAATTTTGGCACTCAGCGTAGGCGCGATCCCGACTTATGCCCGAACAATGAGAGCTAATGTCATGCTCGTATCCACTCTTGAATATGTGCAGGCAGCAAGAGCTTTCGGCTCAAGCGACCGGACTATTTTGTTCAAGCATATTGTACCTAACTCCATCGCGCCGATGATTGTAAAATCTACGCTGACGATTGGTACCGCGGTCATATCGACCAGCAGCTTGAGCTATTTAGGGCTTGGCGTAGAGCCTCATATTCCGGAGTGGGGCAATATTTTAAAGCTCGGAAGCGCCTATCTGGAGACGCATGCCTTCACGGCTGTCTATCCGGGACTTGCCATTATCGCGCTCGTGCTCTCATTCAACTTCCTTGGCGACGGTTTGCGCGACGCGCTTGATCCGAAGCTGGATTAAAGATTTCAATCCTTTTTTAACCTCATTCATATTCCATCGACTTCTATGTTACGAGACACGAATGGCCGATAACTGAATGTGAGTTAACATACAACATAACGATAACACTGGAGGAGTGCACCATGAAGAACAAAGGGAAATTCGCCGCATTGTTGCTAATCAGTCTTTCGATTATGCTCAGCGGTTGCAAATTAACGACTAAAAATGATGTGAAGGAATCACCAGCTCCAACGCAAGGAACGGAAGCTGTCGTCGACGGTAATCCGGTAGATATAGAATTGCTTGGCATGAGCGCAAACGAGGCTGATCTTAACATCGTTCGCGACCAGTTAACCAAAAACGGTTTTAAAGTTAAATTGAATGTACAGGCTGATTACGGCAGCTTCAAGTCACAGCAGGACGCTGGCAATTATGACATCGCTTTGTCCAGTTGGACTACCGTTACAGGGAATCCTGACTATGCAGTACGCTCGCTCTTCAAAACAGGCGGGGACTACAGTATCCTTGCCGATGCGGAGATCGATAAATTGATTGATGCCGCTGGTGCTCAAACGCCAGAAGAGTACACGGAAACCTACAAGCAATTCGAGCAGCAGCTCGTTTTCGACAAAGCTTATATCGCGCCGCTATACAACTCATTGAAAGCACAGGCTTTGAATCAGGACGTATTGAACAAGGATTCTGTTCGGATCTCGAAGTCCCGTTCTCTTCCTTGGGAAGACGTTGATTTTAAAGACACATCGAAGCGTGGGAAGGATGCGCTAGTGCTGCAGTCAACTATGCCGACACTGACGTCGCTTGATCCGATCAAAGGCAACGACGGCTCCATCAATATTATCAATACTAATATGTACGTTCGGTTAGTGAATTTGACAGATGATGATAAAATCACTTCGGATGGTTCCCTGTCACTCAATCATGCCATCGCTGAAGGTAATTCCGACTATTACTTTATCCTAAGAGATGATATCAACTTTGCCCAAATCAAAAACAAGCTGGCAGTGGATACAGGCGAACGCGTTGGTGCGGATGATGTAATCTTCTCGCTGAACCGCGCGAAGGACAAAAACTCCGTGCCTGACCACCGTACGTTCACTCTTCACGAGCATATCAAGAACGTGGAGCTGGTGACAGATGCTGCGGCACTGGAAGCTGTTAAGCTCTCCGGCGGCAGCGACAGTGTGAAATCCGCTCTTGAGAAAGGCCTTGGAACAAAAATTTCCGAGCTCGTATCGGATAAGAAGCAAGCGAACAACAAAGAGGGTAAATACCAAGTCGTTAAGCTTACGACGACTGAGCCTTTCCCTCAAGTGCTGAACTATTTGGCTCACCAATCAGCGGGCATCGTGTCCAAGAAACAGGTTGAGAGCATCAATACGTATGATGTGGCCAAATTCGATGTGAACAAAGATATTCCTTACGGTGACCAAAATACGGTAACGGAAGGCAGCTCGTACAACAATACATTGTATACGAGCGGTCCTTACATCCTGTCCTCCAAAAACGATTACGAGGCAATCTTCTACAAAAACCCTGCGTATATGAAGGGTACGGACAATGAGCCGAATATCTCTAATATTAAAATCCGCTTCATCAAAGACGCAGACAGCAGCTTGTCCGCGCTTCGCAGCGGTGAGATTCATATCTACTACGGCGTATCCGAAACTAAATTCGACGTCGTGAAGGGCGACAGCAAGCTGGCGCTTCAAACCGTACAGAGCAACGCTGTTTCTTACTTGCTGTTCAATACGAAAAACCGCCCAGTCGCGGAAAGCGCAGACCTGCGGAAAGCTGTTCTTTACTCCATCAACCAAGATGAGATTTTGTCTTTCTACAATGGCAACAAGTTCAAAGCCGTCTCCACGCTTAGCCCGCTTGTCGATACAGGCCTAGAGCTTAAAGCTGATCCGGCGAAAGTAAAAGAATTCCTAAACGCTTACAAGGCGAGCAAGTAACTTTTAATAATGGCAAGAGACTGCTTCCGGTTATCATTGATAACCGGGGCAGTCTCTTTCACGTAGGATTGCTCACACGCGAGCACAAAGGAAAAGGAGAGATCACGAATGGCTGACATATTCAAGCCCGAAACGAAACTATCACAATGGGATGCTCTGATGTTGGAATCGCTAAAGTCATACGGATGGCCCAATGATGAACTAATTAGTAGAGTTCAGGAAGGGAATCTGCCTACAGATGAAAGCAAATTCCATTTCGATTACGCCGCTTTAACAACCTTTGCGAACGAGGACGCAGACACATTCGCGAAAGCTGTGAAGAGTGGCTACCAAATTAAGTACAACACGATTCGCGGCATTCACAGTTGGGTACTTGTCGCGCTGAAGCAAGAAGCGGAGCTTATTCTGGAGCCGCAGAACGAAGCGGTCATCGCTCATTTGTCAGAATCTGATGCGCAGCGTCTAGCTTCAGTCCTTTCATTTGGATGGGTTTTAACTCCTCATGCGGGGACACAAGATTCAGACGGAAGAGCCTCGTATAGTGTCGCGCCGATTAGAGCATAAGGGTTAGATAGGATAGGTTAATTGAAGCGAGAAGGTAGAGTTTATATTAAGGCTGCCGAGAATTGAACTGTGACCCATATGAGAGATACTTTTTCTAAAAAAGTACCCCTCTTATGGGTCATTTGTGATTTTAAGGAACAATTAGGATAAGTGCGAGGATAAATGTAATAGGATTGATATTGATAGAAGCAGTTACAAATTGGAGGGAAGATTGGCTACAATTCGTTCTGATTGGCTATATCCGTAACCATCGTCCGGTTTCTTCCTGCATCCTTTGCTTTATATAATGCTTGGTCGGCTAGATGGAACAATGCTTCAGGAGAATCAGAGTGTAACGGATATTGGGCGATGCCCATTGAGACCGTTATCTGCTCCCCGACTATATGATCACTCGTTTCCAGTGTCTTGCGAATTTTTTCGGCTACGAAATAAGCATCCGACGCTGTAGCTAAGGCGAGAAGCACGACGAATTCTTCTCCACCATAACGGCAGCTTATATCACCGGGTCGAATAGATAGCGTGATTATTTTCGCTAGAAGCTTCAACACTTCATCCCCAGTTTGATGACCGTATGTGTCGTTAATGTTTTTAAATCGGTCGATATCCATAACGATAATGGAATAAGGGACTTGTTCGGTTATCCATTTATTCATAATGGATTCAAGCGTTCTTCGGTTCGTTAACCCGGTCAAAGGATCTGTCATGGCATCGCGAGTTAATTGCTCCGTATGCTTCCTTATATCTGTTAATGCAACCATTATCGCTTTTGTAAGTAAATCAGCCTCTCGGTTCCAATGGTTCTTGGTTTCCGGAAGACGGACTTCTTCTCTCCCGATTTTGCTAACGAGGTCGGCAAGTGATACGAAGGGGCGGGCCAATCTTCTAGCAAGAAATATTGCGGAAAGCAATAATAGGATAAACGGAAGGAGTGTATATAAGAGCAAGGTTTGGATATGATGGCTCAATTGTTCATGGACGGCACCGATGGGAGAAAAAACTACAACTCCCCAACCGTTCTCCGGAACGGTGGAATATCCGGAGAGCAAGGGAACTCCTTGCAAGTTGATCATCTGTTCCTGTCCGCTCTTGCCTTGAATAAGCTTCTGAACGACTGTATTGGCGCTAACATCCTCACCTAACCGGGTTTTGTCGGGATGGTACAAAAGATGACCGTCTGACCCTACCACATAAAAGGAGGAGCCAACATCATCGACGTTATTCCTCCCGAAAATCATATTCATGATGTTGTTCTCTTGCAAAAAAATGGTGCCTCCGACAATTCCACGGTACGTCCCGTCCTCCTCAAATAAGGGCTCGCTCATAAATACAATGAGGCGATTGCTCTTAGCGGTTGTATATGAATGGGACAAGTAGGGCTTTCTCGAAGCCAGTGCTTCTTTGATAGCTTTCGTTGAGATGAGGCTCCCGACAGCGCCTTTGGAATAGGGAGACCTGTTGCGTATGAGACCCGTTTCATCCACTACGAAGACTGAGTTAAAGTAGTTGCTGCTAAGACGCATGAGTTCGAGATTTTTATACAGCTCCTCTTCGTTCGCAGTAGGATTAATTGATAATATACCGGCTGTATACTGAAGGCTGCTCCGCATCGATTTAAATAAGGAGTCCATGGTTTGACTCATCTTTGCAGCGTTTGTGAAATTTAAGGTGAGTGTCGTATCATATAATGCCTGTTTTTTTGATTGATAGGATGCAATGAGTAAAATGGTCAACGTGAGCACGACAGAAAGTGTGACCAATCCCGACAAAAGTGTGGCCAGACCGATTTTATTCCTCTGACTTGTTCTAATCTCGCGTAGCACCGGCATGGTATAACTCCTTTTTTTAAAAATTAGCTTTCGTTACAATTCGACATTATTCTGCATATACCTCTCAAATGCATGGAATGATCACTTCTATACTTGCTACTATTATCCTATTTGAGGTAAGTGGAATGGAGAGGTTGTGTACACCTTGAGCGATGTATGAATCCTCCCTTGCCATTGACTATTTTGGTTTATAGTTATAAACTCGTTCCATAGGTTTATAATCATAAACCGGATAGGGGAGGCTGCGATGAATAATTTAAAGCTATGCGAAAGTGATTATCGCTTCATGCTTGTCGTGTGGGAGAGTGAGCCGGTGGCGTCGGGAAGACTGGTAACCCTATGCTCAGAAAAGCTCGGCTGGAAGAAGCCTACCACCTATACCGTGCTTCGGAAGATGTGTGAAAAAGGAATTCTTAAAAATGAGGATACAATTGTAAGCTCCATTATCCCAAAGGAGCAGATACAGGCATATGAGAGTGAGCATTTTATTGAACGGACCTTCGAGGGCTCTCTGCCCCAGTTTCTCGTATCTTTTTTCGGCAATAAAGCACTCTCCAATAAAGAAGCTGATGAGCTAAAGCGACTGATTGACGAGCATAAGGAGGGGTGAGTATGGAAACGTTGTTTTTGAAAATACTCAATATGACCCTCACAGCGACTTATGTGATCGTCGTCGTGCTACTCATCCGTCAGCTGCTGAAAAGAGCGCCGAAGAAGTATTCCTATATGTTGTGGGCTATTGTTCTGTTCCGCCTTGTCTGCCCGGTGTCCATTTCCTCTGAGGTCAGCATCTTTAATGCTTCCCCCTTTGATATGACAGCAGCGCAAAAGGGCGGAGAAGCGGCGCTGAGCTATGTTCCTGCTGACATCGGCTATATGGAGAATCCAGGGGTGACGGTGGGCATACCGGCTGTCAATGTTATACTAAGCGACACACTGCCTCCGGCTGACCCGGTCGCTAGCGCGAACCCTCTGCAAATATGGGTACAGATCGGCACAGTTTTGTGGGTTTTAGGTATCATTGCGTTGCTTATTTACGGTATGGTGTCCTATTTCCGCTTGAAACGTCACATGGTCACAGCAGTCCGTCTTGATAACCATATATTTGAGTCCGACAACATTCGGTCGCCATTTATTCTTGGCTTTATCAATCCGCGAATTTATATCCCCTTTGGACTTCGAGAGCAGGAACGCGTCTACATCCTGAAGCATGAAGCCTACCATTTAAAAAGGAAAGATCATCTAATCAAGCTGCTCGCATTTGTAGTTCTTGCCTTTCACTGGTTTAATCCGCTTGTTTGGGTTGCCTTCGCTATGATGGCCAAAGACATGGAGATGAGCTGCGATGAGAAGGTGCTGTCGGAGACTGGTTCAGGCATCGCGAAGGAATATTGCACGTCATTGCTGTCCTTTGCGGCAAACCGTCGTTTACCATCTGCCAGCCCGCTAGCCTTCGGAGAGACGGGCATCCGGGAGCGCGTAAAGAATATACTGCGCTTTAGGACGCCAAAAAAACGAGTCATTGTCTTCTCAGCCGCAGCCTGCATCATTGCTGTTGCCGGCTGTGCCACGAATCCAATCGTGAATGGGGCATTGAAAGAGACTGGAGAACCGTACGGCAGCTATCGCTTTGAGGAGCAGGTGTATATGAATCCACTGAGCTCGTTTTTAGCCTTTGAAGGGTTTAAGGAGTACTATACACTTACTGAAAACTCGCTTATCATAACCGACGGAGCCGGTAATCAACAGAAAATGAAGGCTAATTATGAACGTAAAGCTTTAGATGTGAAGTCGTTTAAAGAAAGCTTTATGATGCCTAACATGAATGTTCCCAATATTTCCAAGTATAAAACGCGATATGAGTACGTACTGACCGATTCAGCCGCTGTTCCTGAATATCGTCTGTTTCTGCTGGATGAAGAGTTATGGCTGGCGAAAGTACATAAGGATAACGTCAATAAGTTAAAGAGTGAATATATTTGGAGTATTTATAAAATCTCGAAGATGGACGAAGAAATACAAGAAATTGAAGCTATAGCGGGAACTCAGGACGGTGTCGATGCTTTTTTAGCTTTGCAAAAGGATTTCCATTCAGGCTATGACACAGACCCGAGCTATAACATCACAACGGAATTTATTAAAGAAAACTCTGATTATAGGATTTTCAAATATGGCAAATCTTCCGCATCATTTTTGCTATATGAGGGAGAAGTATATCCGCTTGGAGAGTGGTTTGGCGGCTTTGGTGTAACAAGCATGGCTCTAGCCGATATGGACAGTGACGGGAAATCGGAATTGTATTTTACTTATTCATGGGGTTCCGGACTTCATCGCTCTCATGTGGCTTATTTTAATCCGGCAACCAAAGAAGTTGAAACCCTTCCGTATACTCATTTTAATGAGGATATGACCCTAATGAATAACAGTGACGGCAGCCTGTCCCTTTTTACGGCAACCCTATCAAACATGACAGACTTTGCTAATTTCAACATGGAAAGAACCGATTTTATATCGGATGTTGTTTACGGAGATGGAGGGGTCATATTAAACGCAGTAACGAATGAGTGAGTCTGATTAACACACCGTTATAATAAAATAAACGAAACCATAAATGGATATTGGAGGTGATGTATACGATATGGCAATCCTTACTTTTCTCTTGGTCGGTTGGATCCTGAATTGGTTTAAATTCGAGCGATTGTTTAATCAAGCCTTTAAGGAACTATTTAATAAAGAGGTATCATCTGCAACTTACTACTTTATGTTTTTTTGTATAGGGGTTTTCGGTGAGATGGTTTTACTTATCCAAGGCGCTTATTATGATTACTTTTTACAAAAATAGCTTATCTTATATACTTCATGCTAATCGAATACGATGCAAAACAAAACCGCAGGATACGTCTGGAAAACCCAGACATGTCCTGCGGTTATTGTCGCTTCTACTTAGCTACTTAGTTATCACTTGTTACCTTCGTGAAAAAGGAGAGGGCGTAAAGCGCAGCGACACCGACGACGATATATACGATTCGTGCTCCAACCTCCTCCGTTCCTCCGAAAACTTCACTGACGACATCATACTTGAATAAGCCAACTGAAAGCCAGTTTAAGCCCCCGAGTATGACCAAAATAAGACTAATAACGTTAAGTACCTTCATTCAGAAACAGCCTCCTTAATGGGGTTCCCTAACTTTTTTGTGCAACTGTCAGACGGAGGTATGCTGATTCTCTGTTGTTTATTATAGGTGTATGAGTAGCGGTCACAGGTTATGCCATACAAGCCTTATCTTTCGCGTATGTGAAGAGGTATTTCCAAAAGATGATTCGAGTCTGAATGAGTTCCCCATTAACTATTTAATCTTTGAAAACAGATCGTTTAATGCTTCGCTGAAAGTGGGGTGCGTGAACATTTGATCTTTCAAAAATGTATAGGGGAGTTCTGCATCAATGGCAAGCTTCACAATATTTATCATCTCATAGGATTCAGAGCAAAACAGCATTGCTCCTAATATGCGATCTGTTTTCCCATCAACGACTGCCTTAAGAAGGCCCTTTGTTTCTTTTGCAATTTGAGCCTTGGGGATTTCATTGACAGGAAGCATTGCTATTTTCACATCATAACCTTGCTCTCTAGCCTCTTTCTCATTCAAACCTACCCTTGAGAATGCGGGATCAATAAAGACGCTATAGGGAATGGTACGATTTCGTGTGCTCCGTTTGCCATTTCCAAAAAGTTGATCCCTAACAATTCGATAGTCATCTAAAGACACATATGTAAATTGCAAGCCACCCACCACATCTCCCATAGCCCAAATATTAGGTATGCTTGTGCGTAGATATTCATCGACCTTAACGGCTCCTTTTGCTGTCACTGCTATGCCTGCAGCATCCAAATTCAAATCCTCGGTATTAGGTTTTCTTCCTGTAGCTATCAAAACCGCATCTGCTTTATGATTCAGGCTTTCATCGCTCTGCGAGTCTGTATAGTGAATGATAGCTTCATTTCCGTTATCGTTGATTGATTTTGTTTTAGCTCCCAGCTTGAGAACAATTCCTTTTTCCTCCAGTGTCTTCTTCACTTCGTCTGCAAGATCATTATCCTCATGAGGAAGGAATGTCCTATTGTCCTGAAAGACGGTTACTTTAGAGCCGAAGTTAGCATATATAGATGCAAACTCTAGTCCGATATATCCTCCACCTATAATGGATAGATTCGCTGGAAGCTTTAATACGTCCAACATAGATTCACTAGAATACACACGTTTATTGTCGCTAATTCCATCTATATCAGGAATATTTGCCTTAGAACCGGTATTGATAAAGATTTGAGTACCTTGTAAATGAATCGTTTCATTTGCCATCTCTACCTTGATTTCATAGCTAGAAATAAATGAGGCTTTACCAGTAAAAATAGTAATGTTCGAATTGTCATTTAATTTATTGAAGTTTTTTTCTCTAAGTTTTGTTGTAAGTTTGTTCTTGTCTGCAATAGCCTGCTCATATACATGTGCTTGTTGTTCATAACTATCCAGCTCCTTATACTGTGAGATCTTGGCGCTGTTAACAAGAGATTTTGTAGGAATACAACCAACATTAATACAGGTTCCCCCATACATATATTTGGATTGTTCGATCACTGCAACATGTTGTCCATGAGAAGCCAATTCTCCTGCTAATGTTTTTCCTGCTTTACCAAAACCAATAATAATTGCATCAAAAGTTTTCAATGAAAATATCCACCTTTCTATGTCCTTAAGCATTTAAATAGCTTTACCAGTACTAATCGCACCTATACAGCTTGCATCTATTGAGGGGAAATCTTATGGATGATTGAAATTATCTTTTTGTAAGGCTATCTATTAGTACCCATTTTAGGCAACATCATAACTAGAAGGCGGATATCATCGCAATTGGGATAGCATCAACTATCCAAATAAATGACTATAAATTACATCCTCGGACTGAGGTAACGGGTAGGGATTTATAATACGATTACCTGTAAATGGTTGGAGTTTAATGTAATCGGAGGTAGCAGAATGACAATAGATATGTACGAGATACTTGAAGAGCGTATAACTAAATGGGGTCTTCATAATAATGAGATCATTGCGATTTACGTGGTTGGCTCAAGAGCAAGAGTAGAGAAGCCGTTTGATGAATTTTCCGACTTGGATGTCCTCATCTTTTCAACTAATCCGAATGACTATTTTCAGAATGATGAATGGTTGCTAGACGTAGGCAAGGTTTGGACAAGTTTTCTGTTTCGAACTGCTGGAGGAGATCCAGAAAAACTCGTTCTCTTTGATAAAGGATTACAAGTTGATTTTTTATTCCGTCATAATTCTGATTTTGAGCACTTAATAGCAAACAATCAGATACCTGAAGGCTTTCAGAGAGGCGTCAGGCTGCTTCTCGACAAGACAGGGAAGGGACAACAATTACTACCAAAAGGGAACATTGCCCAGGAGCATAATTCGATCACTAATGATACATTTTTACAGGTCGTAAATATGTTCGGATTTGCCAGCCTCTATGTAGCGAAACAGATTTTGCGAGGTGAGATGTGGATAGCTAATCAAAGGGACAAGGAATGCAAGCAGCTGCTGCTCCAGATGATTGAGTGGCATGCCAAAGCCTTGCACGGATCGACATATGATACATGGCATGCAGGCAAATTTATTAATGAATGGGCAGACAAAGATATAATAGTTGATTTAAAAGAGTCATTTGGCGGATATGACCAAAATAAAAGCTGGAAAGCGCTAATCTCTTCTTTTGAGCTATTCCATCGATTATCTTATGAAGTGTCAAATACATACCATTATACGTATCCCGAAAACCTGATCTCAAATATTCGAGCTTGGTTGGAGGAGAGAGATTTTAACTAATGAAATACCACCTCTAGGTTTTAATATTACGCTTGAACTCAAATCTCTACATATGAAAAGCCGTGACTCATCCCTCTATGGGATAGTCACGGCTTTTTTTGAGAAGTGAATGAGGAGATGTTAACTCCAATTCAACCATCCCCATTGATTGGGAACAGATAGATATTAAGAGCAATGAGTGTACATGGCATGCTTATTGGTTAGAAGATTGCTTTGATATTAAGTCATAATAAAAAAGGTGAATGTAAACATTCACCGAATTTTTATTACTACAAATAAATTACATTGTGAGGAGAATTTAGGATGAGGCCTTTATATGCTAAATCAAAATATTTAATTTTAATCCTAAGCTGTATTCTATGGTGTCAGAGTGCATTTGCAGCTTCAGTTCCAAACAAGGATATAAATACTCAAAACGTGACATTTACCGATGTCGCTGGTGAGTATTATCATTTTCTTGCTTTAGATAATACCGGAAACGTATGGGGGTGGGGGATGAATGTTGGGAACCAACTTGGAGAATTTGCTCAAAGTTATAGTGTCTCCCCGGTGCAAATAAAAGGAATAGAAGATGTTAAACTCATTTCTGCTGGATATTCTCATTCTACTGCTGTGAAAGAAGACGGAACGGTTTGGAAATGGGGACAAAATACTGACGGTGTTTTAGGTGTGAATCCAAGTGCTCTACAGCTCTCTACACAACCGCGCAAAGTTGATGGGATCAACGATGTAATAGCCATTTCTGATAGTGGATTTTTCACTTTAGCTCTGAGAAAAGATGGCACTGTTTGGAGTTGGGGAAGAAACAGTACGGGGCAGCTTGGTAACGGTCGTATCAGCGATTACGAATCAAAGCCAGTTCAAGTCCAAGCATTAACCAATGTAACGGCAATATACGCCACCTTTGGTGAAAGCTACGCGCTTACCGCAGACGGAAAAGTATGGAGATGGGGCGCTGTACCGAAATGCAATGATATTTGCGTAAGAGAAGCTGTACCAACACCAATCTTATTTGAAGGCTTGCATGATGTGAAGGCTATTTCCGATGAGATTGCTATCTTACAAAATGGAACTGTTGTCAAATGGGGAATTAACTATCAAGGAAGCATTGGAAACGGATCTACGGACTATGGATACTTTCCAGATCCGATACCCGTAACTTCATTAATTGATATTGTTGCGGTTTCTAAAACTCAAGCACTCACAAAAGATGGACAAGTTTGGTCATGGGGAAGAAATGATTATGGGCAAGTAGGCGATGGAACGAATCTATCACGGCCTAAACCTATATTACTTAATAAGATTGATAATGTTACGGATATCACAAGCGGTGAGGAAATAACGGTTGCTCTGACTAAAGATGGAACGTTATATGAATGGGGGAGTAATCGTAACGGGGAAATTGCCAATGTACCGGCAGATATTCTACCTCCTACTCCAGTTCCGTTGACACTGCCGAAGGTGACCTATGCGCTACCTATACCAAGAGACGCTTCTACTTGGACGTTTTTGGATGATAAGGGTTCACTAATCAAAGACAACCAATTGTATTTTCGTGTAAAGCCTTTTTCGGAAGGATTTGCTGCGGTACAAAGAGCCTCAAATAACTTATGGACCTTTATTACTGCTCAAGGCAAGCCAGCATTCTCGGAAAATTTTATTCTGGTTAAGGACTTTTACCAGGGAAATGCAGCAGTCAAACTCCAGGATGGTTGGCATTTCATTAATTCAAAGGGGTTATTTATTAATCAAGATCATTATCAAGATGCAGGCTCTTTCGCAAATGGCCTTGCACCAGTCTTGATTAATAAAAAATGGGGTTACATTGAGCTCAATGGGAAATTGAAAATTACTCCTCAATTTTCAGCAGCTCAGCAATTTGAAAATGGTTTAGCAGCCGTGCAAATAAACGGGAAATGGGGCTTTATTGATTCAACAGGTAAACTTGTCATTAAAGCGATGTATTCGGCGGTTGGCCCTTTTTCTAAACAGGCAGCAGCTGTAAAACAAAACGGAAAGTGGGGCTATATCAATAAAACAGGAGCTTGGGTAATTGAACCTCAATACGAGGAAGCTAAAATATTTGCAGATACAAACTTAGCGGCTGTCAAAATTAAAGGAAAGTGGGGCTATATCAATCTAAAGGGTAAACTTGTTATTGCAACCCAATATGAAGATGCTTCCTCCTATCAAGAGGGGTTAGCAAGCGTAAAGAAAAACGGATTATGGGCTATCATTCAAAGTACAGGCAAGGTACTTACACCTTTTCAATATGTAGAAATACAGCCCTACAAAAATAAATTGGCATGGGCTGTTACCAAAACAGACAAGGGGTATGTAGATACTAATGGAAATTGGTATTATAAAGCAAAAATTCAATGAAAGGATTATGAGTTCAAAAATATTTAATAACCATAATTTTGCTTCAAAAGCTTAACTTTTGGCTAATCGAACGCGACGTAAAATAAAACCGCAGGATATGTCTGGAAGACCAGATGTATTCTGCGGTTTTGTCAGTTCTATTTAGTTTTCACTTGTTACCTTCATGAAACGCTAGATCCATTACTGGATAGTAATACTTCCGCCATGTTCAGGAGCTTTCTTCTCAGACATAATAAAGTTATCTAGTAAAGAGAGAGGCATTATAACTAACCTTTTAGGAGGATTATCATGGTAAATAAAACGGTGATGCTGCAGCCTTTTGCAAATATTTCAGAGCATACTGAGGGGTTTGAGATGGTTTCCACACAATTCGGTGCAGACGGTCGTGTGTATGTCCTATTGATTAATCATATCCCGGAACGGGAACGAGGCGTGCCTGTAACAGCGGGTCTGAAAAGAACTTATACCTACAAAGTGCTGATCGTAGCGGATAGAAGAATGGAGGAGGTAGTAATCCCAGGGCAGCACTTCAATTATCATTATGTTCAGCCGCTGCAGAATCATCTGCTGCTTGTCGGAGCGCGCTGCTCTTATTATATGGCATCTGGAAGTATGATCTAAATGCAAAAGTGTGTGATTATGAAGGCCATACCATTCGAGAGTTTCTACTTGGAGACGGGATTCAGAGCGTTCAGGTAACAGAGAAAGGTACCATCTGGACCAGTTATTTTGACGAAGGCGTTTTCGGAAATAACGGGTGGGATAACCCCATTGGAGCACACGGCCTTCTGGCCTGGGATGAGCATGGCAACAACATCTATGAAAATCACGCAGCAGATATTGCCGATTGCTATGCTTTAAATGTATTTAATGAAAAGGAGATCTGGTTTTATTATTATACTGACTTTTTGCTGGGATGCATCTCAGGTGGACCGGAGCAGGCTAAGGTTAGCTTTATGAATCCTGAAATTTCTGGATCGGCAGGTTTTTGTACGGATGGTTATCACTTTTTGTTCGATGGAGGATATCGAAAACACGGAACTTACATTCTCAAGAAGAATGAAAAACCAGGAAGCTTGACCAAAGGGCGAAAGTTATACTTTTTGAATGAAAAGGGCAAACCACTTGAAGCACACACACAAGATTTCCGGAAAAATCGTGTGCTGTTCAGTGAAGGGGATTTGTTATATCAAGTAGCGATTGAGGAATTGATCTAATATCACAATTTCTATCTTTAATAGGGATGTGACAGGTTCTCGGAAGAGGGACTGTTGCAGCCCTCTTGTTTCAGCACTCTGCAGTCAGGGGCTATATGTGCCAACCGTATCTCTCACACTCAGAACTCATAGCGCCGGAGTGACCATTTCTGCAAGGCAGCATCAAACAGCCCCCACCTTGATGACAAGGTGGGGGCTGTTGTTTTTCCTGTAATCTGTCTTTGGCTGATTAGTGGCTCTTACATGTTGCTACTCACTTGGGACCTCTTATACTCGATACACAATCGCCTCATAAGGCTGCATTTCAATGATTGTTTCTTGATTGGTTCTTCCGGGATTATTGCTAATGATCACGTCGCCCAGCTTCTCTACGCCGCAGTCAGCCACATTGCAGGTCACAAGCTTCTCCGAGATGTTGAGCAGAATCAGCCAGGTTTCCGATCCTGACGTTCTTGTATAAGCGTAAATTTGTTCATGTTGGTCCAGATAGGTTTGGAACTCTCCGTATACCATAACCTCATTGCTTTTTCGCAAAGAGATGAGGTTCTTATAGTAATAAAAAATGGAGTTTTCGTCCGCCAAAGCTTGCTCGGCATTAATGTCTTTGTAGTTCGGATTGACACCAATCCATGGCTGACCATCCGTGAAGCCCCCTTGCGATTCGGCATTCCACTGCATAGGGGTTCGGGAGTTATCGCGAGATAGATGCTGCAGCTCCTTCAGCACCTCTTCCGGGTCGCGGGCTTTTCCGACTTCTTCCTTATACTTGTTTTTCATTGCAATATCGTTGTATTCCTCAATGGAAGAGAACCGTATGCCCGTCATTCCGATCTCTTCGCCTTGATAAATGTAAGGCATGCCTGGCAACGTGTGAATGAGGGTGGCAAAGCATGTTGCCGACTGCTCCCGATAGTTGGTATCGTTGCCGAAGCGCGTCACCAACCGGGTATGGTCATGGTTATTCAAAAATTGGGAGTTCCAGCCCTTGCCCCACAAGCCGTTATACCAGCGCTCCTGAATTTGTTTGAATCGAAGCATATCCCAATGGGCCATGTAATCACATACTTCGAAGTGGAACAATGTATTTAATTCACCGCGTTCCTCGCCAACATAGAGCACGCCGTCATCGGGGTTCACGAATGGAATTTCACCGACTGTAAAAGCATCGTAATGCTTCAACACTTTGTCATGCATTTCCTGTAAATATTCATGGATACCGGGATTGTTGCCTAAATATGAAATATCGTCTGGCTGTTCTGCATCCGGGAAACCTGGTATTTTTGCAAGCAAATTGATGACATCCATACGGAAGCCGTCGATTCCTTTATCCAGCCAATAACGCATCAAAGCATAAATTTCTTCTCGAACCAGCTCATTCTCCCAATTCAGATCCGGCTGCTCGGAGGAGAAGGAGTGGAAATAATATTCGCCAGTTGTCTCATCATACGTCCAAGCGGATGGAGCGAAGTAGGAGCGCCAATTGTTACGTTCCTTGCGCCAAATGTAATAATCTCGCTTCGGATGATTCTTTGAGGAGCGCGAGTCCTTAAACCAGGCATGCTGATCGGAGGTATGGTTCACGACCAAGTCCATAATGAGTTTCATTCCACGATCATGCACAGCTGACAACAGCTTCTCAAACGTTGCCATCGTGCCCGCCTTCGGCATGATCGAGCGGTAATCCGAAATGTCATAGCCATTGTCCACATCGGGTGAATCGTAGCAAGGATTCAACCATATGACGTCAACGCCCAGGCTTTGGATGTAGTCCAGCTTGTGATATACGCCTTCAAGGTCTCCATAGCCATCGCCATTACTGTCATAAAAGCTGCGCCAATATACCTGATAGACGACCGCTTCTTTCCACCATGTTTTGTTCATTTTATTATCTTCCCTTTCCTACTTCAACCGTATAGCCCGTCGTATTGCGGAGCACATTCACATGCAGGTCATTATTCGTTGTTGATCTTTGTATTTCAATATTTAGATGGCCTTCTCCAATTGGAATTCGTTCAATCCTCATTATGTTCATTCCTCTTGGCAAAGCCGGATTAAGCTGAATGATTTTCAGCAAAGCATTAGGGAAAAGTCCCAAAGCCGATTGCACCAAAACGATTGATACGGCGGCAGACCAAGCCTGTGGAGAGCATGTCGTAGGATAAGGGACGACGCCCTCGCCTTCATTCGCATATCCGCAAAGCAATTCAGGGAAACGCGCATCGCCGAATGAGAGAGAGGCTTCCAATAAGCTATCCATGAGTTGCACCGCTTCCGCCTTATAGCCGAGACGGCTCATACCGAGCAGGATGAATCCATTGTCATGAGGCCAGACGCTTCCGTTATGATAGCTCATCGGATAATAACCTGTCGCTTGCTCGCTCATCGTACGAATGCCGAAGCCGCCGTTCATATCTGCCATGCTTAATCGCTCCGCGATCTTCGAAGCGCGTTCCGGCTCCGGCAACTCGCAGAAGAGGAGGTGACCGGGATTGGACGTGACGGATCGCACAGGCGCGAGGCTGCGTTCAAGTGCAATGCTGTAGTATTGATGTTCATCCATCCAGTAGGAGGATTCGAATTGTTCCTGAAGCCGATCGGCCTCTTGGCGCAATTTAGTTCCCAAATCCGCATGACCAAGGCTTGTATAAATGGAAGCGAGCTGCTGCTTGGCATAGTAGACATAGCCTTGCACTTCACTTAAGGCAATAGGTGAGGACGCCAAACGTCCATCTGGATGAACGATGCAATTAGGCGAGTCCTTCCATCCTTGATTGGGGAAGCCCAGTTCGGCTTCTTGATGATAGGAGAGAAAACCGCCGTATTTGTTAGATGTTTCATCGATCCACGCCAAAGCTTTTATTACAGCAGGGGTTAGTTCTTCGACCAGCTCCATATCGCCTGTCCACTTGATATATTCAGCAAGGACGACGAGAAATAACGGCGTCGCATCGACGGTGCCGAAGTAAGGTCCGAATGGAGATTGTCCCGTAGCGACCAGTTCGCCAAACCGCATTTCATGCATGATTTTCCCCGGCTGCTCATCCCGTGTGGCGTCATATTTGTCGCCTTGCCAAGCTGCCAGTGTACGTAAGGTTGCCTTTGCAGTGTCTGGCTGCAGCATCAACATATATAGAGATGTAATTAAGCTGTCTCTGCCAAACGGAGCTGCAAACCACGGCAATCCGGCCGTAGGCATCTCGCCAAACCCATAGTCGGACAATAACATCTTCAGATCCTGCGTGCTTCGGTTATACACTTTATTAAACTGCGGATGATCGGTCTCTACCGTCATTGTTTCTTCCTGCCATGCACGGTAGCTTTGGGATAGAGCCTCCAAGCCTTCTTCGAATGCGATAAAGTCAGTTTTTGTTAAGGTTTCCCACTGGGGAGTAATCATAAAATGAATCGAAACCGATTCGTGAGGCTGCAACAAGCGGGAGAAACGGACATGACCAGTCTCATTCACCTCTACAGGCTCCGAATCCCACTGGATGTGAATGAAGCGCTGAACGTCGTCTTTTCCCGAGTACTGCAATGTGATCGCTTCCGGCGTATAATCGGCATGACTGACATGTCCAACTTCACCGGTGCGATATTTACGAACGAGAAACATATCTTGAAAGTCTGCTTGAAACTTCATATTGATATCGGCATGTTTGCTGTCCGGGAAAAAATTCGTAACCGTAATCCGCTCATGCAGTGAGCCTTCATATAGATAACGTTCCCGAACAATCTCCAAAGCGCCTTCATCTTTTGTCTGGTTCATGAGACGTACCTTGGTATAATAGCTCCGTTCAAGATGAGCGGAAAGCAGTTCAGGCAACTCGCCGTTAATGTTCAAAATCATCCCGCTTAGGAAGCGAGTATCCTTGGCATAGAGACCATAACCGTCATCTGAGCTCTCGGTCATATCCCCGCTGGGATTCGTGAGACAGAACAAATGCCCCTCTTTCATTACACAGTTATTCATGTAGACATTCCTCCTGCTTACTTCACTGCGCCTTCGGCGACCCCTTTAATGATGTGTTTTTGTGCTACGAAATAGAAGATGACAACCGGAATAATAGACAATACTAAACCTGCCATCGCCAAGTTCCACACAATCGTAAACTCACCAAAGAAGTAGAAGGTGGAGAGAGGGATGGTACGCAAGCCTTTATCTGAAAGGGTCAGTGATGGGAGCAAGTAATCATTCCACATCATAATGACATCCAGAATCGCGACAGTAATTGTAATAGTCTTGAGCATAGGGAACACAATCCGCCAGAAAACGCCGAATTTACTGCAGCCATCCAAAGTGGCGGCCTCCTCGAGCGCAATAGGAACAGATTTAATAAAGCCATGGTACAGGAATACGGCCATGCTGGTATGGAAGCCGATGTTCATAAAAATTAGTCCGCCATGTGTATTCAGCATTGGAATGTGAAGCGTATTACCGATCCATCCCATTACTTGCATAAGAGGCATCATTAAGGTTTGGAAAGGAATGAGCATTGTAGATACGAGAACCATAAAGATGATTTGGCTAAGCTTGTTATTTGTACGTACCAGCATCCATGCCGTCATGGATGCTAACACAACGATGAAAACAAGGGAAACCAAAGTTACATACAGCGAGTTGCCAAAGGCCTTCAAGAAATTCATCTTTTCCATCGCCTGAGCGTAATACTCGAAGCTAAAGGAGGACGGAAATGCCAAGGCATTCTCGTAAAGCTCCGAACGTGTTTTGAAAGAGTTCACGATCATGATATAAATAGGCGATAAGAATAGAAGGGCAAATAGGACAAGCAACGCTTCTAGAATCCATTTGCTTGTTTTTTTCATTACATTTGCACCTCTTTTTTCTTCGTAATATATACTTGGACCAAGGTTACAGCGGCTACGATAACAAAGAAGATGATCGCTTTTGCCTGACCAATGCCATAACGGCTATAGCCGAAAATTTCAGTGTAAATATTCATCGCAAACATTTCAGTAGAGTTAATCGGACCGCCAGCGGTGAGCGAGAGGTTAACGTCAAATATTTTGAATGCGCCAGATAACGTCAGGAATAAGCAAATCGTAAAGGATGGCATGAGCAGAGGGAACACAATCTTGGTTAGCTTATGCCAAGCATTTGCACCGTCGACCTTCGCCGCTTCCATCAAGTCGTCAGGAATGCCTTGAATTCCTGCGATATATATAATCATCGTATACCCGGCCATCTGCCATGCAAATACGATGACGATCGCATATAAAGCATATTCAGGATTTAGAAGCCAGTTGAAGAAAATGTTGTCCATGTGGGTGTTTTGCCCGACATATTTAAACACGTCCGTAAAGATGAATTTCCAAATATAACCCAATATCAAGCCGCCGATCAGGTTCGGCATGAAAAATAGCGTTCTTGCTAAATTGCTGGTGCGTAGCTTCGCAGTAACGAGCAGCGACAAAGCAAGACCCATAACATTGACGATAACGAGAGCGAGAAAAGTAAACTTAATCGTCAGCCAAGCCGATTTCAAAAAACGGTCGTCCTGGAAAATTTGGGTGTAGTTATCGATACCCACAAAAACTTTCGGGTTGGCAGGGATGCCGTCCCAGCTAATAAAGGAATACCAGATCCCTATAAGAAAGGGAATGAGGACGACGATAGAAAAAATAAGTAACAACGGCAATGTAAATAGAGCGTACCAGCCTCTATTTTTGATCGCTTTCATGTACATTCACTCATTTCGGAGTAGTTTCGGTTCGTACGGAAGATAAATGATGAAAAACTAACCTGGTCGCCCAGGTTAGTTTTTCTCGTTTTGTTCAATGAGAAGCTATGGCTCACTTCGGAGCTTTCGCCCAAACTTCGTCAAGCTTCTGGAGTAATTGCTCTCCGGTCATGGACGGGTCCAAGAAAAATTGTTGTGCGACAGGCGCCAGATCGTTGCTGATAATGCCTTGAGGGAAATATGTCAGCGCCCAAGGGATGGTGTTGCCGCTAATTGCAGCTTCGGATACCGCTTGGGAAAGCGGGTCCAGACTGCTTGTTTCAATATTCGTCATAGCAGGAATGAATTTGAATTCGTTTACGATAGTATTTTTGCCTGTTTCACTGTTGTACAGCCATTCGAAGAATGCGTTTGCCGCTTTAATTTGATCGGCGTTTGCTTTATTGTTGATAACCCAGATTGCCGGGATATCTACAGCTAGCTTCTGATTGCCTGCAAGAGGAAACGGCATCATGCCTACTTCAATATCTTTGTAGTCGGCAAGCATACCGTAGCTCCAGTTGCCTTGGTGAACGATCGCTGTTTTGCCTGTAGCGAAGTCGCCCATTTGGGAATCATAAGTTGTCTCAAGCGGGTTGGAAGCTAGTTCTCTGATAGTTTCCATATATTGAGCAAACTCTAGGAACTCCTTGGTGTCGGACATTTTTACTTCGCCCTTGTTCAATTGCTCAATAAATTGAATAGGGTCTTTTTGCAACGCGAATGGTGTGTTGATAATATGTCCAATCAAGAAGTAAGCTTCTTGAGAAAGGCTAAGGCCATTAATTTTTTTTGATTTCATGTCTTCCAAGAAGGATTTGAAGGATGCAAGATCAGTAATCTTAGCTGGATCAACCAATTCCTTGTTGTACACTAGCCCAAAGCCTTCAAGGCCGGTTGGAACGCCGACGATTTTGCCGTCAATCTTTACTTCCATATTAGGTGCGATGTTCTTCACGTAAGACTCATTGCTCATATCGTAGTAGTAAGATTTAAATTTCGTTGTCTCTGCACCGGTTTGAACACCGAAGATTGTAGGACCTTCACCGGAATTCAGTTTCGCTGTAAGTTGAGTCAGATAGTTGTCCCCTGCTGAACCCCATACATCAACTTCATTCCCTGTTTCTTTCTTATACTTCTTAGCCATTTCTTCTAATTGGTCTGCGATTTCAACTTTGGATTGGAACAATGAAATTTTGGCCTGCTTCGCGGCCCCGCCCTCATTCGGCTTCGAACCGTTATTGGTGTTGTTACTGCCGCATGCGGAAAGGATGGTCGTCAGCAAAACTGCAGTTGTCATGATGGAAATAAAGCGCTTTACTTTTGTCACTTGCATAGTCCCCCTTTAGTTTGATGTACCATTGATTATAAACGGACGAGTGAAGATGTCAATAAAAAACTTAATAAAATAAGATATTTTACTAATAAATATGTAAGTAAAACAAGTAAAACGCACTTCATATTATTAGGTGAAACCAATGTTTTTTACTAATTATTGGATTTGC
Source organism: Paenibacillus sp. J31P13 (assembly GCF_056269295.1). NCBI lineage: Bacteria > Bacillati > Bacillota > Bacilli > Caryophanales > Paenibacillaceae > Paenibacillus > Paenibacillus sp. J31P13. The sequence continues at coordinate 499,856 of NZ_JBWDNR010000003.1, forward strand.
AGTTAACGGTTGTTTCCTACTGTTACAATGTTTTTTGTGTTATTAATCTAATTAAAAGGTGTAGGTAAAATGTTAGTAAAGTGATATAATAAGTTTTACTTGTAGTAATTGATGAGGAGGTTAATGGATGAGCAGTTTGAAAGAAATTGCCGAATCAACGGGTGTCTCTATTTCAACCGTATCCAATGTGCTTAATGGACGGAAAAATGTATCACAAGAAACAAGAGAACGAATAATGCGATGCTGTGAAGAACTAGGCTACGTTCATGACGCCTCGCCCAAAAAATCCAAAATGGAAAAAGATAAACGGATCGTATTTATATTTAGCGATTTTGATCGGGAGTTTTATTTGAAGATCATCGAAGGTGTCAGCACCTGTCTTAATGAGAACGGATATGATCTAATCATTTGTACCAACAAATCAAGTGAAAACTTCCTGAAAAGCAGCTTCGCCCGAGGCACGATTAGTTTGGACGGAAGCCTGACGGATGAGTTTTTCCAGACAGTTGCCAAACCTGAATTTCCCGTTGTGCTTATGGATAGGGTGCTTGAAAACGATAATAAAAGTACAAAAAGCGTGATCGTCGACAACTATCCGGTAATGTGTCAGCTTGTGCAATCATTAGTAGATAGAGGTTTTCAACGCTTCGGCTACTTAGGAGGACATGCGTCATCGTTAGACAATAAGGAGAGATTCTCCGCATTCGCCGATACGCTTCAAACGAACGGAATAGCATTTGACCAAACGTATTACTATCACGGCAATTACCGGGAAAAAAGCGGATATCAAGCGGCCAAGCTCATGATTCTTAGCAATGAATACCCGGAAGTACTGGTGTGTGCCAATGATAATATGGCGATCGGAGCGATGAAAGCTTTTGAAGAGCATCAGATTTCCGTGCCGCATGATATTTCCATTACAGGTTTCGATGATTCAGACGCGGCTGCGCTGGCAGGACTGACTACGATCAAAATCCCCCGTTACGAAAGCGGCTTTCTAGCCGCCAAGGAACTGCTGGAACTGATCAAAGGCAATGTAAAACGGGAAAGCGTCAAGATCGGTGCATCTATCGTCTGGCGTCAGTCTGTACGCTCTTAAAAGCTTTGTATGGCAGTTAGGTTGTACTTACCCCAACTAGTAATGCTCTAATCAAATATTCAGTCTTACAATCCATGAAACGAAATGCGACCCGAAAGATAGACACTTAGTAAAGTGCCCATCTATCGGGTTTTTGTGTTTTCCCTATTCACGCATCAATTCATATATACATAGACTTAATGTCATGATATATTCATTTTCAAGTATTTGTAATAATATCCAATTAACATTAAACCTTATAAATAAAAAGGTATATGCTATTGGAATAAAACTATATTTGAAGGTGGTTAAAAAATGCAAAAGTATACTAAACCAAACTTCACTCAGTGTGCCGTAATAACGATAGATACTCAGAATGACTTTAGCTTGCCTGGTGCTGTCGCTGAAATAAAAGGGACAAATGAAGTCATTCCTCAGATGAAGAGTATTTTAGATGCTTGCAGAAAAAATGCTATCCCAATCATACATGTTATCCGAATATACAAAGAAGATGGATCAAATGCAGACATTTGTCGAAGAGAGTTGATTGAATCTGGCGTTGAAATAGTTAGACCCGGTTCGATCGGAGCAGACCTTGTTCATGCCATTAAGCCATCAAATGCAGAAGACTTGCATTATCAGGATCTATTGAAAGGAACAATACAACGAATTGGAAATGCTGAATGGGCTTTATATAAGCCTAGATGGGGTGCGTTTTATCAAACAAAACTGGAAAGCTTTTTAAGAGAAAAAGAAATAGATACCGTCATTTTTATTGGATGTAATTTTCCGAATTGCCCTAGAACTAGCATTTATGAAGCAAGCGAGAGGGACTTTAAAGTTGTAATGGTAGAAGACGCTATTTCAGGCGTTTATAGCAAAGGAATGGATGAAGTAAAGAATATTGGAGTACAGGTTTATGCATCGAGTCAGTTAATACAAGAATTAGAAAGCCAGTTGGGAGATGGAGCCGGCAGTATTTAGCACCATATTAGCACGCTGAGTTGATGTTGATCGGCATTCCGTGTATCGGTCAGCTCAATTCTATTTCAATGATCCCATTACTCTTGAATACCAACTTCAATTTTTCATCGATGGACTTCTAGGTCAGTAACAGATGAAAAATCGATCTCTAACGTTTACGTTGTCTATGATTGGATTATTAGGTCTACTTTTTATAACCTTTATCGTCTCCATTATTTGGGGAGCTAGAGATATCTCCGTTATAAACGTGTTGCGAGCATTATTTACGAATCAAGTAAATGATCAAATCCTAATCATTAGAGAGATACGATTGCCAAGAGAGCGCGATTAGTGCTGGCTGGGTCTGCTGTATCCGCTTTTCTATATGCCATTTCTCAGGGTGTTGCCATTCAATTTCGAGTATCAAAAGATGTATCGATGTGGACTTCAGGGGGATTTGTCGGCAGTAGCTGGGATCAATTATCGCTGTTAATTCCTATCGTCGTTATTGGTATCCTGTTTGCTATCTTGTTATCCAAACAAGTTACGATTTTAAGTTTAAGCGAGGAAGTGGCGACAGGACTTGGTCAAAATACGCTAATAATCAAAGTCTTTTTATTTATCCTCATTGTGTTGCTTGCGGGTGTCTCTGTCGCATTAGCGGGAAATCTCATTTTTGTCGGTCTTATGGTTCCGCATATGGCTAGGAAACTGGTTGGTATTGATTATAAACATGTCATTCCGATTTCGGCTATTTTGGGAGCTATATTTATGCTAGGAGCAGACACCTTTGCGCGAGTCATTAACTCTCCTTTTGAAACCTCAGTAGCGGCAATCGTTGCTGTACTTGGTATTCCTTTCTTCCTATTTATTGTGAATAAAGGAGGTAAGGGAGTATGATTTTAACACGTTTAATGAAAAGAAAACTAGGCTGGACTATTCTCTCCCTGGTAATCTTAATCATCCTTACATTCGTTTTGGCTGCGGCTGTTGGGCATGCCTCATTATCTTTCAATAGGTTATTGCCTACGATAATGGGTGAGGGGACGGTTAAGGAACATAAAATCCTGTTCTCTATTCGATTACCGCGAATGATTATTACGCTATTAGCAGGAATGGCCTTGGCACTATCAGGTGCTATTTTGCAAAGTATTACGAGAAATGAGCTTGCAGATCCTGGCTTGCTTGGTATTAATGCTGGAGCAGGTGTGGGAATTGCACTGTACTTCTTATTTGCGCCTGTGGGAGAGAAATATGCATATATTTTTCCGGTCGTTGCATTAATTGGAGGGCTTGCAACCGCGGCTATTATTTATCTTTTTTCCTATCAGCGAAAGGTTGGCTTTAAACCATTCAATCTTGTTTTGACAGGTGTAGGATTCTCAATGGCACTGTCTGGATTAATGATCATTTTAATTTCATCAGCAGACCGTGAGAAGGTCCAATTTATTAGCAAATGGTTGGCGGGGAATATATGGGGAGCAGACTGGCCGTATATTATAGCGCTGCTGCCGTGGCTAATCATTATCGTACCTTTTGTTTTTTATAAAATGAATACGCTGAATGTGATTAGTTTAGATGAGCCTGTCTCATTGGGTCTAGGAGCCAACTTGCAAAGAGAAAGACTGCTGTTAATTATTGCTGCGGTAGCTTTAGCGGCAGCGGCAGTATCGGTAACAGGTGGAATATCCTTCATTGGTTTGATGGCTCCGCATATTGCAAAGCGGCTTGTCGGTCCCAAATCGCAAAGCTTTATTCCGGTATCGATCTTACTGGGTGGTTGGCTATTATTAATTGCAGACTTCATCGGAAAAAATGTTGCCTATCCAGATGGATTGCCGGCAGGTGTCGTTGTTGCGCTAATAGGAGCTCCTTACTTTGTATTTTTGCTTTCTCGTTCGAAATAAGAGAGTATGGCTATGGAATCTAGTTATAGCAGAATATATGCATGCTCAAGCGGAAGTCTAGGACGTTAGTTATCGTCCAAGGCTGCCGCTTTTTTTGTGAACAAATCTGTCTTCAGCTGCATTTTTTAACTGTAGATAATGGGAGGAAACGCTCGCTAATCTAGTGCAATACTGTGCCGATAAGCACGGGGAGATACATCATATCGTTTTTTAAACAGTTTGGAGAAATGAAATTCATCATAAAATTGAAGAGCGACGGCGATTTCTTTCACCGATGAGTTTGTCGTCTCAAGAGCAGCTTTCGCTGAAGCGAGTTTAAGCTCTAGCATATAGTGACTGGGCGACATGCCGGTCCTCGATCGGAAACGATTGAAAAAAACGGTACGTGACAAACCGCTTAGCTGAACCCAGTAATCTACTGCTATGGTTTGACCGATGCTCTTGTGCATTTGATATAAAATTTCATCAAGTTCGGGGTGGCGGCTTGGGCTGCTGGCAAATTGCTCTCTTGCGAAGAGCAGGAGCAGCTCTTGAATGACGAGATGGATGGTGTATCCGTAACCTTTCGGATGGACGATGAGACTATCGATTAATCGTTCGCACAAGCGGGCTGCTTCTGGCATTTTAGCGGTGGATACCGGTTGACCAACGGGCAGATCCAATTGAAGCGCCATGTCCAGCGTGTCGAAATCCACAAAGTAGAACTTCCAATCTCCACCCAAGCACTGGTAGGCGTTAGGCTCGTTTTTCGGGACTATCATATAGGTTCCAGCATCAAGCTCGTACCTGCTTCCCCCCAGAGAAATGATTCCTTTCCCCTCAAAAGTAACAAACATCCCAGGAGCAGAAAAGCCATTTGGTTTGGAAACCTGATAGGTGTCGTTCGCATTTACTTTCCAAATCGATTTGAAGCGGCATGGAGAAATCGATTGATGCTCATCCAGCTCATAAGGAATATCCATATATGACATCGTACACAACCCTTTCTTGGAATTCAGTACGATTATACATGTTTTAGTGAAGGTATTCCATGGCGGGGAGAGGGGACTTTTTATAGAATTAGCTTATCAAAGCTTAAAAGGAGTGTTTCAGATGCTGCTCAAAGTAGGCAACCGCCAATTGGAACTCGGAGGACCGCATTTAACGGAATTAAGGGATTCTAATGATATTTTACATGATGATAATGCTCTAAGGAATCGGATTGCAGAAGATGGTTACTTGCTTATTCGCGGTTTTCATGATCGGGAGCAAGTGCTCAAGGCACGTCGAAGTATTTTGGAGAAGATGGATAAGATGGGCAAGCTGGAAAGGGACACACTGCTTGAGGATGGCATTATGGCGGATGGCAGTAAAACAATTTTTATGGGAGGTACGAATGAGGATCTGCCTGAGCTGCTTAGTGTGCTGAATGGGGAGCATATCATGGATTTCTTCAATAAGCTCCTTGGTGAGCAATCGCTCACTTACCGCTACAAGTGGCTTCGCGCTGTTGGGAAAGGTGATTTTACTGGCGCTCATTACGACATCGTATATATGGGCCGCGGCACACATAACCTATATACCGTATGGTCTCCAATTGGTGACGTAAACTATGCGATGGGTGGTCTAGCTATATGTCTAGATTCACATAACTTCGAGGAATTGAAGAAATCGTACGGCTCCAAAGACGCGGATCGCGATGACATCGGTGTCGGTCACTATACGGACGATCCGCTCATCATTACGGAGAGATTTGGTGGAAAATGGGCGACAACAGAGTTCGAAGCGGGCGATGTGCTGATTTTCGGGATGTTCCTGATGCACTGCTCACTGGAAAATACGACAAACCAATATCGGCTCAGCGTGGATACGAGATACCAGTCGTCCTTGGAGAAAGTAGACGAACGTTGGAGCGGCAAAAAACCGCGTGGTCACCATAAGTAGTAAAGAGAACCACTCCCATAAGCCAATGAATCATTTAAATACCGTTGCGTTACCGGATGAAGCAAGCGGCAGGGAGGAATCCTGACAGGATTGTGACTGAAGCTGCTCGCCCCACTCATAGAGGTTCTGTAAAATAGGGATACATTTCTCGCCCATAGGCGTTAAATAATATTCGACCCGTGGAGGGTTCTCAGCAAAGTCTTCTCTCCTGATGATTCCATCTGCCTCTAATTCCTTCAATTGCTGCGTCATTACTTTCTTACTGACTCTAGGCATCAAGCGAAGCAGTTCATTATACCTTCGCGTTCTATACTGCAAATACCATATAATGAGGATTTTCCATTTGCCCTTCATCATATCTATCGCAAATTCCACCGGACATTTGGAGTAGTCATTCTCCATAGACATGTAAACACCCTCCCATTAACCCAATAGACCTATTTTACTTAAAATATCTATTATATGGAAGTGTTTGTAACGGCAAAAAGACAGTTAAACGATCATTCGTTTAACTGTCTTAAATATAGTTAATCGTTTTTACGCTTATCTTTCCAGTGACGAAACAATGAGACTATGAAGCGACTAATGCAGTTTTCCAGTCTTCTTCCGTTGCCGTTTTTTGTGCTGCCTTTTCCTGCATTTCCTTCGAAAGGACAGGGCGATTAAAATGAATATAGTCAATTTCAATCGTATGATCCGGCTCACCATTTAAGTTAGTAAGGACACAAACACCGACCTGCAGTTCTTCGGGCAAGTCTTTGCGTTCATTCATGGATGCCAGCTGCCATTCTCCCTGATCATCTTCTTTATAAAGCTTCACGATTTGGGTACCCACACGCGCCATGCGTAGGATGATCCACTCTGAGTTGACTTCTTTTATTCGAAAGCTAGAGCTGCTGTTAACCGTTGTCTTAAAGTCAAGGATGCGTTTGTTGCCTTCACCGCCCGTACTGTGATATTCCCAATTTTCCTTCGTTGGAGGCACAACCTCGCCATCGACCAAACTAGGCGATCGAGCCATCAGCCCTGCAAGATCGAAAGCACCAGTAGGGATGGATGAGGTTTTACCATTTACCTTGACTCGCATCGTAACTGTAAAATCACCTTTAATCTTTTTATAGGACAAGTGACCGGTATTTCGGCTATACCAGGAGCCTGCTGCCGGTTCGATATAGAGTGAGCCTTCTCTCGTTTGGTTAATATCCATGCTTGTAATAAATGGACCTTCATTTCGAATATTTGAGACATCGTTTGCAGTAAGCCAGTGTCCCAGCGTGCTGGTATCATTGAATTCATCACTTAAAGCAGCCAAATCATCTAGCTGATCGGGCTTTGCACCTGCGTTACTGCTGCAACCGTTCATTAACCATATGCAGCATATTACAGCTAGAGCAATAGCTATTCGTTTATTATATCTCAAGTTATGATCCTCCTATGAAATGGGCGTCTTCATGCATTCATCATAAGCAAATCCATTAATGGCAACAAGAAGGCACTTTTAGGTAACCTGCGGCGCATATCCTTATAAACGACAAAAAGCCTACCCTCTCGCTCAGACAACGACGAGTAAGGGGGAAGGCTTTTTTGCAGATGCCATTTCATTCCGATGCTTTATCAGGTTTCTTCTTACGATCGAATCGAAAAATCTTGTTCAAGCCCATATAGACGAGCTTAGATTCCTTCGTCAGCAATGGTCCTAATATCGCTAATATGAGCACATATAGTGCTGCGAAAGGCTGGAGCAGCTCAAGCAAGCCGCCGGTCTTGCCAAGATTGGCCATGATAATGGAGAACTCGCCGCGTGAGACGATCGTTAATCCGATATTGGCTGAAGCTTTGGGTGAGAGACCTGCGCTTTTTCCAGCGAGCATGCCAGCGAGAAAATTGCCGAACAACGTGATGGCAACGGCACCAAGCGACAGCCATACTGCCCCACCGAGTGCGAGGGGATCGATCGTCAAACCGAAGCTGAAGAAAAAGACGGCTCCAAAAAAGTCGCGGAACGGTAATATGAGGTGCTCGATGCGCTTCATATGCTCTGTCTCTGCTAGAACAAGCCCGACAAGAAGCGCGCCGATTGCTTCAGCGACATGAATGGTTTCGGCAAAGCCGGCAACGACGAACAAGAAGCCGAATACGAGCAGCAGAAACAATTCATTAGAGCGAATGTTGAATATTTTGTTCAACAAGGGTACGGCTTTGCGTCCGATAATAAGAAACAGAAGCATGAAGCCGAGAGCGTACAGAGCGGATAGCATAACGCCTCCTAAGGAGGTTGCGCCGCTAAGTACGAGTCCGGATAGGATGGAGATATAGACGGCAAGAAAAATGTCCTCGAACATGATGATGCCGAGTATCATCTCTGTTTCCGGATTGGCTGTCCGTTTCAAATCGACGAGTACCTTCGCCACGATGGCACTGGAGGATATCGTTGTAATCCCGGCCATGATCAGCACTTCCTCTAAAGGGAAATTGGTTGCCCAACCATAAGCTAATCCGAGTGAGAAGTTAATAACGATATAGATAGTACCGCCTATGGCAATCGAACGGCCAGACTTCATTAGACGGCCAACAGAAAATTCTAGTCCAAGGTAGAACAGCAGAAATAAGACGCCAAGCCTGCCTAGGAAAGCAATGAAAGGCGCACTTTCAATAAAGCGAAAATCAAAGGCTCCGATTTTTATCGAATGAGGTCCAACCGCCATCCCAATTAGGATATAGAATGGGATAACCGAAAAACGCACCCTTGCAGCAAGCAAACCAACTAAGGCAATTAGAATGACAGCGAGACCAATCTCTAATACCACATGGTCCATTGTTATTCACTCCCAGTTGCAAGTAGCTGCTTAAGCAGCTTAAGATGCTTGCGCTCACCCGCAACTATAAGTGTGGTATCGGCTTTGAAGACATAATCGGGTCCAGGATTAATATGCTTCGCATCTTTCTCGACAGCAGCAATAATAATAGTGCCAGTACGTTGGCGAAAATCCACTTGGCTAATCGATTTGCCGACACAAAGGGAAGCAGGCTCGACTTTGTACCATTCGATTGTTAGATCATCAATGGCGATTTCAATGGTTTCAAGCGCTTTCGGCTTATATGTCATTCCTCCGATAATAGCCGCGACTTGACGTGCTTCATCATCCTCCAAGGAAACCATGGAGACACTGTCATCCGGATCGTCGTAATCGAAATGAAACAGTTCACGCCTTCCGTCATCGTGAATGACAATGACCAGCTTGTCGCCGCCTTTCGTCTGAATCTGATATTTACGTCCAATGCCCGGTAAATCTGATTCTCTAATATTCATTTTTTTGCCACTCCTGTTCTTATGTCTGCTTGGAAAATAAAAATTACATTAGTCTGTAAATTGTCGAAAAGTTCCAAGCATAGTATCACCTTCTTTTTTTGTTTTATTATGAGTTCAAGGTTATATGCAAAATGAATAGACGGAAGGGAGGACATCCATGTTGGTAACGCTTTTCACAGTACTGCTGCTCAAGATCGTTTCATTGGCTAAATTACTGGTTGGATGGTCATTATTCATATAAAACAGAGGTGGAAGCGATTGATAAGGATCAGTCGCTTCCACCTCTGTTTCTACGGTAAATTCAACGGTTGTTTTAGGCCAAATGAGGACCGTCGTGTTACATCCTTCTTCCTCTTTCTCTGACGTTGGATAGGATTAATATTTGCTAATATTTAGAGCGGAGTGGACAAAATCCTGAATTTCATCTATATCGAAAGGTTTGGAGAAATAGGTAAGTGCACCATGCTCGTAAATTTCATTCAACAAGTTCAATTCAGGATATGCAGTTATGAAAATGACTTTAATAGTAGGATCAATCCGTCTAACTCTTTTTTGAATTTCAATACCATCCATTTCAGGGATCTTCAAGTCCAGTATGATTAAATCCGGTGAATGCAGTCGGACAATCTCTAAGGCATCCATTCCGTTCTTTGCTTGAAAAGTATGATAGCCGCTATTGGTAAATGCTTCGTCTAGTATTACGCGTATGCCCTTTTGATCATCTACGATCAAAATTTTCGAAATAGTTATTAAACGCTGGCTGACTGGAGTTTCCTGGTCATAAACTGGCGCGGGTTTCACACCTGACGAAGTAGCAGCATAGGGTTGTATCTTCGTTGGTACCACGCGACTGGTCAGAGTAACGGACTTTGTTTCAACGACTTTTTTTAGTTCTACTTTGGCATGGGAAGGGGTAGAAACGCTTTTCTTAAGCGAATTCGATATTAGAAGCTTAATCAATACCGGCCAGTAGATAGGGGTCATCCAAGCGTATACTCTTATCATTTTTGGACCCCACGCCTCATAAAAGATTAAGAAATTAAAAGCAGTAGACAACAAATAGACGATGATGGGACTCCAAATCCCGCCATTGGCAAAGGTTGCGGAATAGGTTTGAATAATAACCGCTAATAGAAAGGCGGGCTCTGCGAAAAAACGATATTTTCTCAAGGCGCACATGATAACAAAGATAATACTAAAGCTAAACCAGCCCATATGTACGGTGTCGACATTGGGAATGACATTGTGGTACGCAAAAAAACGCAAGATAAAGAAATAGGAAATACATGTGATGATCCATCCGACGCTTTCTTCTGACAAATCAATCTCTCTATTTGTTTGGCGATAAGCTTGCCTAGCCTCTTCACGAGTCCACTCATCGTTATAAACCGCAATATACCTTTCGTACCAAGACTTTGCCATTCCGTCACCTCATGTTAGTTGCTCAAAAATTCCGATCATCTCGGACTATCGATTCATTCGACATGCAGTAAAAAATTTCCTTCAACCTCTCGTTAGTCTCATTAATATTTCAGCTTCTTAAGTACAGTGAGAGATTAGTGTTTACAAATAATAAATATAATTCGAGATAGGAATTAACAATCAACACATACAATTAACCTATTACAAAATGAACATTAAGGGAGAATACTATCGAATGAAAAACAAAATGAAATCCTTTATTGGGACATCGCTAGCTGTATTCATACTGGCCCAGAGTTTCGGGACGGTGTCTGCAGCAGCAGTAAGCTCTTCCGCCGAAGCAGGAAGATGGATGTCGGGTGAATACCATGCGCATACGATTCAGTCGAGCGATGCCTCCGAGTCCTTCATGAAACTAGAAAATGTATTAAACGCTGGCTTCCGTGAAAATGTAGACACTTTGCCTAAAGAATCAGAAGCAGCCCTATCATATGGAGAAGCATTTGATTTTTTGGTGTTAACTGATCATTTAAGAAACTCACCGCGTGATCCTGAAGGTAATGAGAAAAGCACTGCTCGTTGGGGAGCTATACAAGATCAGCAAGAAGCAATAGAGAAGCTTCAGAATTCCGGAAAATATAAAGGGAAACTTATTTATTCAGGATTTGAATGGGATATGATGGGGTTGGATCACGCTTCAGTTGGTATTGTCGATTCTAAGAGCGACGAGGTACCAACAGAGGCTATCCGTCAGTTTGAATATTTATATAGCTATGATACTTCTGGTGATAGATTTACTTCTAATGAAAGTCAATTATGGGGAGAAAGACAGTCTCAAGCAGCCATTAAAGCGGACAAGAACAAGGTCTATGAAGCGATTAATTGGTTAAACAAAAATTATCCTGAGAGTTTTGTTCTTCCTAACCATCCATCCAGACATAACGGGGATAGCAGTGGTGTCGTTACAATTAAAGATCTTCGATTGATGAATGATGCCGCTCCTGAAATTGTATTTGGCATGGAAGGTATGCCTGGTAATCAAATGGCTGCTGGTGGAAATAGATCCGAATTAACGGATATATATGGCGGGGCTGACGTAATGATTGCTCAAGTCGGCGGTGTGTGGGATGCATTGCTTGGAGAAGGTCGTCACTTCTGGAACTTCACCAACTCCGATTTTCATTTCAAAGTAAGCAGCAATAGAAATTACTCTAGCGGTTACTGGCCAAGTGAATACGCAAGAAACTATGTATGGGTTGAGGGGGATACTTTCCATGACGTTGTAGACGGCATGCGTTCAGGTAAATCTTTTTCCGTATATGGCAATCTCATTAATGCACTTGATTTTAACATTAATCATAACGCTAACCAAGCAGATATGGGCGAAGAATTACAAGTTACGGAAGGCGATCTGACTACGATAAATATTCGTTTTAAGAGCCCGGAATACAATAACTATACGCCAATAAGTGATCATGAGTCATCCGTTACCAACCAAGTTAAAGTAGATCATATTGACCTTATCTCTGGTGAGGTTGCTGGTAAGGTAGATGAAAGTGAATACGCTACTCGTACAACAAATGACACATCTAAAGTTGTTGCTCGCTTCACTGAGAAAGATTGGGGAGAAGCAGATGAAGAAGGCTATTATACGATTTCTTACACAGTTCCTGCTGATGAAAACCGTTATTATCGCTTGCGTGGGACAAACCTTGGTGTAGATGTTGCAGGATTTACGGTTAATGGCGATCCTGTGAAGGATGAGTCTTTCAGTGAAGTAACGGATAACGAAGAACGTTTCAATCTACTTAATGATCGTAACTATACAAGCATGTGGTTCTACTCAAACCCAGTGTTTGTTGATGTTGCAGCGTATAATGATGAGCAAGCAGTTGCCGATACTGTTGCATTTGTAACTGGGAAATTAGGTGACATGAGTTCCATTACATCAGATTTCACACTTCCTCTAGCAGGGTTACATGGTACTGCTATTGAGTGGAAAAGTAGCGATGAAAGTATTGTTATTCAAAATGATTCGGCAAAAGTAACGCGTCCATCTGCAAGCAAAGGTAATGTTGATGTAGTACTAAGCGCTGCTATCTCTCGCGGAAATAAGAGTGTTGTACAATCTTATATCGTTACTGTAAAAGCGGAGCCTTCAAATACAGGTACGCCAGAAATCCCTGAAGAACCTATTCAACCGCCAACAAAACCAACTATTTCGCTTACCGATATTGAAGATCATTGGGCAAATGCTTCGATTCAATTCGTATTAAATAAAGGATTGTTTTTCGGTACATCCAAAACAACCTTTAGTCCAAATGATTCTATGACACGCGGTATGTTAGTGACTGTCATCCACCGCTTAGCTGGTGAAACAAAAGGAGAATCACAGCATTTCCAAGATGTCAGTAAGAATTCTTATTATAGTGATGCTATAGCTTGGGCGAAAAGCAATGGTATTGTAAATGGTGTTAATGAAACTAATTTTGCTCCAAATCAATCTATTACTCGTGAACAATTTGCAGTCATCTTATACAACTACGCTAAGACATTGGGATTAAATACTGCGATTGATCAGGATACTTTGACCTTTACAGATGCAGACCAAGTTGCAGCCTGGGCTTCCGACGCAATGAAATGGTCAGTAAATAATCAATTATTTCAAGGGGCAAATAACAATTTGCTCAATCCATCAGGGCTGCTTACTCGTGCTGAGGCAGCAACGATTATAGAACGATTTGTTAATCATTTCAAAGTTGGAACAAAATAGAATGGTTTAATCGGTATAAAGGGAATCAATGTATATGTTGGTTCCTTTTTTTTGTTTGCTTAAACCGGAAACCGATTGTATTCAACAATAAGAAAATCATTGAATATTCCTTTATGGGAATATTCTTGTTATGGTATATTAAATCCAACAAAGGGAAATACAAAGAGGGAGGCACTGTAGAGTCCATAATATGATGTTCGTCTTAAGCGAAGGACGAATTAAATAATTGAAGCGAGTGGATGATTTCTTATGAATGCTAACGTTATGAGTGCTTTAGCTGAGCCTAACCGTCTGCAGATTGTTGAGCTGCTGCGCGAGAATCCCCTAACCGTTGGGGAGATCGCCGAAAGGCTCCAGCTACGTCAACCTCAAGCGTCCAAGCATTTGCGCGTCCTTAGTGAGGCTGGCATTATTGAGGTACAGGCGGTTGCTAACCGGCGGATTTGCAAGCTGCGGCCCGATCCGTTTAAGGAATTGGATGCTTGGTTGGAGTCGTACCGACGTATGTGGGAGCAACGTTACGATCGCCTAGATGATTATCTACAGGAGTTGCAAAGCAAGGAGATAGGAAAGCAAGAGTAGTGGCAGCTAAAACCGGTTTGATGATGCAAACAAATATGAGGAGGAAACATTAAATGACAAATTCTAACCTTTCTAACCAAATGGTAACTACAGTTGAAGGCAGCACACTTGTATTGGAGCGTATTTTCCAAGCGCCGCGCGAGCTTGTATTCAAGGCATTTTCGGAAGCGGAGCATTTGAAGCATTGGTGGGGGCCGAAAGGCTGGACCATTCCTGTATGCAACATTGACTTCCGTCCGGGAGGTATTTGGCATTATTGCATGAAGTGCGAGGATAAGAACCAAGGTGACTTCTATGGCATGGAGTCATGGGGTAAGGGACTCTATCACGAAATTATGGTTCCATCGCAAATCGTCTATACGGATGCTTTCTCTGATGCAGAAGGTAATGTTGCGGAAAATATGCCTCAAACGCTGGTTACACTCGACTTCGTGGAGCTAGAGGGTAAGACGAAGTTGGTTAACACTGCGAAATACGCATCGCCAGAAGCGCTGCAAACGGTGCTCGATATGGGGATGATCCAAGGTATGTCTGAAACGTTGGATAACCTGGATGTTCATCTTGAGAATATGAAAAACAGTTAAGGATGAAACGATTAATATAGGATGTAAAATTAAAATGCATCGCCACAAGAGTCATACCTCTTGGGCGATGTGTTTTTTAGTTGTTTAATCTGAAGGACATCATGGGTAATAGATATTAGATTTTTGCAGAGGATGCAAGCAGTGAAAGCTCCAGACTTCATTTCGAGAGGAGGGCTGTACGATGCCGTGGACAAAAGATGATTACCCGGAATCTCTCAAAAACTTTATGGCTCCGGTTCGCAACAAGGCCATCGAAATTGCCAATGCTTTGCTGGAGGATGGCTATGAAGAGGGCAGAGCTATTGCGATTGCAACGTCTCAGGCAAAGGAATGGGGCGAGAACCGAGATAAGCAGATCCGCAAAAAGAACACGTAGGCAGGAGCTAACCTACAACAAAAAATCGCTTTCGATCAAATCGTCTCATAGAGTCGATGGATCGAAAGCGATTTTTTTGTTATCAAATGTTGGAAAAGAGTTTTATTCTTGATTTGATTTAACGTTGAATCAGCTCCAAGAAATAAATATCTATGAAAGCGACATCATTAGATGGAGGCGTCAAGAATCGTTACGCCCACTTTATGTTAGGTATGTGTCATGTAGAACATCTTTTAATTCGAATAATTCCGAGTTAATCGCTTTCATTTGTGAAAATAAAAAATATAAAGGCAATCATGTCATTGATATTGACACGATAACGTTGACCATTTATTATTATAACCAGCAGTGGAGAAACTAAACCGAAAATGAATAAAAAAGTAGTGAAATCAGATTAGCATGGGTTATTAACAGTGGAAAATATATGTATTTAATTCAGTGGAGAAAAAAATAGGAGAGACGTCCGTGAAAAAGCATGATCAGGATTTTATGAAGAGGCAAAACCGTCTTACCGTTTTTGAAATTATTAAAAACCATCATCCCATTTCTCGTGCTTCTATTGCTAAACGGACGGGCATGAGTCCGACAACAGTTAGCAGAATTGTCGGTGAATTGACGGAACAAGGCTATCTACTGAATTCCGATCAAGTATCGGCTGGCTTAGGAAGGAAGTCGACTCTTCTAGGTATGGTTAACGCTTCAGTGTTATCGATAGGCGTTGATCTAGATCGCAGTCTAATGAGTATTGGCATTGTGGATTTGCAAGGCAAGCTTGTTTGCAGCGGTAAGTATCCCCGAGCAATTGATGAAAGTCCGGAAGCGACATTTGTACGAATTAGTGAAGCGATAGAGCAGCTTCTGCAGCAGCAAGAGCTTGATAGAACAAGTATCGTCGGCATTGGCGTCGGGCTTCCTGGCATCGTAAATAATGAAGAGGGTATCGTCGTCTTCTCCGTTCAGCTTGGATGGAAGAATGTAAAGCTGGCGGAACGATTAAAGGAACTGACCGGATTTGAAATTGCTGTTGATAATGAGCTGAAAGTACGAGCACTTGCCGAACACTTGAAGGGTGCTGCAGTCGGCTCTAAACGTACTGCGCTGCTGGGCTTTGGGCATGGCGTTGGATCTGCAATCATTCTCGAGGGAGAGATTTATCGAGGTGTTATGAATAGTGCCGGTGAAATTGGTCATACGACAGTAGATCCGAGCGGAATGATGTGTGAATGCGGCAAAGCAGGCTGTTTACAGACTTATATCAATATTAGTTCGTTATTGTCGGAAGCGAATCGCATTCGCCCAGTGAACACGATCGAGGAGTTATTTGAGGCAAGGCGTGCTGGAGAGCACTGGGCAATCCATCTCATCGATCGTGCACTCATGTATATGGCCATTACAATTAACAATGTCGTATGCATGTACAATCCTGACAGTGTCATATTGAGTGGAGAGCTTGTTGACAAATTTCCAGATATTCACGATGAAGTTGAGAAGATATATCTCGCACGCTTCATATGGGAACCGCTTCGTGAATCATTTACATACCATCGTTCAATGCTGAACGAGCGGGGCGTAATGATTGGATCGGGATTATTGTCACAAAATCGATTTTTCGCATTGGAGTAAATGTATTACTAACCGGGAGGGCATACAGATGGGATTTACAACACTAGTAGAAGAATATCGCGGCGGCATACTTGAGAATGTACATTACGGTGCAGTTAGTGTAGTGGATGAGAAAGGCAACATTCTGTATAAGGCAGGCAATCCGGAGCATATCACGTATCTGCGCTCTGCGGCCAAACCATTTCAGGCTTTGCCTGTGATGATGCGACGAATCGATGAGGTATATGGATTGACGAGTCAGGAAGCATCTCTCTTCACCGCTTCACATCGAGGAGAGGCCTTTCATATTGAAGCACTGGAATCTATGTTTCAGAAAATGGGATTGAGAGAAGATGCTCTTCACTGCTGCTCAACATACCCTCTCAACGAGGATGCGAAAGCAGATCGTCATCGGGCTAATGAGCCGAAGCGCAAAATCTTCCATAACTGTTCTGGTAAGCATGCAGGATTATTGGGCCTTAGCAAGCATATGGGCTGGGATGAGCAAACCTATTACGAGCCGAGTCATCCTGTTCAACAAGAGATTATCGATATCATGAGTTATATTGCCGAGGTGCCAAAGGAATCCATTCCACAAGGTATTGATGGTTGTGGGTTGCCTATCTTTGCACTTCCTCTTCATAAGATTGCTTATTCCTATCTAAAGCTGGCTTGTCCAGATCTGATCGAGGATATCCAAATACGTAATGCTGCAGCTGTAACCGCAAAGCTAATGAATGATAATCCGGATATGATTGCCGATACGAAGTTCGTATGCTCGGCATTGCTGAAGGACGATAATTTGACAGCTAAGGGCGGGGCAAAAGGAGTGTATGGTATTGGGCTTCGTAAGGAACGAATTGGCATCTCGCTGAAAGTGTCTGACGGATCGGAGCAAGTCTGGCCGTGTATTATCGCATCTATCCTTGAACGTATCGGCTACAGCAATCAAGAGACGATTGATCGCCTGTATGCACTTGTGCCAAACGAGATTGTAAATGACGGTGGTACAGCAGTAGGTGAACGCAGAGCTGTTTTCCAATGGCAAGTCTGATTCTGATTCAAAGGCAAGAATAATCTCCAAGTCGATAACCAATGATTTAGGAGCTGTTCTAATACATCATTTCTATAGGGGAGTGTAGAAGATGAAAGCAAAAGGAAAAGTTTGGTCGATGTTCATGCTGCTGGTTATCATAGCTGTAGTTGCGGCAGGCTGTGGAAAGGCGAACAATGATGGAGGTAAAGGCAATACGGGCGGCAACACCACTGGCAAGACGGAAGAGTCGAGCACGGCAACTAAGAATAATAAAGATATTGTCATTGCTATTAATGCAAATTTTATTACGTTGGATCCGCATAATGCGAGTGATACACATTCCATCAGCGGCGGCAGAACGATGTATGAAGGTTTGATGGGTTTTGATGAAAATATGCAGCTCATTCCTGTGCTTTCTACAAGCCACGAAATAAGCCCAGACGGACTTACTTATACGTTCACTTTGAAAGAGAACGTGAAGTTCCATGATGGCACGGATTTCAATGCAGAGGCTGTAAAAATTAACATTGCACGTATTCAAGACGAGAAAAACAACTTAAGACTGCGTAAAAGCTTTGCTAAAGTTGTAAAAGTAGAAACGCCAGATGCTAA
Organism: Paenibacillus sp. J31P13; assembly: GCF_056269295.1. NCBI lineage: Bacteria > Bacillati > Bacillota > Bacilli > Caryophanales > Paenibacillaceae > Paenibacillus > Paenibacillus sp. J31P13. Next base: position 518,024 of record NZ_JBWDNR010000003.1, read on the forward strand.
GACAGTTGTTTTTACACTTAGCGAGCCATACAACGCATTTCTAAATAAAGTGGCTATGGCAGGTATTATCAGTCCGAAAGCGCTCGAGGAGAGCGGAGCTGATATTGCGAAGAAGCCAGTAGGTACGGGTCCGTTCAAATTCAAAGAATGGGTTCAAGGTGATCGTCTGGTTGTAGAGAAAAATGCTGACTACTGGCAGCAAGGGCTTCCGAAAGTAGACAGCGTAACATTCAGACCGGTACCAGAGAACGGTTCTCGAATTGCGATGTTGAAGACTGGTGAAGCGGATTTCATCTATCCGATGCCGACTGAGCAAGTGTCTGAGGTTGAAGGTAAAGAAGGTATTTTGATTGATACCATTGATTCAACCATCGTTCGTTATGTGACGTTGAACACGATGAAGAAGCCTTATGATGATGTAAAAGTGCGTCAAGCGATCAATTATGCAATCAACAAAGAAGCATATATTAAAGTTGTAAAATCAGGTCTTGGAGCTAAGCTTGACTCCACTATGTCTTCGAAAACACAGTATTACTCACAACAAACGGGTTACGAGTATGATGTAGCGAAGGCAAAACAGCTGCTTGCTGAAGCAGGTTATCCAGATGGCTTCGAAGCTGAAATCTGGGGCGAGAACGAGTCCGAAACGATTAAAGGTATGCAATTCATTCAACAGCAATTAGCGCTTGTTGGCATTAAGCTGGAAGTGAAATCGATGGAGGGCGGTACGCTTTCTGATCAAATCAACTCCGCTAAAACGCCTGAAGAAGCAAAAATCCAAATGTGGTATGTAAGCTGGTCACCATCTTCAGGTGATGCTGATGGTGCAACAAGAGGTTTGTTCAGCAGTGAAATGTTCCCTCCTGCAGGCTCCAATACGGCTTACTACAAAAATGACAATGTAGACAAATGGATTGCTGAGGCAAATAAATCCATTGATCCAGAAGAAGCAAAAGGTATTTACGCTAACATTCAAAAAACAATTTGGGAAGAAGCACCATGGGCGTTCATGGGCGTTGACCAAATTATCTCAGGCAAAAGATCTTACCTAGAAGGCGTTAAAGTATATCCAGACGGTTCCTTAAATATCCTTAATGCTGAAGTGAAATAATCAACTAGATTCACAATCGTTAGGCTTAGTATCACATGAAATGTACGGGGCCGCTTCTATAGATTAATAGGAAGCGGCCCTATTATATCATTTGTCGAAACTGAAGGAGGCTTATGAATTGGGTAGATATGCTTTGCAAAGACTCCTCGGGGTTATTCCGTTGCTGTTCGTCGTATCCGTACTTGTCTTTATGTTTATTCACTTAATTCCAGGCGATCCGGCAAGGCTTATTGCTGGAAAGGACGCTACACTTGAAGAGATTCAAGGCATTCAGGAGCAGCTTGGACTTAATCTTCCACTATGGCAGCAATATATTAACTATATGGGAGATTTGCTGAGTGGCAATCTAGGTAATTCGATTCGATCTGGGATGCCGGTTACCGATATGTTGGAGAGCAGAATAATGCCGACCTTATGGTTGACGTTCCTAAGCATGGCTTGGGCGCTCGTTATCGGTCTTTTGATTGGGGTTGTATCTGCAGTATACCGTAACAGATGGCCTGACTATGCAGGCACATTGACAGCTATTTCGGGGATGTCCATTCCCGGGTTCTGGTTAGGACTCGTTCTTATTCAAATTTTCTCGGTAGAGCTTGGTTGGTTTCCTACTGGTGGTGTTGATTCTTGGAAGTCTTACATTTTGCCTTCAATTACGCTTGGAGCAGGTATCATGTCTATGTTAGCCAGATATTCACGGTCATCGATGCTGGAGACGATGCGAGAGGATTACATCCGTACGGGTCGTGCAAAAGGTTTGCGTGAGTCTGTTGTTATTGGAAGACATGCGCTTCGCAATTCACTTATCCAGGTTGTAACTGTAGCAGGGCTTCAATTTGGTTTTCTTCTTGGCGGTTCGGTTATGGTCGAGACGGTATTCAGTATTCCAGGTCTTGGAAGATTGCTGGTTGATTCTATTCTATTCCGTGATTACACAGTCATTCAGGCATTGCTATTGCTATTCGCGACGCAGTTTATTCTTATCAATTTAATTGTTGATTTACTGTATGGCGTACTCAATCCAAAAATTAGGTATTCGTCGTAATTAAAGCGATGAAGACATGTAGTGATACGAATTGTTATTCATGCGACAGATGATGTTACTTACAGCGTTTATTTAGGGTTAGGAGGAATATCATGAGCAACAATTCGACGGTGATGGGGCCGAATTCCCCATTATCGGAAAAGGTGCAGGCTCCGGTGAAAAAGAAGAGCCGATTTGGAGCATTTATTCGCAAGTTTTGCAAACAACGGATGCCTCTTGTGGCTACCTGCTTTATTATATTGCTGTTTATTGTTGCTATCTTTGGACAGTTTCTGACCCCTTACAATCCTGATGTGCCGAACTATGATGCATTGATGGAGGGACCATCCGCTGCTCATTGGGCGGGTACGGATGAATATGGCCGTGACATTCTAAGCCGATTGATTGATGGAACTAGGCTAACATTAGCAGTAAGTCTCAGTGCCGTAGCGATTGCAGCGGTACTCGGTACCATTCTAGGTTTGCTCAGCGGCTATTACGGCGGGTGGCTGGATCGGATTATTATGCGAGGCAGTGACGTGCTGTTCTCATTCCCTGATCTATTATTGGCTATTGGTATTGTGGCTATACTGGGTCCCGGCCTATCGAATGTCGTTATTGCGGTCGCGGTATTCGGAACACCTTCGTTTGCGCGAATTATTCGAAGCGTGACGTTATCCTCTAAAGAAACATTGTTCGTAGAGGCTGCCCGCTCAATGGGAGCCAAAAATGGTCGAATTATTTGGCGTCATATTTTTCCAGAGACGATTTCTAGCATTATCGTTAATGTATCGATGAAAATCGGCGGTGCCATTCTGGCAGCTGCATCACTAAGCTTCCTCGGAATGGGTGCGAAGACAACAGAGCCCGATTGGGGTGCGATGTTAAGTATGGGGCGCGATTATTTGAGTATTGCTCCGCATATCGTCTATTTTCCGGGTATAGCGATCTTTTTGACTGTACTTGCTTTTAACCTGCTCGGGGACGGACTGCGTGATGCTCTTGATCCCAAAATGAAAAACTAAGGAGGGACAAGACATGACTCATAATTTGCTGGAAGTACAAGGGTTGAAAACGGAGTTCAAACGCGGCAGCGACAGCATAACAGCGGTTTCTGGTGTTGACTTTCACATAAAAAAAGGTGAAGTGCTTGGTCTTGTCGGTGAATCCGGTTGTGGGAAAAGCGTAACCTCCTTGTCGATTATGCGCCTGCTTAAGGATACGCCGGGCAAAATCACCGGAGGTGCTGTTCGTTTTGAAGGAAAAGATTTAACGAGTATTTCTGAGAAGGACATGCGCCGTATTCGGGGAAATGAGATGGCGATGATTTTTCAAGAGCCGATGACTTCTCTCAATCCTGTGCTGAGAATCGGATTGCAGTTGGCAGAACCGATTATGCTGCATTTGGGCTATGGACGCAAGAAGGCACGTGAGCATGCGATTCAAATGCTGCGGCTTGTTGGTATTCCACGCGCAGAGGAGCTGGTTGATGATTATCCGCATCAGCTCTCAGGTGGTATGAGGCAGAGGGTCATGATTGCGATGGCAATGTCCTGCCATCCGAAGCTTCTCATTGCAGATGAGCCGACAACAGCGCTCGATGTGACGATACAAGCGCAAATTCTTGATCTGATGAAGCGGCTGAAAGAAGAACAGGATATGGGCATGCTGCTCATTACGCATGATCTCGGTGTTGTAGCTGAACTATGTGACCGGGTTGTTGTCATGTACGCGGGACGTGTTGTGGAGGAAGCTTCTGTTCATGAGTTGTTCGCAAATCCACAGCATCCCTATACGAAGGGCTTGATCCAATCGGTTCCGAAGCTGCGTCAGAATGTACGCCGTCTGGATTCCATTAAAGGAAATGTTCCCGATCTATCACAGATGCCGCAAGGCTGTAAGTTTGCACCGCGCTGCTCCTTCGTTATGGACAGTTGTCTGACGAAAGAACCGAATTTGCTTCCCATTGAAGGGCATACGGGGCGTAAGAGCCGCTGTTTCCTAACAGAGCAGAAGAATACGGAAGGAGTGAGTCGCGTATGAAAGAGGCACCGCTAATAGAAGTGAAAGGTCTGAAGAAGTCCTTTTCAGTAAAGAAGGGCTTTCTCGGAACGACTAAATATTTGCGAGCGGTTGATGGTATCTCATTCGCTATCCGTAAAGGCGAAACGTTCAGCCTCGTCGGTGAGAGCGGTTGTGGCAAATCTACTACAGGTAGACTAGTAACACGACTGCTGGAGCCTAATGATGGTGAAGTGTGGTTTAAGGGTCAGAACATCAGCCATATATCAGACAATCAAATGCGACCGCTTCGCAAAGATATGCAGATGGTGTTCCAGGACCCCTATGCATCTCTTAATCCAAGGATGAAGGTCAAGGATCTTGTAGCTGAGCCATTGCTTATTCATACAAAGCTCTCACCCAAAGAAAGAGATAAGCTTGCTTCTGAGCTTCTCGAAACGGTTGGGCTTAGCAGCTTTCATGCCGAGCGCTTCGCGCATGAATTCAGCGGCGGGCAGCGACAACGGATCGGTATTGCCCGGGCGTTATCTGTTAGACCGAGCTTAATAGTAGCGGATGAGCCCGTATCAGCACTGGATGTATCGATTCAATCTCAGGTGCTGAACTTGCTGCAGGATTTGCAGGAGGAGTATGGTCTGACTTATTTGTTCATCTCGCATGATCTAAGTGTTGTTGAACATATTAGCGACCGTATTGGCGTTATGTATCTAGGCTCACTTGTCGAGACGGCGGACAAGGATACGCTTTATGATCGTCCGCTGCATCCTTATACGCAAGCCTTGCTCTCATCCGTTCCCGTACCTGATCCGAGCTTGAAGAAGGAACGCATTATTTTGAAGGGCGATCTTCCAAGTCCTGTCGATCCGCCAACCGGCTGCAGATTTCATACAAGATGTCCTTCCTGCATGGAAATTTGTAAGCAGCATGAGCCGATTTTCCGGGAAGTTGAACCTGGACATGAGGTTGCGTGCCACTTATTCGATGAAGAGATGTTGAGATTAGAGCGTTAATCCAATTTGTATAAATATTTTAAAGCAAAGAAGGGACAACGATGAATATCTTAATCGATTCCGCCAATTTGGCGGATATTCTCGTCTATCTGGCTTTTGAAGAAGAGACGTTTCCCCACAAGCTAGGGGAATCGCATAAAGGGTCATGCAGTGCGACGTGGTTATTCAGCCGAACAGAAGAAGAGCATGACGTGCTTGCTGTAGGAATGGGGAAGCGCAGCGATCTGACGCTTGAGAGGATTCGTCGGGCAGCTGGGACAGCCGCTCGCATGGTGCAGCGTGAGGGTAGAAGCAGTGCCGCATTTGTACGCATCGCGGATGGTCAAGAAGCTGATGCAGCTAACAATAACAGTGGAATTTCTGCCGCAGATTGGCTGCAAGCGTGGACAGAAGGCTGGCTTCTCGGTTTATACCGATTCGAGGCTTATCGGCAAGCAACGAAGCTAAAAGTCTCCGTTGATTTATTGCTGAATTCGAAAGATTGGTCTGAGCTAAGTGTTGCAGAGCTGGATGCTGTGCTTGAGACTGGGCGAATCCGTGCTGAAGGCGCTATGCTTGCGCGTGACCGGGTGAATGAATCTCCCCAAACGCTCAATCCGGATACATTCACACAATGGATGGCGGAGTACTTCGACCGTGATGATAGCTCTATTAAGGTTCATGTCTACCAAGGGCAGGAGCTTGTTGACCTACAGATGAACGGTCTGATTACAGTAGGCGCAGGCAGCAAGCATGCGCCAGCGCTCGTCGAAATCCGCTACGAAGGAAACCCTGAGCTGCCGATGCTGGCTTTGGTTGGCAAGGGCGTTACTTTTGATATGGGCGGGATGAACGCGAAGACTGCCAGCGATATTAGCGATGCACGTATGGATATGGGCGGTGCTGCTGCTGTCATTGGCGCTATGGATATTTTGCTTCGGAAGCAAGCTAAAGTGAATGTGACTGCACTCATTCCGGTCGTTGACAATGTACCTGATGCAGAAGCAACATTACCGTCGTCCGTCATTCACTATCCGAATGGGCTGACGGTTCAGGTTGCAAATACCGATGGCGAGGGCAGGCTCATTCTTGCAGATGCACTAATTCATGCGGCGAATATCGGGGCAGTAGAAGCAATCGATATTGCTACGCTGACTGGTAATGTTGGAGCTGCACTGGGTCTTGGCATCGCAGGTATTTGGGGTGATGAGGACATGACGCGTAGTCTCGTTGAAATTGGAGAGCGCAATGGAGAACGACTGTGGCCGATGCCGCTTATGGATGAGTATGAAGCGGATCTTCTAAGCCTTTATGCTGATTTGCGAAATGTCGGTACTTCTCCGTTCGCAGGTGCGATTACAGCAGCTCTGTTCATTCGCCGCTTCGTAGCTAAATCTATGAAGTGGATTCATATTGATATGGCTGGAACGGTTCAGTATAAGCAAGATATGAGTTATTCAGAAGCAGGCGCGACCGGATATGGCGCACGACTTCTTGCTGATTATGCGATGAAGCAGCAGCGTCAGTAAGAAAATCGCTAGATTAGGAGGGCTTAGGTATGGTTTTGGAAGTCATCGCCACTTGTATAGAGGATGCATTAGCGGCTGAGGCGAGCGGTGCTAATCGTCTTGAGCTGATTACTGCCATTACAGAGGGTGGCTTAACACCAGGAATTGGATTAATCCAGCAGGTTGCCGAAGCGGTGAATATCCCTGTCTTTGTAATGGTTCGTCCGCATAGTCGATCATTCGTCTACTCGAAAAATGATATTTTGACAATGGCAGCGGAGATCAAAGCCATTGCGGCAAGCGGTGCAGCGGGTGTTGTTCTGGGTGCATTGACACCGGAAGGACGCATTGATGAGCAGGCTTTGGAAACATTGCTGCCATTAACGAATGGCCTTCAAGTGACATTCCACCGCGCATTCGACGAGCTGGAAGATCAGATTGACGGTATGCGAACGCTAAGCAAGTACCCGCAAATAACACGAGTGCTCACATCGGCTGGACCAGGACCAGCGATGGAAGCTATTCCAGCTATGCGCAGGTTAGTAGAGGAATCGCAGGGTGGATCGATAAAAATATTGGCTGGCAGCGGCTTGAAGCCGGAAGGCATTACGATGTTTATCGAGCAAACCGGCGTAACGGAAGTGCATTTTGGGTCAGCTGTTCGTTATGGCAATGACTCTCTGTCTCCTATTGATCCAGCGACTTTGCGTACGTTGGCTGATAGTCTGCGTTCATAGTTAGGATTGAAACTAGAAAGTGAAAAGGTGAATGGCAATGCATAAGGTTGAGAGCTACGTAGTTGGAATCGATTTGGGAGGAACGAAGATTGCCGCAGCACTGTTCGACTCGAACGGCAGTCTGGTGAATAGGGAACAGATGGAGACGGCCGGTGCTCGAACAGCCGAAGAAGTGGTTCAGCGAATGATCGGCATGATTCGCTCTGTCTCCGAAGGACGGCCATTGAGGGGCGTCGGATTAGCATCTCCTGGAGCAGTTAACAGCCGGGATGGTATCGTTATTAACGGCACTAACCTACCGGAATGGGACAATGTCCCGCTGAAGCAATGGATGGAATCAGCGCTCGGTGTTGAGGTGCAGGTCGTTAATGATGCCAACGCTGCTGCATGGGGCGAGTATGTAAGAGGCGCTGGCAAAGGCGCTGAAAATATGGTTTACGTTACATTTAGCACAGGCATTGGAGCGGGAATCGTCATGGACGGCAAACTGATGCTGGGAACAGATTCCTTTGCTGGTGAGCTGGGACATAACATTATCGACCCGAACGGTTCGGTATGCAGCTGTGGTAGATACGGCTGCTGGGAAGTGTTCGCTTCAGGTACGGCCATTCGCGATACTGCGCTGCGTTTTATGGAAAATAGATCGTCACTTATAACGGAGCTGGCAAGCGCGAACGGAGACAAAGTGACAGCTCAGCATGTATTCCAAGCAATGAAATTAAACGATCCGGTAGCCGTCGAGGTCATTGACCGGACGATTCATTATATGGCAATTGGATTGGCGAATGCGGTTCATACTTTTAATCCCGATCGTATCGTTATCGGCGGGGGTGTGAGTAAAGCGGGAGATTTACTGTTGCCTGCGCTGCGGAAGAAGACAGATGAATTCGTTATGGCGCCTTACAGAGGAACATTCAATATCGTATCCGCAGGGCTCAAGGATGATGTTGGTCTTATCGGAGCTGCGGCGTTATTCCATACAATCGAAGCAGAATAATGAACGTATCATTCATTTTATAATCGGAGGGATTCAGGAATGGGAACGAGAGAAGACAGAACGCATTGGTTTTTGCAGGATAGATTCGGCATGTTCATTCATTGGGGACTTTATTCAATTCCGGCTAGAGGTGAATGGATTCGCGGCAATGAGCGCATGAGCAAAGAGCACTATATGACGTATTTTGATGAGTTTGATGCATCACGTTATGATCCGAAGGCATGGGCAAAAGCAGCTAAGGCTGCGGGGCAGAAGTACGCTGTACTGACGACCAAGCATCATGATGGGTTCTGTTTATTTGACAGCAAGCTCACTGACTTCAAAGCAACGAACACGCCTGCTGGCCGCGACCTTGTTCGTGAATATGTAGATGCATTCCGGGCAGAGGGAATCGCTGTCGGCTTGTACTATTCCATTATCGACTGGGATCATGACGATTATCCGGGCTACGGCGATAAAGCGCATCCCGATCGGAGCAATGAAGCGGCGAAAGACAAGCCGATTAACTTTGACCAATACCTCGAGTATATGCACGGACAAGTGAAAGAGCTGTTGACGAATTACGGTAAAATCGACATCATGTGGTTCGACTTCTCTTACGACAACATGACGGGTGAGAAATGGAAAGCGACTGAGCTCGTTCGTATGATACGCTCCATTCAGCCTGATATTATTATCGACAACCGCTTAGGCGGGAACATTCGCGCGGCGGAGCCGGAAGAATATGCAGGTGATTTTTTCTCGCCGGAGCAAATCATCCCTCCAGGCGGCATTGTGGACGTGAACGGTCAATCTATCCCTTGGGAAGCATGTATTACGCTTAACGACAATTGGGGCTATTGCTCGGAGGACAAAAATTACAAGTCAACGAAGCAGGTTATCCGGACAATGGTAGAATGCATTAGTAAGAATGGCAATCTGCTGCTTAATGTTGGACCTGATGCGAAAGGTGAAATGACACGTGAATCGCTTGTCGTATTAAGCGAGATCGGTGAATGGATGCGATTGAATGGTGACAGCATTTATGGCTGTGGTCATTCCTCGCTTCCGAAGCCGGAGTGGGGCCGTTATACGCAGAAGGGCAACAAATTGTATGCTCATGTCTATGACAGAGGTATCGGCCCTATCTATTTCCAAGGCTTAAAAGGGAAGATTAAAAAGGCTAGATTACTGCGTGACGGTACGGAGCTGAAAATTGAAACACCATGGATGGCCGAAGAATATTCCGATATTGATGGCGGCGCATTTATTACACTGAAGGGCGCAGAGCTGCCTGATGAGATGGATACGGTCATTGAACTTGAACTCCTCTAATTCCTTTTCTTTGCATGGTTAATCCGCAGGGTTGTAACAGAAGGTCGTAGACCTCTCGTTACAGCCCTATTGATCTGTGTTCAGCAGGAGTTTGTTAAATCGAATGGTTAAAAACCCGTATAGGATAAAAAATTCCTAACGATCTTTAAAAAAGGTATTGTATTGAAAACGCTTTTATGGTAATTTGTATTTAATAAAAACGTTTTTATTAAAAGGGTGAAAGTTATGGGGAAAGTAACAATCAAAGATGTTGCTAGAGAGGCCGGAGTCTCCATTTCTACGGTCTCTAATGCTTTGAATGATGTAGATGTACTAAATCAGGAAACAAAACAACATGTTTTGAAAGTCGCTGAGCGCTTAAATTATGTACCGAACATTAACGGAAAGCTTTTAAAGTCAGGGAAGACTAAGATGTTGGGCTTCTTTACAACAAGCGTATCAGGACCGTATTTCTATATACTGGTTGAATCCATGTCACGTGAATGCGACCGTTTAGGCTACGGATTGAATGTTTTTGTCACAAATGATAAGCAAGCCATTATAAGTAATATTCTTGGTGGACGTGTGGATGGTGTAGTCATCTTTGAAGAATTAAAAGTGGATGATAAAGACATTGCAGCTATGGAAAAAGAGAAAATTAAAGCTGTATTTCTAGATCGCATTATTCAGAACGAGACGATGGGAAGCATCATTTTTGATTCCTATGTAGCTGGATATGAAGCGACCAAATATCTGATTAGCTTAGGTCATAAGAAAATTGCCTATATTTCCGGTGTAGATACGATGTTTGACAGTGTTCAGCGGAAGGAAGGCTATCTAGCGGCATTACGTGAGCATCAATTTCCGTTTGATGAAGACTATATCCTACAAGGTTATTTTGAAGAAGAAGGCTCTTATAATGCTGTAAAGTCGTTTTCCCGTGCACACTCCAGCAAAATGCCAGATGCATTTTTGGCGGGTAATGACATAAGTGCGATCGGATGTATTCGTGCTTTAAAATCCCTTGGCTATGAGGTTCCGCTCGATATTAGCGTAGTGGGCTTCGATGATATTGATATCGCGCAGTATTTTACACCGCCCTTGACGACTGTAAGAAATCAGATTGCCAGACAGGGAATTCTAGTTATCGATCATTTGGTTCGCATGATACAGAAGAAAGAACAGGGCAAGGTAATGAAATTGGCAAGTGAGCTTGTCGTACGAGGTTCTAGTCATGTAAAGATCGATCGGAATGAGCAAAGCTAATAGGAAAAAAATCATTCCGAGTACATGTTTATTTGTCATGCGAAATAGGAGGGATTTTTGATCAAAAATAAAAACGTTTTTATTACAAAATATGAGGTTCTATAAGGAGGCGAAGCAGGTGAATAAAACAGCTGTAGCCCAGTCAAATGGGTCAGGTGCATTGAAGCCAACCGGGAAAAAGCCGATAGGGCAAAGAATGCGGGAATTTGTGATTGATTTCAGAAGACAATGGGAGCTTCAATCCATGATCCTTCCAGGCGTCATTTTTATGTTCATCTTTTGCTATATACCGATTTATGGATTGTCGATCGCTTTTAAAAACTACACCGTAATCGACACGCTCGATACCGCCCCATGGGTTGGCTTCGATAATTTCAAAATCATATTATCTGACAAGTATTTTTGGGATTCTGTCGTTAATACGATTGGAATCAGTTTTCTTAAATTGGGTATAGGCTTTGTCATTCCTATTATTCTGGCGATCATGATTTACGAAGTCAGTATGGGGCGTTTCAAGAAATTCGTACAAACCATTTCGTATTTGCCGCACTTTTTATCTTGGATCGTTCTGGGCGGCATGCTCATTACTTGGTTCTCGACATCGGGATTGTTTAACGAGCTTCTCCTTACTTTAGGTTTGATTTCGCAGCCTCAAAATATTTTGCTTGATCCAAACAAGTATTGGTGGATCGCGACTTTATCGGATATTTGGAAAGAAGCGGGCTGGGGAACGATTTTATACTTGGCGGTTATGGCAAAAATTGATCCTACCTACTATGAGGCCGCTAAAATAGACGGCGCAAGTCGGATTAGGCAGATCTGGAATATTACGATTCCTAACATGAAAATGATGATCGGTTTAAATTTGATTCTAACTGTAAGCGGTTTATTAGGATCGAATCTAGATCAGACGCTAGTATTAATGAACTCGCAAAACCGTGAGAAAGCGGAAGTCATCAATTCTTATGTATATCGTATGGGTATGACGCAAGGTGATTTCTCTTATGCAACTGCTGTTGGTTTGGGTGTTTCGATTGTATCTGTGATCCTACTTGTAACCGCTAACAAAATAACTAGCAAGCTAAACGATAATCAATCAGTCCTATAAGTCATACAGAGGGGAGGCATCACTTTGAATCTGAAAGTAGCAAAAGGGGATCATGATAGTCGAATCTTTGATGCCATAAATATTACTTTGCTCGTTATTTTTACGATTATCATCATGGTTCCATTATGGAATGTAATCGTTTCTTCCTTCAGTTCGGGCAGATCCCTTGCAGAAGGCGGGTTTATATTTTGGCCAAAAGAGTTTTCCATGGAGAATTACGAAGCAGTATTTAGGGATGCAGGTATATGGCAGGCTTTCTTCATATCGGTCTCCAAAACCTTTATTGGGGTCATCACACACGTTTTCTTCTGCGCCATGGTTGGTTACGGGTTAAGCAAAAGATATGTCCGCGGACGTAAGTTCTATGTTGTGATGGGTGTCATTACGATGTTCTTCTCAGGCGGTATGATACCAACCTATCTATTGATCAAATCACTAGGATTGTTAAATAGCTTTTGGGTCTATATTATCCCAGCTCTATTGAGCTTCTATGATGTCATCATTCTGATGAACTTCTTTCGAAATGTGCCGGATTCGCTTGAAGAGTCAGCAAAAATTGATGGCGGCGGCGACTGGCGTATATTCCTGAGTATATTTATCCCTCTTTCCATGCCGGCTATGGCTACAATCGCACTATTCAACGGAGTCGGGCAATGGAATGATTTTATGACTACCAAATTATATATCACCGATCAATTTCTCTATCCCCTGCAGATGATGCTTTATGAAATCATTGTTCAGTCACAGACGCAGTCGATGCAAAATATCGGGGGAGCAGTAGCGATCGAGACAACGACCAAAGGGGTTCAACTAGCAACAATTGTCATTACTACACTGCCGATTGTTGTGATGTATCCAATACTTCAAAGGTACTTTATCTCTGGAATGATGCTGGGGGCGGTAAAAGAGTAAAAATTTCATTCTGAGTTAAGTAAGAGAGGCATCTGAAGTTTAAGACTCAAGTAAATGTTTTTATTAAAAGGAGGCTGACAAAGTGAATAGGTTGAGCAACGTTTTTGGTAAAAAGGGACTTATGTTTTTTATGGTTTTAATGGCTGTTGTATTGGTTGTTAGCGGTTGCAGTTCAAAGGGCGGTTCGGGTTCGAAAAAAGAGAATTGGATTTCGATTGAAGATCGCTATACACCAGATCAAGAAACACCAGCTTGGCAGTTGGATAAAAAAGAAAAGATGACTGACCTGACATGGTACGTGAACGCAGATTGGTGGAACACTGATTTTGGCAATGATGTTGTAACCAAAAAGATTAAGGAAGATCTGAACATCAATATTAAATTTATTAAAGGTGACGATACCAAATTAAATACCTTCTTTGCAGGCGGCGATATGCCGGATTTGATAACGACTTTTGACTCCAATTCTCCAGTGGTGCAAAAAGCAGCTACTTGGGCTTTCTCACTAAATGAACTTGCTGAGAAATATGATCCATATTTCAATAAAGTGGCAGCGCAAGATACGATGAACTGGTTCCAATCGAAGGATGGCAAGACTTACGGGTATCCAAACTACTCCAATACGCAAGAAGACTATGATAGCGGCAATATTCCAGCGAAAACAGCATTTATCATCCGGAAGGATGTCTATGAAGCGCTAGGCAAGCCGAGCATGGGATCTCCTGAAGAGTTCCAAAAAGTACTAAAGGATATTAAAAAACAATTCCCTGCGATGATTCCTTTTGGGTTTAACTCCATTGGAGAAGGTACGGGTTCACTAGGTGATGTGCTTCAAGATTTCATTGGGGTGCCGCTTGAAGATGAAAATAACGGATTCTACAATCGTAATCTGAATGAAGATTATTTAGCTTGGGTGAAAACATTAAATATGTCCTACAGAGACGGAGCTATTAGCGATGATAGTTTTGCAGATGATGGACCAGCTTTTGAAGAAAAAGTGAAATCAGGTAAATATGCAACGCTGCTGTTAGATGGTACACCTCAACAAGGCGGTAATCTTCAAAGCTTCCTAAGTGGAAATGCTGGAAAAGAATATATGGCGATTGATGGACCTCAAAGCACTGTTGGTAATAAACCGACATTAAATCAATCCGGCATTACGGGCTGGATGATCAGCTTTATTACGAAGACGGGCAAGGATCCTGCAAAAGCAATCCAAGTCTTTACTTACTTGTTAAGCGAAGAAGGACAAATGCTGATGAACTACGGAATTGAAGGCGAAACGTATAAGCGTAACGCTGATGGTACAGTAGAACTGTTGCCAGCTGTTAAGGATCTTCAATTGAATAATCCAGAAAACTTCAAAAAAGATTACCGGATGGGCGAATTCATGTTCTTTGGTCATGACCGTTACAAAGCTTTAAGTGAAGATGCATTCCCTGAAGCGATTAAACAAATGCAAGAGTGGGGCAAAGGGAAAATGAAGCCGCACTTTATCCTAGAAAATATTAATCCAGATCAAGGAACGCCGGAAGCCCGTGCCTTGAGTGCAATTAATACGAAATGGAACTCGACATTAGTAAGTATGATTCGTTCCAAGGATGATGCTAAATTCGATAGCGTACTGAGTGAGTATAAGTCATTCCTGAAAGACAACAATTGGGACAAAATCGTAGAAATTCGCAGTGAGAAGATGAAGGCGAACAAGGAAAAGCTGGGTCTGAAATAAGTATACGTTTTATTTTAGAAGAGGCCTCTTCCTCGGAAGAGGCTTCTACTAATAGAGTTATTTTAAAGCCTATGTAATAGATATTTATAGAAACCTGGAGGGAAACAACATGTCGAACATAACGATTTATCATTCAAATGGTGAAGAGGAGCTATTTATAGAGAAGACTTTGCAGCAGCTATCACCTATTTCTTCAAATGGAGAACAGAATAGTGTGTCAATCGATGCAGAACAGACATATCAAGAGATGGACGGCTTTGGAGCTTCCTTTACGGATTCCTCCGCGTATTTGATTAATCAAATACTAGAATCGGATCAAAGATCCGAGCTTATGCGCGCATTGTTCGATTCCAAGGATGGGATCGGCTTGTCGGTATTGCGGAACCCGATGGGAGCATCCGATTTTGCACGGGATTTTTACAGCTACAATGATTTGCCGGCTGGGGAAACCGACGAGGAGCTCAAGGGGTTCTCTGTAGCGCATGACGAGGAAGATATTATTCCTTTGATACAGGAAGCGGTACGATTAAATCCAGATATCAAGCTTATGGCATCACCTTGGAGTCCTCCGGGCTGGATGAAAACAAGCGGATCAATGATTGGCGGAGAACTGAAAAAAGAGTATTATTCAGTCTATGCCAACTATTTTGTCCGTTATATTCAAGCATATGCAACAAATGGATTGCCGATCTATGCCGTTACTCCGCAAAATGAGGCGCTGTATTCACCAGGCCATTATCCTGGCATGATCATGCTGCCGGAGGCGCAGGCTGATTTTATTAAAAATCATCTAAAGCCGCAATTCATCAAGCATAATATTGATGCCAAGATTCTCTGCTATGATCATAATTGGGATAAACCCGACTATCCTACTGCCGTTCTGGAACAAGCGAATGCTGAGGTTGATGGGGTAGCATGGCACTGGTATGGCGGAAGACCGTCAGCTCAGACCGAAGTGTACGATGCTTTTCCTGGCAAGGAGGTCCATTTCACCGAAGGGTCTGGCGGGGATTGGGTACCACCTTTTGAGCAAGCTTTCTCCAATGTAATGCGTACGGGAATTGAGATTCTTAGAAACTACAGCAAATCGTTCGTACTTTGGAATATGGCACTGGATGAGAATAATGGTCCAGCTGTACCTGGATTCGGCAAAAGCACCTGTCGCGGTATTGTGAAAATTGATCAGGGAACTAAGGAACTTACGTATACACTTGATTACTATGCACTGGCGCATTTTAGCAAATGTATACGTCCAAGGGCTGTACGCATTGCGTCATCTACAAGTAATGAACTGATCCGCTCAGTAGCCTTTAAAAATACGGATGAATCGATTGCGATCGTATTATTCAATGACAGTGAGAAGTCAGAGAATGTGGATTTGAAGCTGCCGGGTGCTGATAGCATAAGCTTTGGGCTGGAAGCGAAGAGTGCTCTAACCATAATGATAAAAGCTTAATTAGTTTCGAATACATCGCTGCAAGTGTCATTGACATTTGGCGATGTATTTTTATTTATAAGCCATTTTTAAAACAATATCCATCCTTGGATTATACCGATGTGAAAAAAATAGAATGATTTTAGCTCTATTAAAGTTGAGTTTCATATATTTTGTCCGTAGTCCAAATGATAAGAATGAGCTCGAATCTAAAATTATTGCACCAAAAGGTAAAAACAAAGTACACCTGATGCAAATGTATAATTAATTTGGATCAAAATGAAAGCGATTACAAAAATAAGGAATGAAAGGGAGCGACAAAATGAACGACAAAACCCAGCATAAATGGGGAAAAAGAATGGTGTCTTTGGTGCTAGCAGGGGTGCTTGTTACGAGTATCACTGCAAGCCCCTTCCCGTCAGTACATGCGGCAGAGAGTACTGTATTTAAGACACAAAGTGGAGGAGTCTTCGACGGTATGCCGTTGTTTGATGGTAATCCAGAGCATTTGGACGCATATGTGGACCGTTATTTTGAATATACCGGATTAGAGGGGCCGGCGGTTTATGTCACTGGATCACGCAATCATTATACGCTTACGCAGGGGCCAAATGCAGGGAAAATCATTCCGGGCGCCTTGGCAGCAGCTGATAATGTACAAGGTGTTTCTACTGATTTCCCGGCGCTGTTAGGAATGGGACAAACCTGGAATAAGGAGCTGCTTTCTGATATTGGGAAGGTGATGGGAAATGAAAAGATCAGCTTATTGAAGGTGAAGCAGGGAGAATCCAATATCCACGGGGGGGCAAATGCGTCCGCGACGGTTGCGTTTACGGTAGTCAGTGATATGCGTATTAATCCTTTAAGTGGCAGGTTTGATGAAGGTTACTCGGAAGATCCATATATGGCAGGCACCTTGATCAATCAGATGGCTTCTGGTCTTAGCGGTATTGATCAATCAGTAAGTGATGAGGGGTTTTGGATGCGCGCGGCTGTTGGAACCAAGCATTATTCGGTTTATAATGCACAATGGTTTCGTGAGAGTGCAAATAACAGCGCTAGTGCAAGGTCTATGTTCGAATATCAGACACGGAGTCCGCTTAAGGGTCTAGAATCTGGATCAATTGCGGGTGTTATGACTTCTTATGGACGTACCAACGGGATTCCAAATATTCTATCTCCATTGCAGCTCCATGCGAATGATTTTTCCAAATACGGCGTTTATAGCTCGCCAGACTTTAATGCAGATGCACATGTATCAAGTTCAGGCAATCTTAGCAACGGCTATGATGCCAACTATGCTGTTGACCGCACACATGCGACTGTATTGATGGCGCTGGCCGAGGCAAATGCAGGGCGGCCATCAGGTACGACGCCTGCGGATGTGCCGGACCTGGTTGCGCTTGTCAACAAAGGTGAGTATGGCATCACCGCCGAGGATCTGATTACGGCTGCAAGGCCCCATGTCAATCAGATGGTCCGTGTCGGAATTTTTAATGAGGTGGATGAAAACGGTATTCCAAAATTTTATCCATTTGCTCAGGATGCCAAGGATGTGCGTACAGTAACAGCAGCGACCTATAGCTTGCCGGAGCATCAGGAAGTTGCACTGCAAGCAGCACAGGAGAGCATTGTATTATTGAAAAATGACGGCGTCTTGCCGCTGGTCAAAAATAAAAAAGCTGCTGTTTCCGGTGTATACGCAGATGCAAGATTCAAAACGACCTATTCAGTAGGGACAACGCCTGTTCTTCCTGAATCAGGAATTTCACCTCTGCTTGCGATTATTAATGCTAACGGAGCTAATCATGTATCTTATGATTCTGCTGGCAAAGTCATTGCGCTTACCGCAATGAGTAATAATCAGACGGTTACGGCTAATGTTTATAGTCCAGCCGTAATTGCAGACGGGGCACAGCTTGTTACGACAGAGGACCCGCTAAACCCTGAAGATCCAGCTCAGTTGTTCGAAGTGTTCGATTGGGGGCAAGAAGGCTCCAGTCTGCTATCACTTAAAAACAATCGATGGGTAACGTCTCCTACTGCTAACAACGCTGCTGTAGGCAATACAGACGCAACTAGATTAAATTTAACGAACAATGATTGGGATCTTGCAGCGATGCTTGGCAATACGAGCGCGATTCCGCCAAGACTCCGCATCGAGACAAATACGGATCAAACCATATCTTTAGTCACTAATGGTTATCGAAGCGGCTTTTCAGGTGATTTTACGAATTGGTATTATTCTAATGGCCGCTTCATTACAACAGGCGCAGATGCAAAGTTGAAGACAGCGGCAGCTGTCCTTGGAAATGTATCAAATGCAGCTATTCGCAATGCAGATGTGAAATTTAAAGAGACGGTCGTGAAGGAAGTTGGTCAGGATACAGTGGCAAGAGCGACAACCGCTGACTATGCCGTTGTATTCGTTGGCGCGGTTCCTCGTCATAGCGCAGGCGAAGGCAATGACCGCTCAAGCTTGTATATGGGGGATGCCGATTATGAGCTTGTTGACAAGGTATCTGCTGCCTTTGCTGCTCAAGGTAAAAAGACAATCGTTGTTGTCAAAAGCAGTTTCCCGGTAGGTTTGGAGGAAATCCAAAACAATCCAAATGTTTCCGCTATCGTTTATCAGCCATACGGAGGTCAATATGATTCTCATGCGCTGGCACAGGTTCTGTACGGTGATTATGCACCAACGGGCCGTCTGACTTCAACTTGGTATGCCGACATGTCTGCATTCCCGGCGATTAATAAATATGTCATTCCCGAAGGCAATAAGACAGCATCATTAGCTACAATTGATCCGCGCTTTACGTTGGATATGACCAACGCTGATCCTATTGAATCTGAGCTTACTTATATGTATACGAATGCACCGATTACGTATCCATTTGGATTCGGTCTCTCCTATAGCAGCTTCTCATACAGCGATTTTAATGCGCCTGAGAGTGCCAGTGGGAAAGAGCCTTTTACCGTTTCCGTCAAAGTGAAAAATGAAGGCTCCGTGAATACGTCGGAAGTCATTCAGCTCTATATCAAAAATAACCAATCAGGCTATGGTCATTCAGCTCCTAAGCAGCAATTGGTTGGATTCGAGAAAATAGCACTGGCAGCAGGTGAGAGTAAAACGGTCTCCTTGTCGGTTGACGCAAATGATTTTGGAATTTGGGATGTTAATAAGGATAGCTTCATTATTGAAAATGGTGACTATACGTTGATGGTTGGTTCGTCCTCCAAGGAAATTCGTGGAGAGAAGAGCATTCAAATCAATGGCGATGAAATTGCTGCACTGCAAGTATACAAGCCCTTTAATGTGTTTGACCATGCATACGCATCCAATGAAGTCATCTATCATGAAGTATCCAAAGAACGCACAGCGCAAAATCTGAAGGCGAAAAAGGTTGTCGGTGGATATTACGCGGTTAGATCAAAGCAGAATGGTTCTTACGTTGCCATACCGAATGTTGATTTGACTGGTACTAAAAGCGTTAATGCTTCGGTTGCTTCCGATGCAGCAGGTGGGATCATTACCCTGCATGCGGATTCGCCAAGCAGTGCGCCTATCGCAATGATCGAGGTTCCTGCAACGAAGACTAAATCTTATACGATTTCCAATGCATCTGTTCCGGTTACGGAGTTGGCCTATGTAGATGTTCATGCTGATCTAAGCAACACGAATCTGAAGGGCAAACACAATCTTTATGTTGTATTCAAAGCTGCTGATCTGCGGATAGACAGCTTGGCATTTGAAAGCGAATCTGCAATCAGTACCTCAAGCAGCCAGTTTACTGTAGGCCAAGTAAATCCTGTTGCGGTCATTAAGAGCGATAGTGCTTCTTTCTCAGCAACTGCAGCCCAAATCGATAACTGGAGCTTTGCTGCAAATGCGAGCGGCCTAAAGCTGGAATCCATCACCATAGATGAAATAGGAAGAAATGCAGCTCTTCAATTTAGCGGAACTGCACAAGCAGCTTCCATTGAAATTGCAGCAAAGGCTGCGGCCTTTGATGGGAATGTAACAGACAGCAACAAACTAACCATTACAATTACTGCTTCTACTTCTACTCCAGGGGGAGGTACGCCTAGCACGGAAACACCAGCGGTAACGATTACAGCAGCAAGTGCAGCGGATGTGGCGAAAGTAAATAATATTAAGATGGAGGGAGTTACGGTAGTCGGGATGCCTGTGGGTATCAAAACAGGCAAATTGAACGGCTCCTATGCTTCAGTGGCTGTTATGATTGAGAAAGAAATCGGCAAAAAGGTTACGGCTCTAGCTTGGGTTGCCGATGATGGCACCTTAGTACCAGTGCCTAGCAGGATAAGTACGGATGCAAGTGGAAAAGTCGTAATTAAAGCGCTTGTTTCCTTAGATGGAACTTACGTGGCTATCTCCTCTGAGCGTGTATTTACTGACGTAGCAGCTGGAGCATGGTATGCAGGTGAAATAGCAAAGGCAAACAGCTTGTTACTAATCAACGGAGTGACATCATCCACTATGCAACCGGGAGCTCCAACAACGAAAGCCCAAACACTTATGGTTGCACTTAATGTGCTTGGCCTAGCTCCGGAAAAGAATGCATTGGATATGAAATGGTATGATTCTGTCGTGAGAGCAGCAGCTAACCATAAGCTGGTTAGTTACTCTTCGCTAGCCTCTGATGCACCAATGTCACGAGAAGACATGGCAGTGGTTCTGATTAACGCTCTTCGCTATGCGGGAGTAGACATTGTACTGAGCGATGCGGAAATAAATGATTTGCTGCGAGGGTTCTCGGATGCAGCGAAAATAACCAAAGACAACCGTACTGCAATGGCAATTTCCATTAAATACGGTATATTCAAAGGAACACCGGCACAGCAATTGTTGCCTTCAAGCACCATTACACGTGCGGAGCTTGCTGCTGTTGCTCTCCGTACCCATAGCATCATCGTTGATCGGATTTCCTAGTCGGTAGAAGTAACAAAATAGCCTGCGCCTCGAAAGAGGGCAGGCTATTTTTGCTGCTCGTTTTACCTTTTACGAAATTCCTCTGGCGTTAATCCTGTTATTTTCTTAAATACACGGAAAAAGTATTTCGGATTATCATAGCCTAATTGTTTTGCAACCTTGTATACTTTGTCATCGGTACTTTTTAATAGCCTCTTTGCTTGTTCGATCCGTAGTTGGTTAATGTAGTCAGTGAAATTTTGCGCAGTCTTTTCTTTGAATAGGAAGCTCAGATAGCTTGGATTGAGATAAAAGAGCGACGAGATTTTTTCCAACGTTAAATCCTTAGTATAATTTTTGTGTATATATGTTTTAATGTTATCGATGACATTTTCGGATGAATAAGCAGAGCTTTCTTTCAATAAATCTGCGGTACTCGTTAAGACAGTAAATAAGTATTCCCGAATCGAATCAAGATCAAAGGATATGTTCAGCACCGACTCCAAGCTTGAAGACGGTGAGCCGTCAGCATGCGTTTGCAAATAAAAAGATAGTATTTTTTTGACTTCCTGTATCATATCTCTGCTCTGTTCTTTTAGCTGAGCGAGCGAGACGGCAGGCTGGCGGATATAAAAGGCGAAAAAATCGAGTATTAGCTCCTTCACCTTCACAGTTTGACCCGATTCGATTAGAAACAGCAGTTCATACGTTCTTTCCCACAGCATGACATTTGGCAACGAGTTATGTTTGTTATACTGGTAGCATCGACCAAAATCGGCAATTGATCGTTGATCAAGTGCGGCAATTGTTTCATGGTGAGCTTGATGCAGCATATTGACATCATGAATGATGGTACTGATGCCTACGCAGCCCTCACGGCCTTTCCTGATGCTCACCGTTTCGATCAGCAGTTCTGCTGTTTGTTTGGCATGCTCAAGCATAGCAGACTCTGACTGCTCCTCCTGATATGACAACAACATGAAGGCTAGCTTGTCACTTTGGGAGTGAGGGATGTAAATATAATCCTGATGCAGTTTATTAATTGCTTGCGCGTTCGAATCCGGGGCATACAGGGTCAGTAAAATGTAAGAGGACGAGGCTAGCACCTCTTTTAATCGGGTTGATTGAAAGGATGGAAGCTTGTCTCTTTGATGAAAGCCGATGATAAGATTCAATAGGGATTGGATATCTGAATGATAGCTGATATGCTCATTTTCAGCTGTTTTCAATACGACTTCCTGCTTAACGGTCCGATCCTTCTCAATGGCTTCGATCGCTTGTTCCAGTGTGCGATGAATCTCTTCACGACTAAATGGCTTCAGTAAATAACTGACCACCTTGGCGGATATAGCTTCCTTCATGTAGTCGAAGTCAGAGTGTCCGCTTATTACAATCATTTTTTTATCAGGATATTGCTGATGAACGAATTTCATCAGCGACTTCCCATCCATTTCGGGCATGCGCATATCGGTAAAAATAATATCCGGGTCCAAACGATTGATTAAATCTATTGCATCTGCGCCATTGTCAGCTTCTCCAGAGAAGGTCAACTGCTGGCTGAATGATTGTATTTTTTTGAGTAATCCCTTACGAATCAAGGGCTCATCGTCTACGATAATAAATGAATACATGTTATTGTCACCTCTTTTCCCAATTAGACGGAACTGCAATTTTGATGGTTGTACCTATATTTTTTTCGCTTTCAAAGGTTATGCCGTCTTTCATGCCATAATAGAGCGCCAGTCGTGAGTGGACGTTCTTGATGCCAATGCTTTGCTTCGACCGTTGGCCAATGGATGAGAATTCAGGTGGATGGGATAGCAGTTCTCTAAGCTCTTTGACTTGCTCCTGTGACATGCCAACGCCGTCATCGCTAATTTCGAAGAATATCATTTCTTCTCTTTGATAACCCTTGATCATAATGCTGCCTTTGCCTCGCTTGTTTTCAAGCCCATGGAAAATTGCGTTTTCCACGAGCGGCTGGAGGAGCAGCTTCAGCATTTTCATATGTAAAATTTGTTCCTCAATCTGTTTTTCAAACTTAATTTTATCGCCGTAGCGAATTTGCTGGATCGCCATATAGTTGTCTACATGCTGAATTTCTTCAGCAGCGACCACTAATTCGCTATCAGTCTTGATGCTGTATCTGAACATATCTCCTAGAGCTTTAGTCATAACAACGATGCTTTCAACCTCTTCAATTTCAGCAATGCTGTTTATGGATTCAAGCGTGTTGTATAGGAAATGGGAGTTGATTTGAGCTTCGAGCGCTTTCATTTGTGAATCCATTGTCAAAATGCGATTTTGGTAGCTTTCGCGAATATGCGTATCAATGTCCTTCATCATTTTGTCGAACTCGAGGTATAGGATTCCAATTTCATCTACTCTTTTCTTGTCGGCTTTAATGCTGACAAAGCGTTGAGCTTTGTTTTTGCGCATTACTTTTGTCAACTGAATGATAGGCTTGGTTATTAAATTGGACAAGAAGAAGGAGAGGAACAGAAAGATAACGGCGCAGGAAGCAGATACATAGATAATCAGCTTTTGCGAGATGCCGTATTCTTCATAGACCTTGGCAACGGAAATATTAGCAATTACTTTCCAGTTGTTGCTAGGAATCGTTTGGATGACCGTTAAGTTTGTGGAGTCATTGA
This sequence comes from Paenibacillus sp. J31P13, assembly GCF_056269295.1. Taxonomy (NCBI): domain Bacteria; kingdom Bacillati; phylum Bacillota; class Bacilli; order Caryophanales; family Paenibacillaceae; genus Paenibacillus; species Paenibacillus sp. J31P13. Next base: position 541,739 of record NZ_JBWDNR010000003.1, read on the forward strand.
ATTGCTGCTTGGAGCTAGTCATTGCAAGTGTTTTGCTCAGCAGTTCATCCGACAGATTTTCACCGATATGAAGGTTTGTGCCTTCATACAAAATTTTTCCACTCTCATTAGCCAAATAAATGTTTGAAATGCTTGGTGCGGGATTACGGTTTAAGCCTGCAAAGATATCCATGCTGCAATCAAGCATAAAGACGCCGAGAAATTCATTGGAATTGGGATCGTAAAGAGACCGTGAAAAGCCAATAGATGTTTTGGCATTAATGATATAAGGTTTGATGCCAACCTCACCGATATACAGCTCACCTTTGCTGGCAACGGTCTGTTTGTACCATTCATCTTTAAAAGGGATGTAGTCTACATTTAAATCTGTTCCATTCCCATAACTGATGAATTTACCATCGGGTGTAAATAAGTAAATTCCATTAATATAATTATAACCCAGTAAAATGTTTTCGAAGATTAGCTTTAATTTGGCTCTTATAGTGAAAATTTCGTATTGATTGTTTGTATTTTGCAGCTTTCTGAGCTCATCGCTAACCGTGTTGTAAGCGGTTGCAGTTGAGGACTGCTGCAGCACGGTTATGGAGATTCGATCGATATTTTGTAAAATTTCTTCGATGCTTTTTATCGAGTTGTTGATGGTTGTTGATGCGACAAGAGAAGTTTGCTCATTGACAAGTTTGGTGTAACTGCGATAAGAACTAACGGTTACGACGATGATCGGCACAATCGATACAAGCACAAGAACAAGAAATAGCTTGGTTTTAATATTAAAAAAGAGCATACACGTATCCTCCTAGTTTGTCTAATCTAAAAATAGTGCACCAAATTAGCCAAAGCAATTATACTGTTTCTCACATTATTATAAAAGTGTGCTCAAGGCAATAGCGTTTCATGAAATCGCAGGTGAGAGCAATTCTACGCCACAAACAATAAAAACAGGGGGAAATGCACAATGAAATCGGTAAAAACAATGGGTCTCGCTTTTTTAGTATTTTGTTTCGTTCTACTTAGCGCTTGCAGTTCCAATAACGAACCTTCAAATGCGACGAATACACCGGCATCTAATGTCGACAAGGATGGTTCGGAGCCTATTACGCTGACGATGATGATGTCTGGCAACAAAGCTTCAGAAGGAGAGGATTTTGAACTGGAGACGTTGCCGCGCTTGGTAAAGGAAAAATTCCCAAATATTACGCTTGAAGTTCAGAAGCTTCCCGATGATCAATACAATACTTCGGTTCGCACGAAGCTTGCAGCCGGACAAGGACCGGATATTTTTTGGATATTCCCTAAAAATGCAGCTGGCGGTGTCATCGATTTCGCTAAAGCCGGATTTGCTGCTGACTTATCTGATTTGAAATTCTGGGATAATATCGGTGCAGGTGCAAAGGATGATATGTCCTATGATGGCAAGCCATACGGAGTAGCGGAAGGCCTTGATTACCTAGGTGCTTACTACAACAAGGAAATGTTGGAGCAAGTGGGTGTCACTGAATTTCCAAAAGACTGGGCTTCCTTCCTTGAAGCTTGCCAGAAGCTGAAGGATGCAGGCTTTACACCGATCGTTCTTGGTGATAAAGATCCATGGGTGATTCAATTCGGTATGTATCCAATCGCTGCAAACGTTGTATATCCTGATGAAATGGATTTTGACGTAAAGGTTCAAAATGGAGAAAAATCACTTAATGATCCAAAATGGGTAAAAACGATTGCAATGTACAAAGAGCTTTATGATAAAGGCTATGTCGTTAAAAATTCACTTGGAGTAGGCAGCGCGCAGGCTTCCCAATTGTTCATCGATGGCAAAGCTGCAATGACATTCACAGGCACATGGGATTATGCTTCCATGACTTCTAAGGGCGCTGCTGATTTTACACGAGGCTTTGCTTCGCTTCCAGGCAATGATGCGGGTAAACCAACCTTCGTATCTGCGGCAACCGCTGCAGGTTATGCGCTAAACGCGAAGTCGAAAAACCTAGACGCTGCCAAGGAAATTTTGAACTATTTATTTGATGGAGAATCGGATCTGTTTAAGGCGTTTGTTGCATCAAACAGCTCAATCAGCGTATACAAGGATGTTCCTTTGACGAATGATCTGTTTAAAGAAGTGAACGAGAACTATCAAACAAACGGAAATTCGGTATATTTCAGCAATCAAATGTGGCCAGCAGGCGTTTCTGATGTTATGCAAGCTAAATTCGCTGAAATTATCGGCGGACAGAAAACGACGCCGGAAGATGTCGCAAAAGCGATGGATGAGAAGTTCCAAGAGCTTTGGAAAAATAAATAAAAAATTTCCTATCAACTGGAGAGTAGCATCGGGGGAAGACAACCGTCTTCCCCGTTGGGATGAGGTTAGCTGGAGAGGATGGAGCAACATGAATTCGACTGTAATGAAAAAATCAATGTACTTTTTTGCAATACCGGCTCTCATTTTTTATCTGATTTTCTGGATCTTTCCGATTCTAAGATTGTTTCAGTACAGTATTACCGACTATAACGGCTTTTCCCAAGCTTATCATTACATCGGACTCGATAACTATAAAGCTCTATTTAAAGGAGATACATTAGGTATTTCTGTGAAAAATACGTTGATTTACACATTAGTAACTGTTGTGCTGGGCAATATGATTGGTCTTGCACTGGCTCTACTATTAAATATGAAAATTAGAGGAAAAGGGATTTACCGCTCCTTGGCGTATATTCCGACCTTATTCAGCGCTATAGTTGTCGGTTTCATTTGGAGCTATGTATATATGCCGGACTATGGCATGATCTCTACCTTCCTAGATAAATTAGGAATAAACGGTGACAACTTGAATTTTCTGGGCAGCTATTCCACTGCCTTATATGCGATTATCTTCGTAGAAATTTGGAAGAACATAGGCACGACGATGATTATTTTCCTTGCTGGTCTGCAAACGGTTCCGAATGACCTGCTGGAAGCTGGGAAAATGGATGGCTGCGGTCCTTGGCGGCTCTTGCAGCATGTAAAGCTGCCACTGCTCGCGACTGCGATTACGATCAATGTAACGTTGAGCCTTATCAATGGTTTGAAAGCCTTCGATTTCCCGTTCATCATGACGAACGGCGGTCCAGGCACTTCTACCAATACCTTGATTTATTCCATCTACAAGATGGCCTTTACAGAGCAGCTTTTCGGTAAAGCTTCAGCGCTTGGCGTGATTTCCTTTGCCCTAATCATTGTGCTTACGGCTGCCTTTGTTATCCGAATGAACAAACGGGAGGTGTCGGCATGACTATAGGTTCTTTGACAAAAAAGACACTCATCCAGCTTGGCGTTATTTTAGTCATGGCTGTCAATTTGATTCCGCTTATTATTGCGTTGTCCACTTCGTTGCGTGATCCGAAAAATAATGCAAATCCGCTTAATTTATTCAGCGAGATGTCCTTTGCCAGCTACCGTACAGCCTTCGAGCGCATGCACTTCACCGAAGCACTTATGAACAGTATTGTGCTTACCGGCATTTCCGTCGTTTTCGTCGTGCTGCTAGCAGCAATGGCAGCGTATCCCATGGCAAGGCTCAAAACTAAATGGAGCAAATTTTTGTACCTGTTTTTTCTCTCGGGCTTAGTCGTACCTTCTCAAATGGTGCTCATCCCGATCGTGCAGATGATTAATTCGCTTCATATTCCGACTTCACAGTACACGCCGATTCTGATGTTTATTACGTGCAGTCTTCCATTCTCTACGTTTTTGTACACGGGCTTCATTCGAAGCGGCGTACCTGAAGAAGTGGAAGAGGCGGCTCACATCGATGGTGCGGGGCTTTTCCGCCGATTCTGGCTTGTTGTATTTCCGCTGCTGATCCCGGTAACGGTTTCTGTCGTCATTACGCAGGGTGTTTGGATATGGAATGATTATTTCTTTAATATGATTTTTATTTCCAAAGCTGCGGATTCCCCATTGCCATTGGCGATGCTCGGCTTTCTTGGTGATCAGCAAAATCCGACGCAGTGGAACGTTCTGTTTGCAGCTTGCTTCTTATGCGCGCTGCCGCTGCTCATTGCCTTTTTATTTTTGCAAAAGTATTTTGTCGGAGGCATGACGGTGGGAGCCGTGAAAGGATGATTGCTAGACGGGGGAGAGTCCCCCGTTTTCTTTTGACTGAAGACATGCTGAAGAATTTAATAATTACGGAATAGGAGAACAAAAATGAAAACTAAACAGGTGAATCAGCCTTTCGTGGAGTTGGCAGAGACATTCATTCCTCATTTGTATGAGAAAAAGGTTTATCCTGCCTGCCTTATTGATGTGGAGAAGGATCCAACTGCGTTTCAGGGATGGCGAACAAAGCGGGTTGGTACTAGCGAAGAGCTAGCTGATCGCGTGTTAAACAAAAGCGACAGCATCACGCTCGATTTCGGGGATCATCATGTTGGATATCTTTCATTTTCGATTAACAATGTTAACAGCAATGCCGATGCGCCGCTTCGCTTGAAATTAATTTTCGGCGAAATGCCCTGTGAGATTGCTGAAGATTTTGATGATTACGAAGGTTGGCTGAGTCGTTCATGGTTGCAAGACGAAGTAATAAATATCGATGTGCTGCCAGGGACAGTAACCTTGCCGAGACGTTACACATTTCGTTATTTGAAAATAATAGTATTGGCGACTTCACAGCGCTACAGCATTTCGATTCCGGAAATATATTGCACCACCGTAACCTCAGGAGATATTGCACAGGTAAAACCGCTGCCAAATCATTTATCCGAGGAGCTGAGAACGATGGACCGCATCGGAATCAAGACGCTTCAGGATTGCATGCATACCGTTTTCGAGGATGGACCGAAGCGGGACCGAAGACTTTGGATCGGTGATCTGCGTCTTCAGGCGCTCGCTAATTATGAAACCTTCAACAGCAATGATCTTGTCAAAAGATGCCTTTATCTCTTTGGTGGAATGCTGCTTGAGGATGGGCAGGTAGGCGCTTGTTTATATGAGAAGCCTGCCCCGTTTGTCGATGACATCTATTTATATGATTACGCGTTATTTTTCGTTGCTACATTGTATGACTATTATGAAGCAACGAAGGATCGGGATACGCTTGTTGCGTTATGGCCCATCGCGATGGAGCAGCTACACATTGGCTTGCATCGGCTTGATGAACGAGGCATTGTCAAGGATGACGATACTTGGTATTGCTTCCTCGATTGGCATGAAGAACTGAATAAGCAAGCAGGTGCGCAAGCAGTCCTGATCTATAGCCTCAAGAGAGGTTTGGCTATTGCTGCGGAGTTGGGTGACAGCGAGGCGCGGACTTTTATCTCCACAGCGATCAAACAAGCGACTGAGGCGGCAATTACGCATCTTTGGGATCAGGAGGCAGGCTACTTTATTAGCGGTCCCAATGCCCAGGTATCTTGGGCCTCTCAAATTTGGATGGTACTGGCTGAGGTTCTGGATGCGGGGCAAAGTTCAGCATTGCTTGATCGCTTATTTGAGCAGCCGCCGGCAATTTCGATGTCAACACCGTACCTTTATCACCACTTGATTGAAGCGCTGATCTTGTGCGGGAAAAAGGAGAAGGCGCTGTTGGAGATGCGGGCCTACTGGGGTGAGATGATTAAGGATGGCGCAGATACATTCTGGGAGCTGTACAATCCAAACGATAAGAAGCTATCGCCTTACGGAAGTAATCTAATCAATAGCTACTGTCATGCATGGAGCTGTACACCGACTTATTTTATACGCAAATATTATATGGACGAAGGCAACTAGGTGCTTGGAGATCAGGAGAAGCAGGGAGATTATGAATATTGAATAAGCAAAGGGTAGGAAATCCACCATATATGGCGGTTCCTGCCCTTTTGTTGTTTATATAGATTTTAAATTAGACGATTGTTATTCCATTTCAATGTGAATTTTTTTTATTATAAAACATGTTTTATTTCTTAAATACGATATAGTCCATTTTGCCGTTCACTAACGTAGTTAATTGTTCTGCCATATAGCTAGCTGAATACTTGAAGCTGGTCTCAGCCCAGTGCATGATGACCCCAACCGTTGCAGACATCCGGTAACTCAGCATAATTTCATAGTCGAGGGGAGGATCACTTTCTTCCATCTCAATATGCATATCCTCCCGCATGGATTCCCGTAGTCGATCGAAAAGTTCAACCGTCATATTTCCTCGTTCGACCTTCGATAACGCCAAAAATTCATCTTTATGCTTCTCAATATATTCGAATAGTTTCAAACTGGATGGATAGATCATCGTAGCTTCAACTCGCTCCATCCCTTCGTAGGGATCCAATAGCGTTAACGCAAAACCACTTAGAAAATCATCATGAATTTCCTTCAACAAATACTCTTTACTGTAATAATGTTTATAAAAGGTTCCTCGGTTGTAATCTGCTCGGTTGGCCACATCCAAAATCGTGACCGCATCATACCCCTTCTCCAAAATGAGTGCAACGAATGCTGATTTCAAAGCTTGGCGAGTTCTTCTTGCCCTTCTGTCTACATTTTCTTCCAGCGTCAATAGAATCTGCCCCCAATTATGATCTTGTTAGTATTATTCTTTACTGGACATATTATAAAAAAAGAAATGCTTACGTTTCAATAAAATAAGGATCTCGACTGGTGAGTACCCTAAAGGTAACAAAAGAGCCCAGAATGTTCAATATCTAAAAGAAGAGGAAACACTAGCGGACTGACTGTTGAATAGCTGACATTATCATGGTTTTTGATTATTGAAGGGCTAAATAATTGTGGTGTAACCTAGTAGATAGAGAGAGGATTTCTCTTCTTCTAGGAAACATGGCACAACCAATTCAACTCAAAGGAAGCGAATATATAATGAATGAATCACAAGTTAAGACAGCAGTTATTACCGGTGCCGCAGGCGGCATAGGGAAAGAGCTCGCTCGCCGGTTGGCAGATCGTAAGCTTAATCTAGTTCTGGTCGATTTGAACGAAGAAGCGATAAAAAATGTCATTCAGGACTTGGGTTTAAATGATTCTAACTCTCTAGCTGTAGGGGCTGATGTCTCGAAAGAGGAAGATGTTCAGAACTACGTAAATAAAGCAGTAGAGAAATTCGGAACCATTGATTATTTTGCAAATAATGCCGGAATTGAGGGTCCTGCGGGGCTTGTCGAAGAGCAAAGCGTCAAAGCGCTTGATCTTGTGTACAACGTAAACGTAAGAGGCGTGTTTCTTGGTCTGCATTATGTCATTCCTGTTATGAAGAAACAAAAATCCGGAGCTATTCTGAATACTTCTTCTCTAGCAGGACTGATGGGCGCGCCTGGCATGTCTCCTTACATTATGTCCAAGCATGCCGTGGTCGGCTTGACTCGCGTAACAGCAAATGAGCTTGCCCCTCATGGCATACGTGTCAATGCGGTACTTCCGGGTACGATAAATACACAAATGATGCGTAAAATTGAAAACAATTTTGGAAGCGCAGAAGCATTCAAAGCAGCTAATGAAGCTGCTACTCCAATGGGACGCTATGGTGAACCTCAGGAGGTTGCTGCGGTTATGAACTTCCTTTTATCCGATGAAGCTTCGTTTGTAACGGGCTCACTATATACAGTAGACGGCGGTATGATGGGGCAGTAATAAAAACGAAATGGAGTGAAATTCATGAAACTGCAAAACAAAGTATTGGTTGTTACAGGCGCAGGAAGCGGGATTGGACGTGCTACTTCACTCAAGCTGGCTTCTGAAGGAGCTATCGTTGTTTCTTCCGATTATAATGAAGCAACGGCGAAAGAAACAGCTGAAATGATTAAGCAAGCGGGCGGACAAGCCTCTTACATTCGTGCTGATGTATCCAAAGTAGAAGATGTGCAGCATATGATCGACAAAACGGTGGAGACACATGGTACGATTGACGGTATTTTTAACAATGCCGGTGTAGGCGATGTACGCTCCTTCGAGGAGCACACACCAGAATACTTCAATCACGTTATCTCCGTTGATCAGTTTGGTGTATACCTTGGTATCTATTATGCCTCCAAAAAGATGAAAGAACTTGGTGTGCAAGGAATCATTGTGAGCACAGCTTCGATCTTCGGTTATATGGCAGCAAAGGGCAGCTTTGCCTACCAAGCAGCAAAGGCAGCGGTTGTCATGATGACAAAATCGGCAGCTCTAGAGCTTGCTGATGATGGTATTCGTGTCGTGGCTGTTGCCCCAGGGTTTATTGATACACCGATTATCAAGGATGGAGATGGCTTCAAAGAATTCCTTGCTGATCAGCATCTAAGCAAAAAGCTCATTCAACCGGAAAAGATAGCTGACGTTGTTAGCTTCCTATTCTCCAATGAAGCATCGGCCATTAATGGACAAACCATTCCAGTTGATGACGGCTTCCTTATTTTCAAGCGCTCATAATATAGATATGAAATGTCAAAAAAGGATTGAGCCCGCTGGCAAGACAGCGGGTTTAATCCTTTTTTTTATATAATCGTTTCTATTAACGAATATAAATGATAGAAAATAACCGAAATAATGAGGTAGGGGATTTGCTAATGATCGGAGCGGAATAATAGAAGAACTCCGTCCTTATCGGGACGGAGTTCTTGGCATGAGTGTTATGGAAATATAGTTAAATATTCAGCTTGCTATCTGATGTCAGATCAAGCCAATCCAACTCATCTCTTGTCAGTTGGATGAGCGAGCCTTCATCGCATGAGCGAAGCTCCTCCAGTGATTGAGCGCCGATTAAGGCACAGGTAGGGAACGGCTGATTAAGCACGTATGCAAGTGCGATTTGAATGGCTGTTACGTTTTTACGCTCGGCAAGCTGTTTGGCACGCTCAAGTCTCTCCCAGTTTCCATCGCTGTAGAAGACGCGGACTAAATCCGCATTGTCCCGAATTTCCGGAGAGAATCTTCCAGTGAAGAAGCCTCTGGCTTGAGAAGACCATGAAAACAATGGAATTTGATTGGATTCATGCCAAGCGCAAGTTTCATCATCAGCAGATACGCATCCAGCCCAAAATGGTTCATTCGCTTTTGCGAGGCTGAAGTTAGGGCTGCTGAAGGAAAAGCCGACCAAACCGTTAGCTGCGGCGTAGTCATTTGCTTCTTGAATGCGCTGCCAGCTCCAGTTGGATACCCCAATCGTTTTTACAGCACCTGAAGCGATATGTTCGTTTAATGCTTCAATAACCTCACCGGCAGGAACGGCCGGATCATCACGGTGCAGCGCATACATATCGATATAGTCCGTTTGCAGTCTTTCCAGACTTTTCGTCAAATCACTGCGAATCGCTTCGCGGCTTACGCGAGGTCCATTCTGATCATGATGTGCTCCTTTGGTCAGTATGACCCATTGTTCGCGGTTGTCTCTTTCTTTCATATAACGTCCTATTACTTCTTCACTTTCCCCGCCGCAGTAAATATGAGCCGAGTCGATGGAATTGCCGCCAATGGCAAGAAACGCATCCAAGTTTGCAGCAGCTTTCTCGTAGTTATGATGGAAGAAGTAGTCAGAACCTTTCATTAACCGGGATACGGGCTTTTCTAATCCTTGTACAGTTAAGTATTCCATAGCCGTTGTAACCTCCTAAGTCTTCTATTTTATAGTTCAACTCTTGTCCGCTCGCGAGCAGACAATAAGCAGGCTTCAATTACTTTCATATTGTTAATGGCATCAGAAGTTGAGAAGGCTAAAGGTTTGCCTCCTGTAATGGCACGAGCAAGATGATCCGCTTGTTCGGTATAAGCGTTCACATACGGTACTTCAATTTCTTTGCGATCCCCATTAGAAGTGAGGAAGATGCTGCCGCTCTCAGGCGTTGGCGTTAGGTAGGCAGAAGGGAGCTCAATGATCCCGTCAGTGCCAAGCACCTCTAGTGGATTCCGGAAGGCTGCCCACATGCCGCAATCAAAAGTAAGAGCAATTGATCCCTCAAATTCGACCAGTCCGGAAGCCATCATGTCCACATCGCCATACTCAGGCGAGAACAAGGCGTTTACTGTGACAGCTTCAGGCTCTTTGCCAAGAAGGAGTCGAGCTGCATTAATGGGATAACAGCCTACGTCGTAGATCGATCCGCCGCCCCAATCCTTGTGATAACGGACATTGGATTTATTCGAGGAGCTATTGAATGTAAAAGCACTGCGGATTCCACGTACTTCGCCAATGGCACCGGAGGCAATTAAATCTTTTATCGTTTGATAGCGCGGGTGATAGCGATACATGAACGCTTCGGAGAGAAGAACGCCGCCTTTGTCAGCCGCTTCAGCCATTTCTATCGCTTCACGCTCTGTTAGAGCAAGAGGCTTCTCGCATAAAATATGCTTGCCTGCTTCGGCTGCGCGGATTGTCCACTCCTTATGCAGGTGATTCGGAAGCGGTATATAAATAACGTCAATGGAGTCATCTTCCAGCAGTGCTTCATAGCTATCATAAGCGGTAGGAATATGAAGCTCTTCCGCAGTCTGTTTAGCCTTATCCCCGTCGCGGCTCGCTATAGCGGCGACTTCGTTTAATGCAGATAGATGCACGCCCGGAATGACTGCTCTCTTCGCAATTGCAGCACATCCCATAATGCCCCATTTCAACTTTTTACTCATGTCTTCACCCTCGCTTTATTTATGAGTTTATGATTATATTGCGATTATAGGTCATACAAATTAAAATGAAAATAATATTATTTTGCAGTCGTTTAAAACAATATTGTCATTGAGGTGTTCCTATTGCAAAGACAGAGTCTATTGCTTACCATTCCGAATATGCCATACTTTTGCTTCCCTGAATCCATCGGCTATTATCGCAATCATCCGGAACATAACGTATACAGAGAAGCGGGGGCGCTGAATAATTTCAACGTCCATTATGTCGCTTCGGGTAAAGGCTTTGTTGAGCTGGATGGCGTCGTTCATGAGCTGCGAGCAGGAGAGGCTGTTCTTTATTTCCCGCTGCAGAAGCAGCGTTACTACAGCAGTAAAGATGAGCCGTGGGACATTAGGTGGTTCCACTTTTACGGGGGAAACGGGCTTCATGAATATTTGCTTGAGCAGGGACTACATAAGAGTCAGTTATGGACACTTCGTCAGCCTGCTGCTTGGGAGCAAGCCCATGAAGAATTGCTGAATGAAGCTGAAACGCATCGCATGCTTCATCCCGTTCATTTATCCATGCTTACCTATACGGTGTTGACGATATTCGTAGAGCAGGCTGTTGCATTAAACCGGAACAAGGGACTAACCCCTGGTGACCGTATTATGGAGATGCTGCCGATTATGCAGCAGGAAGCGGTAAAACCGTTTATATTGGAGGAATGGTCAGATAGGCTGGGTGTGACTCCTTACTATTTCTGCAAGCTGTTTCGGGGTGCAACGAGGATGACTCCGATGGATTTCATTACACGATGCCGTCTACAAGCAGCGAAGCAATGGCTTCTTGAGAGGATGGATGCCAACATCGGTCAGATCGCTCAAGAGGCTGGCTATCCAAGCGTTAGCTATTTCAATAAGCGTTTTATGGAGCATGAGGGTATGACGCCTACGGCATACCGCAAATTGTATGCCATACACGGAAATTCATAGTTTTTTGTATGGGAAAGCCGTGCTTTTATTTTGAAAATTCCCCTTGAGGCTGGAGTAACTCCATCGTTTATAATAAAAAAACAATAAGAATGAGAAGTGTAGAGAACCATTGATGAGAGAACTGCTTAGGAGAAGGGAATGTTGCTCTTGAGGAAAGCAGTACGTTCTATTCGGGGACTTTTTCGCTTTACCAGTACGGGGCTGACCTTAGGGCAAAAATGGCGATTAGCTCTCCCCGGACCTGTGCTTTCGGTCGGCGGCGTTCTCATCCATAATGTGTTCATCAAATACTACACGGATATGATCGGGCTCAGTCCGAAGTATGTGGGCTGGGTGTACATTATTTATAATATTTGGAATGCCATTAACGATCCGATGATAGGCGTATGGATTGATAAAATGAGGCATCGTCCGAAGCGCGGAAAATATGTCTACATCATGCGTGTGACTGTGCCTTTTATGATTATATCTTCCTTTCTCATGATGCTCTCCAGTCCGTCTTGGGATCAGTGGCAGATCTTTCTTCTTTATACGATAGAGTTATTTATTTACGATACGGCAGCAACAGCTTACGGTGTGGCCTACCAATCCTATACCTTGATCGCTGCTCCCACCAAAGAAGAGCGTATTGATGTCGGCGTGATCCAAAACTACGTTTCGCAAGGGATGTCCTTTCTCATTACGATGATTCCGACTTTGCTGCTCGTAGGCGACGGAAAGCGTGAGGTGATTATTCCGGTCTTTACGGGAGTAATTCTGGTAGAAACGATATTTTTCACCTTGGCTTTGAGGGGGCTGAGGGATGATGCAAAGATGTATGAAACGCTAAATACACAACACATGGAAACGAAAGAAGTTTGGAGGGAATCCTGGCAAATTATCAAATCTCGTCCTTTTCTCACCTATATCCTCTACTCCATCATTACGATTGGCCCCATCGGCTTTTACTTCACACCATACCTTTACTTTATGGATGATGTGCTAAATTCGGGTGGCCTCACTGCTACGATTGTCGACGTGAGCACCCATGTAATCGCTCTCATGTTTTTGCCGGTCATGGGATTCATCGTCAAAAAATACGGAACAAAAACGAGCGTTTACTGGGGAACAATCACAGCCGTTCTTGGCTACGGCGGAATCTTTTTCGCGAATAATATTTGGACGGTAGCAGCTTCCTATATTTTAATCGTGTTTACAGTTAACTACATTAAAACGGCGATATCACCGATGGGCGCGCTCATTATTGATGAGAACGAGCGTACAACCGGTGTGCGGAAAACAGGACTTTTTAACGGGTTATTTTCGTTGTTTATTGTTGCCTTCTCCAGCTTGCAGACGGTCATCTTTATCAATGTTATCGGAGCGTATGGTTACGATGGTCTTGCTGAAGCTCAGTCTGATTCTGCCGTATTCGGTATTCGATTGGCTACAGGGCTGATCCCGCTTATGGCTATCATTATCGGACTTATCCCGATGTTTTTCTATCCATTTGACAAGAAGAAAGAAGAAGAAATATCCGCATTTAGTAACTTTGCTAGAAGGGGAGGACCGAATTAGGTGAATTTAAAACTGAAATTTACAATTGGCGAGGTATCCAATATTCTAGGTATCCCCATTGATACTCTTCGTTACTATGACAAGATCGGGCTGCTGACTTCCCATGATCGAGACGTCAACAATTATCGCTATTATTATCTGGAACAGTTCGATTCCCTCATCACGATTAGAATGCTGCGAGCAATGGATGTTCCTATTGAACGGATTCAAGTCCTTCTTGCAGACGATAGTCTAAATGATATGCGCGAGCTGCTCTCTAACAAGCAGAAGGATATTGACAGGCAGCTGACCTATTTAAAGCATCTGTCTCAAAAGCTGGATTTTCTGAAGGATCAGTTTCAACGGTTCGAGGATACGGATGTTATTGAGCTTGTAAAAAGCAATCCCAGCTGGGTGTTTCTAACCGATTCTATCATGGAGAGCACCGATAAGAAGATTGGAAGCAAGGTACAGGAGCAGGTTAATAAAATCAGTACCCACAAGGAATGGATCGCTTTTTGCCATATCATCTCTATCGTATCGATGGAGAACCTTATCGCTGGTCATTATCACAGCTATCTGAATAATGGTATTTTGTCCACCTTTCCGATGGAGGATGATACCGGCGTATTTCAAAAGGTAGAGCCATGCTTTTGTGCAAGAAAATATGTAGTAATCGGCAGAGAGGATTACACCCAATTAGATGAGCACTACGAGCAAATGAAAGCATTCATCCATAAACGAGGCTTAAAGATCGCCGGAAATTCACTGGAGATCAATTTATATAATCAGTACAACAAGCACTACATTGAGATCTATATTCCTGTAACAGAGGATGAGGAAGGGTGAGTGGAAATGAAAAAGCTATCAACGGATGGACAGCGTTTTGTTAATGAAGACGGAGCACAGGTTATTTTGAATGGCGTAAACTTGGTCTGCAAGGAAAAGTCGAAAGGATATGTGGACCCATGTGATGAGAGTCTATTTAAGTGGTTTCATGAGCAGGGCTTTAATGTCATCCGCTTGGGCTTGATTTGGGATGGTGTGGAGCCCGAACCGGGTGTCTATGATGATGAATATCTGAGCAAAATCAAACAGCAAATGACTTGGGCTGAACAAAACGATATCTATGTTTTTCTCGATATGCATCAGGATTTGTATAGCTCTCTCTATGCGGACGGGGCTCCGGAGTGGGCAACGTTTACGGACGGTCTCCCTCATGTAGTCGGACAAATTTGGAGTGATGCTTACTTGGAAAGCCCTGCACTGAATCGTGCCATGGATTATTTCTGGGACAACGCCCCAGCCCCCGATGGTATAGGATTACAGGATCATTATGCGGCGATGTGGAAGCATGCAGCAGCGTATTTTAGCGATTGTACCAATATTATTGGATACGACATGATGAACGAGCCTTACCCAGGATCAAGCGGGCAGGAGGTGTTTGGCACTATTATCGCTGCCTATGCTCAAACCGTCATGGGAACGAGTGAGGTCGATATGGAGCAGCTCTCCGCACTCTGGTTTGATGAGGAGAAGAAGCAAGAGATACTCGTTGGTATGGCAGACATGACTATTTATCAGGTGCTGGTCGAAAGCGCGAAGGAGCCTTCACAAAAATTTGAGCGTGACGTTCTCTCTCCCTTTTTCAAAAAAACGGGGGCAGCGATTCGCTCGGTTGATGGCGACGGATTTTTAATGCTTGAAACTAGCTATTTCTCAAATATGGCCATAGAATCCGGGTTGGAGCTTGTAAAAAACGCGGAGGGAAATGTCGTCCATCATCAGGTGTACGCCCCTCATGGTTATGATTTGGTTGTGGATACAGAGCATTATGAGATTTATAATGGGGATCGTGTCGATTTAATCTTTGCTACGCATCGAAAGGTGCAGGAGCGGCTAAACGTTCCGACTTTGATAGGGGAGTGGGGGGCATTCACTAACCATCCTGCGACCTTTGAGCTAACCAAGTCACTCATTTCTATTTTTGAAAAATACCTTTGGAGCAATACGTATTGGTGCTGGTGTGACGGCTTCAAGGAAACGCCATACGCAAAAGTATTGAAGCGGGCTTATCCGCAGGCAACAGGTGGAGTACTTGGAGGATACCATTATGATTATGATACGGGTATTTTGAAAATGGAGTATGTACCATCAGGTAAGGAAACGTTAATTTTCCATCCCCGTGCTGCCTTGCTCTCGAAGGAAAGCATAGTCGTATCGGGAGCGGATTCATGTCTGATTGAGCTTCGGCCTTACCTGGGCTCGGAAAGCGGGGTAGTATCGATTATCACTCCGCAGGCTGAGAGAGGGATTACGGTTACGGTGGGGTAGTGGAAACGGATGTTTCCTTGAAGTTGGATCTGAGTAACATTACCGACATAGGGTATTAAGCTATAGAAGTTACAGTGAAATCATGCAAAAAAGTTTCGATTACAGAACATGGATACAGGGCAATTTGAGGCGAGATCTCGATTGCTCTTTTTTTATTTTTAAGGATATGACTTTAGAAGATATGCGCTAAAAAAACTAAATTTGGAAACCTTCACTCCTTCTTTCTCGTTTATTTTATATGCGTGTAGGTGTGAGGAGGTGAAGTTTCAGTGTGGAGAATCTGTTTAGTAATTGGAGCAATAATGCTCATAGCGGCTTGCAGCAAAGTTCAGGTTACAGAACCAAAGGATGCCTCTACTGATAAAACAGTGACGCCAATGCCAATGCCAATGCCAATGCAAACAGCAACCGCAGCATCAGAAATCGCCAAGCTTTCTTTCCCAAACTCCGTGTCACTAGATTTTACAGCACTCCAAATGGACGCATTGAAAACAACTCAACCAAAAGAGGAATGGAATTGGATTAAGGAAATACCATTTGGCATGATCAATCGGGAAAAAGTGGATCTACTTATTTACCAAGAACCAATGAAAGAGGAAGAAACGATTGAACCTTTCCATGGGTTGCTTCGATACCGTGATACATACTTTTCAATTAGTAATGAGTTGATGGAGATACCCTCTATTGAAGGCTCAACGATGTATGTGTTGCAGCATACATTTCCTGACCTGGATCAAGGTCTTCTCTTATTAGGAGGTATTGCATTATTTGCAAACGGACCTGGAAGCTTTATCTACATCGTCTATGACTGCGAAAATAATCAATGGCTGACGTTTGAAGCTTGGGGCAAGCCCTACTTAATCGATTTGAATTCGGATGGTGTTGATGAATTTGTGGTTCAGTTCGAAGGACTGCATATGCAATTCGCTGACCTTACTATATATTCATGGGGCGAAGGAAACCTATCCGTAAGCGAATCAGTAAAGCTGGCGATTCTAGGGGATAAGGGTAATACCTATGCCCTGCTAGGAGACGATAAGAGGATTGCAGTTGGAGATGTATTCACGCAAGAAGAGGCTAACTATGTTTACGATCTGGGGAGGCTGCTTGTTAAAAAGGAGTAGAGTTATTTCTAATAAAAATAGAATTAAGCATTCAAATCAAAGGACTTTTATTTATAAATGACGAATCCATTATGATGCTGAATAATGTAAAAAAATTCAATTATTAATTTCGGTTGATTGGTTTAGAACGGTTAATTAAGTCTCTCCAATATGAGTGCAGGAGGAAAATATAATATGCGATTCATGATGATTGTCAAAGCTACAAAGGACTCAGAAGCGGGTGTCATGCCAAGTCAGGAGCTATTTGAAGCCATGCAGCGTTATAACGAAGAATTGGTTAAGGCGGGTGTGTTGCTCGCTGCCGATGGCCTATATGATAGCTCGACCGCCATTCGAATTTCTTATCCGGAAAGAAACGGTAAGCCGAAAATAACGGATGGTCCGTTTACGGAAACAAAAGAAATAATAGCGGGATATACGCTGATTGAGGTCAAATCCAGAGAAGAAGCTATCGAATGGGCGATGCGCATGCCAGATCCTCATGGCAATGGTGAAGGGGAAATAGAGCTCCGCCAGGTTTTCGAAGCGCCAGATCTGACGCAGGATCCAGAAATCCTTGCCAAAGAATTAGAACTTAGGGAACAGTTGAAGAGGCTTAAGCAATCGTGACTGCTTCCGCAACCCTTCGCACAATAGATGCAATCTGGCGAATCGAATCGGCAAAGATTATTGCCGGACTGGCAAGGATGGTACGTGATGTTGGACTCGCGGAGGATCTTGCACAGGATGCGCTTGTCATTGCAATGGAAAAGTGGCCGGATATCGGTGTCCCAGAAAATCCTGGCGCGTGGTTAATGACGACAGCGAAACGCCGAGCTATTGATTGGATACGCAGAAATAAACTGCGTGATCAGAAATATGTAGAGCTTGGCCGCAGCAACGATCTGTATACTGAGGATGATTTGGATAAGGAGATAGATGGAGAGATTGGTGATGATCTTCTTCGATTAATCTTCACGACATGCCATCCGATCTTATCGCGGGAGGCGCGAGTGGCATTGACGCTGAGACTTCTCGGAGGACTATCGACTGAGGAAATTGCTCATGCATTCCTCGTTGCCGAATCGACAATCGCACAGCGTATTGTTCGAGCGAAACGCACGCTTAGCGAAGCACGCATTCCATTTGAGGTACCTACTGGTGACGAGCTTAAAGAGCGTCAGTCCACTGTGCTGGAAGTCATTTATCTGATGTTCAACGAAGGGTATACGGCATCTTCTGGCGGCAGCTGGATACGTCCTTTGCTTTGCCAGGAAGCACTTAGAATTGGACGCATATTAGCAGAAATCTCATCTGGGGAGCCGGAGGTACATGGCTTGGTCGCCTTGATGGAGCTTCATTCCTCGCGCTTCAAAGCTCGGGTTAACGCTATAGGAGAGCCTATACTCCTTATGGACCAGAACCGTGCATTATGGGATCAATTGTTGATTCGACGCGGCTTGGCCGCACTGGAGCGTGCACAAAAAATTGGACGTCCACTCGGTCCCTATGCTCTTCAAGCAGCTATATCCTCATGCCATGCGAGAGCTCGAAGTGCATCCGAGACAGACTGGGTTCGCATTGCTGCTCTTTATGAGGCTTTATCTCGCGTTATGCCTTCGCCCATCGTAGAATTGAACCGAGCAGTAGCGATTGCCATGGCATTCGGGCCTTCCTTCGGTCTTCAAATTGTCGATGAGCTGACTTCAGAGCCCTCGCTGAAAGAGTATCATCTTCTTCCGAGCGTGCGTGGCGACCTATTATTCAAGCTGGATCGTATGAAAGAAGCTCGTGAAGAATTTGAGCGGGCTGCTTCTCTGACGAGCAATTTGCGTGAGCGTGAACTGCTATTGAAGCGCGCCGCTGAATGCATATCAAATGAATCTGGTAACGGCAGTTATAGGTAAGAAGATCGGGATTTGTTGTCCAAAACTACATAAGGTCATTTTTAAAATATATTTTTCTGTCATGTCGATTCTGTCATGTCGATTCTGTTATCCTCCATTCGTTGTTTACATATAAGCAGGGTTTAGAGGCTATAACAAATAAACGTATAAACGAAAGGTTGTTGAACAATGGGAGCACAAGAAGTAACGGATTTTATTGAAGCGATAAAAGAACCATGGCAGGGAGAACTGTCTGCCCGCCTTCGCGAGGTTGTTATTCAGGCGATTCCTGATGTAAATGAACGTATTCAGTACAAGAAACCTCATTTTCTGAAAAATGGTAAGTATGCTGCTGCCATTTCAACATCTAAGGAAGCGGTAAGCTTTGTCATCTTTAATACGAGTGAGCTTACGCTGCCAGATGGATTGTTCGAAGGCCCGCAGGAAAGAAAAACGATCAAGATACGTCAAGGACAAGCGGTTGATTTTGAGCAATTGTCTTCAATCGTAAGCGAAGCATCTTCTACGCTATAAGCCGATTAAGACAAGGTTTTACCGATCCCAAAGACAGTATTTCTGTTATTGCAAGCTAATAGGAGAACTTAAGAGGAGACCTGCAGATAAGATGAAAGCAAAAATTAAAAATTCGCTTCAAGTCAGATTGGTATCCGATTTAGCTAAAGCAAAGGAATATTATGAACATGTATTGGGTTTTACCATTGATGAATGGGGACATACCGAACGAGAAGGGGTAGGGTTCTTACTTCAACAAGCTGAGAGAGCTGAGGATGTTCGACCGAATGCGAAGCCATCACAAAGGGAATACCCTTTCGACTGGCCTGGTCCACCGATGAGCTGGGATACGTATGCGTATTCCGACTTTGATGGTGTACAATCCTTGTATGAGGAGTTTCAGGCGAAACAAGCAATCATTGCGTATGATCCAATCATAGAGGATATGGGGAAGAGCAAATGGAAAGAGTTTGCAGTCAAGGATCATGACGGTTACGTTATTGTATTTGGCGGCAGCAACTAGAGAAACGAAAGAGGGAGATCTATACAGATGAGCACCTTTGATAGTGAACAGATGTCCCAATACCAAACATCCCATTCCTTTTATATGCCCGTCCGTATTACTGGATTGAGTGATGAAACGTTTTGCAGTGATAGAGAAAGGGATATGGCGCTTTTCCGTATCCTCGTCGTGTGGGATGGAGAGGGATTACTAAGCATTAATGATCAACAGCATGAAATATCTCGGGGAAGTATATTTCTGAGTAATACCAATATAGAGATGCAACTGAAGTCGAGTTCCCTACTGCGGGGCGTCCTGCTAGAGTACTGCTGTTTGTCTAATGACGACTCAAAACCAAGCGGACTACAATATCCCTTGCCGCTACAGAACTGCCCGTCAGGGCTTTTAAACCTAGCTTATGAGTTAGAAATGGTTTGGAGAAATCCGCAGATTAGCGAGCCGTTCCGTGCACAGCAGCTATTCACTGAGCTTCTTGCGGGATTGCATCAAGAGTTGGCAACAAAGGCGCAGCCGTCCACAAATTGGTTCACGAAGGTTCTGAATTATGTAGATAATCATTACCAGGAGGATATGACGAGAGAGGAACTGGCTGAGCTGGCTAATGTAAGCCCAGAACACTTATCGCGTACATTCCGCAGCCACACTGGACGAACCTTCACCTCTTATCTGACCTTACTTCGTATTCGCAGCGCTCAGCGTCGTATTCTGACCGGATCGCCTGACTTGAATACGTTGGCTCATGAGGTAGGGTACAAGGAGGGCTTCTATTTAAGCCGAAAATTCAAAGAATCAGTCGGGTTGTCGCCTACCGCTTATCAGCGTAAGCATAAACGAATTGCTGCACTTAATTTTAATCATACTGCGTGCCTAGCAGCACTGGGTGTTACTCCTGATCTTGGTGTTTATACATCCTGGCTAGAGCATGCGATGCGCAGGATGAAGTTAGACATCGGACAGCCGTTTAATCCATACGGACAAACCTCTGAAGGTTACTATAATGAGATTGCAGTTGCAGCTCCGGATGTGATTATCAGCTACAATTTGGAGGAACAGAACAAAAATCTTCTTCCCCTAGCACCAGTGATGGAACTGCCTTTTATGACAATGAGCTGGCGTGAACAGTTCCACATGATTGCGCGTATTGTGAATAGACAACAGCAAGCGGAGGAATGGATGAGAAAATACGACAAGCTGGTCATTAGGAGCAACCATCGGCTGGATCGGATGCTGGATGATCGCGGGACTGCTATTGTTTGGGAGATAGGTCATAATAAAGCCTATTGTTTTGGCAGCAGTTTTGGCAGAGGCTGTCAGGTGCTCTATGATGATTTTGGCTTTCTTCCGCCATCCGAATTAATAGAACAGGGTATTACGGCTAGCGGGTATATAGAAGTTGAGATTGAATCCATCGCCTCTTATCCGGCCAGCCATATCTTTATTACGGAAATGCCATCTTTCCCAGAAGCTCAACAGCGGGTCAAACGTTTGCTTTGCTCTCCGCAGTGGTTGAAGCTGGAGGCTGTAAGGAATAATCGGGTATATCTATTGAACGAGCCAGAAATGTTCTTCGGTTATGATCCCATTTCATCGCAAGCTCAGCTTCGTGAACTACTGCGTGCGCTGACGGCACATCACAAAAATGCATGAATATAAATCATATGAAGGTATAGTAATTTCCCCTCCTGCATTGTAAAGTTTAACTGATAATGATTATCGTTATTAAATAGGGAGGGTTACATTTGTTTACTCAACAGAAGAAATACAAGAAGCGCAGTCTAGTATTACTCGTTTTCAGCTTATTATTGGTTTTAATGATCTCTGCTTGCGGGGCAGCAGATCAGAATAATAAAGGTGGAAATAAGGGCGATGGAGGGAAAGAAGAGACATCGAATAATTCTGCCTCAACGCAAGCTAATAATTCGAAAGAAGTCAAAACGATCAAAACCGTTAAAGGAGATATCGAGGTTCCCGTTCACCCGATACGAATTGTTGCTGAAGAATACTTGGGCAGCTTGATCGCGCTGGATGTCGTTCCTGTAGGCGCGCCTGGACTGACGCTGCAAAACTACTATTTCAAAGATGCGCTCAATGGTGTTGCAGATACGGGCGTTTATGGGAAGCCGTCCACTGAAAGCATTATTGGTCTCAATCCTGATCTTATAATTACGGGGAATGGAGATAGCTATGAACAGCTTAGCAAAATTGCGCCAACCCTATTCATTCCATATGGGGATTTGAAAAATGCGCACGAGGAGCTGAGTTATTTCGGAGCCTTGCTTGGTAAAGAAGAGGAAGCAAAAGCTTGGCTCGCTAAATATGACGAGCGCATTGCTGTAGCGAAGGCGAAGGTTGATGCCGCAATTCCCGCTGATGCCACATTCAGTATCATGGAAAATAGCGAAAAAACGACTTGGGTATATGGAGATAACTTTGGTCGCGGCGGACAACCGGTCTATCAAGCTTTGAATCGGAAGCCGCCTGCAGAAATCGCAGATGAAATAATGGAAAAGCAATGGGCGGAGATTTCGAGTGAAATACTGGGAAAATACGCTGGTGATTATATTATTATGACCTCCAACAACCGTACGGTAGAGGACTATCAAGCTGATCCTATTTGGGGCACTCTTCCTGCTGTGAAAAACGGGAACATTTATGTATGGCCGGAGGATCGTTCTTGGTATTATGATCCGCTTGCTGTTCTTGCCCAGACAGAAGAGCTGGCTGAATGGCTTTCTGGTAATTGATATTTTCATTTTTGACGTTCTTGGTACATGGTGTTAGAGCTGAGACAGTTTGCCGGTTGGCAGACTATCTCAGCTCTTTTTTTGTTCCTCTACAAAAGGGTGTACGCACCGCCTAAGAGGCCCAATGATTGGGGTGAAGAAGCGTTAGCGGGAGCTTGGTATGAGCGTCGCCCTTTGCTGCGTTGAGCTGGGATTGTGTGAGAAAGATGCTTTCGGTAAGGTTAGCTCCCCTCAGATCAGCATCACGGAAATCAGCGCCTATAAGGTCGGCTGCTCTCAGGTCGGCTCCTCTGAGGTCAGCGGCAATCAGATAGGCACCCCGCAAATTCGCATACCTCAGATCCGCTCCTTTAAGCTTAGCGCCTATGAGGTCAGCACCTCGACCAATTTTTTTTTGACGATTTAAATGGCTTTTATGCTGGGGACTAGCCTCATTGCGCACGAGCTCACTAGTCTGAAGAAGTAGAGCATTGATCTCTGCTCGATGTGCCGCAACATTCAGTTGCTTTAGAGAATCAGGCTTGAGATTGGTAAGTCGTTTCGTCTCGTTTAGCGCCAACTCGAGCGCATCATGAATCGAATGAGCAGGCTGAAGGGTAAGCGCTTCGGTTAGATACCAAAGAAGCTCGTTGAGCTGCCGCATAATGATGAATACATCAAACATTTGACTTGCAGATTCCGGTGCTTGTCGCCAGTCGATTCCACTGAAGGTGACTTGGGAAACCTTTTGCCCGGCGCCAAAGCAGTCATAAACCGTACAACCGCGAAAGCCGCGCTGCCTGAGGCTGTCATGAACACCGCAGCGGAAGTCCGGCTGCAGATTTTGGCAAGGTTGTCCGGCATCTTTATCATTAGCGAAATCAGCCGAAGCAGCGTAAGGCAGCGCAACACAGCATATACCGAAGCACTTTTCACAGTCAGCCTGTAAATCATTGCGGCTTAGGCTGGAAGAATACTCTGAATAGTCGTTGTTAGGCATGGCGTGTTCTCCTTTACAATAATCGTATTCCTATATTTGTATAATTTATTTGGAAATAATTACTTATTCTATCAGAAATATTTGTGAGTTGCAGTAACATAAATTTAATAGTACTTTTACACAGAGATTGACAGATGGTAGGGGTCTGTTAAAATTAAAAGAATAATTTAGAATGTACGATAACTATAAAATAAAATGATTAAAAATGGTGCAGGTAATCGTAATTAGTTACTTCAATAGAGATCTGTGTAAGCGTTATTTTTTGAGAGAAGCATTTGTAAGCTAATCTGAATATACCTGCAGAGAGGAACTAACATGAATCGGAATTGGTTTACACGAATGCTATTGCTCTATGTCCCTGTCTTCTTAATTGTCCCCGCTTTTCTATTTTTCTTTTTTTTCCAATCCTTAAGTGATAATAACCGCAAAGATGCAGAACGTTCCAATGAGTTCGTGACCAGGCAGGCACTGTTGATGATTGATTCATCTCTGTCATCTCTCGATCAGACCGTTACGCTGGAGATGCTGCGCAACCGAACGATCAATCGTTATTTTTCTCAGCCATCGCAAGAAAATCTACCGCTTCAGGTTGATGTCATGAATATTATTCGTGATTTGAAAATGACGAATCCTTTCATTCACTCCATCTATATGGTAAGAGCAGACGATAAGCGCGTTCTTAACGAGAGTACAGCCTATCCCTTGAGTCAATATGCAGATCAGTCCTTTATTGAAGGCAAGCTGGATTCACCGAATAGCAATTGGTCGGATGTGAGGCTGTATAAAGAACTCGATTCGGACAAAGGTACGCCTGTCGTCTCCTTAACACGGAGTGTATCGATATTTAATAAGGATCTCGGTCTATTTGTTGTCAATGTAAGCGCAGAGTCGCTTAAAGTACTTGTTCATCAGATGTACAATCCAGATTTCAGCGTCCTTCACCTATATGACCAAGGTGATAACGGAGTATTCGACCAAATGAATGATGAAGCCCAAGTAAACGAAACTACAGATCATACTGGTTTGCTAAAGTCAGAGGCTGTTTCGGAATACACAGGCTGGCGTGTCGTTAGAAGTATTCAAAACGCTGGTGTAGTCAATTTTTTCATTGCGCTCTCTAACATTTGGTTCAAGTTTGGACTGCTCCTCTGCGCCGCGTCGATTGCTTGGATCATCTACGTTACACGCCAGAACTATAGGCCAATCCAAAAACTTGTTACGCAGCTTCAAAGCTTAAATCCAAGAGATGCACGAAGCAGCGAGACAGTAGTCAAAAATGAATTCAATTTTATTAATACGACACTTGAAAATATGATCGAGCAAAACAATCGATTTCAGCTACAGTTCGAAGATGATCTGAAGGTGAAGCAGAACTTCTTCATCTATGAGCTGCTGGAAGGAACGCGAGCAGTCAGCATGAAGGACTGGGAAGTAGAGGCAGAGAAGCATGGTCTGCCGCTTCAGTTCGGAAGGCAACAAATATTTGTGCTCGAAATTGACCGTCGAGCAGAGTGGATTGGGCAGTATGAGCAGGAAGAGCGAGAACTGCATAAACGGAGCATAGAAGCCGCGGTACGTGAATTAGCGATGAGCCATGGATATGTAGTATGGCTGCTCTGGGTATCTGTACAGCAGCTAGCAGGTATTCTTGTGGAGTCAGAAGAAACGGAGATCCATTTAGGCGGACTAGAGTTGGCTCAATGCTGGCAGGAAAGCTTGCGTGCTGAGCTGTCTGTAACTGTGTCTATTGGACTTGGAGAGCCAGTGGAGCATCCGGAGAACTTAAGGGATTCCTATCGGGAGGCGCTTGACGCCCTTCAATCCAAATCAGCGAATGGGACTAATATGGTTATTCCTTATTCTACGGGACTACAAGCTAACGAAAATGTATTCACACATTTCCATCGAATTGACAGCATAGTTGATGATTTTCGCTTATCGGAGCCGAGATGGCGAGCAGATTTCAACGAGCTGTTCCTACAGCTTCAAGCAGAAGGCGTGTCCCGAAAAGGAATTAGCAGTGTTCTTCATTATTTAATCTTTAATTTAGACAAGGCAGTTGCGGGAATGAATACAGAGTATCAGAACCTCTGGAAGCTAGAAACCCTGCCATCCTTGTATCAGATATTAGAAGAGGTAGAAATACTAGATGAAATGGCAGAATCCGTCTACCAGCTAATGGACCTCTTCTCTGAGCAATTGGAAACACGGAGGGAATCACGCAATCAAGGAACACTTGTAAAGGAAGTAAAGGGCTATATTGAAGCCAATTTTACAAATCCAAATTTATCACTCGATTATTTGCAGCTTAAATTTGGTGTCAACGGAAAATATTTAAGCAGGTTGTTTAAAGAAGAATATGGTTTAAAGTTTGTTGACTTCCTCATTGATCTTCGTATGCAAGAAGCTAAGAAACTGCTGCTAGAGAGCAGCCTGTCTGTTCAAGACATTACGGAGAAGCTAGGCTATAGCAGTCCCATCTCTTTTGCGCGAACCTTTAAGAAAATTGTAGGAATGTCGCCGGTCGATTTTCGCAAAGGAAAGTAAACTTTTTGTATACTGGATTCCATAGACCGGCCGCGCTGAAATATAAGCACGGCCGGTTTTATCATTTATTGATACTACGATAAACCCTTGCTGTTACGGCGTTTTTGACTAATGTGAAAAAAGTTCGTCGTAGAGAAAAGTTTGTATTTGCCTGTAAACGGATACAAAGAAAGATGTGAATTTACTTAACATTTAAAACAGCGTTTTCAATTCCAAGTTCTCCTTTTGGCTTATGGAGTGAAAAGTGTTTGTTGTGCGAAGGAATGAAGGGATGGTTTGATAAGGGGGCGGAAAATGTTAATTTCGTTAACCGCAAATCACAACGTATGAGAAATCGAGGGGGATTAATCAGATGGTAAATGGGATAAGGAAAAAGTGGTCAATGTTGGCTGCAGCCACTCTAGTAATTACAACAGTACTGAGCGGATGTGGAAATTCTTCGTCAGGCAATGAAAAGAAGAATGGTGACGATCCAATTACGATTACGCTTGAAACATCCGTATATGCGGAAGCGGCTCATAAGAAGGCAATTGATGGATTGATTCAAAAATACAATGAGACTCACCCGAACGTCATTATTAAGGTTCACGGTACTGATTATGAAAATTATTGGGATAAGCTGACGACTGAAATTATTGGCGGAACTCAAGCGGACATAGTTCAAGTTTATCCAGAGAATATTGCAACATATAACGCACTTAAAGAAGGCGGAACTTTCGTTAATTTGGATGAGCGTATTAAAGCGAGCGGATTGGAGAACAAGCTGATTGGTCAGGAGCTTAGCAAAGTGGATGGCTCTTATTACGCAATCTCCAACTACGCGTGGGGCTCAACAGGTATCTTCTATAACAAGTCTATGTTTGAAGAGGCATCAATTGACCCAGCATCGATCAAGACGATGGATGATTTCAAGGCAGCAGCAATCAAGCTTGGCAGCATGAAGGAAAATCAATATGGCTTCTCAAGCGTGCTTGGTACACATCCTTTCATTGCTTCCGAGTGGTATCGCTTGCTTGCACGTCCTGTATCGAATGGTATTTTCTTCGCTGACGGAGAAGCTGGACCGTATGAAGGGGACCGGATCAATGTGAACTCTGCTGCTAACGTATGGGCAGCGCAGTGGTGGCAGGATCTAATGAAGGATAAAGCTGTTACAGCTCCGGGTACACGCGACAAAAAGGTTAGCCGCGAAATGTTCTGGAACGGTCAAGCAGGAATGGTAATGGATGGACCATGGTTTATTGGTATGACAAAGGATCGCGACGAGAAGCTTCTTGATAATCTTGGTATTATCCCGCAGCCATCTGTTGTTTACGAAGGTACGACTTATAAGCCTAATCCACATAACTACCCGATTGTGTCGATGATTTCACAAAAAAGCAAGCATCAAGACGAAGCATGGGAATTCCTAGAATGGATGACGACGGCGGAAGCTCAAGCTATTATTTCTGTTTCCGGTATGATTCCAAGCAGCAAGGAATACGCAGAGACTGACCAGTATAAAGCGGCTAATCCGCTTGCAGCAGAATTCTTCAATTTCCAAGAGAACGTATATGCGCCAGCAGTTATGGACCCTCCTATTCCTGAGCTTGGGACACTATCCCAAATCATTGTAAATGCAACGCAGGATATGTTCGTAGCAATGAAGGATGTTAAGACCACATTGGATAATGCGGCTAAGGAAATGCAAGACGCAATGAATTAGACCAATGATGCTATCCGGCGATTATTCGCCGGATAGTTAATGAATAAAGAAGGAGGTAGGGGATTTGAAATTAACGGGAATTGAGAGTAATGATCAGCAGCGTCCCTTGCTCACCAATAAGCCTAGTAAAATGAGTGGCTTTTGGCTGAAGGAAAAGAAGCATTTCAAGAAGAACGGCATCGCTTACTTATTCATTGCACCTTTGGCACTGACGGTTGCTCTCGTGCTTCTGTACCCGATTTTTAAGGCGGCGTTAATGAGCTTTCAATACTGGGAGGTAGCGAAGCCAGTTGCTGGAGGACATCCTTTTGTAGGGTTTGATAACTATGCAACAGCACTGCAATCCGGTTATTTCTTAAAATCATTAGGTATTACATTCGTATATATCATCGTGACGGTATTGCTGAGGTTTATACTTGGCCTCGGAACGGCAGTACTGCTTAATGTTCCTTTTAAGGGAAGAGGTTTGGTTAGGGCGCTTGTCATTATTCCTTGGGCTGTACCTGAAGTAGTAACCTGTCTCGTATTTATTTTGATGTATGATTATCAGTTCGGTGTCATTAACGATATTTTGTTGAAAATGAACATTCTCACGAATCCTATCGCATTTTTGGGAGAATCCAGTACAGCTTTAGGAGCGGCTATGTTCGTCAACGTGTGGAAGGGTTTTCCTTTTGCTTCTATTATGCTCTTGGCTGGCTTGCAAAGCATATCAAAGGATTTATACGAGGCTGCCAGCATTGATGGCGCGACGAAGTGGAGACAGTTCCGTAGTGTGACCTTCCCGATGCTTAAGCCAGTATCGGTTATCGTATTCCTGCTTCTTATTATTTGGACGATTAAGGATTTCGGCATTGTTTATGTGCTCACTGGCGGAGGACCTAGCCGAGTGACAGAAATTCTGACTATATTTATTTATCGAGCGGGCTTTAAATCATTCGACTTTGGTTTGGCTGCTGCCGCAGGGATGATTCTGCTGCTCATATCGGTTGTATTTACCGTGTTGTACATGAAAGCGACGAAGGCAGGTGAAATGTCATGAAGAAAGTACCGCAGATGGTTATCGTTTACGCCTGTGCCGTCCTGATCTCTCTTTTTGCCATATCGCCATTTATTTGGATGATACTCACCTCCTTGAAGCCGCAGGCTGAGATTTATAACACGCCGCTCACTTACTTGCCTCAAGAGCTGAATTTGAACGGATATGAAGGAATGCTTGATCCCAATGCGGATGACAGCGCGAATTTCTTGAAGTGGTTCGGCAATACGGCACTCGTATCCTTGCTGACAACGGTTTTGTCACTTGTCATATCGGCGCTTGGCGGCTATGCGATGTCCCGTTTCGGTTTCAGAGGACGCATGTCGATTGGATATATTATATTGCTCACACAAATGCTGCCAGGATCGCTTCTCATTATTCCGCTTTATTTGATCATGAAAGATTATCATTTGCTCAATTCACATTTCGGTCTAGTGATCGCTTACTCGACAGTTGCGGTTCCGTTCTGTACGTGGATGCTGAAAGGCTACTTCGACAGCGTATCGCAATCGATCGATGAAGCGGCAAGCGTGGATGGCGCCAGCAGGTGGACGACATTCATTCGAATCCTGCTCCCATTAACACTTCCTGGACTCGTCGTAACAGGGATTTTCTCCTTCCTAACAAGCTGGAATGAGTTTATGTTTGCGCAAACTTTCTTGAGTGATTACGACAAGTGGACACTCTCTGTTGGTATAGCAAGTTTCCAAGGCCAATATGTCGTCAATTGGGATTATCTAATGGCTGGATCGGTTATTACAACCTTACCAATTGTTATCGCATTCTGGCTGCTGCAGAAGCATCTTGCAAGTGGAATGACGGCAGGGGCAGTGAAATAATTCATACACATATTCATATACAACTTGTAGAGGGGCAAATAAGATGATTAAATTCGGAGTAGTAGGCATGGGCATTCGCGGAAGTATGTTTGCAGAGACGTTAGGACAAAACCCGTACGCGGAATTAGTCGCTGTTAGTGATGCATTCGAAGGAACGCTTGCCAAGAGTGTTGAAAAGTTCGGTGTTCCTGGTTATTTGGAAGTTGAAGAAATGATAGAGAAAGAGGCGCTGGATGCCATTGTCATCGCAACGCCGGATTTCTTGCATAAGAAGCCTGTAATGCTAGCAGCCGAGAAAGGGATTCATATCTTAGTTGAGAAGCCATTCTCTACTAGCGTAGAAGAAGCTGAAGAAATGTATGCGGCGGTGGAGAATGCAGGCATTAAGTGTATGGTTGCATTCGAGAATCGTTGGAATTCACCATTTGTAGCAGTAAAAGAAGCCGTAGAGCGCGGTGGAGTCGGAAATATTTTATCGATTAACACGCGTCTAAACGACACGATCTTCGTACCTACCCAAATGTTGAAGTGGGCAGGGGACTCTACTCCGGGCTGGTTCCTTCTTCCTCATGCGACGGATATTGCCTTATGGCTCAAGAAGGACAGCAAGCCAGTCAGCGTATTCGCTGTCGGAACGAAGAAGAAGCTTGTAAGCATGGGAATTGATACGTATGATTCCATGCAGACGATCGTTTCCTTCGATGACGGTACGCATGCGTCGTTCACAACAAGCTGGATTCTTCCAGAATCAATGCCGCTCATTTATGACTTCAAGGTGGAAATAATCGGAGATGACGGAGCGATGTACGTCGATTTGGCAGATCAAATGGTGCGCCAAGCGGGGCAGACTTATAGTCATGTTCACACACTAGGTACGCCAATTAATGGACAGCTTACTGCAGCGCCTAGTTATATGCTTCATTCTTTTGTTGATAACATTCGCTTGAATATAATGCCGGAATCAAACGCAGCAGCAGGCTTGCTTAACACGAAGCTTGTTCAGGCGATTCATCGCTCTGCAGAGAGTGGAAAGATTGAATTCATTTAAGATGGAACAGCAACTGAAGGCTTCGATTAAAGAAGATTCCTTTCTAGGTATAGCCGCTATTACAGCGGAGAATAGCCGTTTAAGGATGACGGTTGTTCCTAGTCTGGGAAGTCGAGTTATCAGATTGAGCAGCAAGCAAGCGGAGGCTGAGCTGCTTCGGACTCCAGATACGATCGAGGCTTACCAGAAGACTCCTCTGTTGTATGGGATTCCGGTGCTTTTCCCACCAAACCGTATTGAGAATGGCCGTTTTGCTTTTGATGGGCGCGAATATCAGTTCCAAGTCAATGAGCCGCATCTAGGTAATCATTCACACGGACTGGTACATGATCAATCTTGGAAATTGGGAACATGCTCTATCGAAGGAGATAGAGCAATCGTGACGACAGTGTTTGATTCCCGCAGTGTACCGTCTGTTATGGAGCAATTTCCGCATGCATTTACGATTACGATGAGGTTCATACTTGAGGGCAACACTCTCATGCAGGAAGCCAAAATACGTAATCTGAGCGATACTGCTTTTCCTTGGGGACTTGGCTATCACACGACCTTCTGCTTTCCCTTTCAGAAGGGTGCAAACAATAAAGGCTGCTCCATGATCGCGCCAGTAGGGCGCCGATGGGTACTGGATGACCAGTTCCTACCTACAGGAGAATTAGTCGAGGATGCAAGGAGCGAGGTACTGCGTAAAGGCATGGGAATTGAGGGCATACGGTTAGACGATGTATTCCTAGCGGCAGACTGCTGCGAGAATGAAGTCGTAATGACGGATCGTTCCGCGGATATTCAGGTTGTTTACCGCGCAGACCCTGCATTTGGCCAATGGGTGCTTCACAATGGCGATGGTACAGGTGGATATATGTGTCCGGAGCCATATACAAGTGTAACGAACGCCTTCAACCTCCCCTTAAAGCGAGAACTGACAGGCATGCAAGTGCTGGAAGCGGGCGAAGCTTGCATCGTAAGATGCATGATAGAGGCAAATCGAATAGGGGAGTAGAGCGGCGGAAGCTCTTACTATGAATCATTTTGTTTGAATAAATAGAGGGCATTAGAATGTTGTGCGATACGCAACATTCTAATGCTTTTTTTGCGTTGGAACAGGACGTTTTAAAGGATAGTGAGAATGCTCATTGAAATAATAGATATTGGATTCACTGTAGACACAATCTACATGATATAAAGCATTCTATAATTTCAGTGCATCAACTATTAATCTTGTTTCCGGAGGTATATATGCCATACATGCAGATAGAGGATTTAGAGATGTTTTATGAGAAAATGGGTGTCGGTGAACCGGTTATATTTCTACATAGCGGCTACTCTAGAGGAATATTAGCTTTTGCAAGTCAGATGCTCGATTTTCAAAATAAATATACATGCTTTTTCCCTGACTTCAGAGGACATGGGAGAACAAAAAGTGAAAGCCTGCAATGGAACACTCCTCAACTAGCGGATGATATCTTTCATTTTATGAATGGTCTAAACATAAAAAAAGCACATCTAATCGGTTACAGCTTAGGTGCAAATGTAGGTTTATACTTGGCTGTTAATCATCCGGATCGAGTTGGGTCAATAACAACTATTGGTACAAGTGGATTCTGTGACCCAACTGGAGTTGAGCAATATGAACCTGATTTTCTGATACAAGCGGGGCAGCAGCATACCATCAATCAAATGATAGAGAGACATGAAGAGGCTCATCGAGGAAACTGGGAAGAGCATATGCGGCAAAGTGCTGCAGATTGGCGATTGTATCCGCAGCTTACGGAGGAACAGATTAGCTCGATTGCATGTCCAGCCTTATTTATTACAGGAGAGCATGACGAATTCGTGGGTGAGAAGAGAGTCAAATATTTGAGCTCTCTGGTACAGGGCTCATGCTATATCGTCGTTCCAGAATGCGGCCACAGACCGCATATGTTGAGAGAAAAGCCTATCTTTGTTAACGATTCCATTCTGGCGTTTTTAGGATCAATCAAATCGTAGAACAGGTGTAAATGAAGTGTGTTTTTTTGGGGGAAGTGCTGATCTTGATGTTCAAGATCAGCACTTTTTTGTTGTTTCGATTACATGTCTTTTGTGGCAAGTTATATAACATAAGTGAAGGTCTGGAAATGTGAACATAACGCGATAAAGATAGATTTATTCGAAATGCACAAAGAAAAGCGCTCGATTTTGGCTAACATAACTATTGTTCCTACCTATTCCAAATGATAACATGTCATTTAAATTAACATTTAATTCTAAATGATCAAGCGATAATATAGCGCAATAGGGGGAGACGATATGCATAACAAGGCGGAGAAGGAAATCGTAGCGTTTAATCATGTTAGTAAAATATATAACACGGGAACAATCGCACTTAGCGATGTTCAACTCTCCATTAAAGAGGGTGAATTCATCAGTTTCCTTGGACCGTCAGGCTGTGGGAAATCTACTGCGCTGCGCATGGTAGCAGGACTGGAGGAGGCCACATCCGGCGGTGTATGGGTGAATGGCAAGGAACCTAAGCAGTTGATTCGCGAGTCAAATGATATTGCATACGTTTTTCAGGAAGCGAACTTATTGCCTTGGCGGACGGTACTAGACAATGTGATTTTACCGCTTGAGCTCCGAGGAGGAAATATGAAGGGGAATAAGGAAACCGCAAAGCATGTACTTGAGATGGTAGGTTTGAAGGATTATTTCAAAGCCTACCCAAGGCAGCTATCCGGGGGCATGAGGATGAGAGTATCGATTGCTCGCGCGTTGGCAGCGAAGCCAAAGCTTCTGCTGATGGATGAACCTTTTGCGGCGCTTGATGAAATTACACGACAAACACTCCAAATGGAGCTATTCGACATATGGGAACGAGAGAAAATGACAGTCTTGTTCGTTACGCACAATGTATTTGAAGCCGTACTGCTATCTTCCAAAATTGCCGTTATGTCGGCACGCCCAGGAAAACTGTCAACTTTAATTGATGTGAAGCTGCCTTATCCAAGAACGCTCGGGATGCGTACGGAGCGAAATTTTGGCGAATACGTTGAGCTTGCATCGACTTATTTGGAGCATGGCACGCTTCGGAAGGAGCTGGGATAAATGTCGGTTTCATCAGTCGAAACGATTTCAAAGCCGCTTGAGGCGGCAACGGTTATGAAGAAACCAAGCCGGAACCTCGTGTATACATTCAAACACTATTATCTGGGTCCCATTGCAGCTTTTATCCTTGTGATGGCGCTTTGGCAGCTCGTTCCGGCATGGCTTGGGATGAAGCCTTTTATTTTTCCTAAACCGACTGATGTCTTAAACGCAGCAATCGAGGATTGGGGCATTTTATGGGGAGCTATACGAATTACGGTTTTGGAGTCAGTTGTTGGCTTTTTACTTAGCGCTGTAATCGGTATTGCCGTCTCGATACTGCTGGCAAGCTCTCTCATTATGGAGCGAAGCATTTATCCTTATGCAATCATTCTTCAGACAATCCCAGTTGTTGCTGTAGCTCCGCTAGTCGTGATCTGGTTTGGTGCTGGCTACAATTCTATCGTCGTTATTTCCTTTCTGATTGGGTTTTTCCCCGTTATCTCTAATACATTAATGGGGTTAAATTCAGTCGATTCCAGTATGGATGAGTTATTCACGCTCTATAACTCTTCAAAGTGGCAGAAAATGTGGAAACTCCGTCTTCCAGCTGCAATGCCTTATATTATGGCTGGTTTGAAAATATCCTGCACGCTGTCGATTGTCGGTGTCATTGTAGGTGAATACGTAGCGGGAGTTGGGGGCGGAAAAGGCGGATTGGGGTATGCGATTACAGTTGCAGCTGTTCAGATGAAGACCCCTTTCTTGTTTGCTTGCGGGATTGCCTCAGCTATTCTAGGCATCAGCTTCTATCTCATCGTTAGTTTGATAGCTAAGCGGGTGCTGGGCTCATGGCATGAGTCCGCGATGAAGACGAGAAAATAAATAGATAAAAGTGGAGGGAAACAAAATGAAGAAATGGTTGAAAAACGGGGGATTTGCTTTATCGCTAGTGCTAATGATGGTATTTGCAGCAGCATGTGGAGGCAATGCAGCAAAGAACGCACCAACAGAAACAACGAGTAGTTCACCAACTGCGGAGCCGGCTCCAGCTGCTACGGATGAGCCTAAAGCTCCTGCTGAGATGAAGAAGGCTAAGATAGTACTGAACTGGTTCCCGAAGGCTCAGCATGGCGGAGTATTTGCAGCACAAGAGCAGGGGATTTTTGAGAAGCATGGCTTTGATATTACAATTGAGCCGGGCGGCCCTCAGGTTTCTGCTGTACAAATAGTTGCTTCTGGAAAAGCGGAATTTGGTCTTGCACATGCTGATCAAATTATTATAGCCAAAAATCAGGGTATCGATCTAGTTGTAGTAGCAGCTGCGCTTCAAGGCAGCCCGCAGGCTCTCATGTTCCAGGAAAACGTTGAGGTTAAGAACTTCGAGGATTTAAACGGAAAGACGGTATTTGTTCAACCAGGTATTACGTATTGGGACTTTTTGAAGAGCAAATATGATCTAAGTGGTGTGAAAGAAATGACCTATACCGGCCAGCATGTAAATTTCCTTGCTGACCCAGAATCGGTAACACAAGCATTCTTAACATCAGAGCCGTTCTTCATGGAGAAAGAGGGTGTGAAGGTAAAGACGCTGCTTGTTTCAGATTCTGGCTACAATCCATATAATGTCGTGTTGTTTGTTACCAAAGAATATTTGGAGAAAAACAAAGAGACAGTAGGAAATTTTGTAGCTGCATTCTCGGAGGGGTGGATGTCCTATAAGGACACATCCAGTGAAGTAAATGCTGCTATCTTCAAAGCTAATCCGAATATTGCACTTGATGCCATCGAATTCGAAGATCAATCACAGAAGGAGTTTGTCTATGGCGGGGATGCTGCGGAGCATGGTTTTGGCTATATGACAGAGGAGCGTTGGACGACACTTATCAATCAACTTGCTGATCTTGGGCTGCTGAAGAATAAGTTCGATGCTACGGAAATCTTTACGACAGAGTTTTTACCTGGAAAATCATCATAGCAGACTATTGAATGTGAAAACAGAGCATGCTGGGCTAAACCCCTCCATGCTCTGTTTTTCTTTATTGAAAACAAGTCACTAGCTCATCGCTAAGTTAGCCGAATGGGTAATCCGATTTCTTCCGTTCTTTTTTGAGGAGTAGAGTGCCTGATCGGCTTTATTAAGCAAGGATTGATCCGTGTCCTCTTGTGAAACAGTCGCTGCACCAATACTAACCGTAACTTTGTATTCGCCCCAAGAAGCAGTCTCAATTTTTGAGCGGTACCTCTCAGCTGCAAGTAAGGCGTTCTCTTGGTCTGTATACGGAAGAATAATAACAAATTCCTCTCCGCCATACCGAGCTGCGATGTCTATTTCCCTTGATAGAGACTGGAGTAATTGTGCTAGGTTAGTGAGCACGAAATCACCGACAGGATGCCCATATGTGTCATTAATGCGCTTGAAATGATCGATATCAATGATAAGCAGTGAAAAAGTCTGCTGAGTTCGCTGAAATAATGCGAGGTTCTCAAGTAATCGTTGTTGAAAGAATCTGCGGTTTTTGAGTCCGGTTAAAGCATCTATGGATACTAAGGCTTCCAACTGATGATTCAAACTTATTAATTCCTGCTGCTTGATTTCGTATTCTTCGTGTAATCGCTCAAGCTTTTTATTTGCTTCATTTGTTGCTTGGTACAGTTCCTCAAGCTTGGTTTTGGTTTGGAGAATATCCTTCTCATGCTCTAATCGTTTACGCATCTCAACGACGACGCAATCAATAAACATTTCCCCGTCACGCTCCTGCCGAATCCCATTTAGAAGCACAGGCACATCCTGATAATCGCTTGTTCGAAAGGATAGGTACATCTCATTCACATGACCATACAACTGAATGAATGGATAAAAATACGTATGAAAAAACAATTTGTTCGTGACAGACATAAAAGATTCGATATGTCGATCCAGTAATTCCTGTCGTTCATAGACGAGCATATTTAATAGTGTTTGATTAACGGACTGTATGATCCCTGAGCTCGAAATAGAGAAATATCCACAGGGAGCATAATTTAATTGGGTATCCATTTTATTAGTGTGTTCCTCCAAGCTCTACTTGCTGGCAAGATATTGTTTGATCAAATGCGTTGTCTCTTCCGGATGACTGAGGTGAGGATAATGCCCCCTTGCGGTCATTTGTTGCAGCGTACTGTTCTTAAGATGGGCATGTAAATAGTCGCCTACCTCGATCGGAGCAATACTATCTTCAGAGCATTGGAGAATGAGGGAAGGGACTGATGCATGTGCAAGATCATTACGACAATCGGATAAAAAAGTGACCTCTGCAAATTGCCGTGCAATGTAAGGATCTCTTGAGCAAAAGCTTTTTTCCAACTCATTGGTTAATTCCTGACGTTCGGGATTGTTCATGACGATTGGCGCAAGATAGCTTGCCCAACCAATAAAATTCATTTGCATCATATTGAGTAATTCATCTATATCATTTCTATTGAACCCTCCATAGTAATCGGGAAGATCATTCACATAGCGAGGAGAAGGTCCAAGCATAATAATATGTTCAAAATATTTCGGATCACGTATTGAAGCAAGCATACCAATCATGCTGCTAACGGAGTGTCCTACGAATATTGCATTTCTTAAATCCAATGAAACCATGATCTCAAGTACGTCTTGCGCATAACCTTGTAAGCTGCTGTATTTGTCTGCATTATAATAACCCCTTTGAGATTCACCGGAGCCAACATAATCAAACAAGATGATACGATAGTCATCCTCAAAGTCAGGGACGATGTACCGCCACATATCTTGATCACAGCCAAAGCCATGCGCGAATACAATTGGTTGTTTTCCCTTGCCAAACACCTTTACGTTATTTCGTACTAGGAAGTCTATAGTCATCGGAAATCCCCTCTCTGAGGTGTCGCTATAATTTAATCCATATCTAAGGAATAAGCTTATGACTATTATATCTGATTAGATTGGATAATGGATTATATATCTAAATTAATAGTATGAATTATGCCAAAATGATAGGGCTTTCTTTTTTTTGCCGTTATTGTGTATATTAATAGCTACAAGAATCGGACAAGGGGTGTCGGCATGAACCGGTTTGGACAAATGAATACATTGCGGAATCAAATTTTCCTAGGCTTCATGCTCGTTATGGTCATTGTGTTGGGGGCGGTCGGCTATTTCACGTATGGTCAGGTTTCGGTTTTGCTGCGCAATAATGCAGAGAAACACATTCAGCAGACGGCTGTACAGGCAACGGGCAAGCTGGATGTGCTGCTGCGGCAGATTGATACGTTTACGATGCAGGTGGCGACCAATGCTACGATCCAAAGGCTTATGAACCAAGAGGTGGAAGGTCGAAAGATCAGCTTTGAGGAGCGGCAATCGCTGCAGCAGGAGGTGCGTAAGCAGGAAGCGTATGCAACAGGAATCCGATCATTGGAGCTGTATACGACGGACTATCGGATGTTGTTTCCATTAACAGATATAAGCTTGGACAGCCGAGTGCCTAAGGAATGGATTAGTCAGGCGGATGAAGGGAACGGAACGCTTGTCTGGTTCGGTGTGGACCCGCGTTATCCGGATTCCATTATTGCTATTCGTCATGTTAGGCTTATTGATCATTCTTTTTCTACGGCAGGGTATTTGATGGTGCGCATTGATAAAAACTACTTTGAGCTTACGGAGCAAGAGACAAGTGCTGGCAACAATACCAGCGAAATGATGGGGTTATTTGACGCTGCAAATCAGACGATTGCTTCCGATTTCTCTAAGGAAGTAGACGTGGAGAAAATGTTGAAGCAAGGAAATGAGACGGTAACGCTAGACGGAGAGAAATATATGGCCATTGATAAACAATCAGAGGCTACAGGCTGGAAAATTATTATTTTAACTCCCGTAAAGTACGCAACAGAAGGAATTTTGATTTTGCGTACGGTTTTAGTTGTTTCCATCATGGTAGGCGGTTTATTATTTCTCTTTTTAACGTTTATTTTATCAACGATGATCACGCGCCCAATACTAAATTTGATAAAAGTGATGCGAAATGCCAAGTTCGGGACGCTCAAGCCGATACCGGTTACGTCTAAGACCATGGAAATTAATGAACTAAATAATACGTATAATCAAATGGTAGTCTCCCTGAATGAATTGATTGATGTCGTGTATCAGAAAGAGATTATTCAAAGCAGGACAGAGCTGAAGGCACTGCAGGCGCAAATAAATCCTCACTTTTTGTTCAACACGCTCGAAGCATTCTATTGGGCGCTTGAAGAGAAAGGGGAAGAGGAATTGTCCCAAGTCGTCATTGCGATGTCTGGTTTGTTCAGATACGTCATTTCACGCGCAGACGAGGATGAGTGGGTTACAGTCGGGGATGAGCTCGATCATGCGGAAAGGTATTTGAAAATCATGGATATGCGTATGGTTGATAGACTGACATGGAAGGTAGAAGCCGAAGAGAATTTTCGCAGTGTTCCGATTCCGAAGCTGTTGATTCAACCACTAGTTGAAAATGCCATTCTTCATGGTGTGGAGCAGCGTATCAGTACAGGAACCGTTATTGTGCGAGTCGGACCATCTAAGCGGCCGGGTTACACTCGAATTGCAGTGGAGGATAATGGCCCTGGCATGGATGAGGAGAAAATTCGTGCTTTATACACTGCGATGGACAAAGGGCATACC
Organism: Paenibacillus sp. J31P13; assembly: GCF_056269295.1. NCBI lineage: Bacteria > Bacillati > Bacillota > Bacilli > Caryophanales > Paenibacillaceae > Paenibacillus > Paenibacillus sp. J31P13. Next base: position 580,802 of record NZ_JBWDNR010000003.1, read on the forward strand.
CATGCTTCCTCCAAAAGCACCGGGGTAGGTATAAGCAATGTGGAGAGAAGATTGAAGCTTTATTACATTTCCGACAATAATGGCTTGGAGATTCAGAGTGAAATAGGCTGTGGAACAACGGTTACCTTTGAAATACCGAATGAGCATGGGAGTGATACAAATTGAAAACCATACTAATCGTGGATGATGAACCGAGAACAAGAGAAGGCGTTCGAAAAGTGTTGGAGGCATGGTCAGCTGGTCAATATCGAATTGAAACAGCATCAAATGGAATAGAGGCGCTAGAGTGGCTGACACATAACGATGCTAACTTACTCGTGACTGACATTCGTATGCCTGAGATTGGGGGATTGGATTTGGTTGAACGAATAAATGAGCAGCTGCCAAATCCCCCCGTTGTCATCATTATTTCGGGGCATCCCGAATTTGATTATGCACAGAGAGCGCTTCAATTCGGAGTTGTTGAATATTTACTAAAGCCGTTGGAAAAAACTAAACTCATTAATGCGGTAGAGAACGCTATGAAAAGGGAAGAAAGCAAGCATCGCATTGAGCGGATGGAGAAGCTTGTTGACCCGAAGCTGCTGGATACGATGCAGGAAGAGAATAACTATAGCCCCCAAGTACAAGAAGCTATTCAATATTTGAATGCTCATTTGCAGAAGCCGCTTACGATGCGAGATACGGCAGAACATTTGCATATGAACGCGAGCTACCTCAGTGTGTTGTTCAAGGAGCAAACCGGCCTGACTTTTAGTGATTATTTGACGAGGAAAAGAGTGCAAAGGGCTAAGGAATTACTGTCCAGCACAAGGCTTTCAATAGCTGATATTGCAGATCAAGTCGGCTATCAAACGTCAAAATATTTTGTGAAGGTTTTTCGCTCTCTAGAAGGAACTAGTCCGGGTCAATATCGTAAAAGCAACGCTCATGCCGAGGAGAGAATCCAATGAAAGTAGTATTTTCCCCAATTCATATGTCCTTACGATGCTGCCGTCTTGTTGATAATATAGATTTGTAAAGATCAAATCTATCACAAGCAGAAAAGGGGTTGTAAACGTGTTCAAAAAGAAATGGACGATTCTGCTATTAACGCTTTGCCTGGCACTCGTCGCAGCAGGTTGCAGTGGGAAATCGAATAACGACGGCAGTAAAGACTCTAGTAACGGATCAAATGAAAGCGGTTCCGAAAAAGTGACCGTAAACTTCATGCACTTATGGCCAGAAGGTGTATCAGCCGGTCAGAACAAAATCGTTAATCAAATTATTGCTGAATATCAAAAAGATCATCCTAACGTTACGATCAAACAAGAAGTGCTTGATAATGAACAATATAAAAATAAATTGAAAGTGCTTTCAGCTTCAAACCAACTGCCGGATGTAGGCGTTACTTGGGCTGCTGGCTTTCTCCAACCTTATGTAGAGGGCAAACTATTCACGCCGCTTGATGATCTGCTGAGCGGAAATCTGAATGGGAAATTCGTCAGCGGCACAACGGAAGCGTACGCTGTAGATGGTAAAACATATGGATTGCCGCTGGAGTTCAACATTTCGCCGATATACTACAACAAAGCAATCTTTGAGAAATATAACCTGGAAGTACCGCAAACTTACGAGCAATTTAAGCAAGTTGTGAAAACGCTCTCTGAGAATGGCATCGCGCCAATTACTCTTGGCAATAAGGATCGCTGGACGGGATCACTATGGTACATGTACTTGGCTGACCGCTTTGCAGGACAAGAAGCATTGTCGAAAGCGATTAGTGGTTCTGGGTCATTCAAGGATGAAAATCTGGTTAAGGCTGCAACAGAGGTTCAATCGTTAGTTGAAAGCAATGCATTCGTTAAAGGCTTTAACGGTCTGTCCAATGAAGAAGCGAAGTCAGAGTTCCTGAACAGCAAAGCTGCTATGTATATGATGGGCACATGGGAGCTTCCTAACTTCACAACCAATGAAGATATACCTAAAGAGTTCCGCGACAGCGTTGGCTTCTTCAAATTCCCTACGGTTGAAGGCGGAAAAGGAGATATTAATAGCTGGGTAGGCGGACCGGGTGTTGGACTATTCGTTTCGGAAAACTCAAAGGTAAAAGCAGAAGCGAAAGCTTTCGTAGAATATTTCGTTGAAAAATGGGGAGAGCAAGCCGTTACTGGAGCAGGTGTTATTCCAGCAACGAAGGTGGATACTTCCAAGCTTGAGCTTCCTCAACTGTATGTAGATCTGTTCAATGAAATGAATCAAGCAAGCAGCATCACTCTATTCGCAGATGTTCAAATGCAAGCAAATGCTGCTGAGTCACATCTAAACCTGATTCAATCACTATTCGGCAAAGCTGTTACGCCTGAGAAATTCTCAGAAGAGCATGATGCAGCTATTTCCAAAGGAAACTGACAGCTTCTAAAATAGGGAGCGCGGGAAGTTGTTTACCCGGCAGAACATGCCGGGTAAGCTTTTACTCCTCGAAAATGAGAAAGGAGTCGGCTATTTTGGATAAGGTAATGTCGAATAAAAAGATAATCGCACTTTATGTGCTGCCCTCTTTGCTACTAATTTTGGCTATTGTATACATTCCGATCGTTCTGACAGGCTATTATGGATTAAACCAGTGGAACGGGATCGGAGCAATGAAATTTATTGGTTTGGATAATTATCAGGCGCTGATTAAGGACAAAATGTTTTGGAACAGTGCGGGTCATTCGCTTCTATTAGCTGTATTTTCAGCTCTTAGTCTCATACTCTACTTAGTTATTGCAATGGTGTTATCTGCTAAGCTAAAAGGCGTGAACTTTTTCCGTAAAATTTATTTGATTCCGATGCTGTTATCGTCCGTGGCGATTGCACAGCTATGGCTGAAAATTTTTCATCCAACGAATGGGATTCTGAACAGTCTTCTAGAATCCGTAGGGGTTGCAAATCCTCCCGCATGGCTAGCTGAGCCTTCGATTGTGTTGTTTGCTTTATTTATCCCAATCCTGTGGCAGTATGCGGGCTTCTATATTTTAATCTATTACGCAGCGCTTAAGAACATCCCGAATTCACTAGAGGAAGCGGCAAAGATCGACGGTGCGAACGCTTTTCAGATCGCATACAAAATTAAGCTCCCGCTAGCGATGGAAGTTATTAAAGTAACGATCGTGCTTGCGATTGTCGGATCGCTCAAATACTTTGATCTCATCTACGTCATGACAGATGGCGGGCCGAACGGATCCAGCGAAGTAATGGCATCCTATATGTATCACCAAGCTTTCCGGGCATATGATTTTGGCTATGGCAGTGCGATTGGCTTCTTCCTGCTAATAATTTGTCTAATCGTAACTTGGATCATTCGTAAATTAACTGCTACAAAAGATACGATTCAATATTCGTAAGGAGGGACGCTTCATGATGTCCGGAACTGTAGGACAATTGGGAGGCGGGGCCAAAAGCTCCGGTACGGGAATAGCAAGCAAGCTGGGCTATGCCGTGTTGTATATCGTACTGAGCGCTGTTGCCGTATTGCAAATTTTCCCGCTCGTATGGCTGCTGTTTTTCTCACTAAAGAACAATCAGGAAGTGTTCAATCTTCCTCCGCTTTCATTGCCTATGAATCCGAGATGGGAAAATTACGAGAAGGTATGGAGCGCAGGAAATATCGATGTTTATTTTTTCAACAGTGTTTGGATTACGGTTGCAGCGACATTGCTTACCATTGTTTTGGGAAGTTTGGTCACCTACGCGATTACGCGGATGAAGTGGAAGGGCAGCTCTTTGGTGCTGGGTCTGTTCATGGTGGCGATGATGATTCCGGTTCACTCGACGCTGATTCCGCTGTTCAGTATTTTTAATAAAATACATTTGATCGATCATCCGTTATCACTTATTTTATCTTATGTAGCGTTCAATATGCCGATCACGATTATGATCTTGCTTGGCTTCTACTACGCCCTACCGCGTGAAGTAGAAGAAGCGGCGGTTATCGATGGCTGCTCCGTGAACCGCGTGTTTTTCCGGATTGTGCTGCCGATGACAGGCTCTGTTATAGCAACAACGGGCATTATTAATATGATTTACAACTGGAATGAATTTATTTTCGTCAACACCTTCATTAGCTCAGACTCTTATAAGACGCTTACAGTTGGCGTGCAAAACTTTATTGGTCAATACACAACAGATTGGGGCGCAATCGGCGCTACTCTGATGATCAGCATCTTGCCGATCTTGATTGCATTCCTGTTCCTAAGCGATCGTATAGTGGAAGGGATCGCAGCGGGCTCGGTCAAAGGCTAGGCTGTTTAACTTGAGTCCTATATTAATAGAAGAAGAACCTTCGATCACGATTAAGATGATGGAGGTTTTTTCTTGTCTGAATATGTTTTATTAGATGAAATGGAAAAAGTAGCGGTAATGTAGTAACGGCTGAAGCGTTCCAAGGGTGCTAGGAGTGTGTGCCGGAACAAAATAGAGCTAGAAACTAGCTCTATGGGGTTGATTTTATTTGTTTTAACGGAAATAGAGCTAATTATTAGCTCTATTGATACATTAGACAAAAAAAGAAAGTTCTCGAAAACGTCTAAGCGTTCAAGAGAACTTTCTTGTTTAATTAGTGGATATCATAAATGAAATAGTCAAAGTCTGCATGCTGACTGCGTCCCGATGTATCTTGGCACTGCATGCCGACAAATGCGCCTGTAAAGAAGCCGCCGCCTTGAATATAATCATCTGAAAGCTTGTAGGATTCAAAGTCTACAGGAAGACGAGTCCAGCTTTCTCCGTCTAAGGAGTAGGAGTAATAATACAATGTGTTTTCCACATCCACTCGAATGTACACATAATCTATATCATCCGGAATAGCGATTTCTTTGCCTTGAAGAGGCTCCGAGAACGAGAAGTTATCGCAAGCGACAAGCTGAAGGATTCTACCTTTTTCTTCATTCCACGAAATTTGGCAGGATGTCCAGTTTTGCGTATTGTAATAGTTCACGAGTCCAGCTGATTGTTGGAAAGTCGTTGGATGGAAATCAATCTTCGTTTCTGCTGTAAAGTTGAAATGCTGCCAGCGTCTTGCAATAAACGATTGCGTAAATTTAGATGTCAAAGACTCTTTGCCGTAAAGACGAAGATGCCCAGGATTATCGGACAGCGATACGATTTGATTTCCTAAAGGAATGCGCAGGCTTTGGAAATGCAGATTAAGCGTATCGTTATCAAAATCATCCTTCACCAGATAGTCCGGCTCCCATTGCTGTTCTGGAATGTTCGGACCTTCAATGACGAGTGAAGGCTGGTTGCCGCCGATGACATATGGCCATTCGTTTCTCCACTCTAGTCGCTGAATCGCAGTTTCTCTGCCCAGCGGACAGTATCCGCGCGGATCAAGCAGTGGCTGGCCTTCTCTGGACAGCGGTCTTCCTGTCAAATGCACCAAGAACCATTCGTTGGTATGTGTTTGAACAATGGAAGCATGACCGGCCTTTTGCAATGGAATACGCGGCGCATGGAATGACGTAATTAATGGATTATGCGGATGCACCTCGTAGGGACCACGAAGCTGCTTGGACCTAGCGATGGTAGCCTGGTGTTCATATTTCGTGCCGCCCTCAGCTGTAAGCAAATAGTAGTAATCGTTGATTTTGTATAGATGAGGAGCTTCTGTCAACTTAATGTCCGTACCTTGGAATATGATTTCCGGCTTACCGATAAGCTTCTGTTCACTCACACTGTATTCTTGAAGCACAATGCCATAGAAGTTATGATGGCCGACCCGTTGATCCCACATCATGTTTACAAAATATTTTCTACCATCCTCCTCATGGAACAACGAAGGATCGAAGCCGGAGCTGTTCATATGAATAGGCTCAGACCATTCACCGTCAATCGTGTCACATGTAACCAAATAGTTATGGCAGTCTTTCCATTGTCCTTCGGTTACTTTAACATCGGTATAGATCAGCCAAAATTTATTGTCACTGTAAGAAAGCGCAGGAGCCCAAACACCGCCGGAGTCTGGATTACCCATCATGTTCAATTGACTGAGTTTATTCAGAGGTCTTGCTGCAAGCCTCCAGTTTTTTAGATCCTTAGAGTGGTAAATCCCAACGCCGGGAAACCATTCGAAGGTCGAGACCGCAATGTAATAGTCTTCTCCTGCACGGCAAATACTGGGGTCCGGATTAAAGCCGGGTAAAATCGGATTTTGTATGTTGGTCATTTCCATTCTCCTTTGTCAGTTACCCATCTAGATTATCTACTAGGATAAGAATTTAAAGCTATAATAGCTATATCATAGCAAGGAATGTATCTCGTTCACATATCCATACCATGTTGATATTTACCCAAATCAATCATCTTTTTAATGACTGATAATACTCGTAATCGAAGAAGAAGGAGGGAGCTTGCTTATGTTGAGTAAAACTGAACCCGTTCGAAAGGAATTTATGCTTCCTGATATGGATTCCACCTTCCGTGTATTTGCAGCACATTGGCGTACGGTTGATCAGGATTGGAAATATCCGCTTCATAGGCATCCTCTATTTGAAGTGAATCTCGTATTATCAGGTATTCAGGAGATGAAGGTCAACGGGGTAGCCTACAGGCAAGGTCCAGGTGATCTTATATTGCTCAATCCGGGGGACAATCATCAAAGCATAGTCATTGGCGACGAGGAAATGACGTATTATTGCTTGCATTTTGAAGTGGATGAACGGCCTTTTCGTGAGCTTCTTATTCGTAATAGCAGCTGCTTTCACGAATTCGGGAGTGAACTTGCCGTTGCCATTAGGCCTGCATTGGATAAATTAATGGCATTAACATCGGAAGAGGCAGTTGTACGCATGGAGTCTAGAATGAGCGTTTTATCGGCTTTATTTGAACTGTTTGCTGGCTTAAGCGGTACATTATCCGAGCGCAACCGAGATGCTGCTGGAGTACGAAAGTCTGCGGCAGCTTCACAGATTGCAGCTATGCTGGAGCAGGTTGTCGATCATGCAGCGGACGGGGATGTGAAGCAGAGCGAGATGGAGACGGTAAAATCAATTGCTGCTGCGGTAGGCTACAGCATGTCATCGGTTAATCGTATGTTTTCCCATGTGTACGGGATATCCCCACGGCAGTATTTGTCTGCTCTGATGCTGAAAAAAGCCAAGCTGCTGCTAATGGATCCAGAAACAACAATTGAATCCGTATCAACAAAGCTTGGCTATCATAATATTGCTCATTTCAGTAGGCAATTTAAGCGTTGGACAGGAGAATCGCCAAGCAGCTTTCGCAGCCGATTTCATGAATAATTGAAATAGTTGATCCTAACGGCATAGCGGGAATCCATTGCGATTTATTGTTCTACTTGTACAGTTTGGTTTTGATCGAGGGCAGCGCGAGTTGTCAAAGCAGGAAGAGTCAACCAGTAGTAAACACTGACGACAATTAAGCAAAGACCAAGCAAGTAGTATAGCCATGTGATAGAAATCCAGGCGGGAAAAGCAATAGTAATCATACCAAGCGCTGCGGAGTAACCGACCATCATAATAGGTTCGATCCATGCATTGACGCGCCCCATGCTTTGGGGCTCCACAAGCTCAGGCAGCCAACCGCCAAGTACAATATTAACGGGCGCCAATATGATTCCGGTAATAAAGACAATCGGGAAGAAAATCCAAATATGAACAACGGAGCCTAAGACGATGATGAGGATGCTATTTAGAAGAAGACCGGCGATCAGAACAGTCGTTTTTGAAAATCTTTTGATGAGCATAGGGCCTGCGAGACTACCGAGTAATACGCCTACGCCAAGAAAAATAGTGATGAAAGAGGAATGGAGCTCGTAATTATCTGGGCTTAGCTTATATTTCATCGTAAAGATAGGAAGTACAGCGAAGACCCCATTTATTACACCAAAGACAAGGAATCCAGATATGAGGTTTAGAAGCAGCTTTCGCTTGGTGATGTATTGGAATCCCTGACGAAAATCTGCAAAGATAAGACGCAGCCGAAGATCTCGGATTTGAGCTTTTCCGTTCGGCAATCGGACTTCTTCTGGAAAGCGACAAAGTGAGATTAGCACGCCTGAGAGAAGAAAGCTGATCCCGTCAATGATAATCGCTCCTTCAATACCTACAAGATGATAAGCTGTGGCGCCTAAGCTAACACCGAAGAGCATGAACACACCCATCAGCATTTGGTTTAAGCCGGCGGCATGAACATACTGACCAGGCAGCAAGCTTCCCTGTAAGAGTCCCATTTCTGCAGGCCCGAAGAACTTCGCGATGGCGCTGCGCAAAAAGAGAATGGCAAAGGCGGCAACTAGCCAATCTTGATGAACAATGAGTAGGAGCAAGGCGGATAGACCTGCGCGAATCCAGTCGCTATAAGCAGCGATAAGCTTGCGATCCAGCCGATCTGCGAGCACCCCGACTAACCAAAACACGGCAAGTGTTGGCACAGCATACATCAACTCCGCCATGGATGCTAAATCTGGACGGTTACTGAAACGGTCCAGCAGATAAAAGGCAAAAGCCATATTTCCGACTACCGTACCAAGCTGGGAAGCAAATGCGGCAAGAAATAATTTTACAAATGTCGGATTACGAAACAAGGCGGCCATTATATCCAACTCCTCATCATTTTAATAGCTATCTAGTCATTCTTAATGCCAAGCAATTGTTGCAAATAGGTCGAAAGAGCATCTAGCTGTTTCTCCGTATTGGCCATTTCAAATCCAACAGTGAGTGTATGGATAATAATTCCTTCCTGATAGGATGCGGTAAGTTTTCCTATTATATCGAGGGGCATAGTTGGTGTGAACTCACCTCGATCAACTCCAAGCTGAAGTAATTGAATGAAGCGCGTGGTGCCATTCTCGTACCTTTTTACAAGACGCTTTCGCCGATGATCATCACGCCAGCCAGTGAGATAATATTCATAAAAGGTTGGTAAGATGCTGTTGGTCGTATGAATGAGGTCATTTTTCACTTGATTAAGACCTAGCTCAATAAATGCCCAGATGGTAGGGAGATCCCTTACAGCATCACGAACGGTTTGATCATATTGCTGATCATGCTGTTCCATGATGGCTTCAAAAATCTCTTCCTTCGTTTGAAAATAAAGATAAATCCATCCTCGGCTCATTTCGGCTTCCTCAACAAAATCCTTCATGGTGGAAGGCTCATAACCCTTACGAATAAATACACGCTCTGCAGCTTGTAGAAGCTGCTGTCTTCGCTGCTCCCTTTGCTCATCTGAAATTTTCGGTGACATTGTATAATTCTACCTCCTTCTGAAAAATGAACCGTGTGTCATTAATAATAATGACACGCGGTTCATTTTGCAACACTCTTTTAGAAAAATTTCCTAATGAGAAGAGAAAGTGTGCTGCTTTCGGATATAAGCACTGTTTTTCGGATTGTGCACCGAGGGTGACAATCCTATGCTATATTTTGAGAGTATGAAAGATGAGATACGCAATCAAGCATATAAGGAGGCAATCCGATTATGAGTGTGCATAGGAACAGTAATGACGTAAGCGGTTTCATTAAAGCGGATGGAAAAAGGATTATCAATGGAGATGGCAAAGAAATCGTTCTAAGAGGCGTTGGCTTCGGAAGCTGGCTGCTGCCGGAAGGATACATGTGGAAGTTCCCAGAAGGCGGCGATCGACCACGCAAGATTGAAGCCATGGTAGAGGCTTTGATCGGGGAAGAGAAAGCATCCCTGTTCTGGGATACTTATGTGGAACGCTATGTGGATGAGATGGATGTCCGCGTGGTTGCCGAGCAAGGCTATAATTCTGTACGGCTTCCCATTAATGCTCGTGGAATTCTCGTGGAGGATGAAGAGCTGGTCTTTAATGAAAAACGTCTGGCACGTATACACCAAGTAATAGAATGGTGCAGAAAATATAAGCTTTATGTTATTTTGGATCTGCATGGGGCGCCGGGCGGTCAAACGGGAGCCAATATCGATGATTCTGAGAATGATCTGCCCGAGCTATTTACCGATCGCCGAAATCAAGAGCTGACGATTGCGATCTGGCGAATGTTCGCCGAACGCTATAAGGATGATTGGATTATCGCGGGTTACGATCTCTTTAATGAGCCGCTTCCGGACTGGTTCAACAAGTACAATGATGCGGTGATGCCGCTGTACAAGGAAATTACAGCAGCAATACGTGAAGTGGATGAGCGTCATATGATTATTATTGAAGGTGTTCATTGGTCAACGGATTGGAGTATTTTCACAGAGAAATTTGATGATAATCTGATGCTGCAATTCCATAAATATTGGAACAATCCCGACACAGAAAGCATTCAGAAGTATCTGGACAAGCGAGAAGAGTGGAATGTGCCGATCTTCATGGGTGAAGGTGGAGAAAATAATGCGCAGTGGTACAGCGGAGCCTTTCAAATGTTCGAGGATCATCAAATATCGTGGAATTTCTGGACTTGGAAGAAGATGAGCACCTCGAATTCTCCCTACTCGATTCGCATGCCTGAAGGCTGGGAATTACTTACGGCCTATTTGGAAGGTGGAGCTAAGCCGGATGCGGAGACTGCGGAGAAGATATTGAATCAATATCTTGATAATCTCAGATTAGAGCAGTGTGATGCTTTTCCTGAAATATCTCGGTCGCTGCTTCGTCATATTCCGCTTCGTATTCCTGCTGAGTTTTATAGGCAAGGTGAGGGAGTTGGGTTCGGCATTATGCAGAAGAGTGAGAGCAAGGTCGGGTTGCGGGCAAATGATGGTGTTCCAATGCGGATGATTACAGGCAAGACCGAGATGCCAAGCTATCACTCTGAGGGCGGTAAAGTATGGGCCGAGGACAACACGGTCTGCGTTGAGCTAAAGGCGGGTGATTGGCTCGCATATGATGCCTTATGTGTTGATGCAAGGCGGTTTGATCTCCGTGCTCGACTGCTTGCGACTGAGGGAGCTGCATTATCCGTTGAAATGGAAGGGCGAGAGCCGGTAGCCTGTGCGGTTAGCGATGAGGGCTGGAACGAGAGATTGTTAGTGAGAAACATAGAGGTGGCAAAAGGGCCAGTTCGGGTTATTATTCGTGTCATTAGCGGCAGAGTAGATGTGGATTGGCTTGAATTTACCTATACGGAATAAATGATGAAATCGAAAATGTGATGATCGGCAGCATCTGCCGGCATCACATTTTTTTTGTGGGTAAAAACAGCATCTTTCGTCAAAAACCGAAAAATGGTCACCTCAATACGAAATCTCAAGCCTTACGAGACAGGAGGCAACGATCTACAATAAATATATAAGATATGCAAAGGCTTACATCAGATTTACAACAGCATGGGGGTAATTAATGTGAAGACAGAGGTCAACGCAGGATCCGCTTCTCTGCCTGCTTCGGAAGCAAAGGCAGCGAGAAGTAAATGGTTCAGAAAGTTGTACAGTCAAAGACACATTCAGATTATGGCGCTGCTAGGCGTGATTTGGATGATTATTTTCAATTACGTTCCAATGTATGGCGTTATTATCGCCTTCAAAGAATTCAATATTGTCAAATCTATCAGTGAAGCGCCTTGGGTTGGCTTCGATCACTTTATAGAGTTTTTCCAAGATGACAGCTTCATGGATGTCATGAGAAATACTCTCGGCATCAGTCTCATTAAGCTGGCGATCGGTTTTCCATTGCCTATTATTTTTGCCTTGTTTCTTAATGAGGTTCGCTCTGTTGGCTTCAAAAAGGCGATTCAGACAATTTCCTATTTGCCTCACTTCCTGTCATGGGTTATTCTCGGCGGTATTTTGACAACCTGGCTTGCGGATGTAGGTGTGATCAATAATGTGTTGATGGGTCTTCATCTCATCAAGGAGCCTATCTCCTATTTAGCAGAGCCTAGCTACTTCTGGAGCATCATCATTACATCGGATATATGGAAAGAGCTTGGTTGGTCCGCCATCATTTATCTTGCGGCTATTGCGAGCGTTTCTCCTGAATTGTACGAAGCGGCGACGATTGATGGAGCGGGACGTTTTCAGAAAATGTGGTATGTTACACTGCCAAGCATCAAATCGACGATCTCGATCCTTTTCATTCTTGCAGTAAGCGGTGTGCTTAACTCCAACTTTGATCAAATTCTTGTACTGAGAAATTCATTGAATGAGAGTGCGAGCAACGTTGTTGATATCTATGTCTACCAGACGGGTATGCAGCAAGGACGCTATTCTTATTCAACGGCTGTAGGGTTGTTTAAGTCTGTTATTGCATTGGTTCTCTTATTAATTGCAAATCGCGTAACGAAAAAAATGAATGATACATCACTTTTCTAGAGAAGGAGGAGACTAGCCATGTTTAGTATTAAACGTAAAACAAAAGGAGAAGCATTCTTCGACATCTTCAATAACTTCGGTATGTTGCTCATTTGCTTCGCAACGATATATCCGATCTGGTACGTTTTGGTCAATGCTTTCAATGAAGGTCAGGACGGCATGCGCGGAGGGATCTATTGGTGGCCGCGGGTATTCAGCTTTGAGAGCTTTGATGCGGTTTTCCAAAGCGCAGGAATTATGACAGCTATGGGCATAACAATAGCTAAGACATTGCTAGGTACCTTGATCCATGTGTTTTTTACGGCGATGGTTGCCTATGCGTTCTCTCGTAAAGGGCTAATAGGCGGAAAGATATATATGCTCTTCGGTACGGTTACCTTGTTTTTCGGAGGCGGACTCATACCAACCTATTTGCTGATGAGGGATTTGCATTTGCTGGATAATTTCATGGTCTATATTATTCCTGCTATGTTCAGCTTCTTCGATCTCATCATCTTTATGACCTTTTTCCGTGATATCCCGGATGGGTTGGAGGAAGCGGCCAAAATTGACGGGGCCAACGACTGGTTAATTTTCATAAAAATCGTTCTCCCTGTATCGATGCCGGTTATTGCTACCATTGCCTTGTTCCACGGTGTTTATCAATGGAATGATTATTTTGCTGGCGTTATCTACATGAACAATATGGACTTGCAGCCGATTCAGACCTATTTGTACCGTGTTGTAGCTCAGTCCAGTTCCAGTCAGATGTTAGCCGCTATCCCCGGAGGTATTGGCAAATCGGTTACGACCCAATCCATCAAGCTGGCTACAATGGTCGTCACAACGCTTCCGATCGTTCTCGTTTATCCATTCTTACAAAAGTATTTTGTTAAAGGAATGATGATTGGTTCGATTAAAGGGTAATTTTGGCAGTACCTTCTGCTCTTTATAGAGCAGGAAGTTGCATATATAATCATTCATACAGAGAAGGGGACAACAAACATGAACAAGAAGTTCAAGCTCAAAAATCTGTTGATGCTGACAATCGCGATGGTTCTCGTATTTACAACCGCTTGCTCTACAGGTGGCAACAACAATGCCGGTAAGAACGAGGGTAATGGAGAACCGGCAGAAGAAGTGAAGCTTACTCAGGATGATAAAGGCTGGGAAGTGGATAAAACGCCAATTACATTTGACTGGTATATTAACTTTTCTTGGTTCCCTAACAAATGGGGCGTTGATGCGACTTCGAAATATATAACAGAGAAAACAGGCGTTAATGTTAACTTTATCGTTCCTGCGGGCAACGAAGCAGAGAAAATGAATACGATGATGGCATCTGGCAAATTGCCAGACTTTATTACACTAGGCTGGTATGAAGAAGCGGTTAAAAAAATGATTGAAGGCGGTCTAGTTCTTCCTTTGAACGAGCTTGCTGATAAATATGACCCTTATTTCTACAAAGTAACAGATCCAGCTAAGCTCTCTTGGTACAAGCAGGAAGACAATAATGTATACGGCTATCCTAACTCTTCCTCATCACCGAAGGACTACGAGAAATTCGGAGACAACATTACATCAACTCAGACTTTCTTAGTTCGTAAAGATATGTACGAAGCGCTAGGAAGCCCGGATATGCGTACGCCAGAAGGCTTCTTGAAAGCACTTGCGGATGCGAAGAAAATGTATCCGGATGTTAATGGCCAACCGCTTATTCCGCTAGGCATGTATGATTTCACCGATACAGGCAATGCATCGCTTCAGCATTATATTCAGAACTTCCTTGCCGTTCCTTACGATAAGGATGGTCAATTATATGATCGCGATACAGATGCTGAATATGTAAAATGGCTTAAAACGATGCGCCAAGCGAACGAGAACGGCTTATTGTCAAAAGATATTTTCATCGATAAGCGTCCTCAAATGGAAGAAAAAATTGCACAAGGCCGTTATTTCGCCATGCTGTATGCCAGATCTGACCTAGCAAACCAACAAAATGCACTATTTGCAAATGATCCGAACTCTATTTATATCGCTGTTGACGGACCTGCAAATACGAACCTTGATCAACCAACACTTGCTGGCCCATCCATTTCTGGTTGGACCGTTACATTGATCTCTAAAGATGTGAAAGACAAAGCTCGTGCGATTCGTTTCCTAGACTACTTGATTTCTGAAGAAGGACAGCATGATGGATTCTTCGGAGAAAAAGGTGTAACCTACGACAATATTGACGGTAAGGATCAGTTCTTGCCAGAAGTATTAGATATGCTCAATAATGATCGCGGTGCTTTTGACAAGAAAATTGGAGCTTCTCATACGTTTTGGATGATGATGGATACAAATTTAACACCTATTTGGTCACCGCCAGCAGTTGAGCCATTCAAGCAATTGGAAGACTGGACGCGCGGCAAAGCGAAGAGCTTGTCCGAATTTGATCAGCTTAATCCAACAGGTACTTCAGAAGAAGGCATCATGAATACGAAGATGGGCCAAGAGTTTGGTAAAGTACTGCCAAAACTGTTGCTTGCCAAATCGGATGCAGAGTTCGATAAAATATGGAATGAGTATTTGACGAAACGCGAAGCGCTCGGTTTCAGTAAGGTACAAGCCTTCAAACAGAAGAAATACGAAGAAAATGTAGAAAAGCTGAATGCAGCTACGAAGTAATGAAATGAAAACTTTGACCACCTAGGGACTCCCCAGCGAAGGTACTCCAGAACCGGATACGGTTTGGAGTGCTTTTTGTCGCATTAGGAAGTTATAGCAGTAAATCATGTTTAGAGCGGATGTGTGAAGGAAATGGGTAGGAAATTTCGGTTGTATCTTCAATCTGTTACCAATTGGCTGGGCCGCCGATCTATGCAGACTCGTCTGGTAGCTGCTTATATCGTCATTCTGTTAATTCCAAGTATCGGTGTATCGAACTATCTCTTTAGCCAAATAAGGGATAATTATATTAGTGATACTCGTAAACAGGGTCAATACTTAGTCGAAATGGAAAAAGTGAATGTGCTGAACCAGATTGAAGCGATGGAACTGGCTGCCCAGCTCACGATATCAGAGTCTGACATAATCGATTATATCTCTACAAAAGAAGAGCTGCCTATTGAGCAGTTGCTTGACTTAACTCGGGGTTCGCTTGCTGACATGACCAATATTCAGATTAATAACCCGAATATTGCCCATCTTCGTTTATTTGCGAATAATGACCATATATCAGAGATTTGGCCTATTATCTTTCATGAACGCCGCATTCAGAACGAGACTTGGTTCGATCAACTGGATCATTTGGAGGGCAAGGAGCTCTGGGTGTTCAAGAATGATGATCCCGATATTATGCATCGAAATGTTACAGATGTTAATACTCAAATGCCAAAGGTTTCTCTCATTCGTGTCATCAATGCTGGGAAAAAGCGCATTGGCATTATACAAGTGGAGATGCTGTTGAAGCAGTTTTCGCCAAAGGGGTTTGCCAATATTAAGGACGATGGCGCACAGATGATGATTGCTGACGGGAATGGGGCTATTTTTCTAGATGATAATCAGCCGTTTGTAGCTCGCAATCCAGAGCTTCACGAAGCTATTCAGAGAGAGTTTACTGAAATGAATAAGCAAGGAAATACGGAGAAGCGCTTCACGGTTAACAAACACCCTTATTTGCTGGTCTCTACACCAATAGAGCAGGCTGATGCTCATATTCTGAACGTGGTATCCTTGCAGAAAGTACATGAACGTGTATCCAAAGCAAAGCAGCAGGTTATAGCCGTTAATCTTATTCTAATCGGTTTGTTATCTATTATTACGTATATGATGAATTCCTTTATTCTCAAAAATCTAAGACGTCTCACAGAGGCTATGAAGAAGGTTAGAAGAGGGGAAATGCCGACAGGACTACCCTTAGGCGGAGGCGGAGAAATAGGCGAGCTTGCTCATCACTTTAATAAATTGATTCATACCATTAATGAATTGATTGCACAGGGAGTGAAAAAGCAGGCACTAACGAAAGAGGCTGAGCTGCGTACGCTGCATAGTCAGATTGATTCACATTTTTTATATAACACGCTTGAGAATATAAAGATGCTGGCTGAAATGGAAAACCAGCGAACCATTTCGGATTCGCTAACTTCACTTGGCGGAATGATGCGTTATAATTTCAAATGGTCGGGTGAATATGTAAGCTTACAGGATGAGATTCGTCATATCCAGAATTACATTGCTGTTATGAATATTCGATTCGATGAGCCAATCCAGCTTGAGCTTTCGATTCCACCGAGACTGCTAGGTATTGAAGTGCTCAAAATGTCACTCCAGCCTATTATAGAAAATGCTGTAAAGCATGCTTGGATCGGTATGGACGGCAGCAAGAGTATCATCTTGATTGATGTCTCAGAGAACGAGGAAGCTGCCATTATTATCACGTTGAGAGATAACGGTATGGGCATTGATGCTTTTCGCTTAGATCAATTAAATCAAATGATTCATACTGCTGATGATAGCGGTACGACTTCGGTTCAAGAGGTTAGAAACGAAAAGCAGGTATTCGGGATCGGCCTTCGAAATGTTCATCAACGCATTCGGCTTTATTATGGAATTCAATATGGATTACACGTGTTCAGCAGCGAGGGGCAATTCACAGAGGTGGTTATTACCCTTCCTAAGGTGCTGTTAATGGGAGGAAATTCCGGGCATGAGACAAATGTTAATCGTAGATGATGAGAAAAATATCCGGTTAGGGCTAAAAACGATGATTGAAAGAGAATTTCCAAATCAATATGAAATTCGGACAGCCATTCATGGTGAAGATGCATTATTACAATATAAGAGTGAACGGGCTGATATCGTTATTACGGATATACGTATGCCTGGAATAGACGGTATCGGACTAATTAAGAAACTAAGCAATGAAATCGAGCTAATGCCGAAACCAATCTTCATTATCCTAAGCGGATATGACGACTTTGCCTACGCTAAGGCGGCTATTGAGTACCAGGTTAAAGATTATCTATTAAAGCCAATACGCAGAGACGAGCTGTTTGAGTCCTTGCGTAAGAGTGAGCAAGCTCTTCGGGCAGAGGCTGAATTAGCAGAAAGAGTTGCTGTAAGTGATACGTACAGGGAAGAGCTTCAAATAAATCAGCTTAGGGAATGGTTTAGACAGGATGAGCCTGAGCTGTACTCCGATATTACAAGTGATTTTGAATCAAAAATTGGATTCGATGGATTTAAGCGTCCGTTTACCATTGCCGTCTTGAACCACAAATCGGAGAGCGGCGACTCCATGAATAAGCAAGAGTTTAAGCTATTGGTAGAGAAGATGCTGCAGCAAGTAGAGGGCGTTCTAGATGTCTCTTTTTTGGACAGCGAGAGCAAGCTCGTCTTGATTGGGAGTCCAGCCCTGCAATTCGAAGAGTGGTTTAAGAATGCTGGAGGAAAAGAACTGGACGGACTGCGGATGGGTATAAGCGCGGAGGGAAGCCAAGTAGAGGATCTGTTCTACTGCTATAAGCAAGCCTCCGAAGCGCTGCAGTATTCCTTTATTTATTCCAATAGCCGTCTTCTGCACTATAAAGACATTGCAAAGAAACCACTGTATTACCCTGTACCTGACGAGGACATTCGGAAGCTGGGAAATATGCTGGGGACTGATCGAGAGCGTGAAATGCAAGAACTGCTTAAGGTCATTTTTCATACAGAGGATATTCCTGATGTTGACATTCAATACTTGAAGCTTGTTGGAAAAATGATTAATGAGCAAGTATTGGACGAGATATTTCGCATCTACGGCGAAGCATCGATTGAAGTACTGAAATTATATCGCAAAGTAGGAAGTATGGATAATTTCCGGAACTTTCACGACTATTACCGGAGTCTGGAACTTCTGCTATCTAGTGTGAATGACTATGTTAGGGGCATTCGTTCTGCCTATAGTGAGCATTCGGAGATCAAAGCAGCTGTTTCCTATATGGAGATGAATTATTTCAAGCCGCTTAATATGGCTGTCGTAAGCAACTATGTTGGCTTAAATTATTCCTATTTCAGTGAAGCCTTCAAAGTCCATACCGGTGAGAATTTTGTGTTGTTTTTGAAGAAGATTCGTATTCGTAAGGGCAAGGAGCTGCTGCTCGAAGGGAATCAAAAAATGCAGGAAATCGGAAGTGCGGTAGGCTTTGAGAATACGAAACAATTTTCTCGCGTGTTCAAGGAGCTGGAGGGAATCTCACCGCAGGAATATCGGATTAAGATGCGGTCGGATGCCGATTTATGCCCAAAGGAGCTTTAATGCTCGATCGGCTTCAGCAGATCTATAATGACAAGGTCTGGCTTGTAGCTATGAATGTAATGAGAGCCTGTCGGGCACGATGATTTGCTTACCGGATAAGGACCAAGAGGGAAGGGCTGACTGGCTTTGCATCCATGCTTTATCATCGCTTAGCTTCCTTCTTTTATGAAAGGCATCCTCTTAAATTCATGTGTATTGGATTAAAATGGAAACCAACTAAAGCAGGGGGCCTTCCTCGACTTTAGTCTGTATCCAATAAAAAAAGTTAGAGGAGCCACAAGGCTCGTCTAACTTTTTTTGTCTAAATCAAACTCTTAATCGACCAAGATTAGAGGTCTTTTTTTACCGCAGTGAGCGGACCGAATGTTTCCGCAGGAGCGTCCTCATCGGCTTCAACAAAGCGTTTAAGCGATGATAGTTTATTATCCCAATAGCGCTCATAATAGGCAAGCCAACGCTTCAACTCCAGTAGTGGCTCTGGATCTAGCCGATAGCGTGTTTCCCTGCCGACCTTTCGATCCTTCACGAGACCAGCATCTGCCAAAACGCGCAAATGCTTCGATACCGCCGTACGGCTCATCTCAAAATGTCCGCTAATGACGGTAACGGGCAGCTCATCATCACCAATGACATGCAGTAGTTTGCGGCGTGTAGGATCTGCTATCGCCTGAAATACATCATGCTTCGGTGCCGGATCACTCATCTTAGGCCTCTACGTAAGTGCTTAGTTTTTGTACGAGACCTACCCAGCCGCCTGCCATTTTACCGCGAATCTCTTCATGCGCTTGACCGAATTCGGTAACGGTGTCCGTATTCCAGCCCGAATGAATAAGCGTAAATTCCGTTTTTCCTTCTAGCTCGACTAGCTCGAAAGTCAATGACCAATCCTTGCCCCATTTGAAAGAAAGGCGCTTAGGTGGATCAAGCTCGGTTACCTTACAAGGAGACTTTCCGAATGGTCCTGCTTCCAAATGAAACTCGTAACCCAACTCAGGTTGAAAATCATTTGGCATAAACCATGCTGAAATTCCTTCAGCTGTTGCTACTGCATGCCATACCTTCTGAATTGGCGCATTCAGTATAATTGTTTGTCTAATATCCGGCAAAGCACCGTTTGTATTGTTATTTTCCATTTGATGGCCTCCAATAATTATAGGAATCGTGGTTATTTCGATTTTGCATAATATGAAACCTTTTGGTTTCGCATCGCTATTATATGACACCTTTTGGTTTCGTGTCAAATGGAATAACAAATGAAACAGAGTTCGTTTGTTAATATACCCTTATTATGGTTATTTAGTAGATGTGTTGTATTATTTTTGATGTCTATTAAATAACAGAATCTATCTCTGCTTGCGGAATAGACTAGCGAGAGCGTTACATAGATATGGAAATAAGATCAAGCGTTAAGAATGGGCTGTTTTGGGGTACTAATGCATATAAGCGAAGGGAGATGTTGAAGTATGCCTAATAACGCTGATAAGCAGCAAGAGATTCCTGAACGTTATCCCAATAATGAACCGGAAATTAAACCCCCGGCTTCACCAGAGATACAGCCTAATGGGCCAGTTCCAGAAATTATCCCACCTCCTGATCCAGAAATTAAGCCAGATACCATACCAGAAATTAATCCAGAGATACCGCCAGAGGCACCGCCTGCTCAATAATAAATAAAGCCAAGCCCCGTGATGAACACATCGCGGGGCTTGGCTTTGGATACATGCATAAGCGACTAGTTTATGAGCTGTCTTTTTATTTTTTTGAGAACCATATAGGAGAAGTGAAAAGCTGGAAGAGGATCGTCCAAACTCCATACGGCAGGTGCTTTTTTGACGAAATGAGATTTGAATACCTGTATTCTGCTCAATTGCTTTGTTTTGATATAGGCTCTAGATGAAAGAATATCCTCGAACAGGAAGCAGAATACTCTTCCTTTATCCTCGGTAACTGCCTTCGTACCAATCGCTTTGCCTGTTTTTCAAATAGAATCTCAGAAGGGATGGGTATGATAATGAAATGGATGCTATTATTTATAGAGAGATTTGAAATTTCAAGGATAGTTTGATTTTAAAAAGGAGGGATACGAATGAATATACGCTTGTTGAATACGGATGAGCAACCCCCAATGGAGCTGCTGCTATTAGCAGACCCTTCCCAAGAGCTTGTGCAAGCCTATGTGAAAAGAGGACAATGCTTTGTAGCGGAAATAGACGATGGCATAATAGGGGTCTATGTTTTACTGCCGACAAGGCCTGATACCATTGAGTTGGTAAATATAGCGGTAGATGAAAACTGCCAAGGGAAAGGGTTAGGGAGAGAGCTGATTAACCATGCCATTGCCAATGCTAAACTGCTCGGTTTTAAAACGATTGAAGTCGGCACGGGGAATTCTAGTGTAGGTCAGCTTGCTCTCTATCAGAAATGCGGCTTCCGAATAACAGGAGTGGATAGAGATTTCTTTATTAGACACTACTCGGAAGAGATTTTTGAAAATGGGATACAAGTCATCGATATGATTCGTCTAGCGCAAGATCTATAATTGATGTCGGATGAAATGGAGCATACTTTTATTGAGTGGCAATTGATTATTCCTATTGAAAATGTAATAGCAATGGAAGGTAGATTGGCAAAAAGGTTTACAAAAGCAGGGATGAATCAGGTTGCCGCAGGAAGCCCCCTGATTCACCCCTTTACTAATCTGCTTACTTGCTTGTAATAGTAACATTGCCTTATCCCTTAGGAGGCAGGAAGTCGTTAAGACTGCGAAAGTTTCTTTTTAATTCGAATAATGGCTTCTCGTGTGACAGCCTCGCCAGCTGCTATACAAATTTTTGAATCTTTGAAGCCGATTTGATTGAAACCAAGGTCTGGACGCAATACGATATCAGCAAGCTGCAGTTCCTCTTTCACCATCTTCGCACTCATCATATCAATGGTATTCATAAGGGAGTCTACAAAATGTCTAGCTGTACCCTTAGCGAAAGACTCTGCACATACATTCACAGCAATAACAATATCCGCACCCATACTTCGTACCAATGCTGCTGGCACCGGATGAACGACGGCCCCGTCCACAAGTGTCTTTCCTTGATAGTACACGGGACGCATGATAGCAGGTATTGCTGTACTAGCACTGATTGCATGAGCTAATGATCCGCTTCTCATTATATGCGCATCACCCGTTGAAGCATCTGAGGCTACGGCGGCAAATGGAATAGGCAGATTTTCAATCTGTTTTTTTCCAAGGTGCTGCTCGATAAATCCAATCATCGGTGTATTATGCACAAAGGAGCGTTTAGGGAGGGTTGGCCTAACCAATTGCCCCCAGCGAAGGGTTGTGAGAACACCAGCACAATCCTCCACCGACATCCCGGCCGCATAAGCGCCACCGACTAATGAGCCAACACTCGTGCCTGCAATCATATCAATGGGAATGCCCTCTTCCTCCAGCACTTGCAATACGCCAAGATGAGCCATTCCCCTGATAGAGCCGCTCCCTAGCGCTAATCCGATAGTCGGTCTATCACCAGCCTTGCGAGTTCTGCCAAAACGCAAATGATTGCTATAGATCGTACGACCCTGACTTAGAATAAGAGCTTCCTGAACAATGGCCTGTAATTCATCAACATTATTAGTTAAGTAGGGGAAAAGACTAAGCATGCGAAGCGCATCGGGAGAGATGGCTGCATCCATATGCTCGGCTCCTCTTTTTTCTAAAAAATACTGAGCCAGCATCGGAATATCCTCTGCTCTTTCCCTTAGGGCAGGTACATGAAGGGTTGTTAGGTTGTTTATTAGTATAGGCTGTAATGCGGTCATGACAATTCGCGTCCCAGTATCTGTTTCTATGAGTTCTCTCAGCACAGTAGGAGGCAGCTGATCAGCATGTTCAACGACGATTGTACCGCCTTTGGCCGCTCGTACTTTTGTATCCCAAGCCATTAGGTCAAAATCATTTGCATCGATTGTGAGCAGTGGATAATGACCTTGTGTTGCAGTAAAATGAAGCTTTCTTGCGACATTCATCTTTCCTGTACCAGCTTCACCCACAATGGCAACATGCCCATGTTTAGCAGCGATGCGATCTATCTGCTCTAGCAATTCCCGCATCGCGGGGCTTGCTCCGATCAGCTCGCCATATCGTTCTTGCTCCCCGGACTCATGCTGCTTCATAATTAATAAGCTTTTGGCATGCTCCTCCATAACACGGTCGTTGGAACCTTGAAGCCGCTTGATCATGGTGTCGATAACTTGTCTGCGGAACTCTGTATTTTTATCCATTAAGAACAGCATACCTTCACGCGACAATTTTATCGTACAAACCTCGTCAACTGCTTCAACATAAGCGCTTATCGGATCACCTGTCAGGCATGACATTTCACCGAAAAAAAGTCCTCTTTGCAATAAAGCTAACTCAACTTTAGTCTCATGGGTAATGAATACTCGTGTTTGGCCTGATACTATGATTTGAACGCTTTTACTAATCGAGCCTTGCTGCAAGATAAGCTGACCAGCTTCATAGCGATGCTCTTGTATTTCTTGGTCCAATTGCTGTAGTTCTTCTTCAGTTAGCTGATCCAACAAGGGATAGGCGTGATAGGGATGCAGCAATGTGACTCCTCCTCCTTAGGATTGTATATTGTACTCTTTCATAAATATAAAGCCATTGACTGTACAGAAATTTAATATATGTATTTTTTTATATAAATAAAATAAAATAAAATAATAGCATAAAACAGGAAATATATCATGTATTTACAATTAGATTGGAAGTTTTCGTAATGCTTCTCTTTTTAGGGAGCAGATGTTTAGTTGACGATTTTACTAGGGAGGAAGAATTGTAGTAATCCATCAACAGCCTTACCTAGGCTAGAGAAAAGATATCATGTACCATTAACTATATAAGCTTACAATTCAGGTCATTCACTAAAGAGAGATTCGGCAGTGATTATAATATAGGGGAGAGACTTGCATGGACATAAAAGCAGCTCAAGATCAGGTTGCAAAGTGGGGCATGGAGCATTCGAATGAACTAGCATTAAAAGGTACGGAGATAGAGGCTTCTTACATTTGGAATCCAGGTGGTTTCGTCAATCAATCCTATCGCATAACGGATGGAGAAACGGTTCGGCATGTGAAATTTGCGCAAGAACAAAAAGTTCCGCATTTAAAACAATGGTCCCTTATTGACGAATATCTCAGAGATAAATATCTTGCACCACTGCTCGTTTATGAGGTTAAACAAGAGGTGCTTCCCAAGTTTCCATATGGATTGGTTTTTGAGTTTATAGAAGGAAAGCCATTAAGCTCGGTTGCTGATCCAATACCAGTCGTATCTAAGGTACTGAGAACGCTAAGCCAACTGCATCAAGATAAAGAAATTCTGAAGGTAATTGCAAGTGATAAGGCTCAGTCATATGCGGAGGCTTTTATCGAAGAGTATGTCCATCGATTTGAAGAAGATTTGATTATTATTGAATCTGAAAAAAACTTGCTCGATTTTGTATCTGACGAGACTCTAGAATGGTTTCATACTGAGGTTGTTTCATTAAGACAGCTTGCGAATAATAAGACGTGTTTTGAAAAGCCGGCGATGGATGTCGTTCATAATGATCTAAACTGGCAAAATATTTTAGTGAAGGATAGTGATGAGTTTTGGATCATTGATTGGGATGATCTAAAGGTTAATGGCGATGCTGCAATGGATTATTCTGTGCTGCTCTATCCGTTGTATCATACCGAAGCATGG
Source organism: Paenibacillus sp. J31P13 (assembly GCF_056269295.1). Lineage (NCBI taxonomy): Bacteria > Bacillati > Bacillota > Bacilli > Caryophanales > Paenibacillaceae > Paenibacillus > Paenibacillus sp. J31P13. The sequence goes on from NZ_JBWDNR010000003.1 coordinate 605,080, forward strand.
CCTATGCTTCGGGACCAAGTGATTGCGTTGGCGGGCGAAGAAGTATATGAACGCATGGATCTCTATTTGAGAGCTAAACTGCTTGATGATGTGATTGATATCCTTGCTGACTACGTAGAATCGGAAAACGTACCGGCTGTGAGAGAAATGACTCAGAAGCGGGCTAAGGAAATACATCTGCATGCATATTCTGAGTATAAGAGGCTCTATGTGCGCTGAGTTAAAATGGGATGCCGCATAGTGAGCGGCATAAGGGGCTTGAATAGAGCTAGAAATTAGCTCTATTGGTTCGGTTTTGGTTGGTTTGGGGGAAATAGAGCTAGTAATTAGCTCTATTTCCTTGTATATGGCGCGATATGGGTCAGTATGCGGCATAAGGGGCTTGAATAGAGCTAGAAATTAGCTCTATTGGTTCGGTTTTGGTTGGTTTGGGGGAAATAGAGCTAGAAATTAGCTCTATTTCCTTGCATATGGCGCGATTTGGGTCAGTATGCGGCAAAAGCGGTTTGAATAGAGCTAGTTTCTAGCTCTATTGGTGCGATTTTGGTTGGTTTGGGGGAAATAGAGCTAGATATTAGCTCTATTTCCTTGCATATGGCGCCATAGAGGTAAACGGATGCTAAGCGATAAAGTAAGCTAATAATGAACATAAAATACATGAAAAAGTAGTAATTATCATTTTGATTTTGTTTGTTTTTCTATATAAATGATTGAAGGTATGATAATAGATTAATCTTCTTATCTCCCCCCAGACCTCATGAGCTGACTCAACTTAATCCATGAACTTCTAGCTCAAACTCATTCATATACGGTAAGTCATTTAGTTTAAAATATGCAATTTTAAAAAAACATGAGACTATCTGTCCCTTTTCATCTTCATGGCGTGTTATAGAAGTAACTCAACACATTAGGGAGGTGATCGAATCGACACGCAATCCATAGAGGACATGATTATTGACGTACAGAACGGTCAAACAAACAAATACACTACTGTCGTCAATACGTATCAGCAATCTATTTTTCGGTATTGTTTGCGTTTGTTAGGGAATCGGCAGGACGCGGAGGATGCGACTCAAGATATTTTTGTCAAAGCCTATGAGTCGATCAAAAGCTACAAGCCAACGGTGAGCTTTTCAGCATGGTTATATAAAATTGCCTATCATCATAGTTTGAATGTGCTGCGCCGACGGCGATCTCAGAATCAATTGCTGCTTCGGTTATTTAAACCCTTTGCTTCTGAATCAGAAAGCCCAGAGCAGCTCATGGATAAAAATCTATTTAGTCCACAATTATCAGCTGCACTAGCAGCACTATCACCGGAAGATCGCTCTCTGCTCATACTGCGTATTTTTGAAGAAAAATCATTTAAGGAATTGAGTGATATTATAGGCAAAGATCCAGACGCACTGAAGAAGAAGATGAGCAGAGTGAAGGAGAAAATTAAGCGAGTTATGCGAAAATGGCAGGAGGAAGAGGAATGGGACGAGCAGGATCAAATCGTGAATATGAATATATAAAACAATATGCTGTACCTGATGAACAATTACCCCAAATTGCTATAACAGAGCATGTAATGAGTAAAATCTATGCAGGCAGGACCGAACAAGTTACCGGAGTCAGCAGACTTAAAAGTCTTAACCTTCTCAAAATTTTTAGCCTTTCGAGAAGCCTCAATCCGCTAAATAGGCTTAAGTCTGCGAACCGATTATCGGTTGCCGTAGCGATGTTGTCTTTCATATTGTTAACAACCGTATCCGTGTATGCGGCAAATGAAATCATACAAATCCGTAACCAAGCTGGAGAGATTAAATTGGAATCAAGCGTGCTGGAGGCGAATCCACAATCGGTGCAGGGCAGCAAGAGCTTGGAAGATAGAAATAGGGAACAAGTGCTTGAGGAGCTGCGACCAGGAAACGTGCTTGCTTATTATTATAACGAGAACACAAGAAACCCAGAAATAAAATTCATATACGATACGAATATAAGCGCCTCGTATAGCGCGTTATTAGAACTAATGGAGCAAAAATCTGCACCTATTCTGAAGGAGCCTGCCATTTTGCCTGAAGGATTCCAATTCAGCTATGGGAATGTTGAGCCGATTCTGCCAAATCCTTATGATGCGAAAACCTCAGCAGAATACGCAAGATTACTGGGGGTGTTCCAAGCGAATGAAGGTGCTGCCGAGACTCAGAAATTGTTCATTGAGCCTGTTTTGTGGTCGAATGCGAATGCTACAAATCTAGTGTACAAGAGCGGAGAAATGACAATTGCGTTCAAGGCTGCGCATAGTGTGCTGGAGATGGAGCTGGCATTCTCACCCGAATATAAACAAGAAAAGCGATTGATTGGTAAAGCAGAAGTCATTTATGCTCATACAAGCAAGGACCATTACTTCGATCAAAAAGCAGCGTGGTATGATGAATCGCAGGATATATTTTATACCATTAATGCTTCAGGCGAAGGTCAACTGACATCCGAACAGTTCATGAATATGGTAAAGGGTATGATCATAAAATAGCACATTAATACCGAAAGCTGAGCTTACTCTAACGAGAAAGCTCAGCTTTTTTTATAGCGAGTCAGCATACCGTGCAGGATAAAGCAGTCTGAAGACGAATCTGTAATATGGGAAATATTTCATATACTAAAACAACTTAAATGAACGGTTTGCGAGTCATGTTTGCAATAGGGTTTAGCGGATAAGGAATAGTATAGAACTGGGGAGTTGTAGCACGTTGGAAAATAGTGAAACGGAAAAAACAATTAATATCGAATACTCTCCTCCATTAGGTATTTCTGGACTAGGAGGCTGGCTAGTTCTTGTGCAAATCGGCTTATACTTTACAGTCGTGATGGGATTAATTAATTTTTTTCAGTACTCATTGCCAGCACTTGGTACGTTGAATGGTGGAGAATTTACTTCAAAAAGCTCAGAATATTATCATGTTTTATGGGGACCCATTATCGTCTTTGAATCGTTATTTGGGATTTTAAATGTGTTATTCATTGGATACATATTGATGCAGTTTTATCAAAAAAGATCAATTTTACCACGCTTAATGATTATTTTTTATAGCATCAGTTTGTTGTTCGGTATTATTGATTTTATATTGTTGTATCAGATACCTTTGCTGCGTGAGACTGAGGATGGCAGCTCGATTAGTGATCTTATTCGTTCGATTATAACCTGTGCAATATGGATTTCTTATTTTATAAGATCCAAAAGAGTTAAAAATACTTTTATTAGATAACTTTATAAAAAGCATCGAATAAAGCTGGGAACTCCTTTCAAAGAGCCCGGCTTTTTTTATGTACAGATAAGCTTAACACTTTCAATCAACATTCGGGTTAAAGTTGTTTCAAACACTCCTCCTTAACCTGAATAATTAACCAATGGAATGACAAAACATAATCGAATACATTCATCTATTATTTACAATGACGTTTTTTATGGCAAAATGGTTAAATGCGATTCACTGTTTTTTTGAAAAGTGTCGCTTTAAATAGGGGGAGCCATATGTACAAGCTGTTACTCGTCGACGACGAGCCGGAAGTGACGGAAGGATTAATGGTAGAGGTGGATTGGGCAAGCTGCGGATTCACGGAGGTTAGAACGGCTAGCAACGGTAAAGAAGCGATAGAGATCATGGAGAAAATGGAGCCTGATGTGCTCATTACGGATATAAGTATGCCTTACATGAATGGACTTGATCTTTCAGAATGGACGAGAAAGATGTACCCCCTTACACGTATCGTTATTTTATCTGGATATGATGAATTTGATTATGCTAAACAAGCGATACAACTGCAAGTGGAATCATATGTACTGAAGCCTTTCTCAGCTGAGCAAATTACGAGCACTATTAGGGAAGTCGCAAAAAGAATGGATGAGGAGCGGGAGGAGCGTAGTAATATCCAGCTGCTGGAGGAGCATTACCGAACAAGCTTACCCATTTTGCGTGAGAAATTTCTCTCCTCATTGATTACTCGCAAGCAAACGCATAACAATATTTTTGTGAAAGCGAAGAAGTATGGTTTGCAGCTGGAGGGAGAAGGTTATGTTGTTTCCATCATAGCGGTGAATCATTCGGATAATGAAGATGAGGAGTCTATGGGGCCAGCCTATTATTCACTTTCGACGTCTCCTGATCTGGATCTAAAGCTCTTTTCTGTTAGCAATATTGCGAGTGAAATATGGTCAAGACAAGGACTAGGTAAAGTGTTTATTCATCAAGATCAGGTTGTATTGTTCTCCGTTAGCGCAGGGGTGGATTCCGAGCCTATTATGGAGCAAACGCAGGATGCTCTGAAAGAAATATTGCAAAGTATTGAAAGGTTTTTACGATTTCCGGTCATGATTGGCGTGGGAACATTTACGCGAGATATTGGCAACCTGAAGTATGCATATGAGGCTGCGACTGTTGCTCTTGATTATCGGCGTATCTTCGGCAATAACATGATTATTTGTATTGATGATATGGAAAAACGCGTTCATGAGAAACTGCTGTTCGATGAGTTGAAGGAACAAAGCTTGGTTCGGACGATCAAGCTAGGTACGGAGAAGGAGCTTGAAGAGGTCGTAAATGGACTCTTTGATGAAATTAGCCGCGTTCAAGCACCTGTACATGAGTACCAGCATTATTTGCTCGAAATGGTAACGACGGTTATCAAATTGACCAAGATGCATGAAAACGAGTCGGATGATATTCTCACTGGCGGCTGGGGGATCTTGAAGCAATATCAAAAGCTGAATAGTCTTCAAGAAACGAAAATATGGTTTGGCGAGCTGTGTTCCAAGGCGCGTACCCTAATTGCAAGCACCAGACATCATACGTACAAGCAAATCGTAGAGGATGCTATCAGCTATACGAAGAGCCATTATCATGAGAGTGATCTTTCAATTTCAAGCGTATGTGCTCAGCTTCATATTAGCGCAGGTTATTTTAGCGGATTGTTCAAAAAAGAGCTCAAGATGACGTTCGGAGCCTATTTACTGCAGCTTCGGATGGAAGTTGCCAAAGAACTGCTGCGCACGACTGAGCTTAAAGCATTTGAAGTTGCAGATAAAGTCGGCTTTGCCGATCCGAACTATTTTAGCCTCAGCTTTAAAAAGTACGCGGGACTGTCTGCCAAAGAATATCGCCATGGCTTGTCTCAGCAGGATAAGTAATGCAGCGCAGGAGCATTCAGTTTATTTTAACGGTGTCGTTCACGCTTTTTTCTGTATTTATTATATTGATCGTAGGTATTGTGCTGTACAGCCGTTTCTCAACAACCGCGAAGGAGAACGCATTCCGCAATTCACAGCAAATCGTCGATCAAGCGAGCTACAATCTTGAAAACTATATACAGATATCATCCGACCTGTTTAATATGATGCATCATGCTATCGGACAGAGCGATGAAGTGAAATCTGATGCGATGAGCCGTCAGTTGGCGTCGATGATGTCTACGCGTACAGATACGGTAACGTTAGCTTTATTTGATACAAAGGGACAGCTATTGCTTGATTTGCCGAACGTTAAACTGAAGGAGTCGCTGCGAGTTAAGGAGGAGGGGTGGTTTCGGGGAGCGATTGCTTCGCCGGGTCATTTATCCATCTCACTGCCTCATGTTCAAAATCTGTACAAGCAGCAATTCCGCTGGGTCGTTACAATGAGCAAAAGCATTACCGTACAGCATGATGGTAAGGAGATTCAAGGTGTCCTGATGATGGATGTTAATTTCAATCGTATTGACGAGTTATCCGAGCGTATTAGCTTGGGACAGAAGGGGTACGTCTATATTTTGGACGAGTCTGCAGGAAACATTGTTTATCATCCACAACTGGAGCTCATATACGCGAACTTGAAAAATGAGAATGTTGAGCTTGCGCTCAAGCATACCTACGGCAGCTTTATTGATGAATCCAATAATGAGGCGAAAATGATCAGTGTTCAAACGATCGGCAACGTCGGCTGGAAAGTGGTAGGCGTATCGTATATGGATGAGGTCATGATGATCAGCTCTGGGTTCAATCGTTCAATGATACTGCTGCTTATCGCATTTGGAATTATTGTTTTCTTATTGTCGAATCTCGTATCACGTCGTATCTCGAAACCGATCAAGCAACTGGAGCTTTCCATGAAAAGTGTGGAGCGCGGTGATTTCGATCTAACTGTGAGCGATGAGGGTCCGCTTGAGATCGAGCATCTCGCTAATCGATTTAATATCATGATTCGCACGATAAAACAACTGATGAATCGAATTGTAACGGAGCAGGAGAGTAAGAGAAAGTACGAATTGGAAGCCTTGCAAGCCCAAATCAATCCGCATTTTCTTTATAACACATTAAATATAGTCGTGCGGATGGTCGGTATGAACAAAAATGAAGAAGTAATCAAGACGATCACCTCGTTATCCAAGCTATTTCGTATCAGCTTAGGCAAAGGGAAAAGCTTGATCCTGCTCCAGGATGAGATGGAGCATGTACGCAATTACATGATTATTCAGCAGATGCGCTTTAAAAATAAGTTCGACTTTTCATTTGATATAGAGGAAGAAGCCTTGTCTAATGTAACGTTAAAGCTGATTCTACAGCCGTTAGTCGAAAATGCGCTGGAGCATGGTATAGAGCCATCTGTCGACAAAGGACATATTGCTATTTCCTTGAAACGCGACGGCAACAATATGGTGATCGTAGTGAGTGACAATGGACTAGGCATGTCAGAAGAGCAGTTAAACAGCATTCGGTATGGAACCATTATTAGCTCAAAAGGATCAGGGGTAGGTGTAATGAACGTTCAAGAAAGAATCCGCCTTTATTTCGGAGAGGCGTATGGACTTCATTTTGAAAGTGAGCTGGAGGAAGGCACGACAATAACGATTACATTCCCCGCTCTTTTACCTAAGCAAATAGAAGAAGAGGAGCGGCCATAATGTCTAAACCGAATTGGCGAATATTGAACTGGTTGCTTCTGCTTTTGGCTGGACTTCTAATCTATGCCGCACTATCTCCCAATACTGGGGAACAGACGCAAGAGAATGCTGGAAAATCGATTCAGCTTATTTTACGAACAAGCAAGGGCGATTACTGGCAGAATGTGGCTAAGGGGGCAGGCGCTGCTGTTAAGGAATATGGTGTAGATCTTTATGTCTCTGCTCCAAAGGATGAAGGAGATATTGAGGGTCAGTTGAAACTAGCGATGGAAGCTCTGGATGCAAAGCCGGATGTAATCGTGCTGGGAGCGAATGCGGATTCGGAATTTGAGCCGTTTTTGAAGGAAGCTGCAAAACGAAATGTTCCGGTGATAGCGATTGATAGTATTTTGACATCAGGCAAAACACGCACCTATATAGGTATTGATAATTACTCAGCTGGGAAGGAAGCGCTGCGCGAGATGGCCGACCAGCTTGGGGGCGTCGGTAATGTTGCTATCGTTGCCTATACCAAGGGGAGCATTAACGGCAAACTGAGGGAACAGGGCATACGTGATGCCATCTCAGAATATGAAGGTCTTCGTCTTGCGGATCGTTATATTTGCTCAGATGAGTACGGCGAATGTCAGGAAACGGTTAGTATTCTATTGGACAAGGGTAAGATAGACGGAATTCTTTCTCTTAATATCGAAACGACAGTTGGAGCTGCATTGGAGCTTAAGGAGCGGGAAGCTGGCGAGAAGATTAAGCTGGTTGGCTTTGATAGCTCATCTGAGCTGCTGGAAATGCTGCAGGAGAATCAGTTGCAGACATTGATTGTGCAAAATCCATTCAGTATGGGTTATCTCGGTATCAAGCATGCGATTGAGGTTGTTAAGGGCGATGAGATTCAGAGTCTAGTAGAATTGAGCACAGAAAGCATCACGAAGGAGAATATGTTTTGGTTAAAAAATCAGAAATTATTGTTTCCTATCGTTCAATAAGGATAAAGATATGAGGATTTTAATAAAAGTGATGAGGATATTACATGTGAATCCCTTATTAATTAGGACATAATAAGCCTATAAATAATTCATTCATCAGGGGGATGACAATATGAAAAAATTAACGGCAGCTCTTATTATCGGGGCACTAGTAGTTACAGCTGCGGGGTGCGGAAGCTCGAACGGAGAGGGAAGCACAGGCAGCTTGCCAAAAGCAGGAGTCGCTATTTATAAATTTGATGATACCTTTATGAGCGGTGTTCGCAGTTCTATCAAATCAGCTGCAGTAGATAAATTGTCAGTGGATATTGTTGATAGCCAAAACTCCCAACCAACACAAAATGATAAAGTAGATTTGTTTATTACGAAAAAAGTAAAAGCAATGGCAGTTAACCCAGTTGACCGCACAGCTGCTGGAACGATTATAGACAAAGCGCAAAAGGCAAATATACCTGTTGTTTTCATTAACCGTGAGCCTTTAGCTGCTGATTTGGCGAAATGGGATAAAGCGTTTTTTGTAGGCGCTAAAGCGGAAGAATCCGGCACAATGGAAGGCGAAATTATCGCTGAGTACTGGAAATCGCATCCGGAAGCTGATAAAAACGGTGACGGTGTACTGCAATACGTCATGCTGAAAGGCGAACCAGGACATCAGGATGCTGAGCTTCGTACGAAATACTCCATTATGGCGATTGAAGAAGCAGGCATTAAGGTTGAGAAGGTAGCAGAAGATACAGCAATGTGGGATCGGGTAAAGGGCCAAGAGAAAATGGCGGCTTTCCTATCTTCCAAAGGCGATAAAATCGAAGCTGTTCTAGCAAACAATGATGACATGGCGCTCGGTGCAATCGAAGCATTGAAATCTGCAGGCTACTTCAAAAACGATAAATTTATGCCGGTTGTTGGTGTAGATGCAACAGATGCAGCTCAGCAAGCTCTTAAAGAAGGCACGATGCTTGGTACGGTGCTAAACGATGCGGATAACCAAGGTAAAGCAACGATTGAGCTTATGCGTGTCCTAGCTGCAGGTGAAACACCGACGAAAGAGAACACCGGCTTTGAAATTACGGACGGCAAATATGTTTGGATTCCTTATCAAAAAGTAACGCAAGAAGCGAAATAGTACGAGAGAGAGCTGGAAGATTAAAAACAGGGAATAACGGCAAATACGTTGCCCTGTTTTTTTTCGCCCAATTTACGGGTGGGCTGGAGAATAGGAGGCTATAAGATGGCAAAGCAGCATCCTTATTTGCTTGAAATGAATGGGATTACGAAGACGTTTCCGGGTGTTAAAGCGCTAGATAATGTAACGCTTAAAGTGCGTCCCGGCACGGTTCATGCTCTAATGGGTGAGAATGGTGCAGGCAAATCTACATTGATGAAATGCTTATTTGGAATTTACAAGCCGGACAACGGTGAAATCTTTTTGGACGAACAGCAGGTAACGATTGATAGCTCGAAAGATGCATTGAATTATGGTGTTTCCATGATCCACCAGGAGCTTCATCCGGTGCCCCAGCGCAGCGTGATGGAAAACATTTGGCTTGGCAGATTTCCACTAAAGGGCATAGCGCCCTTCAGGTTTATTGACCATAAAAAAATGTATCGTGACACGGTAGAGCTGTTTAATGATTTGAATATGACGATTGATCCACATCAGCTTGTTGGTGAATTGTCGGTCTCGAAAATTCAATCGCTCGAAATTGCCAAAGCGGTATCCTTTAACTCGAAAATCATCGTGATGGATGAGCCAACTTCATCGTTAACAGGCAATGAGGTTGAGCATCTGTTCGCTATTATTAATAAGCTGCGCGCGCGCGGCGTGTCTATTATTTATATCTCGCACAAAATGGAAGAGATTTTGCGAATATCGGATGATGTAACCATTATGCGCGATGGTAAATACATCGGCACATGGCCAGCACCTGAGCTTACAATCGATACGATAATTACACGTATGGTTGGCCGTGATCTATCGGATCGTTTTCCTGAACGGTCGAACGTACCTGGCGATGTCATGCTGCGGGTAGAAGGTCTAACCTCACCGCACTCCCATTCCTTCAAGGACGTAACATTTGATCTTCGCAAGGGAGAAATACTGGGAGTAGGCGGACTTGTTGGAGCCCAGCGTACGGAGTTAATCGAAGCATTATTCGGTCTGCGTGCTGTGAAATCCGGCACGATTCATAAAGAAGGAAAGCTGGTTTCTATCAAGTCGCCGATTGATGCGAAGAAGCATAAGATTGCGCTACTAACGGAAGAGCGTCGGGTAACGGGCATTTTCCCGGTATTGTCGGTTACAGAGAATACAGCAATCGCTAATCTCGGTATGTATCAGAGCCGCTTTGGATTCCTAAATGAATCGAAGATGAGGAAAGAAGCCGTTAAGGGTGTTGAGAAATTCAAAACCAAAACACCATCTGTCGATCAATTGATTCGCAACTTGTCAGGCGGCAATCAACAGAAGGTTCTGCTTGCACGTTGGCTGCTCACTAACCCAGATATTCTATTGCTGGATGAGCCGACGCGCGGCATTGATATCGGTGCTAAGTATGAGATTTATAACATTATTATTGAGCTTGCGAAGCAAGGGAAAAGCATCATTATGATTTCGTCGGAAATGCCGGAGCTGATTGGTATGTCAGATCGCATTATGGTTATGTCAGAAGGTCGCGCGACTGGTATTTTGGACAGCGAAGCGGCGACGGAACAAAGTATTATGCGATTGGCAGCACAGACGGGAAAATGATGAGGATTTAAGGAGGTTTACGACAATGGATACAGCTAAAGGCTTGAAATTAAAAAATGCATTTTCGCAAAACGCAATTTGGATTGTACTTATCGCATTAATATTAGGAATTGCTATTATCGATGCTAACTTTTTGTCTATTACTACACTGAGAGATATGCTGGTACAATCCTCGACGCGTTTAATTATTGCGCTTGGTGCTGCTTTTGTACTCATCACTGCAGGAACTGACTTGTCAGCTGGACGCGTAGTTGGACTGAGTGCGGTCGTATCCGCATCTATGCTGCAAATGCCTGATTACGGCAGCAAGTTTTTCCCTAATATGCCTGAGCTATGGATGGTCGTTCCCATTGCGATTGCGATTACGGTCGGCTTATTAGTAGGATTGCTTAACGGGATAATTGTTTCAAAATTTAAAGTACCGCCGTTCATTGCCACTCTCGGTACGATGGTAGCGGTCTACGGTGCGAACTCCTTGTATTTTGACATGGAGCCAAACAACTCGCAGCCAATCGGCGGCTTGCGCAAAGATTTTACGGAGCTGGGTTCAGGAGCTATCGGCAGCTCACAATTTTCAATTCCTTATATCGTTCTTATCGCAATATTTGTAGCCTTTATCGTATGGGTTGTATTTAATAAAACTCGTCTTGGTAAAAACATGTACGCAATCGGCGGCAATATTCAAGCTGCTAATGTATCCGGTATTAATGTTGCACGCAACTTGATGTGGATTTATGCGATTGCCGGCGCTTTGTATGGCTTGGCTGGTGTTCTTGAAGCAGCGCGTACAGGCGGCGCTTCGAATAACTACGGTAATATGTATGAGCTCGATGCTATTGCAGCATGTGTGGTCGGCGGTGTATCGACAACCGGTGGCGTAGGCAGAGTGAAAGGAATCATCGCAGGTGTTCTCATCTTCACTGTAATTAACTATGGTTTGACTTACATCGGTATTAATCCGAACTGGCAGTTGATCATTAAAGGTCTGATCATTGTTGTTGCTGTCGCATTCGATATTCGTAAATATGTAGCGAAGAAATAAGAAATCATATTAGAAATCAAATGAAAAATAAAATCATAAATTAAATCAGAGATGAAGGAAGAAGTGCTGTCCTAAAGGGTCATTGACCTAGGGCAGCTCTTTTTTTGGCTATAATCATGGATTGGAAAATAATGTTGACATCAATTGCGTGTAAGGAATATACTACAATTGTAATATATTTTTAACATTGGAGGAGACGGATTCTTGGATAGTAAAGGAGTATTGAGCAACAATTTATTTCTACTGCGGGCTGAGAAAAAGTGGACGCAAAAGTATGTAGCCGAGCAGCTAGATGTAACAAGGCAAACGATTCACTCGCTTGAATCAAACAAATATAATCCTTCTCTTATACTCGCTTTTGACATTGCCCAATTATTCGAGAAAAGAATTGATGAAATTTTTATTTATGAGAAGAAAAGTAGGGGTGGTAAATGATGTTGGCAATTTATATTATAGCCATGTTAATTGTAGTAACTAGTTTGGGAATTTATATTGGATTTGTGAAGAATGAAGGGAAAGATGAACGAGGAAGAGCGATTCTTTCCATGGCAAGTCAAATTTCATTTATTTTTCTGCTGATAGGATTTGTGTTTCAAATCTTGTATTTTCAATTGGCAAGTCCGACGGTAGAGCAACTGCAATCCATGATTGCGATATGGATGGCTTTCGTGTTTGGAAGTAATGGAATTTCGATCGTGTTCTATCAAAGAAGAATGTAGCCTGTTTATACTCTAAGTGTATCGCTGCTGATCGTTTTCTATCCATTATGTACAAAGAAATGCTTTTGTTTGTCCATTGCCAATTGAGATCTAACGGTATACAATTGCCCATAAGTGATTGAGAATGAATATCAATTGCATCATTAATTGAGCGATATACTGGAGGAATCTATTATGGCAGAGCCATTGGAATTGTATGATGTAACGATTATAGGGGGCGGCCCTGCGGGGATGTATGCTTCTTTTTATAGCGGGATGCGTGATTTAAAGACCAAGCTGATTGAAGCAAAGGATGAACTGGGCGGCCGCATGCTGATTTATCCAGAGAAGATGATTTGGGATGTTGGGGGATTCGCTCCTATTATATGTGAACAGCTTATTGAACAGCTAGTACAGCAGGCAAAGGTTTTTGATCCCACACTCGTTTTCGGGCAACAAATAACCGGGCTGGAACGGCAAGAGGACGGCACCTATATTTTAGTGGCGGCATCAGGGGAAAGGCACTGGACCCGTACAATCATTCTTGCTCTAGGCAGAGGCATCCTTAAGATGGCGAAGCTGGAGATCGAGGGGGCCGAGCGCTACGAAATTACGAATCTGCATTATACGGTGCAGGAATTAGAGCCATATCGCGGTAAGCATGTGCTTATATCCGGTGGGGGAAATTCGGCTGTGGATTGGGCAAATGAGCTTGAACCGATTGCGGCAAGCGTAACGGTCGTACATCGACGCGATAGGTTTGGCGGACATGAGAAAAATATTGAGCGCATGAAGACGTCCTCCGTAAATGTGCTAACTCCTTATGCGCTGACTCAATTGCATAGCAATGATGGAGAGACGATTGGTAAAGTTACGCTTTGTCATGTCGATACGAATGAAACGGAGCAGCTGGAAGTCGATGCGATTATTGTCAATCATGGCTTAATGTCTGATTTCTCCGGGATTACCGAGTGGGGACTTCAAATGGACGATTGGAGTATATTCGCAAGCGGAAAACTGGAGACCAACTTGCCAGGGATATTAGTTGCAGGAGACATTGCGGATTATACAAGTAAAGTAAATCTTATTGCGGGTGCGTTCACAGATGCAGCGCTGGCGGTCAATAGTGCCAAATTGTATATGGACCCGGAAGCGCCCCGAGTGGCATATGTTTCTTCTCATAATGATCGATTTAAGGAAAAAAACCGGGCGCTCGGCGTGGTGGAAGAATAGAAGATTTAGTAGTCTGTCATGCTATACAGAAACAAGTAAGTCAGGCAGCACATCGAGCAGCTTCTCGCGGGTTAACGCATCTCCAAAATTCCATTTTTCTGCTTCTATCACATATACGCGATCATTCTGGACAGCAGGGAGACTTTGCCAGAGAGAGCTGCTCATCATTTCCTCCATTGCTTTCCTCGAATCATCTCTTTCGGGCACCAGCATGAAAATACGGTCTCCTGCGTAGGCAGGCAAGCCCGAGGCCGAGATTTCCATAAATCCTTCACCCGCGTCAAGAACTTCTTGGATCTTATCTACTGGCTGGAAGCCAGATGGGTGATAAAGCGCGGAAGAGAACCCTGACGTTCCCATCACAAATAGACGATTACCATGATCATAGATGAAGACAGAAGCTGTTTCACCCGGTGCAATAGCGGACTGCAGCTGTTTCCACGTCACATCAGCTTTGGCGTTAAATACGTCCAACCATTTATCAGCTTCTTGTTTTCTGCCCAGCATATGGCCTAGCGTGAGCAAACGCTGGTCCAGCGGTGCAAAGGAATTAAACGTTACGGTAGGAGCTATTTTTGAGATCCTATTATATTGCTTCTCGTCAGCACTCGCGAATATTATTAAATCGGGTTTTAATGCTATTAATAACTCAGGATTAATTGGATGACCAATATCCTGTACATCCTTTACCCGATCCTTTAATAGCGAATGATCCAGACAAGAGACACCGCCGCCAACGACTTCAATGCCAAGAGCAACCAGATCACCGAATGTTTCTCCGTAGTAAATAATCCGTTTTGGCTGAGCTGGTATTTCAACATCATGGCCAGTCCAATCTCTCACTTGTGTTTTATCTCGCATGTAACGTGCATATTGCTTTGGTGTCACACCGGTCGTTTGACGAAAACGACGATTGAAATAGTACTCATCTGAGAAACCAACGCGATGGGCAATCTCTCGCAACGTTTCATTCGAGTGAATAAGCAGCTCTTTGGAACGATTGATACGAAGCTCGGTTAAGTAATCCAACGGCTTTTTGCCAGTCAATTCTTGAAAGATCGGAGTGTACTGCCAGTAAGATACATTGGCTAAATGGGCAAGCTTTTTGACTGTAATGTTATGTGTATAATTATTTTGAATATATTGAACGGTGTTCTCGACGGACTGCGTTGAGTTAAAGGAATGATCGGAATGCAGATTATGCTCAATTAGAAAAGCAAGCAGCTCCTGAAAGCGAATATGCTGCTTGAACGCATCAATATCACAGCTTATCTGCCTGCTCGCATATAACTCTTCCGTTTGACGGATCAAGCGCGAGAAGGGGTAAGCGGTCATTTCATAGCGGTCGGAAAGTATATTTCCGATATAGCTTTCATGCTGATTTTTGCCTATTTGAATGGCTGAAAATGTGATCCGGTAGAAGCTGATAGCTGCCCCATACTCATTTTCGATCATCAGTGATCGACCGGGGGGAATCATATAACATTTATCAGCAGTAAAATGGCAGGTACTGTCGTCTATGTGCAAACTCCCCATTCCTTTTGTAAAAAGAAACAGCGAGTGAGTATCGGAAGTAAACGTATGTTCCTCAGCGTTCCAATCCATCGGTCTTGCTATTAACTCAATATCTAACATATGAAAAAGCAGGGAACGAAGTGGAGTAGAAGCTGGTGCATGCTGACTCATCTATACATATCCTCCTAATCAATTGAGAATGACTATCATTTTCATCTATTGTATACAAAGAAAAGAAGCTTTTCAACAATGAATTGAAAAGCTTCTATCGTTTTTCTTTCGTTTTTCTATTGTAATGCGAATTGTTATTTTGTAATCAGGGAAGGCAATTCATTCAACAACCATTCTCTTGTAAGGGCATCACTGCCGGATTTCAAAATATCAATGGTATAAACATGACCATTTTTTACTGCAGGCAGATCAAGCCAGATCTTGCTTTTTAACATTTCTTCTGTGGATTTTTTAGCTTCCTCAGCGACAGGAGTAAGAAGGAAGATTCTATCTCCAGCATATTCATTGAGTAGCTCTAAGGAGATCTGTTCAAAACCGGTATTTGCATCTAATACTTTTTGTATCAACGGGGGAGCTGAGAAGCCGTTAGGTTGATACAACACTTGAGAGAGTCCCGTCCGAGCCATGATAAACAATCGATCGCCAGGATAATAAGTGAAGACAGAAACCGTTTCATTAGGCTTCACACCTGCAGCCTTAAGCTTGCCCCACATTTCCTCTTCTTTAACCTTATACTCAGCAACCCAGCTCTCAGCTTCTGATTTCTTATCTACCAAATCTCCTAGATGCGGCAATCGCTCGTCTAGTGGTGCGAAGGTATCGAACATGATCGTGGGTGCAATTTTAGAAAGCTGCTCAAATTCTTTCTCGTCCGTATTTCCCACAATAATTAAATCTGGCTTCAATTCCAACGTTTTCTCCAAACTGATAGGGAAACCGACATCATCAATATTTTTAAATTGCTCTTCATAAACCATATCATCGACCCAGCTTTTTGCTACACCAACAGCATCTACACCAAGGGCGAGTAAATCACTCACTGTCTCCCCGGAAAAAACGATGCGCTGCGGTGACTTTGGAATTTCGACCTCATGTCCCATATAGTCTGTGTACTTGCGAGTAGCAGATTCGTTCTCTTTCGTATTTTCAGTCGTTTGCTCAGAAGGGGAGTTGGTGCTGCTGCATGCTAATAAAAGGACTCCCATTAAGGTCAATACGAATAAAATCTTGGATATTTTTTTTGCTTGCTTCATTTATTTTCTTCCTCCAGTATGATGGGTATTATTTAGATAATGAAAATCATTATCAGTTGAACCCATAATATATGATTTTATTTTTGTACTCAATGGACAAAATGAAGGTGTTCCTTTTTTTTTGTACAAAAAAATATTTACGTATATCCATTGTCAAACGTATAGCAGTAGCCTACAATTCAAATATGCAAATGAGAATCACTATCATAATTGAAATAAAGGAAGGAAGTTGAATGTAAGATGGTTCGTCGTTTTTTTACATATTACCTACCATATAAAAAGCTATTTCTACTGGACTTCGGCTGTGCTGTATTTGCTGGTCTGATGGAACTTGCTTTTCCATTGGTTGTTAATCGATTTATTGATGACCTGCTGCCAGGTGAAAAGTGGTCAATCATTATCTGGGCTTCGGCAGGGCTGTTGCTCCTGTATATTCTGAACACCTTTTTATTGTATGTCGTTAATTATTGGGGGCATATGCTGGGCATTAATATTGAAACGGATATGCGCAAGAAGCTGTTCGACCATATCCAGAAGCTGTCGTTTCGTTTTTTTGACAATACCAAAACAGGGCATTTGATGTCGAGACTTACTAACGATATGATGCAGATCGGTGAGATGGCCCATCATGGACCAGAGGATTTATTCATTGCGGTAATGACATTAGCAGGTTCTTTTACACTCATGATGTTCATTAATTGGAAGCTTGCTGTCCTTACTTTTGTTGTTGTTCCGGTAATCATCTGGTTAGTCGTCTATTTTAATAAGAGGATGACGAAGGCAATTGATCAATTGTATACAGATATCGGAGATTTTAATGCTCGAGTGGAGGATAATGTAGGTGGTATTCGTGTTGTACAGGCGTTTTCAAATGAAGATCATGAGAAGGCTCAATTTGCAGTTAATAACGGTCGATTCCGTTTGTCAAAGCTGATTTCTTATAAGCTCATTGCCAAAAATGGTTCGATCAGCTACATGATGATGCGTTTCGTTACGCTGTTTGTTATGGTATGCGGTACTTGGTTCGTCATTCGGGGTGAACTGAGCTATGGTCAATTTATTGGTTTTCTTCTATTAACAAATGTATTCTTCCGACCGATCGAGAAAATCAATGCCATTATAGAGAGCTATCCGCAAGGCTTTGCCGGATTTAAGCGTTATGTTGAGCTTCTTGAAACCGAGCCTGATGTCGCAGATGCTCCAAATGCAGTAGATATTGGAGAGCTAAAGCAAGAAATTCGGTTTGAAAATGTTTCCTTTGGATATGAGAATGACTCCCGCGTGCTTCATAATATCGACATGACCGTTATGAAGGGCGAGACGGTTGCCTTTGTTGGTCCCTCGGGATCAGGCAAGACCACATTATGCAGTCTGCTTCCAAGGTTCTATGATGTGCAAGCCGGTGCGATCATGATCGATGGTGTTGATATACGCAATATCAAATTGGAAGCTCTTCGCAAGCAGATTGGTATCGTTCAGCAGGATGTATTCTTGTTCTCAGGAACCATTCGGGAGAACATTCTATACGGCAAGCTTGGAGCTTCTGAGGAAGAAATATGGGAAGCAGCTCGTCGTGCGAGGCTTGAAGAATTGATTCGGTCACAGCCAAATGGCATGGATACGGTTATCGGCGAACGCGGTGTGAAATTGTCAGGTGGACAGAAGCAGCGGCTTTCAATCGCAAGAATGTTCCTTAAGAATCCGCCGATCCTAATACTCGATGAAGCAACATCTGCACTAGATACGGAGACAGAGGCCATTATTCAGCAGTCGCTCACTGAGCTCTCTAAGGGACGTACAACGCTAGTTATCGCTCATAGACTGGCTACGATTAAGAATGCAGATCGTATCATTGTGGTTACAGAACAAGGTATTACGGAGCAAGGGCGCCATCAGGAGCTCGTCGCTGCCGGTGGTGTCTATAGCCGATTGCACAAAGCTCAGTTTAGCAGCTAAAAAGTGTAATTAATGATTAATTCGACTCTCGTTTTAGCAACAATTGGTAATTATATTTCGTTACTAGTAGCGAGGTGAGCTTATGAGCAAGCGAGTGATACTCGTTACAAGTCTAATGCTGATAGTTGCTATTGTAGTGGGATGTGCTAAGACACCTTCTAATTTCACAGAACAATTCAGTGAACCACCGAATGCAATGGGAGTCGTAGAAGGAATCGAAATTTTATTTTTAACAGGGTCTTACCAATGGGATCATGCGATAGCGGATGCCCCTGGCCCGACCGATTTAGTAAAGAACGCTACGGTAAATATCGTAAAACCACATGCAGCTTTAGCCTTGAAGTTTAAGGGCAAAGAACCTCAAACAATAAAGGTAGGCACTTGGGAGAACGACATACTCACCCCTTTAGTTGAAGAGAAGAACCAGTTCATTCTTCCATCTAAGCAAGGAGCCTATGTCTTGGTTGTAAGCGGGGAATGGTCAGGCGATGATCGTGCAGCCTATGCTGCAGTGCTTGAGGTACAAGAGTAAGAAATAGAGTTATTAATTTAGCGATTAGGGCTGTAACAGGTATAGAGCAAGTGACCTGTTGCAGTCCTTTTTTATATCAATCAAACAAAAATGGTTAAAAGGAAAAAGGTAAAATATAGAATAAAATACATTGATATGAATCTGATAAGCCTTTATTATTAGTATAATCTTTCAACATGAGAGACTGCTCTGGCTGCATTTGTACCATATTCGGGGAGGTAGAATAATGAGAAAATCGAATATTATGATTAGGAGCGCAATTGCAGCAGTGATATGGGGTATTCTTATGTTTTCGTATGATCTCTTTCTCTCGGATACGCCAATCAATTATCCAAAAAGTATGACCAGCACATTAATTGGGATGGTCGTATTCTTCCTCTTTTTAAGCTTGATGCTGATGCTGGTATTCAAAATTACGAATAAAAAACGTAATACATAAAAACCTTCATATAAGAATAACAGCCAGCATGAGTAGAAGACAAAGGAGCCAGGCTATGACTAAATCACTTAACCAAAAATTATTTTATCTCGGTGTGAGCTTACTGCTCCTATTTATTTTAGGCGTCATTGTAAAAGGGTACTTGGAAAGAGAAAAAGGTGACTTACTATTAGTCATACATAATGGACTAGGGGACAATCGAGGAAGGCCTGTGGAGGGCCTTGAGGACCCCAAAGACAGAGTTCATCTCATGTCCTATAACCTGCCGGATGAGAGAATAAAGTTGAATGCCGACTTTTTTTATGTGTTGTACAAAATGAAATCAAAAGAGATATTGGGTGTATCAGAGGATATTGAGTCAATTAATAAGATTTTGATGGGAAAGAAAGGTGAAGGTAGGGGTACGTTTTTTTGGTTATAGGTACGATTGAGCGTATATTGATCAATTATAATCAAGTAGCTGCCTATAGTTAGTTAACCTTAGTAAAGCAGCTCTTTCATCTATGATGCTACAATAGTCTATGAAAAGGTAAGCGATTTCCAAACCTAGTGGGAAAGAAGGCGAAGAAGTTTTGAAACTATCTAATATTGCCGTTCAGTTGTATACATTACGGGATTATTGCCAGACGGAAGCTGATTTGGAACAAACACTGAGCAAGGTTAAGGATATAGGTTATCAAGCCATACAGGTTTCGGGAGTAGGCCCCATTGCTCCAGAAAAAATAAAGGAATTGGCAGACGCAGCCGGGCTTCGCATATGCGCGACACATGTTAGCTACGATTCTTTAGTCAATGATTTTGACAATGAGGTACAGAAGCATAAGCTGTGGGATTGCTCCTATGTCGGGATTGGGGGCATACCGAATGAATTCCGAGGCAGCGCAGAGGGCTATTCAACGTTTGCCCAAATAGCAACGGATTTTGGACAACGGCTTCAAGAGCATGATTTGCAATTTATCTATCATAATCATCATTTTGAATACCAGAAGTATGATGGTCGAACAGGAATGGCAATCTTGCAGGAAGAAACGGATGCGGCTGCAGTAGGCTTCGAGCTAGATACGTATTGGGTACAGGTCGGTGGAGTAAATCCCGTAGAAGCGATTCATCAGGTGAAGGGCCGCATGGGGGTTATTCACTTAAAAGATTTGGAAATAGTTGATTCTAATCCGGTATTTGCTGAAATTGGGGAAGGCAACCTGAACTTTCAAGCTATTATTGAGGCTTGCAGGGAAACTGGCGTAGAATGGTACGTCGTGGAGCAGGACGTTTGCAGGAGAGATCCCTTTGAAAGCTTGGCTATTAGCTTCCGCAATTTACAAAAATATTTATAACGATAATTAACTTATTTAAGCCCTCATCTTATGGCTCAGGTGGGGGTTATTTTAATTTCCTGCCATTAATTAGTTTGGAATATATTAGGCATTAGACAAAGATATGTTTCTATGATATGGTGTATTGAACCTATAGGCATTCCACTCATTTCGAGTGGGGTGCCTTCGCGTATATTTAAGGGTAAATTTTACATTAAATGTCTTGTGCCGCAATCGGCAGAGCATGGAGGTGGTGATGCTATGTTTCTTTTTATATCCCCGTTATGGGGAGTTTGTGCGACTAAAACTAGAACGCAAATATGGATAATTGAAAAGGAGCGAGTAGAACATGACGACATGTTTACAAGCAGAGACACGGGAACATTTAAATTCATCAGGACTTAGAAATTTGCGCAAAGGCGGCCGCTTGCCGGGCATCGTTTTTGGGAAAAATACGGAAAACGAAATGATTCATATTTCAACAATAGATTTTCAAAAATGGTTGAGACAAGGGGCTTCTGGTTTTATTGAATTGCAGCTCGAAGGGAAAGCATCCTTGTCCGTGTTGCTTGAGGATATGCAGCGTGATCCTGTAACGCGTGATTTACTGCATATCGACTTCCAGCAAGTACAGACTAATGAAGTCGTGCTGACGAAGATTCCTGTTAAGCTCAAAGGTACACCGATTGGCACCAAAGAGGGTGGAATCGTGCAAATTCAAAGCTCGTTTATTGAGGTAGAGGCGCTGCCTAGACATTTGCCGACGACGATTGAATTTGACATAAGCCGTATGGAAATCGGTGAGTCCTTGCTTGTTAAGGATGTGGAATTACCGGCAGAAGTGACTGTCATTTCAGGACCAAATGAGCTTCTAGTATCTGTTGTTAAGCCTTAAATCTACTTTTGCGAGAAGCCTGTTCTTATCGCTTTCACCTAACCAAAACGTCATGCTTGCAGCTCACCTGCAGGTGCGGCGTTTTTGTTTTTGCACACTATCGTTATTCAGAATACGACTTATGTGAAATCTTACGTCAAATGTGGTATGTTAGTAGAAATAGCGTTTAACAGGAGCGGTTCGTTAATGAAAGTTAGTATTTTCGATGTTGCCAAAAAATCGGGTTTGTCGGTCGTGACGGTATCCAGGGTACTCAATAATTCAACATCTGTACGTCAAAAAAACAAAGAAAAAGTATTGCAGGCTATGAAGGATTTGGATTATCATCCGAATGCTTCAGCCCGAAGCCTTGCAAGCGGTAAAACAGGCATTATCGGACTAACGCTGACCACGTTGCATGATACGGTTTTGGATGCGGTTGTGAAAGAAATCAATGATTGCTTGGCAGAGCAGGGTTATTTCTTAGCGCTATCGATCTCGCAAGGAGATGAGGATTCATTTCAGCGCTCCATGTTCCAAGAAGATCGTGTAGACGGTGTAATCCTGTTATCGCCTGTAAATGCAGACATCTATGTAATGGAGCTTAAGAAAAGAAAGATTCCATTTGTGATTCTCGATAATCAGCAAAGAAATCCATCAGTTCCTTCTATAGTCGTCAATAACTTCAAGGGCGGTTATGATGCGACAAAGCATCTTATTGACCTAGGACATACGGAGATTGCCCATATTAGCGGCCCCGATCCGTACTTAAGCAGTCGTGAGCGTGAGCGGGGGTACTTATTCGCGCTTGAGGAGGCTGGTTTAAAGCCTTTCCATATCGAGCAAGGGACATTTGGTATTCCGTCTGGCCATAGCATTGCTATGCGCTGGATCCAATCTGGTCGTTTGCCTACTGCGGTGTTCGCGGCGGATGACTTTATTGCGCTTGGTGTAATGGATGCCTTTAAAAATGAGAGAATACGCATTCCTGAAGATGTTTCAATTGTTGGATTCGATGATCAGATCTATGCGGAGGAATTCCGACCTACATTGACAACGATTCGCCAGCCGTTTGAGAAAATAGGGCGGCAGGGCGTTGATATTTTGTTGAAATTAATTAAGGACCCTTCCAAGCGCAATGTGACGATGGAGTTCGATCCTACATTAATTGTGAGAGAATCTACGGCAGCGCCTCGGAAGACTTAATCGTATGATTCGTGCTAGCAAGGGCTTTAATAGAGTTGGGCAAAAGAAAAGTGTTATCAAAAAAGCTTTCAAAGCTTGCTGCTTATGCAGCAACTTTGAAAGCTTTTTTATTTCGTGTGAAAAAGGTGCTCATTATTCGAAATTTGCTAGTTTTTCGACATCTTTCAACCTTTACAATAATTTAAACGCTTAAACTTTAAAATAATAATCGAATATTCTATCACCTGATAATCATAGGAAAAAGTAAGGGATTCAGAGAAAACTCTATAATAAGCAGCTGTTTTTCTCTTTTAATCTGAAGAAAACGACTTTGGAAGTGATTGACAGAGTTTGACTTACAGGATAAACTCTTTTTTGAAGATTAAAGCGTTTAAACTTTCAAAAGGTGAAAAACAAATTTTTGTGAATGAGGGGGGTGAAGCCAAGGTTGGATGCGGGAGCTGTGGTGCTATTGGCAACAAATATTTATGATAGCGTTTTCAAAGTGATGACTTTAAAGATTCATTGAAATTACGGTTTTCATTATGGAAAAGAAAAGAGGTTAAGTATATGCATAGCAGAAGGAAATGGAAAAAATCATTTCATGTAATGACTTGTATGTTACTGACGTTCATGATGTTAACGACTACTTTCTCAAGCTTCGCCGCTGCTGCTGATGAACCGGCAGTAAAGGCAGTCGGGGCTGAGAAGGTTGCGGAATGGATATTCCAGAATGAAGGGGATAACGGTATCTCCTTAGCAACTGGCGGAGCTTATGGGGAGGCTTCCTTGTTCCAAAATGTCGGTGGAACTCTGGAAGAATACAGCAAGAGCGAGAAAGGCCTTAGTTATCAAGGTTGGAGCGGGGACTACAGCAGTAAGTATTGGCTGGCAACTATTCCGACTAAAGGGTTCAAAAATCTAACCTTGTCGTCTGAGCAAAATTCATCAGGCTCAGGACCGCGTGATTTTAAAGTTCAAATAAGTACGGATCGGACGAAGTGGACGGATGTGCCGAATGCTTCTCTAAAAATGATCATTTCATCGTATAACTGCTCCTCTGACGATGCATGCAAATTAAAAAATGTTGCATTGCCAAATGAAGCGAATAATCAAGAGCTTCTCTATATTCGCTGGGTTGTGAGCTCGGGACAGAACACAAGAGGCAATGATGAGGGGATTGGAGGCGGAGGTTCAAGCCGAATCAGAAATATTGTGGTTCAAGGAGAGCGTATAGACAACTCTGCTATCAATGCTCCCATTATTGATGTGGTTAAGTCTCCTAAAGATAACGCTGGGAATGTATCCGTAGATGCTCCATTGACTGTGAAGTTTAATAAGGCGTTCACTCTCGATGCTGCTACTACTGTGAGCATTGTTGATAATGACAATGCTGCCTTAGCTGATGCTGCATTGGAGATTGTGGATGGAAATACGCTGAAAATCAATCATCCGGGTTTTAAATACGGCAAAACGTATACGGTATCTATACCGAAAGCATTGATTAAGGGGACTGACGATACGTCATTGGTCCGTGATATAGCTTGGAGCTTTAAAACGCAAGATTCGCCTTTCATGCCGAAAATGATCAATATGACATTTAACGGTGATCCGAAGACGAGTATTGCTCTAGCTTGGTATACCGACACCATGACAGAATCCGTTATTCAAGTCGTTGAGGCTTCTAAAGTGCAGGGGAATGTATTCCCGGCCGAGGGAGTCATGTCCTATAAAGGAACGGCAGAAGAAATTGAAACCTACGTGACTGAAGATGATCGTGATGCTAATGAATTCACGACGTTTATCAGCCATAAAGCAATTGCAAACCAATTGACTCCAGGTACAGCCTATAAATACCGTGTTGGCAACGGTGAAGAGAGTGGATGGAGCACGATAGGCTCATTCACAACGGATGCAGCAGCCGACCAAGCTTTTCGCTTTATTGCGGGATCGGATTCACAGGCCTCTGAGGAGTCAGACTTTGAGCCTTGGGCAGATACGTTTAGAAAAGCAGCTGATTTTATTGGCGATCCTAAGTTTCTGATCAGCGCTGGCGACTTAGTAGACAATGGGGATTTGGAGGAGCAATGGCAGTGGATGCTGGGCTTGGCACAGGATTCTCTGACTAAAGTTCCTTATGTTCCTGTTCTTGGCGGACATGAAGTACATGATTATGACGGAGATGTAACAACGCCTAATAATAACTTTTATAACCATTTCAACCTGCCAAAGCAAACGGTAGCCGGTACGGATGAAGGTTCAGTCTATTCCTTCGAATATGGTGATGCCCTCTTCATGGTATTCAATTCCCAATATGAAGGCGCGCTTGATGAGAATGGGATAGTGGATTGGGCTGACAATGAGTTCTGGGACCAAGTGAAATGGATGAAAAACACAGTAGCGAAAAGCGACAAGAAATGGAAATTCGTAACTTTCCATAAAGGACCTTACGGTGCTGGAGACAATTCAGCGCAATGGGAAGATGATCGTGTTCAGTTTTACAAAAAACATCTAATTCCAGCATTTGATGAAATGGGGATCGATATGGTATTCGAGGCCCATGATCATATGTATATGAGATCATTCCAGATGTTGAATGATGAGATCATTAAAGATTTTAAAGTGGATGAGGATGGGAATGCGATTGACCCGAAAGGGACCGTTTATCTGATGTCCAATGCATTCGGCAATAAATTTTACGAGAAAAATAATCAGCATTATATTGACGAAAACGGCGATGCGCAAGAAATAAAAGATGAGAACGGCAATCCTATTCCATACGATGATTACTTTGCAGAAATTGATGCGCAGCCATTCAAGAAGATGTTTACGGATGTGTCTGTTTCGGATAAAGTGCTTGCTTTTACAGCCTTCACAGCAGCTGTTTCAGATGAAAAGACTGCTGACACAGTTGGTAATGGTTTAAAGGCTTATGATAACTATGGAATCAAAAGAACAGACACTAAGCCAAGCAAGGTCGAGAATGTCAAGGTGAAGCTGGACGGAAACAAAGCGGTTCTATCTTGGAATAAACCTTCTACTGGCACGGAGCCGATTAGAGGATTTAGAATCTATGAGAAGAACGATAAAGTGTCCACGCACTGGAGCGAATATGTTTCAGCAACAGGGGATCAAACGGCATACAGCCTTGAAATTAAAGACATTAATCCTTATAAAAAATATGATTTTATCGTTAAAGCTGTTGGAACGAGAGATAATTCCGATCCAGTTGAAGTAGCGACGATTGAAAATGGGGCAGAGAATGAGCCGCCTTCCGCACCTTCAAGCCTATCCGGTAAGGCTGTATCGCCTTATCAGACGGAATTGACGTGGGCAGCTTCTTCAGGGAACATCGTGGTCGCAGGTTATAATGTGTATCGTGACGGCTTGAAAGTTGGCTCAACATTAAGCTCGAAGCTATCCTATTCTGATACTGGATTAGCTCCAGAAAAGACTTATACGTATGAAATGAAGGCGTTCAATCATGAGGGAATCGAATCGCTTGCAAGTAATTCGATAAGCGTGAAGACGAAGGCATCCGCTGCGGGCGAAGGTCCATTCAAAGCTTTCCCTCAGCACACGGCATATATCGATAATAGTATTAAGCCAAACCATGTCACGCAATCTGATCTGGACAATACCGTATCAAGATTGTATGACGAGTGGAAAACAAAGTATTTGAAAGAAAATCCTTATATGCCAGGTCAATATTATGTGTGGTATGCGGATGGAGACTGGTTTGAGGAAAACGAGATTACAGTATCCGAAGCTCATGGCTACGGCATGCTGATTACAGCCCTCATGGCGGGTCATGATGGGGATGCCAAAAAATATTTTGACGGCATGTATCGTTATTTCAGAGCACATCCAAGTGAAATCAATCCAGACCTGATGGCTTGGCAGCAGGCCGATAATGGTACAGCAATTATTGACATTAACGGTGTGGATTCAGCTACGGATGGAGATTTGGATATTGCCTATGCGCTTCTTCTTGCGAGTGAGCAATGGGGCAATGACGGGGAAATCGATTATTTGGCTCAGGCTAGAAAAGTTATAAAAGCCATTATGGATAGTGAAGTCAATCAAAAGGATTGGGTACTACGAATTGCCGACTGGGCCACAAGCGGTGAGTATGAAAATGCTACGCGTCCTTCGGATTTCATGCTGCAGCATATGAAAGATTTTGCTGTTGTTTCCGGCGATAGCCGCTGGAATAAGGTAGTCGACAAAACCTATAATGTGATGGAAAGTCTTTATAAGAACTTCAGTCCGAACGCTGGTCTGCTACCAGACTTTGTCGTGAAGGATACGGACAGCGGCAGCTTTATTCCTGCGCCACCGTCCTTCTTAGAATCCGATACGGATGGCGATTACAGCTATAATTCATCACGTACACCTTGGCGGATTGGAACAGACTACCTCATAACAGGGGAAAAACGGGCAAAAGAGCAGTTAACTACATTAAATACGTGGATTCGTAAAACAACCAATAATGACCCGGAAAATATGTTGGCTGGCTATAAGTTGGATGGATCGGAAGCGATAGCTGATTATCAGGATATCACCTTCTCTGCTCCATTAATGGTCAGTGCTATG
This sequence comes from Paenibacillus sp. J31P13, assembly GCF_056269295.1. Taxonomy (NCBI): domain Bacteria; kingdom Bacillati; phylum Bacillota; class Bacilli; order Caryophanales; family Paenibacillaceae; genus Paenibacillus; species Paenibacillus sp. J31P13. The sequence continues at coordinate 632,378 of NZ_JBWDNR010000003.1, forward strand.
ATCGATTCTTCCAATCAAGAGTGGCTTAATAAACTATGGGACTATAATGCTGCTGTTAAGACGGAAGAGGATCTTTATTTCGGCAACAATCTTCGTTTGCTCAGCATGATTGTCGTATCTGGCAACTGGTGGACACCGACCATCGTTGATGCGGAAGGTCCTTCTGATCCTACTAATCTAAAAGCAGAAGCCGTATCCAGCTCTCAAATTAATTTGACATGGTCTCCATCTACTGACAATTTGGGAGTAGCAGGCTATAAGGTTTTCCGCAATGGAACTGAGCTTGCAACGACAACGCAAACATCCTACAGTGATGCTGGATTAAGTGCGGGAACAGCTTATCAGTATTATATAATCGCATTTGATAAAGCGAATAATTTCTCAAAGGCTAGTCATGCGAGAAACATTACTACCCCTAGCGCTCCAACTGGGAATACTGGCGGAACAGTCGTGACTGAGGTTGTATCCACAGAAGGTAAAGCAACCATACCTGCTGGTTATTCGGCAAAGGTAAGCCTAGGTGAGAAGATCAAAGTCATTATTCCAGCAGGATCAACGGAGCAGCAGATTCTACTGACCATTGAAGAGCTGTTGGATACGACAAAGCTATTCTCGAAGGAAGAACTTCCTCTTAGCTCGGTATTTGAGGTCCTGAAAGATTCTTCCGGCAAGTTCAGCAAGCGTGTTACTCTTGTCTTTGAATTCAATCCAGCGCTGTTGAAAGAGAATCAAACAGCAGGTGTGTTCTACTTCGATGAGGCAGCGAAGAAATGGGTATTCATTGGCGGTAAGGTGAGCGGCAATAAAATTGAGGTTGAGGTTGATCACTTCACGAAATTTGCTGTACTAGCAGTGAGTAAGTCTCAAGTGAGCTTCAAGGATATTGAAGGTCACTGGGCTCAATTAAATATTCAAAAAGCAGCTGCAGAAGGCTTTGTGAACGGCTATACAGACGGTACGTTTAAGCCGAATCTTTCGGTAACACGTGCGGAGTTTGCTGTTATGCTGATGCAAATGCTGAAGCCGCAAACAAACGGCAGTGAGCTGCAATTTAAGGATAAATCTGCAATCGGCTCATGGGCTGTCAAGGCAGTAGCACAGGCAGTAGAAGCTGGTATTATTACAGGCTATGAGGATGGCAGCTTCCGTCCAAATGCAGGCATATCAAGAGCAGAGATGGTTGTCATGATTGCCAAGGTTGCCGGTATTGACGCAGACGCGACCGGTAAAACAGGCTTTGCTGATGACAGTGCTATACCTGCATGGGCTAAGAAAGCAGCCGAAACAGCGAAGAAGCTTGGCATCATACAGGGACGCAGCGGTAATGTATTTGCACCAAATGGCGTTGCCACTCGTGCTGAAGCGGTTACCATGCTCTTGAAATTGAAAGAAATAACAGAGAAATAAGACCGATTTATACAATTGCTTTTTCCTTGCCTTGGAGCCGTCTTGTGAGGCGGCTCCATCTCTTTTTTTTATACAAAAGATGGTTGCACAGAAACAAATTATGGTATACAATCTTCTTAAAGTTTAACCGCTTTAACTTTATGTCGAAAGACAAAAAGGTTTAACCATACTAAACATAGGACTGGCGAGTTCGAAATGTGGGGTCGCTCGGAGTAAAAGTTTAAGGGGTTAAACATTTTGGAGTCGAAAGAACGGGATGGGGATTTATTCAGAAAATGAAGAGGGGGCGGTTTTACTGAAGCGCAGCAAAGGGCAAAGGCGTGAGAGCAAGTACTTTTACTTATTTATTTCGCCCTGGATTATTGGTTTTCTAGTTTTTGCATTGTATCCAGTGGGAGCATCGTTGTATTACAGCTTTACGGACTATGACATTATCAATTCGCCAGTCTTTATAGGCGGGGATAACTTCAAGGAGCTCCTCCATGATGAGCAGTTCTGGAACTCCATTGTAGTGACGCTCAAGTATACCTTTATTAGTGTTCCAATTACGTTGTTCCTTTCTCTAATCTTCGCGATTTTGATCAACCAGAAGGTTCCCTTTAGCGGATTCTTCCGCACAGCGATGTACTTTCCGAGTATGATCTCGGGTGTGTCGATGGCACTGCTCTTTTTCTGGGTGTTTAATCCGCAAGCGGGATTGTTCAACTACGGACTATCACTTTTTGGAATCGAACCGATTCACTGGTTTTTGGATGATCGATATGCACTATGGGCTTTGATCATTATGTCATTCTGGGGATTAGGCGCAGGGATGCTTATCTTCCTTGCTGGACTTCAAGGCGTGCCGACTCATCTGCTAGAGGCTGCAAGGCTGGATGGAGCAGGACGATGGAAAACATTTTGGAGCGTAACGTTCCCGATGATCTCACCGGTATTTCTATTTCAACTCATTATTGGTGTTATTGAATCCTTTCAGGTATTTACACAGGCGTATACCATTACACGCGGCGGTCCAAGTTATTCTACCTGGTTTTACGTATACAACATTTACATTAATGCGTTTAAGAATTTCCGTTACGGCTACGCCTCAGCGATGGCATGGCTGCTTCTCATTGCAGTGTTAATCATTACCTACCTAATCATGAGGGCATCGAAACGTTATGTTTACTACGAAGGGGGGCGTGACCGATGAGAGAAGTAGCCCTGGATACCGGTAAGAAAACGGCGCGTAAAGAGAAAAAGTGGAAACTATCGCAATTAATCGGGTTTGTCATTCTCCTTATTGTAACGATAACGATGCTTTCTCCCGTTTGGTTTATGGTTACAACCTCTCTGAAGACAACCAAGGAATTACTTGTTTTTCCTCCGACGATTATCCCAAAGGTGTTCGCGTGGGAGAACTTTAGTGAATTATTTACGAATAGTGATATTAAGTTCGGTCAGCAGTACAAGAATAGCTTAATTGTTGCGATATTTACGGTTATTGGCACAATCGTTTCTTCGTCACTCGTTGCTTTCGGATTTGCTAGATATCAAACAAGAAGCAGCGGCTTTATGTTCATGCTTGTACTCAGCACCCTAATGCTGCCTTATCCGGCAATCATGATTCCACAGTTTCTACTGTTTATGAATCTTGGTCTGCATGATTCCTTGCTTCCATTAATATTGCCATCCTTTTTCGGATCCGCTTACATGATCTTCTTGTTAAAGCAATTTTTCTCTACCATGCCGGATGAGCTTTATAACGCTGGCAGAATAGATGGTTGTAGTGAATTTAGATTGTATTGGAACTTAACGCTTCCTTTGTCAGGTCCAGCGATTGCGACGGTTGCCATCTTCTCCTTCATATGGAGCTGGAATGATCTGCTTAGTCCGGTACTGTATTTGGATTCACAGGAGAACTTCACGCTTCCAATTGGTATGGCAGCGATGCTGTCATCGAAGTTCCGCTTAGCTCCTTGGAATTTATTAATGGCTGCTTCGATCCTTTCGGTGCTGCCGATTGTGCTGCTGTTTGCAGTAGCACAGAAGAGATTTGTTGAAGGCATTGTGCTCACAGGCATTAAATAAGCCTTGCGCTAATATTGAATGAAAACTAAGGGGGAAATAAGAACAATGAACAAGAAATTGATGTCCATTGCGGTTAGTTTGATTCTCGTATTTGCTTTATTGGCTACAGCATGCTCGAACAAGGAAAAGACAAGCGGAGGCAAAGGCGAGCAAGTAACCATCACACACTACACGATTGACTCGCCAGACAGAACCTTCGTTGAGAAGCTGATCCCAGATTTTGAAGCGAAGCATCCGAACATCAAGGTTAAAGTAACCAAAGCACCTTATGAGCAATTCGATTCCAAGCTGCAATCCTCAATCGCTGCTAAGAACGCTCCCGATGTAACCTCTCACTGGGGATACGGCGGTTTCATGGAATATTACAACAAGGATATGCTGATGGATTTGTCACCGTTTTTGGAGGATTTCAAAGCATCCGATTACAACATTCCTGAAGATGTTATGAACATCTATAAGGTTGACGGTAAGACGTATGGTATTCCTCTTAATAGCTATGTGACCGTGATGCTCTATAACAAGGATCTCTTCGACAAAGCTGGACTCCCATATCCTCCAACGGATTATGAGGATAAGAGCTGGACTTTCGAGAAAATGGTAGAGTATGCACAAAAAATTACAGTTGATTCCAAAAACATGGAAGAGGCTCAATATGGTGTCGATTTCGGATTTGGTGAACGTGACCAACGTCCGCAATACTTCGGTGCTAATGTTTATTCTGAAGACACATGGACAAATGGCGGCAAGCCATCCGAAATCAATCTAACAAAACCAGAAGTGGTTGATGCTTACAAAACACTTTACGGTCTCATTTACGATAAAAAGGTTTCTCCAACTCCAGCATTCTCCCAATCCGTATCCGGTCAATTCGGTGATCCATTCTTATCCGGTAAAATCGGAATGTCCGTTGTTGGTTCATGGAGCCTCGCTGCTGCTGCAGATTTCAGCTTTAACGTTGGCGTAGCCGCAGTACCGCAAAGCCCAAGCGGCGATGTAAGAAGCGTATTGTACGTAGATCCGCTATTCGTTCTGAAGGATTCCAAGCATCCGAAGGAAGCGCTTGAGTGGATTAAATACCTCATTACAACTGAGATTCAAGAGCAGTCTATCGAGCTGAGCGGTGGTAATCCACCAGTTAACCAAGCAGCTGCTGAGAAGTATTACAACAACTTTGAAGGTATTGATCCAAAGGGAATTCAGCAAGTATTCGATGGCGCTTATAAATACGGTTTCGAATCATATAACCACCTCATTTCCAACTACTCTCAAATTAATGAATTGTTCATTAATGAGCTTGCGGGTGTAGAGAATGGCGACAAGAAGGTTGAGGAAGTGCTTCCTGTTATTGAACAGAAGCTGAAGGATCTTCTAGCGAGAGTGAATAAGTAGTATTTCGAGGAGGGGCGCATGAAGCTGCTCCCCTCCGTTTTTTCATAAGGCTAATCATATTGGTTTGAGGAAGGCGTTTGCTATGAAAGTAAGTATTTTTGATGTAGCTAAGAAATCAGGGCTTTCCGTTGTGACGGTATCTCGAGTATTGAACAATTCACCAAGCGTGAGACAAGGCAACAGGGAACGAGTGCTTCAAGCGATGAAGGATTTGGATTACCATCCTAACGCATCCGCTAGAAGTCTTGCCCGCGGCAAAACCGGCATTATCGGACTATCATTGACAACGCTTTATGACTCATTTCTAGACGCCGTCGTCAAGGAGGTCAATGATCGTTTAGCTGAAAAGGGCTACTTTCTAGCGCTTTCCATATCAAATGGGGAAGACGATCAGGCTCACCGCTCATTGTTCCAAGAGGATCGTGTAGACGGAGTGATCTTATTGTCACCTATGCGTGAGGACGAATATGTGCTTGATCTAAAGAAAAATCAAATTCCGTTCGTCATGCTCGATAATCAGCAGCTCAATTCATCTGCAACATCTGTAATTGTAGATAATTTCAATGGAGGCTATGAAGCTACCAAACATCTAATTGAACTCGGTCATAAGGACATTGCGCATATTAGCGGTCCGGAGCTGTTTCTCAGTAGTCGAGAGAGGGAGCGGGGATACCATGCTGCATTAGAAGAGGCTGGCTTGAAGCCCTTTTGTGTGGAGCGTGGAGATTTCGAAATTTCAACGGGCTATCGAATTGCCCGTGGCTGGATCGATTCCGGTCAGTTGCCGACAGCTTTATTCGCGTCGGATGATTATATGGCGCTCGGCGCTATGAATGCTTTTATGAATGAAGGAATACGAGTACCTGAGAGAATCTCAATTATCGGATTTGACGATCAAATCATCGCCTCTGAGTTTCGACCGATGCTGACGACAATGAGACAGCCGGCGGAGCAAATCGGAAGGACGGGTGTTGATTTGCTGCTCAAGAACATTAACGGCGGAGTCAAACGAAACGTGACTGTTCAATTAAGTCCGGAGCTTGTAATTCGAGAATCAACCTCGCCAAGGCAATGACAAACACGCAATTTTGGGAGTGAATCCGTTGAAATATTATTTAGGCGTAGACGGTGGCGGCAGCAAGACGTATACGCTGATCACCGATGAACATGGCAACATCGTAGGTAAAGGCAGCAGCGGCAATGGCAATCATCAGATTGATTATGAGGATGCCAAGCACAACATACGAGAATCGGTAGAGATGGCATTAAATCAGGCAGGCATTGAACATAGTGAGATTACATTCGCTTATTTTGGGCTGGCGGGTGCGGATAGAGAAGCAGACTATAAGATACTAAGGCCGATGATCGCTGAACTGGGATTTCCGAATCATGATGTCAATTGCGATACAGCCATAGCGCTTAGAGCAGGAACAGATCGGCCATATGGCGTCGTATTAATCTGTGGAACAGGCACGAATAGTGCTGGAGTAAATCCTCAGAGAGAGTTTTTTCAGTGCGGCGGTTTCTCCTATGCTTTCGGGGATTTTGGTGGTGGAGGAGATTTATGCATCGAGGTTTTCCGATCAGTTATTCGGGCGTGGGAAGGACGTGAGCAACCTACTCTATTAACGGATTTGTTGCTGAAGGATTTAGGCTATGACAGCGTATCGAGTATGTTCAATGATTATTTGGATCATTCCAAAACGCCTCCGCTGAGTACCGTGAAATTGTTATTCCAAGCGGCTGCTCAGGATGATGAAGTAGCTAAAGCTATTTTGAAGGAACAAGGTATGGAACTAGGCAAGTCTGCACGAGCAGTTATTCAGCGACTGGGTATGGAGGATGACATGTTCGATGTCGTGCTCGCTGGAAGTGTTCTAACAAGAGGAGAGCCAAGTTTTATTCATCCTTACATCGAATGGGCGGTTAGAGGATGCGCCCCTGGTGCAACGCTGGTCAAGCTTGAGATCGAACCGGTTGTTGGAGCATTATGGCTTGCGTTCGAAGCAGGCGGAGAAAAGCTCCCTCAGGAAGTGTATGACAAGCTTCGTGCAGTATCTGATTATAACTTGGTTTAAGGATTCTGCTAGACAGTTAGCATAAATCAGCATGGGAAAGGAAGTAGATACGGGATGAGTACAACTAAAGGATTGAAGATAGCCGTTATTGGCGGTGGTTCTTCCTATACACCTGAAATCGTTGAGGGCTTTATTCGGAAGTATGAGCAATTGCCTGTTAGTGAGCTTTGGTTGGTTGACGTTGAGGCAGGCAAGCATAAGCTCGAAATTGTTGGCGAGCTGGCTAAGCGAATGGTTGAGAAATCGGGGCTTCCTATTGAAGTACATTTAACACTGGATCGTCGCAAAGCGATTGAAGGCGCACATTTTATAACAACCCAAATGAGGGTCGGTTTGCTTGAAGCCCGCAAATGGGATGAGCATATCCCGAACCTGAATGGTGTAATTGGTCAAGAAACAACTGGACCGGGGGGGATGATGAAGGCTCTCCGTACCATTCCGGTCCTGCTTGATATTTGCAAGGATATTGAAGAATTAAGTCCGAATGCATGGCTTTTGAATTTTACGAATCCGGCAGGCATGGTGACAGAGGCTATCAACCGCTATACGAATGTAAAAACGATCGGGCTTTGCAACGCGCCAATCGGTCTGCAGAAATGGTTAAGCGAAAAGTATGAAACGCCAGCGAATCATATTTATACGGAATTTGTAGGATTAAATCATTTGCACTGGGTAACGCGAGTTGAGGTTGCTGGAGAAGATAGATTGCAAGAGCTGCTGGATAAGAGGGATGAGTATTCGGGAAAAAATGTTCCTGCAACGGAATGGGACCCCGAGTTTCTAAGAGGCTTAGGGGGAATACCCTCTTATTATTTGAAATATTTTTATATGACGGACGTTATGCTGGAAGAGCAATTGGAATCATTGAAAGCGAACGGAACTCGCGCAGATGTGGTTAAAAAAGTAGAAGATGAATTGTTCGAACTTTATAAGGACCCGAATTTGCAGGAAAAGCCTAAGCAGCTTGAGCTTAGAGGCGGTGCATATTATTCAGAGGCTGCAGTGAATCTAATGGATTCTCTGTATAACGATAAACGGGACATCCAGACCTTAAACGTGACGAATGGAAACATTCTTGATTTTCTTCCTCCCGATGCCAGCATTGAAGTGAATTGTGTTGTTACGGGTCAAGGACCGATTCCTCTTCCGGTTACACGAGTGCCTGAAGGTGCGAAGGGATTAATTCATGCCGTTAAAGTTTATGAAAGATTAACGATTGAAGCGGCTATTACTGGAGACAGGGGAATTGCACTTCAAGCGATGGCTAGCCATCCGTTAGTTCCTTCAGTCAATGTAGCGAAGACACTGCTAAGTGAAATGCTGGATAAGAACAAACCTTATTTGCCTGCTTTCTTTCTATAAGGATGGATGTCTTGTCTGAGGTCTGTTGTTCGTAGGCGTTTTTCTGCCGATCAGATACTCTGCAAATAATAGATTTGGCACCCATGCCAGCCAAGCGATGACGATGAAGGTATCATTTGTATCTGTTAATCCAAACAGTACCGCTGCAAGTGCAGTATATATCCGTAGTGTGATGGCCGCGCAGGAGAGAGCGTAATTTCGTTTCATCCAGCGGCCATGCTCGACTGGATCACGATCGATGATTATGCTTTTTATACCCCGGAAAAGAGTAAATAGCCATAGAACGGACAAGGTGCTAAAGCCGATTTTCGCAACCAAGCCGCCATTCGAATAAAAGGCTAAATATAAGCCGGTCAACCCTCCAATTACGATCATGAAGGAATAGATGTACCCAATCATACGATGAAGACTGGGTGTTCGATAGTGCAACTTCCTACTAAATTGAAGCCAGCCGATGGCAAGAGCAATTCCTGCGGAGATGGCATGCCCCCACAGGACGGTATACCAAAGATCAGGAACGCTGACTTTTTCAGCCGCCAAGCCTTGCTCCTTAATCCCATCTAATGATCCATAAAACATTAAGGCATAAGCTCCAATCAATAATGCCAAGAAAGCTAAAACCCCGAACGCCCACTTATGACCCCTATGAGCCCCTTTTTGTTGTACACTCATCAGCATACCTCCTAATGTAATTTACATTTATTTCTAAAATAAATGTATCATCCAACGTATTAACCCTCAAGCGGCTTCCGAAGGAGAGGCTTCCCCGTCGGAAGTCGGAGGGAATGCGGGGCTAGTGTAATAAAAAAAGAACCGATCAGGAAATCCTGTATCGGCTCTTGTCTATTGTTTGATTTACAGAGGCGTACTTATTTATGCGATAGGAGTGTATTCTTCCTAATTTCATTAATTTCTTTTGTGATTCGTTGGCAGGTTTCCTGCGGACTCTCAATATTCATCCACATAAGCTGCATTTCATTTCTTAGCATGTTCGTTTCACTCTTCGATAATCCTAGCTCCAGCAATGTCTTCGCAAATGGCATTATTTCTTTGAAGACATTATAGTTTTTGGGATGAATGCTAGGGTTTAACAAGGAATCATCCTCAGCGATTTTCCTTAGAGCAGGAATCGTACAACCCATTTGTTTAATAAGCGATTGGGCTTCATCTCCGACCATAAAGTCAACAAAGCTTTGTGCAAGCTGAATGCGGGGGCTGTGCTTATTAATCCCTAGTCCGCCGCCCAGCAATAGTGTGCCCTCCGATTTCTGCTTCGGCAGAGGACGAACATTCCAATGTATAGAGCTGCCTCTAAATTCATTCATAAAGTAATAGGTGCTTAATATCATAGCTACCCGTTCTTTAACAAACAGTGTCTCCGCCAAATATTCGCTGCCATGTGAATAGATTGGGGAAACCTGTTCCTTATACATCAAATCCAAACAAAATTGCAAGGCTTCAACGGTGTTAGAGTTGTCGATCGTGCATTCGTTATCGGAAGCAGCAAGGCTGCCTTGATTCTGAAGCATAAAGACTGGCCAGCGGTGAGGGGAGGAAGAGAAACAAAAGCCGTAGTGATCAATACGGTCATCTCCGTCAAGATCCATCGTACACCTCTTGGCGGTATTAAGCAGTGCATCCCAATCAGGGATTGGATCCTTTTCTGTGATTCCTGCCTGTTCGAACAGATTCTCATTGTAGCAAATGACAACAGGAGAAAATAGAAACGGTGTTATGATCTGTTGACCGGCATATTCGAATAACTCGAATATTTTCGGATAGCTGTCCTCTTCGGGAAGCATGCTCTGCGAAAGATAAGGATGCAGCAGGTCAGCCTTTTGAAGATCCAGCAAATGAAGAAATTGACTATCGGAAATCATGAACACATCGGGGCCTTCTCCATTTTCGATGAGCTGGCTTATGGTCTCTATATAACCGGATTCAGGAATGATGGTGAGCTCCACATCGGCAAAAGGCTGTGAGGCCTTGTATTTACTAATGATTTCACGAACAATATCGATTTCATAGGAGGTTGAGAACCACGCTAGCTTGATCGTTTCCCTCACAGTGGGACCGTTTTGCGGAATGATGACTCGATTTCCCTTACCAGATATTTTCTCAATTAGGCCTTCCTCAACAAGCTCTGCCAAAACTTTGCGTACGGAAACACGACTAAGTTCATACTGCTCACTTAGCGTATTCTCAGGTAATATAAATTCATTTGGTTTAATTTTGCCGCTTAATATTTCACCGCGGAGATCATCTTTAAAGGTCTGATAACGAATCCTGAAATCATCTCTTCTACGTAACACAATCAATCCGCTCCTATACTTGTATCAACTACTCTTTATTATATACTATCTTCTTCACTCAACCAAAGGTCTAAAAATTGATAGCTTAAAGAGCGTATATGCTGAGGGAAATCATGTCCTCCGTTACCCAGCAGGCTTACGTAACATTCTTTATGTCCTAGCCATTCATATAGATGATGAACATCGCTGGAAGCGAATGCTGCCGCTTGCCAATTGGGAAAAATAGCATCATTTTGCGTAAACCAATTCAGTAGAGGTCTAGGTGCGACTAAGCTCATAATTTCATGAAATTCAAATGGAATGGAATCTTCATTTATATGATCAGTCAGCCTTGGGATATGTGAAAACCAGTCGCGCTGTCCCCAACGATTAGGGGTGGGGTCACCCATGAATGGGCTGAAACCGCAGCTGGATACAACCGCTTTGACTCGTTCATCTACTGCTGCCAAGAAGTAGGCGTTGTAAGCGCCAAGAGAGTGGCCAATAGCGCCAATCCGATCTCGATCGACATAGGGAAGCGTCTGCAGCAATTCTATACCCTGCTGGTGATCATGTATCATTTTACCGACAGCTGTTGAATTGGGAAATGCATGATAGAATGGGGCGGTTTGAAATGCTTCTGCACCGGCATAGATGCGTTCACCCGCAGTAATTGTATCTGGAGCCAGCACGACGTAGCCTCTAGAGACAAGCTCTAGGGCGTATTTGCGATTAGCACGCCCTTCATTTGTTGCAATATCTGACTTGCCATTCTGATCGGTTGGATGCAGGGCAAGCATAGCCGGATATTGTTTCCCTTGCGGGGCAGCTTGTGAGCCGGGAACCAGTAAATAGGCATAAACCTGATCGCCAAATCCCGTTTCATAAGAAAGATGAATCCGGATATGGTCGCTTTCGAGATGCTGAGAATGAATGGTGTGGACTGGAGGGATCGCTTCCGGTATCCATCCGATATATTCGCGCCAAAGCGCAGCAATCCGTTCTCTCTTTTCAACCCACTGGCTAGAAGATTCAACATCTTCTAGTAAGTAAGGGAAGCTTTGTTCCGATAATTGTGAAAGCCGATAGCCCATAGGCTCACTCCTTCTGTAATGAATAGCTCCATAAATGTGTGGAGATTGCAAAAAACAGCTCGTTATTCCGTTTGACGAATCCAGCTGTAATTTCGCCAGCTGGAACTGCAATCCTTTCCGGCTTCAAGGTGTTTAATGGGATTTTGAATAAAGCTTGGCTCATCACGCCATATATACACTGATCCTCAGGACACAGCTGCCAACCAGCTCTTACAATGGCTCCCCATTCCGATAAGTCGGTTTCATAAATGATCGCCTCCTCGATAGGGTCCCACACCAGATAAGCGCAGCAAGAGGTTAACGTATGAATCCATCCTCTAGCATCAATAAGCAGCATAGAATATTCGCGAATGTTTTTGCGAAGCTGCCAGCTGCGAAGGACGGTTTCTTTTTGCCAATCCAATAGATAGATAGAAGCGGTTTCCGCTTTTGGATCAGCACCGCCCGGCGTTTCAATGCTTGTTCCGCCAATCAGTGTTCCATCGCTGGCTTCTGCTAAAGCAACCGTGCTTTGATTCGATATGAGCATCGTATGCGGAATAAGCTGATCTTTGCCAGTATTAAGGTTGTAGAAGCATAGTGCGCCGCCAACCATGCCATAGCCAGGAAATCCTCCATAAGCAATGTGTTCCCCGTCACGCAGGGCAATTGCGCATCTGGGACGATGGACTTCAACATGCTCGGCAATACATATCGGGTTGCGCTGCTCTGATTCATGGAGCTGAATCGGCTTGGTTACATCGTAGAGATGCAGGCGTCCTTGCGTATAAGCAGCCCCAATAAGGAGATTCCCTTGGACGGCATAGGCAGCAATATTGCCGCCAGCGCCATGCTGGATGATCCTCGCCCCATAGTTTATTAACTTAGAAGCAGGGGAGAGTGAATCATAGGTGTAGAAGTGCAAGGGATGATTGGACGTCCCGTATATGTCCTCATTTGGTCCTAGTGCAAGAGGAGAGAGCATGGCTCCTTCTGATACATAACGCAGCTTGATCGTCCTTAATTGCGCTGTGGTTTCATGCTGCATAATGAGTTCTCGATCCGATAAGCTGTGGCTGAGCACCTTCCAATCACCGGGAAGCTGGCGATGGAATTTCCCAAAGCTTATTTCAGAATCTGTGTATAAGGAAGCGGGAATTTCATCAGTCAGCAGCGGCTCGACCATGCTGCCTTGCTCAACGCGTACCCACTGGTCATTCAATTGCGCATAGACTTGTAAGGAGGGGCCTTGTCTCACACACCCCATCCCGATCGTTCTAGCTTCGTCTAATAGAAGCGATTTTTTTAATCCGCTTTCAGTATGGAAGGCAATGATATTTTTTCTCGTTGTGCCTATTCCAATATAAACCCAGCCATAAGCGTCAACAGCCATATGAGAGGGATACTTCTGCTCGTCATCCATACTTCCGTAAGAGGTGAAATCCCGCTCAATGGGACGATAACGATAAAGGCGGCTATGCGGATAGGATGCCATAAATATATGACCTTGTTCGTTCTCCGCGTAGCTGAAGCCGCAAAGCTCATCTTTATCATCGACAGCTATGACATCTACGTAGATTAGCTGGAAAGGGTCGAACGCATAAAACAGGGAACCAGCTCCAACATAAAACATGCCATTCCTGCTGCTGAATGTATCGTATGGATATTCAGAATGATGGTTTGGAAAAGAATGCTGTCGACATTCCTCTGTCACAGGGTCAATGACAAGCAAGAAACCTTTAGCCGCAATAACGACGCGACAGTCGCCGGCAGCATTGGTACAGATGGCGGCGGTTCTTGATTCCACTGCATCAACCGGTATGCCCAAATCGGTAAAGCCCACTCGGGATTCCTCCCCTGATCGTCTATTTTTGATAAAATAATGTCACTTTCCGAATTGCCGCAATCGTTTCCTCTATATCTTTATCGGTAAAAAACTCACTAATCGGTACTTGAACGGCGGATTGCAGAATCGCTTCTGCCTGCGGGCAAGTGCCCTTAGCATAGCTAACTTCGGACAAGTCAAAAGGGAAATGACTTCCCAAGTAGGCCTGCTTATTCTGAAACATAGGCTGCATATAGACGACATCAGGAATATAGCCCATTCGATTCGTGATGCCTTCTGCGCTAAGTGCTTCACAGAATTGCTCGCGGCTGCATGTAAGCTCCTCTTCAGTTAAGCGGAACATATAAAACCAATAGGTGCATGAACTGTCAGCGGGAATGGACATCACAGTTAGTCCGTTTAAGTCTTGAAGTCCATTGTTCAATTTACTGCCTAATTCGTTTCTTCTTTGGCATATGGCATGAAGCTTCTTGAGCTGAGCAATGCCAACCGCGCCTTGCAATTCAGTCATGCGATAGTTTGGCGCTAGGCTGCTGGGCGTCCGATTAAGCTCTGTTCCCATGCGCTCATAATTTTTATCCGCGAAAGCATGCGTGCGGTGATAGTCCGCCTCAAGTCCGGAGTTGACCGTTACGATTCCACCATCGCCAGTCGAGATATGCTTGAAATCATTGGTGCTGAAGCAGCCATAGTCGCCGATTGTACCAACCAGCTTGCCTTTGTACTCCGTTAAATAAGCCTGAGCGCAATCCTCAATAACCTTTAAATTATATTTATGGGCAACTTCCATAATAGGATCCATATCACATGGATTTCCTGCTAGGTGAACGACCAGAATGGCCTTCGTTTTTGAAGTGATGCGTGATTCGATCGACGCAGCATCAAGATTATAGGAATAGGGATCGAGATCCGCGAATACAGGTATTGCATTTTGATAGAGGATACCAACGACGGTTCCTTGATCGGTAATCGGGCTCGTAATGACCTCATCGCCAACTGTAACGCCGGCAGCGCCAAGAGCAACATGAAGAGCTGCTGTCCCGGACGAGGTGGCGACACTATAAGAAACTCCATACATCGCATTGAAATCTGCTAAAAATTGCTTCACTTTTTTGCCGAAATGATAGAATAACGTGTTTTGCTCCAATGCTTCAACTAGTTCTTTTACTTCTTCTAGTCCAAATCGTTTTCCTGTCCCAAAGGGTGTATCTTTCGTTTTTTCTCCGCCATGAATCGCGAGTCTATTTGCAGAATTCAATGCGTTTCACCTCGTCTATGTCATTCAATAATTGTTTTCTTGCAGGGAATGCCATATTTCATATGAATCTCATCTTTTGGATGATTAGCCTCATTAATGGTTAGGGGAGTCCAGATGACAGCATTGCTGATGTTACTAGGGTTGCTATAGACTGCGCTGCCGTCCGCATGAATGCCATCCAAGCTAATTTGGCGTTTCGCTCTAACCCATTCATTAATTTGTTGACCCGTCCAGAATACAAATCCTGCTTTCTTAGCCTCTTGAATAACTGCAATTAGTGCTTCGCGTACAGGGGGCTGGCGCAAGACGTGAACCTGATGAAATAAGAAATGGGCGACACCGCTCACTCTTTTCACACCCTCTAGAAACGGATGTATGACGCTGCTGTCTGCTAGGGTGTTATGATCGAGATCCTGCGTGAGGAAGCCGATTTCTAGCACATTGTACATTCTATTTTTTTGATCTGACCAGGAGATAGGGAAGTAGGGGTGGCAGGTTCCAAATATAAATCCAATATTCCCTTTCTTGCTCGGTCCTCTTGTTTGATCGGTCTCGATACCGTATTTCTCGCACCAATCGAATAATTCGCCCCAGCCTTCAAACCGTGTATAGTGGTTTTTATTCGAATGAGATTGGGTGGAGCCTGTTGCGGATTTGAACCAATCCAGCTGCCGAGCAAATTCATCCTGGGACCAGACACCGTTATCCAGCGGCAATGCATTATAGTGAAGAGCGAGCTCATGTCCGTTTTCCTTGATTTTAGAATAAATCGAATCAGCGTAACCCGGCTCAATCATGCACCATGTGCTTTGAACATCATGTGCCTCCAATACTTGCAAGGTTATTTCTGCGGATTCGTCGATATTGAGATCACTATCATGCGAAATCATGGCGATTCTCTCTATGCCGTCTGGCCAATAATCAACGAAGGGAAGCACGTGTCCCTGTCTTGAAGTGACGTGCAGCAGATGGCCTGCAAATGCTTGCTTCCATAAATCAGCATAAGGATGGGCGAAATAGGCCATGCCCGTTTCTGTTGCTTGTCGATCATACTCCCAGTCCTGTTGAATATCATCATCTGCTTTCAATATCCAGTCATCTACAGCGCCCGTACCGTCAGGGGCAGGCCAGCCATCTGTCACGATGGGACTCTTTCCTTGTTGAAGTCTGACAATGGTGCTTGGAATATCGACGGACCAACGCTCCAAATGCCCTTTGCCGATTTGGAAGCTTTGCAGCACAGAACCGCATATCACGCCTTTCGGACTATCTTGACGGCATGAACCAATTCCCTCGCTGTCATAGTCAGAGGATTGTCCTGCCTTCTCCCAAGGACGGATATCAAAGCATCGCATGAGCGTATCGTTATACCAAGAGGTTTGAAGTCCAGCATAGCCGACAGCTATTTCTCTCATGGGTCTGCAGCCTAATGGATCGGCAAGCGTACTGAGTCCAGCAAAGGAAATGACGATTCCACCTTGCAGCATATACTGCCAGAGCCGTTCCACATCCTCTTTCTTTTCACTAGCTACTGCTATAATGACTACATCAACAGTCTCGTGATTGATTTGTTCTGCTAGATCCAGTGTTTGATACGTAAACCCCGAATGAGACAGCATCTCGCCAATATAGTTTTGAAAGACGTTGACGCCGTAACGGTGTCTATGTTCCACAGCTTCTTTATCTATCCATACCCCTATTCGAGCCATATTCATAGCAATCACAACCTTAAGTTAGATGATAAAAAATATGTTGGGCTTGCAAGAAGCCCAACATATTTTTCCTGTTCTGCATAGCCTACTTCCAGACACGTTCCGTGTAACCGCGAGCTTTGATTTCAGCGTTGTATTCTTCAATGATTTTCGCGCCGCCGCGATCCATATACTCTTTCACTAGTGCATCCCAATCGGATATAGGGCGATTTCCAGTAATCATCTTGGTTTGTTCATTCATCAACAGCAGTGTTAATTCCGCACCAACTTCTGTTTCTTTTGGTGAGATAATGCCTACATGAGGCGGATAATACAGCTTATATTTTTTATTAATATCAACGAGCTGTTGCGTAGCATCAACTAGTTTTGGCTCCGTATAAGCGAGAGGGAACTCGGCATCGTCACTAGCCGAAACCCAGCTTGTGCTATCAATAAAGTACAAGAAAGGCTCTGTACCGCTGCCTGGTTCTGTCAAAGGCACACGTACTTTGTTCTCGTCGAGCGTATAGCCAACGCCTTCATTTCCATAGAACCAGTCAAAGTCCTTATTATCAGATGAGTTTTTGGAAGCTTGATAATATTGACGAGAGAATCCGTGAATTTCCAGCATTTTGCGAACCTTGTCTGGTTTGTCAGCCAGATTAGCATTCAATGTTAAAAATCTGGAGAAGCCCGGACCAGCTGCGAAGCCTTTGGAGCCATCTGGAGCCTCAAAGGGATCAAGAACAACGAATTCTGCTTTTGGATCAATGGCAAGCAATGCTGTCATGTAATCTTGTGACATTCCGCGAGGAGCCATTAGAAATACGCCTGCTTTGCCGGAATAGAACTCATTATTTGTGTCAGCCCAATTGACTACAGCAAAGTCTCCCGTAATTGCTTTTTCTTTATAAAGGTCGTTAAAAGTTTGAATAAGTTCTTTTCTTCCTTCAGAGATCAATCCAGGAATATAGTTTCCATTAGCGTCTTGGTGATACCAAGTGTCATGCTGCCAGTAAGGTCCCATAGCAAATGTCGGGTTAATGTTTTGTCCGATTGCAAGACCATACGTGTCATTTTTGCCGTTTTGATCGGGATCATCTTTAGTGAAGGCAATGGCAACTTTCTTAAGCTCTTCATAGCTTGTAGGTGTTGGAAGATTCAAGTTATCCAGCCAATCCTTGCGTACCATGAATGATTGTGATTCAACAGGGGACCAGGTTGGAATGCCATAAATTTTGCCGTCAACCGTGAACGGCAGCCATAGCTCCTCAGGGATGCTCTTTAAGTAATCAAATTCCTCGATATAATCATTGAGTGGCAGGAATGCTTGTTGCTTAGCCCAACGATTGAATAGATCCGTGTTGGCAGAGCGGAAGCTGATTTGATCCGGCATATTGCCGCCAGCGACCATAGCCGTGACTTTTTCAATAAAGTTATCATTCGGAATCTTCTCTGCAAAATAGTCAACATTAAACTTTTCATTTAACATTTTCTGTCCGCGGCCGTCTTTCGGCGGCGGATTACCAAAGATATACGTCACGCCTGAAATCTTATATTTTTCTTCAGGCTTTTCCGTTGCAGGAGCACTTGTTTCGCCGCCATCCGGCTTTTTAGTCTCTGCTGGTGCGGGAGTTTTCTCCTTATTAGATGAACAAGCAGTCATGAAAACTAAGAGCAATGCAACTAAGAACATGGTCGATTTCTTGAAATTCATTGAATAGATCCCCTCCGATAATTTGGAATGTACGCAAATCATTTTGAATCGCAAAACGTTTAATACCATAAACCTAGCCCTTCACGGAACCGATCATCACCCCCTTGGCAAAATGCTTTTGTAGAAAGGGATAGACGACCAATATGGGCAATGTAGCTATGAGAATAGCAGCCATCTGAATCGTTGCGGGAGGTGGTGGGTTTTCCAGCTGCAGCATAACGTCCGCTCCGAGGGTAGATGTAGCTTCATTCATAATGACGATTTGTCTCAATACAACCTGAATCGGCCATTTGGCTGCATCATTTAGGTATAGAATTCCTTCAAAATATTTGTTCCAGTGACCTACAGCATAGAAAAGCCCGAAGGTGGCTAATGCCGGTTTGGATAACGGAAGAATAATTGACCAGAATGATCGCAGTTCATTGGCTCCATCGATGAGTGCAGCTTCGTTCAGCTCACTAGGAATGCTAAGGAAGAACTGCCTGATTACAATAAGGTTGAAGGAGCTGATCGCACTTGGAATGATCAAAGCCCAGATCGAGTTCATCAAGCCGGTTGCTTTTACAACGAGATAGACCGGGATCATACCCGCGTTGAATAGGATAGTGAAAATAACTAATAGCAAGATGAATCTCTGTCCCAGTACATTGCGGGTAAGTCCGTAAGCCATCGTTGCAGTCAGAATAAGACTTACAGCCGTACCGAGCACGGTAATGTAGATGGTTACAAATATAGAGCGAATAAAATGATTGGAAGCAAAAATTGCATTGTAGGAATCGACAGCCCAATTCGTCGGCCACAGAATGAAATCCTTTAGGAGCACATCCTGTAGAGAAGAGAAGGACACGGAAAATATGTGTATGAAGGGAAGCAGCATTAAGCCTGCAATAAGGGTTAAAAAGATGTAATTGAGTGAATCGATTATTTTGTCCGACCATGTTCTTTTGTTCATAAAATGATTTCGCCTTCTTCCTAGTCCAGAATCATTTAAACCGATTAATACAATCCTTCTTCTCCAGAGCGTTTTGCCAATTTATTCGCTGCTAGAACTAGCACGAGACCTACCAAACCTTTGAACATCCCCACCGCTGTCGCAAAGCTGATATTACCCTGCTGAATACCTTTGAAGTAAACATAAGTATCCAAAACGTTTCCGTGATCCATATTAAAGGGATTCAGCATAAGGAAGATTTGCTCAAAGCCAGTATCCATAACATTGCCTAGTCTTAAAATGAAGAGAATAATAATGACGCTGCGAATAGCCGGCAAGGTAACATGCCACAGCTGTCTCCAACGGGATGCGCCATCGACACGCGCAGCTTCGTACAGCTGGGGATTAACACCCGCTAGTGCTGCTAAGAAAATAATGGTTCCCCAGCCGGCTTCTTTCCAAATAGACTGAATGATTATGATAGGTTTGAAAAATGCAGGATTGGTTAGAAAGTCTACTGGTTCTATATCGAATCTGGCTAGAACGGAATTGATTAAACCGTCTCCACGCATGAAAACGACGAAAATCCCGACGACAACGACCCATGATAGGAAATGGGGTAAATAAATCATGGATTGAATCAATCGTTTATACGTTTCGTTCCGAAGTTCATTTAGCATGAGCGCCAAAATAATAGAAACAGGAAAGGCGACAAAGATTTGCAGCAATGATATTTGTATGGTGTTCGAAAGCACGCGGACGACTTCACCATTCGCAAACATGTGTGTAAAGTGCTTTAAGCCGACCCAATCGCTTTTGATAAATCCAGCGAAAGGATTATAGTCTTGGAAAGCAATTACAAGACCGGCCATGGGTACATAACGATAGATGATGAAATATAAAATACCGGGAAGAAGCAATAAATAGATATAGCGTTCTCTTTTCATTCTGTTTAATAAATTGCTCACGATAGCCCCACCTCATAATACCTGTATTTTACCTGTATTCAAATTAACCCATATCGTTAAAGGTGTCAATCATCAAAACGATATTTTTTATTATTCTTGACTATATGCAGGTCGGTATGTATACATGTAATATACACGTATACATCTTTTGTGATGTGTATGATTCAAAGGAGGAGGGATAATGTTGCAAGCAGGATGGAGAAGAAAGGTCTTGTTGCTATTATTGTGTTTCTTTTTAACGGTATTCTCTTTTGCAGGTGTTCCACAGGGCGTACGCGCCGAGGCTATTCCGGGTAAGACAATGGAACTTGTTAATGGGGGCTTTGAAGAAGCAGCCGTTAACGGAGTAATCCCAGGGTGGACACAGATTTTGGGTATGGGTAAGAATGGTACGCTATCGATAGATTCAGCACAAAAGAATAGTGGCAATAGCAGTTTGAAATTGAATGATCAGGACAATGTCAATTTCGCTGCCGAGAGTGTTAAGGCAGCAGTGGAAGCGGAACGCGAGTATACAGTCACATCTTCCGTGTACATTGCAAGCGGTTCAGTCCAGCTGCAGCTTCGCTTTTATGACAGCGCCAACAAGTTGGTCACAGGCGGAACTGTCGTTCATGATCCCAATTTTCAGGCAGCACCGATCAATGTGTGGCAAACGATAGAGATAACTGCTGCCGCGCCAGCAGGAGCAGCTTATGTAACCGTAGTTTTAGCCTCACCCAAAAACGGGAAGGGGATCAGCTATTGGGATGATGTGAATTTGAAAGAAGTTGATGAGAGTGGACCAGGCGAAGGGGGGCCTGATCCGGTAGAGCCAGAACCTTTGGTGCTAACGATGGTTAATGGCGGGTTTGAAAAGCCGGCAGCGGCTAGCGAGATCATTCCAAACTGGAAAATCGTATCGGGACAACCATCTGTAAGCACGGACAATAAACGAATGGGGGAGAAGAGTCTTTACGCCAGTATGGACCCTACCGCCGGGAATAGTGCTATTAACATAGAGTCCGGTTTGATAGATGTAGAAGAGAATGCGACCTATACGCTTTCAGCAGAGGTCTTCTTAGAAGCGGGAACGATGGAAGGTCTGTATGTCTATGTATACGACAAGGATGGCGTTCAGCTCAAGAGTGGGTCAGGGAGCAGCTTTCAAGCTTACTTAAATGCGACAACTGATCATGAAAAGTGGAAATATTATGAGCGATCATTTACAGTGCCGCAAGGCGGGGTCAAGCTGAAGGTCTCTCTCATTACGGGTGCTAAGAGAGCTTTTCAATTCTATTTAGACGAGGTTAGTGTGATGAAGCAGGTGTTGAACGGTAATATGGAGCAGCCAGCAGTGAATGGGGAGATTCCGGGTTGGAGCAAGGTGAAGGCGACTGATGCCTCATCCTTTTCCATTTCCAATGAACGTGCCAATAGCGGAAGCAGCAGTCTCCATCTTCAAAATACTTCCGGCACTTTTTTGAATGTGATAAGCGAACTGGTCCCGGTTGAGGCTGGCGCAACATACACCGCGGCTGCTCGTACGTGGATTGAGAATGGCTCATCCGATATGTATGTTCGTTTTTTTGACGCGGAGCGTAATTACATCAGTAAGCAAGCATGGAATATTGTATCAGAACCAACGGATGTATGGTTCGATCAATATGTAACAGCCGTCGTGCCGGAAGGGACACAGTACGCGGCTATTATGTTCGCAGGCAGCCCAAGCAAGTCCTTCTCCTATTTTGTGGATGATGTGGCGCTGCTTCGCGGCCAGCATGAGGTTCCAGAGATTCCTCTTCCGAATGATTCGATTACGATCGTCGGTGAAGACTTAGGGGCTCAAATACGCAAAGCAACCTTAATGCGCGGAGCAGTCGGACAGGATGGAGAAGGCCGAGATGTCATTTATTCCGTCGTGGCGGGTGCGCCTGCTATTTTCACCATGATAGATCTTGCTACAGAGAAAGTTGTGAAAAGCATGCCGATGCCAGACACATCTGGTGCATGGTCTGTTACGGTATCAAGCGATGGTTCCGTGTACCTCGGAGCGTACAATCTTGGCTTGCTCTATCGCTACATTCCGTCTACGGACGAGTTGATTAACTTGGGACATCCGCTATCCACAAAGGATTCCGTACTCTATCCCATGGCTGCTGGCTTGGACGGTATGATGTATGGCAGTACTTATCCGACGGCAGATTTATATCAATACAATCCGTTGACGAATGAATTCAAAAACTACGGAACGATGTCAACATTGTCGGGCGGTGAACGGTGGACTCGTGTCGTGGCGTATGATAAAGAGACACATAAAATTTATGCTGGTGTCGGCAACGTGCCTCGATTGTTGGAATACGATCTAGCGACAGGCGCGAAGCGTGACCTGCTGCCAGCTGGTTTTGAAAACATTGTTTCAGTTTATGATTTGAACATTGCCGGAGGCAAGCTATTCGCTCGCAAGGAAGCGAACAATGCCAATGAAACGTTTGTCATCGATATTGAGACTGGGGATTTGCTTGAGGTTACGAATGCGGATACAGGAGTAACGTCAACGTTGTTCACTAATTTCTCGCGCGGTGTATCCCCTGTATCCCCTATTGCGAATATGATTTATTTTGCAGGAACGGGTGGACAATTATTTGAATACGATCTAGATACCGATACTTATCATTCACTTGGCGCTTCCATTGAGGGAGCGGCAATCGGCTATGACTTTGTCGAGTTAAACGAAGAAGGCTTCCCTGGCTACAGTCTGGTTGGTTTATCCGGCAACTCGGGTAAGCTGTACAAGTATAATCTGGAGACGGGAAATGTAAAGCTGACTGACGTTCAAGTGCCGGCTGAGCCTGTCAATATTCATGAAATCACAAAGGGCCCTGACGGGAAAATATATACAGCTGGTTACTTGCAGGGAAACCTTGGCGCCTACACTCCTACAACTGGGGAGAGTATGTACTTTGAAGGAATTGGTCAAGGGGAAGGAATGACATCCATTCATAACAAGCTGTATTTGGGTGTTTACCCTAATGCAAGCATCTATGAGTATGATCTGTCAAAGCCTTGGAATCGAACAAATTCGAGTGAACTTAATCCAGATCGTTTGTTTACCTTGAATGGCTTGAATCAGGATCGGCCTTTTGGTATGGGTGGTGCTGAGGATTTGAACAAGTTATTCGTCGGTACGGTTCCGAAAAACGGAATGCTAGGCGGCGTATTAGCGGTTTATGATTTGGAAGCTGGCGGAGAGCCGGAGCTGTATGAGGATGTTGTTTCCGATCAGAGTATTCTTTCATTCGCTTATAAGAATGGGCTGCTATACGGCGGGACATCAATCCACGGCGGACAAGGCGGCGTGCCGACTGCGAAAGAAGGCGTGCTGTTCATCTGGGATGTTGTGAAGAAAGAGAAACTGTTTGAGATTGTTCCGGTTCAAGGCAAGCAGGCTATTACCGCTTTGCATGTTGGACCAGACGGCAATATTTGGGGACTTGCCAATGGCGCTTTATTCATCTTTGACATTGAATCACGTCAAATTATTCATAGCGACAATGCATTTCCTAATGCGAAAGGACGTTGGATTGACGGTTCAATGGAAACAGGGAGCGATGGGAATGTCTATGCAACGGTTGGCGGCTCCTTCTTCAGAGTAGACGCAGCTACCAAGGAAATGACGGTGCTTGCTTCTGGAGTCCGTAAGCTTGCACAAGATGATTTCGGCAGCTTCTATATGTTCACTGATCCGGAGAGCCCGAACCTTTATAAATATTCCATACCGGAGCTCTTGCTGAAGCTAACAGGTGTTGAACTGTCCACAGAAGCAATAAGTATTGAAGCGGGTAAGCAGACCGTGCTTTCATTGAAAGGCTTGCTGGAAAAGGGGCGTTCAACGCAGGAATTATCCGGCGCTGTCAAAGTATACAGCAGCAGTCAACCATCGGTCGCTGAAGTCGATAGTAATGGTGTGGTACATGCCAAGCAAAGTGGCACAACTCAAATCACGGTGCAGGTTACACTGGATGGCATTACCGTTAATTCTGCACCTATTGAGATTGCTGTTGTTGGAGGGGGCTCAGACGGGGGCAACCCTGAAACGCCAGGAGTAGTAATTCCACCTGTGAAACCAGAGGAGCCAGAGAAGCCGAAGGAGCCGGAAACACCTGAGGTTTCCCTGACGGATATAACGAATCACTGGGCAGAGGCGCTGATTAAACAAGCGGTGAGCCGTGGATTTATTAAGGGCTATGGGGACGGTTCATTCCGACCCAATAACAAGGTAACTCGTGCTGAATTGGCTGCCATGCTAGGCAGAGCACTGGATTTCAAAGCTGATGCTGATCATAGCGACTTTGCAGATGCTGGCAACATACCAGTATGGGCGAGGCCTTATGTGGAGCAGTTAGTTCAGCAGTCAGTCATTAGCGGTTATGAGGATAATACATTCCGCCCAATGGCGGAGATGACTCGCGCAGAAGGCATCGTCATGATCGTTCGAAGCCTTAAGCTGCCGAAGGCTCAGAATGCCGAGCTGTTGTTTGCAGATGCAGAGGATGTTCCGAGCTGGGCCAGAGCAGAAATAGCAGCTGCAGTGGAGGCAGGTCTCATTCAAGGTCGCGAAGGCAACCGTATTGCTCCTCAAGATACGATTACAAGAGCGGAAATGGTAGCCTTGTTAATGAGAATGTTAGGCTTAATAGAGAAGTAAAAGCATCATAGGGTAGGCGTATTCTTAGTCGGTACTTATGAATTGCCAGAAAGCCAGAAACCTCTTATGAGTGTTTCTGGCTTTTTTGCTATTTTTTTGTTGAGAAATGAGTTCAGGCGAGAAGCTGCATACGGGTAATCGGTATTTTTTCTTCCTGATAGGTGTGTGTTTATAGGCATGATTCGAATGAATGAATTCCGTAAATAAACGAAGGGACACTGACATAATTATAGTAGTGTTGTTTTATAAAATGATACAGTATTGGCTTATAAGGCAGGCATTAGCGGACATAGGATACTCTATTTGTACGAATAAGCATGAAATGTCGTACTTCTGGACATAGGATCCTTTATTTGTGGAAATTCAAAGGAAAGAGGGTCATTTTGAGGAGATAGCGGATCATATGTCCGCAAATCCACTTAACAGACGGGTAAATATCAAAATAGCGGAACTACGGTCCGCTCCAGCCGAATAGATGAGATTCTTTCGTCTACCTACTCACCTCAAGCAGCAATAAAATCCGTCAACGCACGCTTACTCTCTCTAAGCAGTAATAAATTCTGTCTACGCACTCATACTCACTTCAAGCTGCAATCAATTCTGTCTACGCACTCATACTCACTTCAAGCAGCAATCAATTCCGACTACGCACTCCGACTCACTTTTAAGTAGCAATAAAATCTGTCTACGCACTCATACTCTCTTCAAGCAGCAATAAATTTCGTTTACCTACGCTTACTCTCTCCAAGCAGCAATAAATTTCGTTTACGTACGCTTACTCTCTTTAAGTAGCAATCAATTCTGTCTACGCACCCGTACTCACTCCAAGCAGCAATCAATTCCGTCTACGCACTCTACTTCCTCCAAACAGATAAATTCCGCCTACGAGCTATTGAGTAAGCAGCTTCCTAATCTGAACATCCTTATCGGTATGTTCTTTCTTGCCTAATTGAGTATAAAGCTTTAACAAAATCTTGAACAAGGAGTGATGTCCATGAAAAAATCGAGGAAACTCGCTATAGTAGTTGTCTTGATGTTCATTGCTCTCGGTGTAGCTGTACTCATTTTTGCAAATAAATTAGAAAGAGGGTTGCCTTGGAAGAAGGAGGCATTTGAAAATCACGGCCTCAGCAATAGTGAATATCAAAAGTATATGACGAAGGCTTCTTCACAAGAGCAGATCGCAGCGATAAGAAAGCTGGAAAGGGATCATAGTATGGGGCTGGGTGTGTGGAAGAGGGACGCGCTATTAATAGTTGGAGAATTGCCGAGGGATACAAGACGCCTGAAGCTTGATGATGCGAAGAGGATAATAGCAGCAAACAAGGATGAAAATACGATAATTAATGCATTTAATTATATAGCGGGTGCCCCTGATTGGGAAGGCGGCAGCGGCATTCATCGGATCATTTATTTTTTGGACGATGAGCGAAAAGAGGCTATATATATGATGTTAAATCATATTTCATATGTGATTACGAGTAAGAACGGGGAGCAAAAGGTGGAACCGTTAGGAGTATCTACAGGCACAGTGGATGGTGTGGAGCAGCAGTCTTTTGATTACAAAATTGAAATGCAATCGGAAAAGGTCGGCTGGGCGTATTCGATTGATATTCCAACGAAAGAGAGAATTTTGTATACAGAGGATGGCGGCAATATTTGGTCAGATGTAGAGGTGGAATCGAAAATATTGTCTCAGATCCAGCAGGTCATAACGCTAAAAAAAAGCATTTGGCTTCTGTATAAGGATAAGGCGAGCGGTAAAATCAAACTTATCCATTCCATAGATCAAGGGAAGAGTTGGGAAGCAATCGATTTGCCTAAGCTAAAGGGGCATAACGCTGATATATACTGGCTGGATGAGCAACATGGTTGGTTGAAAAATACATATGCGGCGGGACAGAGTTATCATTTTGCGGATCTGTATGGAACCAAAGATGGCGGGGCGACGTGGACATTGCTTGCCCATAATGACAGTTTGCCTGAAAAGGGGATTAAGGAAGGTATATCCTTTGCGAATGAGTTTAAAGGCTGGATTAGTTCAAATGTATTGACGGAGACAGATCCATGGCTTTACGGTACAGTTAATGGAGGAATTAGCTGGAATAAGGTGCAGCTTCCTCTACGGGAAGGGGAGCTCCAGCAAGAGCTGGTGCCTTACTTGGTAGGAAAGGTTCAGTGGTTTAAAGGATCTGAAGTGGTCAGTGTGACGGCTCCCTGTCAAATGAATTCATGTGTCTATGTGTTCCAAAAACGGAGTCAGTCGCTAGAGTGGTCGAATGTCTCGAAACGAATGATTCAATCGGAGACAGAGGCAATAAGTGAAGTTCATTTTGTAAGTCTTGAGCAAGGATATTTTCACGATTCGATTCGTTTATATTTAACTAACGACAGCGGCCTGAAGTGGAAAGAAATCGAAGTCAATAGGATCATGTCTGATCCTTCATCTATTAAATCTGTAATTAAGGATGCACAATTTGTTGACGATGAGAATGGATGGGTTATTATTGAAGCTAATGATGTGCAGCAGGTTTACAAGACAGAGAACGGCGGGGAAAGCTGGAGTAGATAATAGCTGTAACGAAGATTCATTATGGTTGCTAATGTTCAGGAGGACCTATACATGATAAATATTTATATCGTGAGGCATTGTAAAGCGGATGGACAATCGCCTGATGCGTCTTTGACAGATTTGGGCAAGGAACAAGCTCATCGTCTTGCCGAGTTTCTTTTGCCGAAAAATATTGAGTCTATCATTTCAAGTCCCTTTGCAAGAGCTTATGCTACGGTAATGCCATTAGCGAATAAGCTTGGGATGGAGATTGTTTTAGATGATCGTTTGATGGAAAGGGTGCTTTCGGGGTTAGATCATCCTGATTGGCTGGATATGCTTCGTCAAACCTATGATGATTTGGATTTATGCTATGAGGGGGGAGAGTCGAGTCGAGTGGCCATGACCCGTGCCGTCGCTGTACTGGAGGAAGTCATTCATAGCGGCTATCGAAATGTTGTGCTCGTTTCACATGGCAACCTCATCTCACTGCTCTTGAAGCATTTTGATGAGCATGTGGGATTTAAGGAATGGGGAGCCATTTCTAATCCTGATGTGTTCCATCTTACTTATACAAAGGATACGCATAAAATTGCACGGATTTGGAACGACTAACCGCCGAGAGAAGAGAAATAAATATGGATTCATTCTTTTTGTTAATAAGAGCTTCTGCTAATACCATTCCAATTGAAGTCTTTCGCTATATGCAGCGAAAGGCTTTTTGGTATGAACTTATATTGAAACAAGCATGATTACACCCTAATTTTTAGGGCAATCAGCCAGCCTCTACTTTGACAATGGTTTTTATTTATATAAAAAATGGATACTCGCGTAATGAAAGTTAACGCATACTATTTTCATAAAAACGTTACCATTTTTAAATTATACATTAATATCCAATGATAGCGGAACCAAAAAAGGTTGAAAAATGTTCAACCTTATTTTTTGATGCGTTTACTCCTACAATAGTAATATATTAACCAAACACAACACCTTGACGGGAGGAAACATCACATGAGAATCATCTACCTAGACATTGACTCACTTCGTCCAGACCATATGAGCTGTTACGGATATAATCGTCCAACTACACCAAATATCGATAAAATTGCAGCGGAGGGCATGATTTTCAATAGCTGCTATACAGCTTCCTCGCCTTGTGTACCTTCCAGAGCAAGCTTCATGTCCGGACGCTTCGGCATACATCACGGGGCATTAACGCACTGGGGTCCAGGCGGAGAGTTCTATTACCCTGAGGGGGATGGACATAGTGAGGAAGTTCCTTTCTTTACAAGACATATACGTAAGGCTGGTTATAAAACAGTAACGTTCTCCTCATTTGGAGATCGGCATCATGCATGGTGGTATTTCGCAGGCTGGAGCGAGGTGCATACGCACTCACTCAAGGAAGGCAATGAAAATGCAGATGAAGTTAACGCATCGGTTATTCCATGGCTGAAGCAGCATGGCAAAGAAGAGGACTATTTCTTGCACATTCAATATTGGGATCCGCATTCTTTCTATACCTATCCCATTGAATATATGGAGCAATGGAAGGACTCACCGGTGAAAGCATTCCCGGATGAAGCGACGATTGCGGCACAGCAAACAGACAGCTTCCCGCGCTCAGCAAAATTTCTGCACTGGGGAGATAAGTACCCAGCGACGATGCCGGGACAAATCGCGAATCGTGCGGATTACAAGCATGTAATCGACGGCTATGACGGCGGCGTTAACTACATGGATAAATATGTAGGCGAGCTGCTTGAAACATTGCGAGAGCTAGGTATCGAGGATGAGGTATGCTTCGTCATTAGCGCAGACCACGCGGAATCAATGGGTGAGCAAGGCATTTATATTGAGCATCCAAGTGCAACAGAAGCTGTTCATCACATTCCTTTGATCTTTAAGGCGCCAGGCATTACACAGCCAGGAGCAAAGGTAGATGGCTTCGTGTACAACGTTGATGTTATTGCGACGATTACCGATATGCTAGGACTAGAGGTACCATCAGGCTGGGACGGCAAATCATTCCTTCCGGCATTGAAGGGCGAGCATTGGCAAGGCAGAGATTACTTGGTTATGGACCATGCGCTCTATGTATGCCAGCGTGCAGTACGTGATGAGAAATGGTACTTTATCCGTACCTATCACCAAGGCTTGTATCTCAATTTCGAACCGGTAACGTTGTACGATATGGAAAATGA
Source organism: Paenibacillus sp. J31P13 (assembly GCF_056269295.1). NCBI lineage: Bacteria > Bacillati > Bacillota > Bacilli > Caryophanales > Paenibacillaceae > Paenibacillus > Paenibacillus sp. J31P13. The sequence goes on from NZ_JBWDNR010000003.1 coordinate 661,904, forward strand.
TCCGAATCAGCTGCATAACGTGGCTAGCGAATATCCAGAAATCGTGAAGGAAATGGATCATCGACTTCTCCAATGGATGCATGAGCAATCGAGCAAGAAGGACTATAAGGTTGATCCGTTGCAAAAAGTTATTGAAACCGGACCATGGAAATATTTAAGCGCTGACGATTGGATTCGCAAGCTTGAGCGCAATGGCGCGAAGGAAGAGGCAGCAGTATTGCGCAATAAATATAAATCGGAAGCGCTCCAGCCGGCATATGACGGTTAGTATTAGAAAACAGCAACTCAGAAGGAGATTAATGTAATGAAAAAAATCCCAAACTGGCTACTAACCGTCATCTCTATCGCAATAGGCCTTATTGTATGGTATCTGATATCATCGATCCCATCGGTTGGAGCGATAATTACAACGCCAGGTAAAGTGTTAAGTACTTTTTTCAAAGAAGTGGAAAGCGGTCGGATGTGGACCAACGTATCGACCAGTCTACTTCGTGTTCTTGGCGGCTTCTCATTAGGCTTACTGTTTGCGATACCTGTTGCCTTCGCAATGGCATGGTACTCACTCGTTCGCGCAGTTTTTGACCCATGGATTCAATTTTTCCGGACGATTCCACCGATTGCCTTAATCCCGCTCGTAATCGTATCGCAGGGTGTTGGTGAGTCTGCTAAAATTTCAGTTATTTTCGTAGCTACGTTTCTAGTTATGGTTATCTCGATTTTCCAAGGGGTACGCAACGTTGATCCAACCTTAATCCGTGCCGCTAGAGTGCTTGGCGCTAAGGATAAAGATATTTTCTTAGAGGTTATCGTTCCCGCATCCTTCCCTTACATTCTTGTTGGTGTTCGGCTTGGTCTTGCGGCAGCGTGGACAACGCTTGTTGCAGCAGAGCTTACAGGCGCTAACAAGGGACTCGGCAATATGATTATGGAAGCAAGCTTATACTTCCGTATGGATGTCGTTATTCTAGGTATCGTAGTGATTGGTATAATCGGACTTGCAATGGATAAATTCGTATTGTTTCTGGAGAGGAGACTAACAGGATGGCAGGAAATACGGCAAAGCTAGAAAACAAGGTCATTAATCCCCAGCATGCAAATGAACAAATCAAAATTGAGATTAAAGGTCTCAACAAAGTATATAAAACACGTACAGGTGAGACCATCGCACTTCAAAATACAGATTTAACGATTAAAAATAATGAATTTGTATGCGTCGTAGGCCCAAGCGGCTGCGGTAAAACAACACTGCTTAACATCATTGGCGGGCTAGAGGAATCTACCTCTGGCTCAGTCAAGGTCGAAGGCGTTGAAGTGAAGGGACCAGGCAAGGAGCGCGGCGTAGTATTCCAGCAATATGCGCTTTTCCCTTGGAAAACGGTTATCAAAAACGTAGAGTTTGGACTCAAGCTTCGCGGCTTAAGCAAACAAGAACGCCGTGCCAAAGCGGAGCATTACTTGGAGCTTGTCGGTCTGAAAGACTTTGCTCATGCTTATCCGAAGGAGCTCTCAGGAGGTATGAAGCAGCGTGTTGCGATAGCAAGAGCCTATGCGGTAGAGCCTGAAGTGCTGCTTATGGACGAACCTTTCGGAGCACTGGATGCTCAAACGAGGGCACAGCTTCAAGAGGAGCTGCTCAAAACATGGCAGAAGGAAAAGAAAACGTGCTTCTTTATTACGCATGATGTAGAGGAAGCGGTTATCTTAGCTCAACGTGTTATCATTATGAGTGCTCGTCCTGGTCGAATTAAAGAGATTATCGATGTAGATATTCCGTACCCAAGAGATCAGTCAACGAAGCTCGATGAACGATTTATTGAGATTAAAAACGAAATTTGGTCGAAAGTGTACCGCGAGTATCTTGAAGTATCCAAATAATCGGGTTTAACCTAGCGAAAGCTTGGGCCACATATATGATTGGGGAGGGCATTATCTATGAATAACAGCTTCAGATTATTACCGAAACGTTCGTTGGCAGCAGTTTTACTAAGCATGACACTTTTGTTAAGTGCTTGTGGAGCTGGAGGCAACAACAATGCAAAAAATGACTCGACGGTTACAAATCCGGAGGAAAGCAAAACAGAAGTGAAAGTAGAAACGATTAACTTCGCGTACATGCCGAACATGGGCGGAGCTGCTCCAATAGCGATTGGTGAAGAAAAAGGATTTTTTGAAGATGCAGGTATTAAACTGAATGCTGTTAAATTTTTGAGCGGTCCTCCAGAATTCCAAGCGATGGCTTCAGGCGATATTGATATTGCTTATATCGGTCCAGGAGCAACATTCCTATCTGCTCAAGGTCAAGGTAACATCATTGGTCTCGTAAGTCTTGGTAAAAGCGACATGGTCTTTGCAACTAAGAAATCCGGAATCAAAGAATGGAAAGATCTAAAAGGCAAAACAGTTGGTGTTCCAAAAGGAACCTCAGGTGAGATGGTACTTAACCTTGGTATCGAAAGTGCGGGCTTGAAGCCTAGTGATGTTAATATCATCAACATGGATGTTGCGGGAGCAGTTACGGCATATGTAGCTAATAAAGTTGATGCGGTTGCCATTTGGTCTCCTTATACGACAGAAATTGAGAAGCAAGTCGGTAAAGAGAACATGATCAAGCTCGGCGACAACAGCAGCTTCTATCCGGAATACAGCTTCCCAGCGAGCTGGGTTGTAAGCCCGAAATTTTTGAAAGAGAAGCCGGAATTGGTTGAAAGATTTATGAAGGCTATGGCGAAAGTTACAGATTACAAAATCAGCAACATCGACGAAGCCGTTAAGCTAACTGCGGCATACACACAAGTTCCTGAAGATAGCTTGAAACAAGAGCTTGACTCGATTGATTGGATTGACAGTAAAGAATTGGTTGAAGTATTCAATGACGGATCTGCTGTTAAATGGTTCGATAATTTGCAAAAGCTATTCGTAGCAAATGAGAAGCTGGATAAAGCTGTACCTTCCGCAGACTTCTTGACTACGGAACCAGCTATCAAAGCCATCCAAGAATAGAAGAGAGTCATAATGAAAGAAGCTGAGCTTATGGTCTGATGACCATAAGCTCAGCTTCTTTTCCTTTATAAACGCTTGCGGCGGTTACGCTCCCAATTTCAAAGACTAAGCACCGCCGCCAAGCCGGTTCTGGATAAATGAGGTTACATTAAGCTCTCGAAGCAGCGCAGTAACCTCTTTCGTCCGTTTTTTATCGAATTTTTTGAGAATCATATTGATTTGCGTCTTGATCGTGGACAGCTCAACTTGACGCTCCTTCGCGATTTGAGCAATCTTCATATCCTTAAGCAGTAAATTTAGAACAGCCAGCTCAGACGGTGTCATCTGCGACAGCAGCAAGGTTGCAGCCATAAGCGCCTCTTGATTACGTCTAATACGGGAAAATTCATTTTTAATTTTATAGGCAACTTCAGGCCGAACCTGAACAAGCCCGGACTGAGCGGAACGTATGCTTTGTATGATTGCTTCACTTGTGCTTGTCTTTAACACATAATCAACTGCGCCTGTATCGAATGCGCTGAATATGGTTTCTTCATCCTCATGCACAGTTAAAAAAATGATTCGCGTATCCGGATACTGCTCCAGCACCTTCTGGGCAGTCATGATACCGTCATGCTTTACGTCCATTTCAATATCCATCAGAATAATATCTGGAGCGCCCAGCTCGGACACAAGACGGAGAACTTCCTTGCCGCTCGATGCTTGTCCAATGACGTCCATATCCTTCTCATGACTAATCAATTTGCAGAAATGCTCTCTTAATACGTCCATATCCTCTGCTACAATGATGCGAATGAGCTCCGTGATGTTCCTCACCTTTTCTTAATATCTGTATTTAATTGATACAACGGAATAATAAGCTGGAATGAGCTGCCCATCTCCGGTTTGCTTTCTACATGAATACGTCCGTAATGGGCTAGTACAATGTGCTTCACATAGGATAGACCTACGCCCCAGTTCTTGGTTGTATTCTTATTGGTAACAAAGGGATCAAAGATATCATCAATCATATGCATCGGTATACCAGGTCCATTATCGTTGATCTTTATGATGACCCAGTGATCTTCCTTGTAGACCAGCAGCTGAATTTGTCCGCCATAGTCAGCATTAATGGCTTCAATGGCATTAATGAGCAAATTGTAAATAGCTTCCGACATGGAGGTGAAGTCGGCTAATATCATCGTAGATGGATCTGGCAGTTCTGTTTTAATTTTAACATTTTTTTGTACAGGCTTAATACGATCCAAGGAATGCTCGATGATGGTATGAATCAACTGCGGCTTCAATTGAAGTTGATTGGTTTTGAATGATTTGTAGAGCTGGTCTAGTCTGCCAAGAGTGGTATTAACGATTTCATCTGCTTTTGCAAGCGGTGCTCCAATAGGCTGCGAGTTGGCGCTTTCAGATGCTTCAAGCGCCTCAGATGCTTGTCTTACTAGAAGCTGGATCATAATAAGCTGATTTTTGACAGCATGAGTGAATACTTGTGCGCCCATATTCGCAGTATCCAGCTTACGCCTCAGCATAAGATCATCTTTACCCATCTTTAATTCAATTTCAGTATAGCGCCATACCGAGTAAATACTGATGAGCGACAATATGCCTGTGAATCCTATGCTTAGATACCAACCCGTTATGGTTAATGGCGGGTTGAAATTCGAAAAGTCTGAGTAGAGCACATAAAACGTTCGAATATCAAACACTTGAAGCGGTCCCATAAACCCAAGGTAAAAATAAAAGAATGCGAGAGACAGCACACCAAGAATAATAAATCCGCTTTGCCTCTTCGCCCATGGAATGGTTACGGTACGATATTTCCATACCATAATAGAAACGGCGATCAAGGCGGAGAGGACAATCCAGCCCCGTGTAACCCAGCCAATAATGAAAGTATGATCGCGATCCATTAAGGTAAGTGCTTTTTTGTAAATAACCGGATCATAGAAAATGAGATTAGCAAGTGCAGGGATGAAGCTAATGATATGAATTTTCCAATTGCGCCAGAAAGGGCGATAGGACATCAAGGAGACAGAAAGTCCAATTAGGCTGAAAATAAAGATAGACCTTCCTGTCGTAATAATTCGACTGATGCCCTCGATCTTAATCGGTAAATTCAACAGCATATTGCGAATGGAATCGTTGAAGAATAATACGATGTTGACCCGGTAGTAAAATCCTCCATACTTCGCAATAAATAGAACAAGGCCAAACATACTTAAAAACCAGCCTACTAGAACAAAACCCATCCAATAAGCAGAAGGATTCCGTGCTTTCATAATGAATAATGTGACCGCCGCTAGGATGAGTATGATAAGCAATATTGTCATGGGGTCTCCTTGTCTATGCCTATACTTTATCCCTTTATTATAGGTCATTTCGGCTGCTATCACTAGACATTTTCGGTGTATCCCGCATTCATACAGCTTGATTTAATCGTTATTACAAGCGAAATGAGATCGTTTACAGGCAAAAGCTTAATAAAGTAATAAATTGACATACAAACATTAGTAATGGTAAATTATAAGTATTCATAGTAAAAAAGTTGGTTTTATATTTTGGCTTTTTGAGAACTCATACAATTATTAAATAGGGAGAGATAATAATGGCTGTTCAAACGTTCAAAGCGACTGCACACTTACAAGACGGAGTTAGGGTCATTACTAAAGCCAGACAATTTGAGTTGATTATTGATGAACCGAAGAGCTTAGGTGGAACAGATACAGGAATGAATCCCGTCGAAGCTTTACTTGCTTCATTAGGTGCATGTCAGTCTATTGTTGCTAGAGTTTATGCACCTAAGTTTGGGGTCACGCTCAATGATTTCCGTGTGGAGGCGGAAGGCGATCTTGATCTTGATGGTTTCTTTAATAAGTCTGACGTCCGTCCAGGCTATTCCGATATCCGTTATACCTTCATAATCAAAACGGATTCTCCCAAAGAAAAAGTTGAGGAGTTTGTACAGTTCTTGGAGAGCAAATGTCCAGTTGGAGACACGATTGCTAATCTTGTGAATCTTAAATTAGATCGTATTGTTATTGAGAATTAATAGTCAACGTAGAACAAAAACCCGAATGATGAACACTTTAAGGAAAAGTGTGCGTCATTTGGGTTTTTTTATGAATAACTATCTTGAATACCTGCGCTTCTTACGAAAAGGCCTAGTCAATTTCCGTGTTGTACCCGTCGATCTCTTTCGGGAGTTTTTCTTTTTTCTGCTTAACAATCTTGACCTCGAAATGGTAGAGAGATCCTCGATCACGGTTAATGCCGTAGGTGAAGAGGAGATGTCTGATGTTTCGCTCACAAGTGTACCCTTATGATGACGTTCGAGAATCGGCAATAGCGCATCGGGTTCGAAATGCTTCTCATCCATTTCGGATTCGGCAGCATTTTGGCGTTGTTCCTCAATGTAGTGTGGCTCATCCAGTTGCTCAGATGCGATTAGATTCATCTCAACCTCAGTGATAGGCTTCTTCACTACTAGTAAATGATACATAATTTGATAAGCGACGTTCAGTTGTGATTGGCGCAGCAGCATTAGCTCGATATCCTCATATAAATTTCCGTATTGAGGGAAATAAAAAAACTCCATACGAAGCAGACGTAAATCAATGGTGGATTCTACTTGCTGTTGTTCCATGAGCGGCCATTTTTTTTGCCAAGATAATAGATACTCAGCAGGATTTAGAGGGGAGCTAGGGTGATTTGTCCAATATCTCGGAAGATGCTCATTAAATGGCTGTCGATAGAGAGGATGAACCATATGAGATGTCACATGTGCATACGGCGCAACAATGCATACAATTGCTTTATGTCTGCAAACTCGATAAATTTCCTCCATTACGGATTGCAGATCGGACACGTATTGCAAGCTGTGAGAAGCCATTACGAAATCTACTGTATTCGTTTGAAGTGGAAACGGTTGATAAAGGGCTTCAATGGGGATGACGGTTTCTGCTGCATGATCTGCGACGAGGCTATCTGGTTCTTCATTTAATCCATATCGTAACTCCAGCCTCATTCTCATCACTCCGTTCACAATTGTTCTGTTGTCTGTATCCTATTCAACCGGAACAAGTGTCGTATCGGCATTCATCCTTGTATATGTACCCAAGTTGTCAGCCAAATGGATTCGGATTAATAGAGAGGAATATTTTAATCTCTCATTCTTCAATTGATACTGATTATCATTATTGATATAATGGAGAGTGGTTAATTAATCGAGATTACTATTATTGTTGTTTGGGATAGGCTAAGGGGGTGTATGCCATGAATCGTTCAGATAAGCCGAGAACGGATTTGTTGCAGACAAGGAACTATATGGAGCAGCATTTTGATGAGCCGTTGTCCGTTGATCAGTTGGCTATGATGGCCAATATCAGTCCGAAATATTTTGTGGACTTATTCAAGAAAACGTATGGGCAAAGTGCAATGGATTATTTGACTGATCTGCGGATTAACCGAGCGAAGCGATATTTGGTTGAATCAGACTATCTGCTGCGGGAAATTGCTCAGAAGGTGGGCTACAGTGATGAATTTTATTTTAGCCGAAAGTTCAAAAAAGAGGTCGGAGTATCACCATCTGCTTTCGTTAAAAATCCGAAACAGAGAATTGCGGCTTATTCTCCTTCTATAGTAGGGCATCTTTTAGCACTGAATATCATTCCAATTGCAGCACCGTTAGATTCAAAGTGGACTCCCTATTATTATAATGTCTATCAAACACTTATTCAGACTCATCTAAATTATGAAAAATGGAATATGGAGTCAGATAGGCTGATTAGGACGCACCCCGACGCCATAATCGGAAATGACTTTCTGATCGATGATGAAAAACAAAAACTAACTGAAATTGCTCCCAGCTTATTTGTCTCCGTCAAGGGAACAAAGTGGAAGGAACAGCTTCGTGAGATCGCTTTGTTTGTTGGTCGGGAGGAAGGTGCCCGCTCGTGGATTAGATGTTATGAGCAGAAAGCTGCGCTAGCGCAGAGGCAAATAGCAGGAGCAATTGGAGCAGATACATTTATGGTGCTTCGTGTATATGGAAATGCACTGCATATGTATGCTAACGCAGGTATTCATGATGTCTTATATCAGGATTTGCAATTGTCAACTGCTTACGCTGAGGAACAGTATTATAATAAAGAACTGACACTAGAGCAGCTTGAGGAATTTAATCCGGACCGAGTATTGATATTGGTTTGTCCTGAAGCAGCGTCGAGGGCTTATTGGTTATCGCTTCAGCATGCCCCCATCTGGCGCAGGCTTAAAGCTGTGCGGAAAGGCCAAGTCTATCTTATTCCTTCTGATCCATGGTTTGAGTATTCGGCAACCGCTGTAAATCGGATGCTGGATGAAATGCTTCTTCTCTTTACAGGATATTGTCCAAACTCACTCATGGATATAGTCCATGGCGACACCTATGAGCATCGTTTATAATTTCCTAATTGAGAAACATTATCACAGGAGGAGATTTTACATGCTTCATAGCTCAAAATCAGTATTAAAAGGTATAAAATTCAGCGGGCTTGCCATGCTCATAATCGTATTGACTATGGGTCTTCTGGCTGCTTGCGGCAATAACAATACCGCAGGTTCTGCTGCGCCAAATCAAGAGTCAGCAGCGCCTGCTGAAACAAAGTCACCTGAGATCGTAGAAGAGAAACCGGAGGAACCGACTACTCGGGTCGTGAAGGATGAGCTTGATCATGAGCTGACTATACCTGTTAAACCATTAAAAGTTTTTGCTCCTTATATGGAGGATTCCTTGCTTAGCTTGGGTGTGCTGCCAGTTGCGCAATGGGCGAATGGTGAACGCGTCCAAAATTATTTACAGGATCAGTTAAAGGATGTGCGAAAAGCTAGCTTTACTGGCGGAATGCCTCCATCACCAGAAGCAGTAATGGCCTTCGAACCTGATCTTATTATTTTGCATACAGCGTCTTATGCCAAAAACGGAGTCTATGAAAACTATTCGAAGATTGCTCCTACGTATGTGTTTAATAATGCAGCAGGTGATTTAGAAGGTTCTATTTCAAAGCTAGGAGATTTGCTTAATAAGAAGAGCGAAGCAGAGACAGCACTGCAAGCTTATAAACAAAAAGTCGATGAGGCCAAAGTGAAGCTTGCTCCCGCTATAGAGGGGAAAAAGGCTGCGTTAATTAATTTTAATGGGAAAGGCATGTTCCTTATTGGAGGCAATTATTTTGGGGGTTATGTTCTCTCGCATGAGTTGGGGATGGGAAAGAGCAAGCTAGTTGAGACGGAGAATAGCGTCGATGTGTCACTGGAAATCGTGCCGGAGATTGATGCTGATTATATCTTTACGATTAATTATGGAGGCAGTGGCTCAGCCTTCTTGAAGGAATTAACAGAAAGTCAAATTTGGAAGAGCATGCCTGCTGCAAAAAATGGTCATGTGTATGAGGTGGACGATGAATACTGGACGGGCAGCGGATTAATTGCTTATGGAAAAATGATTGATGATGTCGTGGAGTTGCTTGCCCCATGAGTAATGAGACATCTTCTCGTTCCTACACAGCTGCCGGAATCAGTGAACGGGTTCTATACGCCAGCCACAAAGGGCTAGCGTACAAAATTTTGATTGCCAGCCCCAAAGAGGAGCCGCCTGAGCATGGATATCCTGTCATTTACGCGCTTGATGGTGATGCCGTATTTGCCACACTGGCAGAGGCTGCACGTCTGCAAACACGTAAACCTCATGGTTATGATCCTGTCGTTATTGTAGGGATAGGCTATCCATCAGGGGAGCCGTTTGATATGGATCGACGCTGCTATGATTTCACCATGCCTGCCCAAGTTGAGAACTTGCCAGTTCGACCGAATGGAATGGAATGGCCTGAACATGGAGGGGCCGATGCATTTCTTCATTTTATAGAAATGGAGCTTAAGCCTGAGATCATGCAGCAATTTCCGATCGATTGTAAGCGACAAACGATTTTCGGACATTCACTGGGCGGTTTATTCGTTCTTCATGCTTTATTCAGCAGCCCGCAGGCTTTCCAAAACTATGTGGCAGGAAGCCCGTCTATTTGGTGGAATGCCCATGCGGTGCTTGAAGAAATAGCTGGTTTTAACGTTTTTTTGGAGAGACAAACAGACCATAAACCGCGTCTTATGCAAACGATAGGTGCAGATGAGCTTCTTCATATGGTGGAAGATGCAGAGGAGCTGGCTGCAAGATTACTGCCGCTTGCAACGGAGGGATTTCATTCGGAAATCGTTAAGTTCTCGGATGAGGGTCATGTGAGTGTGTTGCCGGCAGCTATTAGCAGAATGTTGAAATTTGCATTAGCGGCAAAGTAGAGTCTTATGATTTTAAAGCTATCCAGTATTAGTAGAGAGGGTTCTTCTGCGTAGGCAGAGGAACCTTTTTTTATAATGGTAGTTAGAAGGGATAAAAGATTCCGTATATGAATAGATATAAATCAGCTTGAAATAGTGGTTTATATCCAAGGAGGAGGAAGTGAAATGGGTGCACGCTTTATTAAAGCAGCGGTCATTTATTTTCTAATTGGTACGATTGTGGGATTGGCAATGGGTATTGCTGAAGAATTCCAGTACACCTCGATTCATGCGCATATTAATTTGCTAGGCTGGGCTTCATTAGCCATTATCGGATTGATTTATAAGGCGTATCCCGAGCTTGGACAATCCAAACTCGCGAATACCCAGTACTGGCTGCATATGATTGGACTGCCACTACTGATCATCAGCATGTTCAACTTCACAACGAATAATAAAAATATCGGAATCCCGATTGCTGCAGTAGGGGGATTAATGATCATCGTTTCAGCGCTGCTGCTCGTCATTAATCTATTTAAACGAGTAAAATAATGAAGTAAAGTCTCATATAAAAAAAAGAACAAATCGAAAATGGCATGAGATCAAGTTGTTGATCTCATGCCATTTTTTGATTTCCTATTCCATCAGTGTACGAAAACAGGGCTTGCCTTACTGAAAGTTTCTAATATGGTTGAATGTTGTTGCGGCTTTTCAAGGGGGAGTTGTCTTTACGGAGGCAGAAGATGCGGATCCGATGAGCCATTCTGCCTTTTTGAGAGAGGAGGCTGCCATGACTGTAGATTCCAGCGGGCTAGCTTATCAATTTGAGACGTTCTCACAATTTGCTGAAGGGTCAGTGCTAGATTGGGATATGGTCACTGTTCCAATAGATCCTGTTAATCCTGAATACTCAAACTCCTATGAAATATATGATTTCTACGGTGTTTCTTCGCAATCCGGGCATCCGGAAGAAGCTTTAGAACTTGTTAAATTTATTGCAGGGGACCCGGCTAACAGTCGCTTGCTTGCCAAAGGGAGATCGAATATGGGATTGCCTGCAGTTAAGGATTATATGAGTGCCATAGACGACCATGATCTCTCGACCTTCTATTCGTTGAAGGCTAATCTGAATGTTAGAGATGCCGGTTTGCTTATTGAGCCCGCTATTATGAATGCCTTTCGGACAGGGGCTCAAGCCGTATTGGATCGTGTTATACAAGGCGAGCTTAGCATAGATGAGGGTCTAATGGAGGTAGAGCAGTTGATATTACAGTAAGTGTTGGAGTCTAATCGATTCCATATACTTAGCCACGCCATCATCATTATTGCTGTCTACCTCATGAGTGGCCATCTTGATTAATTGAGGGTGAGCGTTGGATACCGCTATCCGCGTTCCCGCTGCTTCAAACAAGCCGACATCGTTAAGATTATCACCAAACACCGTTATTTCAGAAGGCGTACAATGCATAAGCTCAGACCATTTTATTAGCCCTTCCTTTTTATTTGCCTTTTTGTGACTGAATTCTAGGAAATAATGGTTTTCGATATACGCGTCTTTCATGAAGTGAATATGTACATCATTTCCCCATCTTTGTTGAACTTCGGTCATTAAAGGCTCTAGCTCCTCCAATAATCCAATGTAAGTGATAATTAGCGTTCTATATGTATCAGGGCATTCAAGTTCCGCCAGCTCTCCAAAACGCGGATCATTTGGGCGGCTTTGGTAGAATTTCATATCGCCTTCTCGACTCAGCTTCTCATGCAGAACCCGTTCCTTATCGTTCTCATCAAGCGCAAACAAAAAAGGAACTAAGCTATGATTTCTGCCAATGTGGATAATAGCATTCGCTACATTAATATCTAACCAGTATCCGCCAATTACTTTCTCGGTAAGGGGATCAAATATAACGGCTCCATTATACAATATAATTGGATATTTCCATGGAATGACGGAGACGATTTTATTTGAGCTGGCATAGCTTCTTGCCGTGGCGTAGCTAATGAAAATTCCTTTTTCCAAAGCATCAGAAATCGTAGCAATCGTAAAATCGGATAGGGAAGCATCTGATTTAAGCAGAGTCCCGTCAAGATCAGTAAGAAAATATTTCTGCAGCTGCTGCAAAGCGTATACCCCCAATAAAGTATTTATACCTTAATTCCGTCTTTTATGTAATTAACAAATAATAGCATAAATTTCCTGTTTTGTAGAAGGGAATATGAGGGATAAGAGAACAAAAAAAGGCCTCCAATCACGTATTGTGATCGGAAGCCTTTTTCATTACTCGGCATACGCGACTTCTGTACCCGCAATAAAATCATGAATAGCGCGTTTATCTTCTCTAGCAGCAACCATAATGATACTCACAATGAAAGCAACGCCTAGAGTCAGGCCGTAGACTAACCCAGCGACTACATTTCGCATAAGCATCGTACCTATGGTCGGCGGTGATCCATCCAGCTTTCTTATTTGAATACCGCAAATTCGTTTGCCGATCGTATACCCATTCCAAAAAACAGGTACTAACAACGTATACAGAAAAGACAGAATTCTTGTGAAATAATCACCTTCTCCATCCCCGCCTGTAATGATAAGCGAGATGATGGTTAACGGAATAGCAATAATGATTGCATCCAACAATCCAGCGCCTAGTCGTATCCAAAATCCAGCCGGCAAAATGATCCCCCCTCGACTTTAGCAAAATGTGAAAAACGAATAAGCGTTGTCATATACATTCATTTTTAGTTTATGGAAGCTTTACCCTAATAATAACTGTCATGATAAAATCTAAGGATGTCTTGCAGCATGAAATGAAAAAGTTATGGATGATTGATACTTTTTGGAATCGTTGACGTTGTTATTCATGAAAGGGAGGACGGTCTCGTGAATGAACGTTTTATAAAAATGTATGATGATTATTTCGATGATATTTACCGTTATGTTTTGTACAAAACAGGCAATCGCTGGGATACGGATGATTTGGTTAGTGAAATATTCCGTAAAGCTTTTCAGAACTTTGATAAAATGCGTTTGGAAAATGGCAAACCGTGGCTCCTGACGATTGCCCGTAATACCGTTATCGATCATTACCGCAGTAAAAAGGAATGGGCGTATGGACATGACCCGGAGGTGTTTGGGTATATAGGCGTCGGAGAGCTGTTAGACACAACAGAAATATCTAATGATTGCTTAAAGCAATCGCTATTGGCGCTTTCTGCCGAGGAGAGCGAGATGATCAATCTGAAATATATAGCTGGAATGAAATATTCTGAAATGAGCGAAATAGTCGGTAAGCCAGATACTTGGCTGAAAACGAAGGTTCATCGTATTAAACAAAGAATGGGTTTGTTCATAAATAATTGCATGGAGGGCCAAATATGAATGATGAACAAATGGAGAGATATATGCAGGAGTTAAAGACAGAGCTTCCAATTAACGAGACACTGAAAGCGGAGCTGCGCAGCTCCTTCTTGTCAAAGCGTGCCAAGCAGCGCCGACGTTGGCGCTGGAGTAAAGTGAGCGCCGCTTTTCTTGTCGTTTGTGTTCTTACGGTGTTCAGTACGGTGTGGCTATATGATAAAGAATCACCAAAAGTTGAAGCGGCATCTTTGCATTTTCTCCCCTCCTTTTCGTTATTTCAGCAGCTTGGGAAAGAGAACAGTGCGGGCATGGCGGAATACAAAGGAACCATCTACATTCCACAGAAGAAGGGCTTGTACGCGTATGACGAGAGTAGCTTCTATCAATTGGTAGAAGGCGATATTAACTTTGTTCGGGTATCTCCAAACGGAGAGCAATTGGTATATGTGGAAGAGGGTGGATTGTATCTATATGATTTGAAGAGCAAATCGAGTCGGCTTCTGTTAAAAGGTGCAACTGCTCAGGACATATTGGCGACCCCTGCATGGTCACATGATGGCAAACGAATTTTATATGTAAATATTAAAGAATCCGTAGAACTAGGCTCTGATCAGACGGATGAGACTGCTAGAATCGAAGGGATGATTGCTGAAATAAACATAGGAAAAGGAACTGTCAAAGAAATAGCGGAAGGTGCCTATCCTTCCTATATGGTCGGTCAAAATGCAATTGTATATGAAAAAAACAGCAGCATTATTTTGAGAAACTTGAGTGATGAGACTGAAAAAGTACTTGATAATGGTCAGTATCCATCCGTCTCAAATGACGGAGCTTATATCGCTTATATCAAAACAGAAGGGGAGCCTGCGCTCCAAGATGTATGGATTGCAGATTCAGACTTTAAGACCAAAAAGAAAGCTACGCATAATATGCTCTCTGATGCATGGGACAGAGAAACAGGGAAAATGATTGAAGGCAAGCAGCAGCCGCGCTATACCTTTGAAGAGCCAGTCTGGAGCAGTGATAGCAGTCAGTTGTTCATATACAAAGTATTTCATACGAATGTGGTATGGAAAGAGCTGATGCGGTTAAGCATATCCCAGCAGTATGCCACCCCAGAAGAGATAGTAGCAGGCTCTATTCAGGCGCTAATCTACCGGGATGAGGATTACGCCCACAGCTTCTTTAGCTATGATCCTGGCTATCTGAAGGGTACGAGTCCCCGTCAGGTTGGTTATAGCATAGTTGGAAGCGGGCAGGAAGCAGGGAAAGAGTACATCGATGCTGAAACCTATCTGTCCTATGCTGATCCTTATTATCAGATCATCACGCAAAGGTATTGGTTATCTAAGGGTGATGAGGGCTACCTTATTGATGCCATGGACGAATTGAGCAGCGAGACGTTAACGATTGCGGGTGAGAACGTTGTTTTAACAGCTGATGATGAGAGGGATCAGACGATATTCGCATTGAAGGATATTCCAAAAGCTCCTAATGGCGTAAATGGCGACATTTATAATCTCGTTTATCAACCATCGGCGCATACGGTGTTTATGACGCTAAATAGGAAATTCAATAATGGGAATGAACTTGTGTTGATTAAGTATGATATAGAAAGTAAGCAGTTTATGCAGTTAACGGTGTTGGATGATACGGACAGTTCTTCTCTAATGATTATCGATGCATCAGGAAAATACATTGCGATTGAGGCTGTGTCCGATGGCATCGAAAATACGCTCGTGTACAGCATGGAAGAGAACAAAACGTATACACTTTCCAACGAAATAACGGGTGAAGAGCCGTTATCCGTAAACACTCGCTTCTGGTCTAATGAGCTCTTAACCTATTATGTGGAAATGGACGATAGAGATGTATTTTTTACATTTGATCCAAAATCTAAGAAGCAATAGGCCCCGCACATTAAAGATTAATAATATTTTAAGATGATACGTGATACTGAGGACAAAAACAGTTAATATAGAAGAGAGGTTATCATTGCACCCCAATAATCGTAAGGAATCGGTGAAATATGCAGATTGGTTTATTTGACTCAGGAATCGGTGGGCTTACCGTGCTAGCTGAAGCGCTTCGCAGGCTGCCTGACAAGGACTTTCTTTATATGGCGGACACGCTTCATGTTCCTTATGGCACGAAATCGAAGGAAGACGTGAGAGCTTTTGTAATGGACATCGTGGAGACGATGATGAAGGAAGGCATAGATGCGTTGGTTGTTGCATGCAATACGGCGACCAGCATAGCGATATCAGATCTTAGAGAGCGCTATTCGCTTCCTATCGTCGGTATGGAGCCAGCAGTCAAGCCAGCAGTAGAAATGAATCTTGCAACGGGTAAAAGAGTGCTGGTATTTGCTACGCCATTAACCCTGTCGCTTCCTAAATATTATGCGCTTGTTTCCAGTGTGGACAAAATGGGCATTGTGGACTCGCTGCCGCTGCCCGAGCTTGTTCAATATTGTGAAGCTTTAGAATTTGATAAAGAAGTAATGAGAGAATACTTTCATTGGAAACTTTCCTCCTATAACTTAGATGATTATGGCATTATCGTGCTTGGCTGCACACATTATCCTTTTTATAAGGATATTCTTCGGGAGCTGCTTCCACCGCACATTGAGATTGTAGATGGAAACGCGGGAACAGTGAGAAGATTAGCAGCCTTGCTGAATCGTTACGGAATAACGGAAGGCGGGGGAAGCGGGAAGGTTCGGTTTATGTGTACTGGTAATGATCCTGTCTATATCGACAAAATGCATACCGCACTCGCTCTTCTGCAAGGTAAATAAAATATATCAGCAAACCACTCTACTTCATAAAGGAGAAGAGTGGTTTTTTTATTTGTCCGTGGAGAAAGCAACGTGAAAAGCCGGATACTAAGCATAATGCGCAATAAATCACTTACGTTGGTGGGAAATTACGGGGGAGTCGTTGAGGTTAAGTAGCTCTCAAATATATTTAAGGGATTAACTGCATCTGACCATCCGAGTATTTCCAAGTAGATAATTCTCCTGTTGTAACATCTGCTTGGAATGTGTTTGTTTCAGAGTCATAAAGGACTACTTGAGCATTCATGAGTTCATTTAATTGAACAGTCACCACATGCTCCCCCTGCTGTTTGTAGATGGAGGTTTGCGGGGCAGTGCCCGCTGTGGCTACAATTTCCTTAATACCATCATTATCGAAATCAGCTTCAACAGTATGAGCATCTATACGCAATAGAACAGGAGGCGATACGCTGCTGTCTAGATAGCCCGCGATAGGGCAATTGGCGCCACATAAGCCTGTGATTTTTATCCATGATTTGGATAAAGCGTCTGCTTCATCGATGGTAAAATCGGTTGCTTGCTGCATAGAAGAATAGCCCATTTGTCCAATATCGTATCGTTTGGAGTCAATTAGAATCGAAGCATAAACGTTATCTGAATCCTTGTTGTTCCGGTAGAGTTCAATTGTGTTTTTTTGAATCATTTTGCTGGTGAGGATCACTTGTTTATCTGCGGAAGCAGCCTCACTAAGCGGTTTTACCAGCTCAACATTGGTATAACTCAGAGCAAATCGTTGAATTTGAGGGGAATTTGTTTGCACGGCAGGATTTGTCTTGGTGTCAGAGGTTGTGAGTGGAGTTGGTGTGAGATTTTCATATGGTTTTTCGCTTGGCAGGGTATCTTTATTTGTAGATAGACCACAGCCTGTAAGCAAACATAGTATGGCTAAAAATAGTAAAGATACGTTCTTCATATCCACTAACCAACTCCTACTCTTCCTATTTAAATTTTCGATTCATCCAATTGCAAAAGGATTGGACAATGATCACTGCCTAGAATTTGAGTATCGATTTGAGCGTCAATTAAGGAGGGAGCTATTCTTTCCGAAGCTAGAAAGTAATCAATTCTCCACCCAACATTCCGCTCTCTTACTTTAGGCATGTACGACCACCAGGAATAGACGTCAGCCCGATCAGGGTAGAAATACCGAAAGGTATCAATGAATCCGCTGCTTAGCAGCTCCGTCATTTTGCCGCGCTCTTCTAAAGTGAAGCCTGAGTTTCCACGATTGGGCTTTGGATTTTTGAGATCGATTTCTTGGTGAGCAACATTCAAATCCCCGCAAATAATTACGGGCTTTTGACTGTCCAATTGCTGAACATAGCTGCGGAATCTATCTTCCCACTCCAGTCTAAGATCCAGCCTTGATAAGTCACGTCTAGCATTTGGCGTATATACATTGATTAAGTAGAAAGACTCAAACTCAAGTGTAATAATGCGCCCCTCTGATTCAGAATCCTCCTCCAAGCCATAGCGCACGGAAAGTGGCTGAA
Organism: Paenibacillus sp. J31P13; assembly: GCF_056269295.1. Classification (NCBI taxonomy): domain Bacteria; kingdom Bacillati; phylum Bacillota; class Bacilli; order Caryophanales; family Paenibacillaceae; genus Paenibacillus; species Paenibacillus sp. J31P13. The sequence goes on from NZ_JBWDNR010000003.1 coordinate 679,899, forward strand.
CCTTGGTGAAAATAGCCGTTCCGGAATACCCCTTCTTAAGCGCGTAATTCCAATATTGAGAGTAGTCTGCGCCTAGTTCTAAGCTAATTTGGCCCTCTTGGAGCTTTGTTTCTTGTATGCAAAATATATCTGCTTCGGTTTCTTTTAAGTAATCATTAAAGCCCTTTGTCACACATGCTCTCAGACCATTTACATTCCAAGATACCAGCTTCATTATGATCAATCTCCTTATAGCACTTTATCGTTTATTACTTAGTGTAACATATTTATTTGTACAAGCCGGTTCATTTGATAGATATGAAAAAGAAACCATTTCGGAATCTAGCATGTCAGTCTAACATTGTTTTTTTGTTATTGTTGAGAAGGAAAAATAAAAACAATTGCAAAAATGCATAAAAAAGGATATTATATTTTTTAAACGTGAATAAAAATGCATAAACAGGAGTGAAGCGGCATGTCTCAGGAGGGCTCAAGTATGTTTGCAGAAGAACGTCGGGAGAAGATTCTTTCTTTGTTGGAACAAGACAAGAGAATATTAGCTAAAGATTTGGCGGTAAGGTTTCAAATCTCTATTGATTCGATTCGGCGCGACTTGTCTCTAATGGAGGAGCAAGGACTGCTCAAGAAAACGCATGGAGGAGCGATTCCTGCTGCAACTGCTCGGCAATCCCCTCAGCCCCCGGAATTGCGTTATGGAGAAGGTTCGCCGCAAGGGAATGCAATGGCAAAGCTTGCTGTCACTTATATTAGGGAGAATGAGACCGTCTTTATTGGCAGCGGATCTATTTCTTATGTACTGCTGAAGCATTTGCCTCCGAACATGCCGTTAACCATCATTACGAACTGTATGCGTGTAGCTGATGTGTTACGTGATCGAAACTGGATTGATACGTATTTAATTGGAGGGCGAGTGAAGCAATCTGGCAATATTACGGATGTGCTTGCCATTGAATTTATTCGTCACTTTAAAATTGATGTTTGCTTCTCTACTGGCGGCGGCATTTCAGAGAACGGCATCAGTATGGCTACTCCGGAGGTTGCTGCGTTTAGTCGAGCAGTCTCTGCTGTATCCCGTCGTCGGATTGGGCTTGCAACCTATCACTCTCTTGGAAATGATGCTTTTGCAAAGGCGGTACCTATCGAGAACTTGGATCTGCTCATTACTGACAAGGATGCGGATCCTGAAGCCATTGAAAAAATTCAAGCACTTGGGGTTAAGGTCATTGTTGCAGAGACGGAATCAGAAGAAATAGAATAATTGATTGCATGCAGTCCAGAGCGTTCTTTCAACCTCGGGGCTGCTGCTATAGAATGCGCGACCACGCTTCTTTGATCAATTGAATACCTCGCTCCATGTCCTTAACGGTGATACCGCCGAAGCCTAAATAAATCTTAGGATGCTTATCTCTGTTTCTAGGATGAGGTTCCTTATTTTGTGGACTATATATTTGAACCCCATTGGCAGCTGCTAATTGAATTAACTCCTCTGCGCTATATGTTGTTTTCACCGTTAGCTCAATATGAAGTCCCGCGTTATCACCTTCTATTTGAACTTGATCGGCAAAATAATTATGAATGAGCCCTGTTAATGCTTCATGCTTTTTTCGATATAGATTCCGCATGCGTCTAATATGCCGATACCAATGACCACGCACCATGAATAAACTCATCGATAATTGATCAATTCGGGAAGGACTGGAGAGGATATGCTCCATGCCGTTCAGTTTTTCTATTAATTGAAGGGGGAGGACCATATAGTTCATACGCAGAGCGGGAGAGAATGTTTTGGAGAAAGTACCGATATAGATTACTGCACCTCGCTCATCCAAGCCTTGTAGAGAAGGGATGGTTTTACCCTGATATCGAAATTCCCCGTCATAATCGTCTTCAATAATATAAGCATTATTCTGATAAGCCCAATGGAGCATTTGCTGTCTTAAGGAATAAGACAACGGATGGCCGCTTGAGCGATGGGACGGTGTGACATAGAGAGTGTGAATACGCTCGTCGACCAGCCTAGATGCTGGGAAGCAATCCTCCTGAAGTGGGTAAGGAATAAGCTTAAAGCCATGCTGTGTAAATTTCTCTTTAACCTGCGCAATACCAGACTCTTCAAAAGCAACCTTTCGAGATGTATCCAGTAAACCCTTCAAAATTTGAATACTATAGGATATACCTGTTCCTATAATAATCTGTTCAGATGAGCAGGCTACACCTCTGGCATTTTTCAAATAATGGGCGAGCTGCTGACGTAAGTTGTATTCTCCTTTTGGATCTCCGTATTGCTGCAGGAGGGCACCCGGCATACTTAGAGTTTCGTTCAGGGCGGATCGCCATGCTTGAACGGGAAAGGAGTTTTCGTCTATGGCGAGCAGATGGAAATCGATCAGCTTATTATTGGGATTGTTCGGAACGATGTGAGTATTGGAGCTACCGCCGTTAGTACTTTGATAGGTATAGGGTTCGCTTTGAATGCTGGTAGTTTGAACATAAGTGGGTTGCGGATTAATGACGTATAGCCCTGATCGCGGTTTGCTAAGCGCATAACCTTCTTCTAATAGCATATGATAGGCGGTCTCTATCGTTGTTTTGCTGAGATGAGACTGCTGCATCAAGGAACGAATGGACGGCAGGGGAGTGCCATCTTGGAGCTCGTTATTAGTAATAAGTCTACGAATATGAAGGTAAAGCTGCCTATATAAGGGACCATCATCATTTTCTAAGAGGGTAATATCGAACATGAGGCATCTCCTATCTGACCTCTAAATATATTTAAATTCTGAACCTTATTATAAGGTCAATTTCATTATAAACTGAGTCATAAGTTTCCATCAATTGGTTAGGGGGATATGACAGACTATGAACAGTTCTATTGAAGCTCGGTTAAAGCAATTAGGGGTTGTGCTTCCTGTTGGAAGCGAGCCTGCGGCTAATTATGCGAATGTTGTAGAGGTGAACGGCTTATTATTCGTTTCTGGGAAAGGGCCGTCTGGCAAGCCAAGGGGGAAGCTTGGCGCTGAGTTCTCTGTAGAAGAGGGATATCAATTCGCGCGAGCGGCTGCAATTGAAGTGCTTGCTGTACTTAAACAAGCTGTAGGGGATTTAGACAAAGTGAAGCGAGTTGTGAAAGTTCAAGGCTTAATCAATGCCCATCCAGCTTTTGAAGAACATCATAAGGTGCTTAATGGATTCTCCGATTTCATGAATGACGTATTTGGAGAAAGAGGCGTACATGCCAGATCGGTAATGGGGGCTAGCTCTCTTCGAGACAATCTCCCTTTGGTGGTAGATTCAATATTTGAAATGGAGTAGGGAGGGGAGCAGTTGAAACCAGTATCCAGTTCTATTTTTTTAAAATGGCTGAAATGGGACAGATTATCGGTGAATACGGCGGATTAGAGCTAGTTTTTAGCTCTATTGGGTCGATTTTGACTGGTTACTGTGGAATAGAGCTAGAATCTAGCTCTATTTTTTTGTTAATGGCTGAAATGGGACAAGTTAGCGGTGAATGCGGTGGAATAGAGCTAATTTTTAGCTCTATTGGGTTGAAATTGACTGGTTACTGTGGAATAGAGCTAGAATCTAGCTCTATTTTTTTGTGAAGGGCTGAAATGGGACAAGTTAGCAGTGAATGCGGCGGAATAGAGCTAATTTGGTGGTGAAAGCGGTGAAATAGAGGCAAGTTAGTGTTGAATGGGACAATCCGACCCAATAAAGCCAGGAGTGGCGAATGAGGTGAATGTAGCAACCGAAGCGAATGAAGCGAATGTAGTAACCGAAACGAATGAGGCGAATGAGAAGCTGATTAGCAGAATTTATGGGGTGTAAGGCAGAGTAGAAGAAGGTAGATGGTATGTAGAGTGCATAGGATGGTTAGTTTAATTTGATAATATCCTTACCTTTTTGGTTAAGCCTGTTTTTTGAAATAATCTGCATAATGTCATCTAAATTATGGTAATATCGTTTAAAAAACTAGAAAACATGCCAGAGGGGGATATAATGATGCACCTCAATGAATTTAAAGTGTTCCTTGCCAGCAGCTTCGGCATCTTACTTGAGCAATTTATGGAGAATGATGAATATGGCTTCAATAATCCGCTTGAGAAGGATTTTACACACATGGGGTATGCAACTAATCTCACTCCGGAAGTTATTCATAAGTCGGCAAAAGAAAATGTAGATCTAATTATCACTCATCATGATGCTTGGGATTTTATTTACGGTATGAAAGAAGAGTGCATTAGATTGCTCCGAGCGTATGGCATTTCTCATTTTTATGTTCATCTGCCGCTCGATTTTGCCCCGTTTGGGACTTGCAACTCACTATTGAAAGAGCTCGGCATCACCAAGATTGTTCAACAGACAGAGTACCGGGACAATAGTGAAGTTATTGGCATCGGACAATTTGATGTACCTATCACCTTCGAGGAGCTGGTGAGCAGGGTTAGTCATGCATTGGATGAGAACATCTGGAGGCGGGCGTAAACTGACTCTATTCGTGTCACAAAGGAAGGAAAGGTTGATGCAAAAGAACCGGTCATAAGCCTACCCTCCAAGATCGGCTTCTGCCTCAAGCTATAGCATGGCGATGAAAGCTAATGTCCTGCAAGGTGGCAATGAATTTTGCACTTCTTGTATTTCCCTATTCATTAATGGCTTCATTTGCTTTAATATTAACTTCATAAATAATAAGATGAAGTCGTCAGAAGATGGCGGCTTTTTCCTTTTGAATGAAGGCTGTGTTAAGGTTAAAGGAGAGATTGAAATTGAGACTTTTATCTATGGACAGATCCCGCAGGTCACCTTTTGTGCTTGCATTTATAATCATCATGTTAAAAATGATTCTTTTCCGCCAATTCGTCTTCTCAGGCATTCAGCCCGATAAGCTTTTGGCAGATGCTGCAGCTGTTTTGACGTTGCTTGGCATAGCGGAGCTTCTAACCTCTGCAAAGTGGAAGTGGACAGTCTTTGGCTGGCTAAATGGCATCCTTTCCTTGCTGTTATTCGCATCTACTTTATATTTTAGCTATTATGGTACAGTACCTACCTATACGGCCCTTCATGGTCTTGATCAGGTTATGCAAATTAGAAGCAGTGTTGGGGCGACGATACAACCACTGAATTATCTCTTATTTATTGATATCATGCTATTTATATTGATATATATGGTTAATCTGATAAGAGGAGTTCGAAATCCAGGATATAAGAGGCTGGCAAGGCCATTATACGTTCTAATCGTTACGGTTCTGTGCTTGATAACATCGGGAACTTACATTGGAATGGGCAAATCCATTTCAAATGAGCTTGTACAGGCTGAAAGCCTTGGCTTTCTCGATTATCAGGTAGCAGCAGCGCTGAAAGCCAGCGAAGAGAATCAGTTGGTCAAAAATGGCAATCTTGCAGAAACTTCTGCAATGGCAGCGAGTCTGCAAGCTTTTTATCCTTATCGGGATACGGATGCAACAGGGGGAGAGGCGCCGCTTTACTTTGGCTCCGCTAAAGGGAAAAATGTGATCGTTGTACAGCTCGAAGCCTTTCAAAACTTCCCGATCCATCTGTCCGTGGAAGGACAAGCCATTACGCCTGTTCTTAATGAACTTGTAGGTGACAGCTTCTACTTCCCGCATTTCTTCCAGCAGATTGGGCAAGGAAATACGTCAGATGCTGAGTTTATGTCAAACACGTCGATATATCCGGCTGGTGTAATCGCAATGTCGACGGGCTATGGAGATCGGACGGTACCAAGCTTACCTAGGCTGCTGCAGGATGATAATTATGTTTCGAATACGTTCCATATTAATGATGTGACGTTCTGGGATCGCAACCGAATGTATCCTGCGCTGGGATTCGATAAATATTATGATAAACCAAGCTTCAAGAATGATCATTTCAACTCTTTTGGCGCATCAGATGAGGAAATGTACCGAGTGGGGCTTGATAAGCTTCAGTCGCTGCAGGAGCAAAATAAACCGTTTTATGCGCAGTTTGTCACCACCTCCAGTCATCATCCGTTCAAAATACCGAAGGAAAAGGTGCGAATAACGTTGCCGGATTCGCTTCAGGATACCCAGTTAGGCGATTATTTAACCGCGGTTAATTATACCGATTATGCACTTGGGAAATTGATTGACGGACTTAAAGATAATGGCATGTGGGAAAACACAATGCTCGTCGTTTATGGCGATCACTTCGGTCTGCAAGCCAAAGACAATGATTCAACTTGGGTTAGCGAGCAGCTGGGAATTAACTATGATGATCGCATTAGTAGATTCAATATCCCCCTGATTGTTCATGTTCCCGGTGAAAGCGGCAAGGTGGTGGAAGGGGTCGGCGGACAGGTCGATATCATGCCAACTGTCTCCAATCTGCTTGGGATTTCACTGAAAGAAAAGGGCTTTACAGCTTTCGGTCAAGATTTACTTAATACCGATCGAAATGTGGTAGGCATGCGCTACTATCTGCCAACGGGTTCTTTTTTCAACAATGACATTATGTTCATACCCGGCAAAGGCTTCGAAGACGGAACAGCTATTGATATAAGAACGAAGGAGACGGTAGCGGACTTTAGTCAGTATCGTGATGACTATGAGCATATTTTGGAGCTGATGAAGCTCTCTGATGACTATGTTCGTCTACTGCCTAAGCGAGCACCATAGAATATAAGAGCAAAGCATCAAGATCCCTCAACATTGTGAAACGAAATAGCGTTTTTACCGTATTAAATCGGATATTATCAAAAAGAGTGAGGGAAGTTCATGGAAGCGTTAAAGACGTTTTTTGCCCATTCCGTTGTAAGAAGAATTATATTTTTACTACTGGTTGTAGTGCTGCTTTACAGCCTGCGCGACATGCTTAATTTATTGCTTCTTTTGTTCTTGGTCACTTTTGTAATGGGACGGCTCGAAGGGTTTGTCACCAAAAAGATTAATCGCTTGTTTCCAATCTCACCTATACTCGTCACCGTGCTTCTCTACTTATTGCTCGTGACCACATTGGTCTTTGGTATGGTTAATTACTTGCCTAAAATAGTGAATCAGATAATCGATATGATTAATAATATTAGTCGGTTTTTGAGTTCATCCCAAAACGATGAAGTGGTTGCAAGGCTAGTCGATGCGTTAGAGAAGGTCGATTACCAGAAGTATCTGGGCAGCGCAGTCGATTATATTATGAAGCTTGGAAAGTGGCTGGAGATCATTTTATTTGTTATTTTGCTCAGCTTCTTCTATCTTCTGCAACGTTCCAAAATCGTTAAATTTACAGAGAATTTCCGTACAAGCAAAATTGGTTGGATATATAAAGAGTTTCATTACTTCGCTGGTAAATTTACATCTTCCTTCGGTAAAGTCATAGAGGTTCAGCTTATGATAGCTGTATTCAATACGATTTTGACGATGATTGGACTTTGGATTTTGGGCTTCCCATATCTAGTCGCTATCACTAGCTTAGTCTTCCTGCTTAGCTTAATTCCTGTAGCGGGAGTGATCATTTCCTTCATCCCAATCGGCATTATCGGTTACCAGGTAGGCGGTCTTTCTTTAGTTCTATGGGCAGTCGCTATGATTCTGGTCATCCATTCCTTAGAAACCTATTTCCTTAATCCAAGACTGTATGCTCATAAAACGAAACTCCCGATGTTCTACACCTTCTTTATTCTCATTTTCTCACAGCATTTCATGGGCATTTGGGGATTAATTATCGGAATCCCGATTTTCATGTTCTTACTGGATGTGCTAGACGTCAAACAGTCAGAATAGCCTATACACTAGCAGACCTATTCCCTTCTAATTAGGAAGAACCACACTTTGCTCCCTCTCCTAAATACGCTATGATACTTATAGAATAGGATTCAGGAGAGGAGTAGATATGGATAACGTAATACTTTGGCTCAAATATTTCGTGCTTGGAATTGTACAAGGGGCAACGGAGCCAATACCAGTCTCATCAAGCGGTCATCTCATCATTGCTCAAAAATTGCTAGGCATAGAGGCTAAAGGACTGACATTTGAAATATTAACAAACACGGCGTCGTTGATTGCTATTTGTTTCATTTTTCGCGCTGATATTATACGTCTAATTGTTAATAGTCTTCGATTCATTCAAAGCAGAGACAAAGCCTATAAGCCGGATTTCAATTTCGCCTTATATGTTGTAGTTGGAACGATACCTGCCGTCATTATTGGCCTGCTCTTTAAAGATCAGATTGAGGCTTACTTCTCTTCCGTTCGTACGGTAGGCGTTTCACTATTAGTTACGGGTGTTGCCTTATGGTTGATTCGTAATCTGCGCGGGCGCAAACGGGATGGAGACTTAACCATCAAGGATGCCTTAATAGTTGGATTGGCGCAGGCTATTGCGCTCATACCAGGTATTAGCCGTTCAGGTTCCACTGTTATTACCTCCATTGCTGTCGGTATGAAACAAGAGACTGCACTCCGTTTTTCTTTTATGCTATACATACCTGTAAGCTTGGGCGGCTTAGTTCTCGGAGTATCCGATATGTTCTCTGATCCTAATCGCTCCACACTGGCTATTCCTTATTTTATTGCTTTCCTGACGACGTTAATCGTTACTTACTTTGCAATGAAGTGGTTTATGAATATAATGGCTAAAGGCAATCTCATTTACTTTGCTTATTATTGCTTTGCAGCCGGCATATTATTGCTTATTTTCCTGTAATCAACTTTCATTTATTGGAGGATTCATTATGACAAGCAAACGGGTCATTTTATTTCAAGGGGATTCCATTACAGACGGGGCAAGAGCTAGAAATGATGATCCTAATCATATTCTAGGGCATAGCTATGCTTATCTTGTTGCAGCAAAGCTAGGATTGGAATGGGCGGAAGAACAGCCTTTATTCATCAACCGAGGTATTAGCGGCAATCGGGTATCTGATCTATATGCTCGATGGAACGAGGATGCATTCAGTTTGAATCCAAATATGATCAGTATTCTAATCGGTGTGAATGATGCATGGAGAATCATGAATAATGAGCCTACCGGCGTTACAGATCGATTCGAGCGTGCTTATCGTCATCTTTTGGAGGAAACAAAGGAAGTATTGCCAGATGTGCAGCTTGTGTTATGTGAACCATTTATCCTTAATACAGGTGTGCCTGCGGGAAACTGGGAAGCTTGGTCCGAGAAGGTGAGCCAGTACGGACAAACGGTCAGGGAGCTTGCAGAACAATTCGGAGCCATTTTCGTACCCCTTCAAGAGGCATTCGACGAGGCTTGTCAACGTGCGGATGCGGCTTACTGGATATGGGATGGCGTTCATCCAACCGCAGCCGGTCATGAACTTATCGCTAAGCAATGGATTTCAACCGTATTGAATAACAAATAACTATAACTTTCATAAAAAAGCCGAGAATCCTCAATAGGATGCTCGGCTTTTTGTTTTTAATTTTCGCAGTAAAGGAAGGCGGTAGTGCTTCAGAACGAAACGGATAGCAAAGTAGCCAGCAATAGAAAACAGGATGCTGTTAACAATGGAGCCTGCCAAGAAATTAAGGCCGATGTCTCCAAAGCTGCTGAGATGGTCGACTGTCTCTGAGTAATCTGCTTCAGGTACTTTCTTATTCCAGGGATGGAGCAGAGACAGGTTAGGGAGAAATAGCTTCTCCAGCACGAAGCCTGTTTTGTAATCGAGAAAAAATAAGCCTGGCCAGAGGAATGAACCGATGGAGCCAGAAATAACTGCAGCAACGATATTACCGCGCAACAGCTTTGCAAGACCAACAGATAGCAGCATACCGATGCCGAACGTAGGAAACCAGCAGTGAAAGATGCCAGCTGTAAAACCTATGGCGACGACATGGTCGGACTTGCGTATGCGCAGCAGTTTTAAGAAATAAAACTTTAGTTTTCGTGACCATTTGCTTATCATAGTTGCCTGAGCCTCTTGTCCTGTTAGATATGTTTTTATCATATCAGATTTCACTCGAAATAATAAATAATTTTAGGACTGGTAACAATTGAATGGAATGCCATATAAAAAGCAAGTGGGCTTGTACATTCTACCAATCAACCATATAATTACACTAAAATAAGTTAATTGGTTAATATTAGAAGTAATGCATATTTCTAAAGACGGAATGAGATGTCCTAATGCCTATATTTATAAAAGCGCTTTCTTTGCTGGATTGGAATACAGTCGAAGTAGAGAAATGGAGAGATGACCTATAAGTAAATGGAAAAAGCTATTCACTTTTGCGATTCTCACTGCGCTGATTGCATCTGGGTGCCAAGCTTCGACTGGTCCTCGCTCCAAAGCGCTCGCTGAGCCGAATGACGAGAAGAAAGAGGTTTCGATAGAGGCATGGATAATTGCGAATACGCCGTTAGCCGAGCCGTTTTTTATAGAAACAGTAGAGCCTTATATGAATCAGCATAGAAATATGACACTGAATATAAAGGTACTAAGCTGGGACACTGCTTGGACGGAGATTACAACTGCGATCACAAGGGGCGAAGGACCAGATATTTTACAGTTAGGCACAACTTGGGTGCCTGCGATTGCGGCTATGAGCGGGCTATATGAGCTTTCAGACAAAATCAGTGAAATAGGAGGTAAAGGAGCCTATCTCTCTGCGAGCTGGAGAACGACAAGGAGTGATGGCGATTCAAAGGTTTATGCCGTTCCTTGGTTTGTAGATGCGCGTGTCCTTTATTACCGCAAGGATGTGTTTAAAGCGGCTGGCGTTGATCCAGATACCGCTTTTCAAGACTGGAATAGCTTTAAAGAAGCGTTAACGAAAGTGAATGGGATTAGATTTGGCGGACAGAAGATGACGGCGTTCGGGGTTCCCGGCAACAACGACTGGAACGTCGCTCATAATATATTCCCATGGGTATGGAGCGCGGGCGGAGATGTGCTGGCACCAGATAACAAATCTGCTGTCTTCAACAGTAAAAAAGCGTTAGAAGGCATCATGTATTATACGGGGTTAGCGAAAGAGGGCTTAGTAGACTTAGCTTCTCTTAGCAAAAACTCATCCTCAATCGAAAATGATTTTGCAGACGGCAAGACAGCAGTAATGATTTCCGGACCTTGGCTAATGAAGGACTTTGAATCTACAAGAGATGAGGGCGGGCTCGGTGGTGTCATCAAAAAGGAGGATATCGGAATTGCTCCATTGCCGATGGGCCCAGAAAAAAGATCTACTTTTATTGGTGGCAGCAATCTAGCTGTATTTCAAACCTCAGAGCATAAAGAAGAGGCATGGGAATTAATCCGCTACTTATCCAGCGATGAAGCGCAGCTCGCTTACTCTCAGAGGCTTGGTATGCTGCCTGCAAAAAAAAGCTTGATCCAATCGCAGGAGGTTACAGAGCTTCTGGGGTATTCGGCATTTGCAGAGGCAACTAAATATGGGAAGACATATCCATCCATCCCGCAGTGGGGACCCATCGAAACAGCACTGGTGAGACATTTTGGAGAAATATGGAATGTTGTCGCTAGTGGAACGAATGCTTATAACGAAGAAGCGATTCAGAAACGGTTAGATGCTGCCGTAAGGGAAATCAATATTATTTTGGCCCAATAAGTGCATGGGTAAAAGAGAAGGAAATGGAGCCTGGCGTTTATTACATCATGTCACATGATGAAGCTAGTTGTAATTTCGTTTGCAAGGAGGATGCTGGTTATCATTCTAATGTCGAAATCCCATACAAAGGCCTTGTCCTTTAAGAAGCTGATCAAATATACCTCCTTCCGGCTGACCTTGTCTCTCTTAATCAGTGTGATTATTATTGTCCTGATCCTGTCGGTATTCTCCTATCAACAATCGGTTCGAATATTGGAAGAAGAGTCGGCACAGAGCTCTTTGCAAACCATTGTACAAACGAATAGACATATAGATAACTTACTGCAGCAATACGAGGATTTGGCAAGTATGGTGACGCATGATCAGAAGTTTCTGAACAAGCTGCTCGTATTCGCAATGAGTGATGTTGCAACAGATTATAGTCAAGCATCCAGCGATATAGACAGTTTGTTGCGAGCCTATATGAATGCTTATCAAACGATTGCGTCTGTTACCCTTTTCTCCCCCGATCAAGAAAGAGTGGTAACAACGCTGCGGCGGGAAGCCGCTATACCAACCATTAGAAATAATAACGCAGAGGGTATTAGAAGACTCGATTGGTTTCAAAAAATGCTTGCCCCTAGTGGAGGCACCGTATATTTGGATACGAGAAAAGAAGGCTTTGTCAGTATGGGGGCTATGGAGCCAATGTTCGCTATTGCTCAAACGGTGAGAAGTCCCTATTCGAGTCAAAAAGTATTAGGTGTACTGCTGTTTGAAATACCGAGCAAAAATTTAAAAAAGGCTTTAGCCGGCTTTAAATTGGGCGAAAGCGGCGGATATGATATTGTGAGCAGCCAAGGGAGCATCATATATGCAACAAATGAAGACAGGATAGAAATGCCATACAATGTTGTGTTACCGAGTGAGCTTAGCGGGGCGGACAGTCATTCTGGAAATTTCTACGCTAAAGATGACCAAGGCGTTATGCAAAATTATTCTTTTCACCATTCAAATGTCTCAGGCTGGTCTATTATTGGCTATTATCCAAAAGAGGAGCTGCTTGCTCCCATGCGTCATATGTTTATTCATTCTGTCTGGCTTTCTCTGCTCTGTTGTCTTGGTGCTGCATTTTGCGTTGGATTTCTTGTGCAACGAGGAGTAGGCAAACCGCTTGGCAAGCTGAGAATGCTGATGCAAGAGGGTGAGCGAGGCAATCTTCAGGTTCGGACGGATTTTCAAGCTGATAATGAAATCGGTGATTTGGGACTAGCCTTTAATCGCATGATGGATCAAATTAATTTGGCTTATTATGATACGTTAACGAATCTCCCAAATCGGAGACTGCTAGTGGACCGGATGAAAGAAGCACAGCTAAGTGCGGAGCTGGCGGGCCATCAATTTGCTGTTTTATTTGTTGATATGGATCGGTTCAAAATTGTAAATGATTCGCTCGGCCATCATGCTGGGGATTTGTTAATCCAACTGGTCGGACAAAGGCTGCAAGCTTGTGTTCGGGAGAAAGAAACGGTGGCTCGCATAGCGGGCGACGAGTTTATCGTTCTTTTGCTGGATTCCACTAAGGAGCGGTCTCTTAGCGTTGCAGAGGGAATACTAGGCGATCTTAGAAAACCCTTCACTGTTCTTGAACAGGAGATACATGTTACTGTCAGCATCGGAGTTGCTTATTATCCTGATGATGATACGGATGCAGAAACGCTGATTAAATGTGCAGATATGGCTATGTATGAAGCGAAGAGGAAGGGCAAAAACAACGTTAAGCTCTATCATCCTGATATGATGATCCGTACAAACGAACGTATGAGAATTGAAACGGATCTTCACCGCGCCTTGGAAAATGGAGAGTTCGAGCTTCACTATCAGCCGCGTGTAGATGCAAGGAGCGGCGTGGTAGTGGGGAGCGAGGCGCTTATTCGCTGGAATCATGAGACACTGGGACAAATACCGCCGGATAAATTTATCTCTATTGCTGAGGAGACGGGGCTCATTATCCCTATTGGGGAGTGGGCGCTGAGAGAGGCCTGCACGCAAAATAAGGCTTGGCAGGACGCGGATTACCCGCCAATGCGAATAGCTGTTAATGTATCAGGAAAGCAATTTGAGAGCTGCTTGATGAAATGCATTGATGACATTCTTCTTGAAACAGGACTAAGCGAGCAATGGCTGGAGATAGAAATAACGGAAAGTGTGCTGATCGACAACGAATCGACGATTAATGATACGCTGCGAAATCTTAAGAAAAGAGGTATTCATGTCTCAGTCGATGATTTTGGGACGGGCTATTCTAGTCTAGCTTTTCTCATGAAATTCGAGGTGGATACTCTAAAAATTGATAAATCCTTTATTCATGACATTGAATCCAATAAGGATAATCAAACCATTGCTACAGCTTTTATCAGACTGGCTCACAATTTAGGGATGACGGTTGTATCTGAGGGTGTGGAGACTAAGGATGAGTATAACTTTTTGCTGGAACGCGGCTCAGATGAGATGCAGGGCTTCTACATGAGCAAGCCGCTTCCAGCGAATGTGTTTGAACGAATGATTCTGCTTAATCAGCAGATGGAAACAGACGAACTAACACAAGTATAGCTCCAGAAAGGTAATCAAGCTTTTGGTTCCCCATCCGGTTCTTTTCCGATATACTTCTTATCTTTAAGAAATAGCCGCCAGAACATGTAGAACCCTGGTGCGAGCACAGCTATTCCGATACCGTAGGAGATAAGCAAGGCATGGAAGGTATGGGGATTTGTAACCGCTTGGTCTATCGTTAAATAAGGGTGGAGCAAGTAAGGCAGATGAGCGATCCCATACCCCATACTGGCGAGAAAGTATTGCCCGATTACAAAGGTAACGGCAAGTCGCGGCCGTCCAGGCAGACCAGCCTTTTGCTTCCACCATAAAGCGCTGTAGCCGATGCCGAAGGAAATGATGGAAGCAAGAAACCAAGGCCATTGCTCCCCGATTCGGCTAACGATCCATTCTGCTTCGGGTGCCATCGTATAGGTAGCAAGCACGGCGGTTGCGAGAGTAAGCGGCCCCAGCCATTTGGCAGCTTTCCGATAGACGCGGTAAGTTGATGTGTCGTCTGCCTCATGAGCATAGTCAGATAAGAAGAGCGCTGCAAGAAACAGCTCGGAAGTGATACCGAAGGCCAAATGGGCATATTCGGTAGGCGAGCTTAACAGCTTGCCAAATAACAAATGAGGCTGAGCATCACCCGTTACTTCAACGAAGCCTCCTAGAGATATGGGCAGCACACTGAGCAACAGACCGGGTATGAGTACCCCTGTCAAGCCGGATATCCAGCGCAGCATACGGCTGTAACGGCTTGTGGAATAACTGTATACCATAAAGCTGCTTCGGACGGTTAGAAGAAGCAGGACAAGACTGACCGGTACGATTAACACGGTTCCATACCAGAAAGCTGCCTTTGGAAAGAAGCCAACAAGCGCTACGGCGATGAGCACGAGAAAGACGTTGGTAACCTCCCACGAAGGGGAGAGATAGCGGTTGGCAATCTGTGAAGCTCTCGTACTCGCGTTGCGGTCAAACATAAGCGCCCAAAAGCCTGCTCCAAAATCAACGGAACCGAGTATGGCATAGGCAAATATAAACGCCCACAGAATGGAGACGGCAATCGTTGCGTTGTCCATGTCGCTACCTTCCTTCCTGTGTCGCTAATTCTTGGCCGATCGGCCGTTTGCTGAAATAGAATCGCATGACCAAGATAGTAATCGTCATCAGCATGGCATAGAGCCCAATAAAGAGGGCGAATAAAATGCCGATATCCTCTGATTTTGTGGCTGCATCGGCTGTCAGCTGTACACCGCTGATGACCCATGGCTGCCTGCCGGTACAACTGAAAATCCAGCCCGTTTCAATACCGATTAGAGACAAGGGGCCGCAAAATAACAGGACAAATAACAACCATTTCGGTGTAGCTCTCTTTCGAACGAAAGTAATAAACAATGCGATGAAGGAAATAGTGAGCAAGCCTCCGCCAATCATGACCATCACATTAAAGAGCGTATGGATAAACATGGGGGGCCAAAGCTCTCGCGGAAAATCATTCAGTCCTCGTACGACTCCATCAAACCGATTCGTTGCCAAGAAGCTAAGCGCCCAAGGTATTTGAATCCCGTTCTCTACCCGCTGCTCCTCGATATTCGTCGTGCCGAAAATTTCTAGCGGAGCATAATCCGTTGTTTCAAATAAGCCCTCCGCTGCCGCGAGCTTTAGCGGCAAATAGTTGTGGAGCATTTGAGCCGTAAGATGTCCATTAAGTGCCGTCGCAAGGGAGCATATAAAGCCGACCATAAGTGCTAGCTGCAGACATTTGCGGTGATAGACGCGCTCACGCTCAGGCTGACCGCGCTTTAGCAGCTTGTAAGCAGCAATGGAGCCTATACAGAAAGCACCCGTCATGAAGGCAGAGGCGACGACATGAATGGCTGTAACAGCAAAGCTAGGATTGAAAACAGCCTTTATCTGATTAACATTCGTAACGACACCATTCACGATATCGAAGCCGGCAGGTGTATTCATCCATGCATGAACATTCGTTATGAGTACAGCAGAAGAGGCAGAGCCCAGAGAGACCATAATAACGCTGAAAATTCTAAGCTTCCGAGATAGACGGTCTGCCGCATAGATGTAGATAGACATGAATAATGCTTCTAGAAAAAATGCCCAAATCTCAATTTGGAAAGGGACTGAAATCACTTGTCCGACAATTTCCATAAACCCGGGCCAAAGCAGAGAAAGCATGACACCGACAATGGTTCCTGAGGGTATGGCAACGCCAAGCAAAATGGCCTGCGCTTTCGTCCATCTTTTGGCCATAACCGAATAATCAGGATTTTTAGTAATAGCAGCCAAGATCTCCGCAAATACGATCATAAGAGGCACGCCAACGCCTAGCGTTGCAAAAATAATGTGAAAAGCCATCGAAGTCCCAAATAGAGATCTAGCTAAAACAACGCTATCCATATTTCCAGCACCTTCCTCATGCAATAGTTAGAGAGTCTTTAGTATGGATACTGCTTCTGGAAATTATGTGCAGAAATAATTCCTTTAATTTATTTCATATCGAACGAGCGTATTCTATAATGTGCAAACGATGTCATTTGATAAAAAATAGAGTAAAAATTTGTGGAAAAGGCAAATGTTCGATAAAAATATTTGACAATACTTTATTTCTGGTATTAATATGAAGTCAAGTAAACGCTTCCAACTATTAATCCGCTCATAATTAACCGTGAAAAGGGGTGTTATGTCTTTCGGACCATTTTTTTAACCATTTGTGCAAACGCTTGCATAAATAGTTGCGCTTATGCATAAGAAACAAAGAGAATCTAAACAACAGGAATCGGCAAATGCCGAAATACATAACTCGTAACATATAGCTAGTGAATAAACGATGATTTGAGGAGGTTTCAACGAATGGATTTTGCATTAAAGCGAAGAAGAATGCTAGCGATTTTAATCATGCTTGCGATGGTATGGACGACACTTGGCATAACTCCGGTACATGTAAACGCTGCTGCGTCTACGAAAGTCGTGATAGTTGGTGATTTACAAACGGATTTGGGTAACAGCGTTGACTGGGACCCTGCAGCTGCAGCAACGGAGATGACTGACAACGGAAATGGCTATTATACCTTTAAAGGAGTTTTACCCCCTGGCAAACATGAATATAAAGTAGCGGTAGGAGGGAATTGGAACGAGAATTACGGATTCAGCAATTATACCAATGTAAAAGGTGTGGAAAATGGGGGCAACATTGTACTGGAGTTAGCCGAAAGTACAGAAGTTACCTTTTACTATAATCACAATACGCATCGTATTGCCGATTCTACCTATTACAGCCCTATAGCTGCAAGTAAGCTGCCGAGAATTGTTGGCAATCTGCAGAAGGCTATTGGCGATTCAGATGACTG
This sequence comes from Paenibacillus sp. J31P13, assembly GCF_056269295.1. Classification (NCBI taxonomy): domain Bacteria; kingdom Bacillati; phylum Bacillota; class Bacilli; order Caryophanales; family Paenibacillaceae; genus Paenibacillus; species Paenibacillus sp. J31P13. The sequence goes on from NZ_JBWDNR010000003.1 coordinate 697,393, forward strand.
GAAGCCGGAACAAGCGTTAAGTGTGATGGAGGATGCTGATTTTGACAGCATTTACTCGATTACGAAAGATGTGCCGAAAGGATCCTATGAATTTAAGATCTTGCTCGGAACAAGCTGGGATGATATGGCTTATCCGCAAGATAATAAACCGCTAGTCTTGCCGGCGAATCTTCCGGTTACGTTTAAATACAACGCAAATGATCATACCATTGAGGCACAATTCACAGTGCCAGTAGAACCTGACTCTGATCCGGTACCAGCGAACCATCTGCGTGTGCACTACAACAGAGTCGATGGGAACTATGAAAATCAGGGCTTGTGGCTGTGGGATGATGTTAAAGTACCTTCCACTAACTGGTCCTCAGGCGCAACGCCTTTCGAAGCCGGCAAGATTGATAGCTTTGGCGCTTATGTTGATATTAATCTAGCTGACAAAGCGTCTAAAGTTGGTTTCCTAGTCGTTAATAGACAAACGGGATCAAAGGAAGCGGGAGATAAAGCAGCGGTTTTAAGCTCTACTAAAATAAACGAAGTATGGATCAAAGAAGGCTCGGATACGGTTAGTTACTTTATACCTGTCAATTTGCCGAAAGATACGGTGCGTGTCCATTATACGAGGGAGGATAAAAATCAGAGTGCATATGGTCTTTGGCTGTGGGGAGATGTTGCTGCCCCATCTACGGGATGGCCTAAAGGCGCAACTGCATTTCCGGAACAAAATGTAGATCGTTATGGCGCATACGTCGATATTCCACTAAAAGAAAATGCCGAATCACTAGGCATGATTGTTCTAAATCCAACTTTGGATATCAAAGACGGCGGCGATAAAGCTTTTAATCTGCTGAAAAAATATAATCAACTGTGGATAAATGAAGGTGATAACACGGTTTATGTGTCTCCTTATGGCGAGGTGCCAGTCGGCCTGTTATCTGCAGAGATTTTATCCGAACATAAGCTTCTGCTTGGGTTTACAATGACAGCGGGGCTAGAAGCTGAGTCTCTTAAAAAAGCGATTATCATAAAAGATAAAAATGGTGATGAGATAGCTGTTAATGGAGTCATCATAAAAAGCGACACTAGTATTGAAGTAGAGGCAGCTATTCCGTTAGACAACACGCCTCTAACCGTCACCTACTCGGGGAAAACCGTCGAAGCCAGCAAGGGCTGGCGAATGATGGACGAAATGTACAATTACGAAGGCGATGATCTTGGAGCGACATATAAAGCAGGAAGCGCAGTCTTAAAGCTATGGGCACCGAAAGCCAGCTCTGTCATAGCAAATCTGTATGATAAGAACGATTCGACGCAGCTAATAGGCAGTGTGGCATTGGTAATGGGCGAGAAGGGCGTTTGGTCTGCAAGCCTTGCACCAGGTGATTCTAATCTTCCGGGTGTTGCCGACCTTAAAGGCTATTTCTATCAATACGAGGTTACAAATGACGGTATTACCAAGAGAGTACTCGATCCGTATGCGAAATCGATGGCGGAATTCAGAGTGAATTCCAAAGGTGAAACGGGGCCGGATGGGGATAATGTAGGTAAAGCAGCGATCGTTGATTTGAACGAAACCGATCCGAATAAGGATTATGGTTTTGCTGATATTGAAGGCTATGAGCAAAGAGAGGACGCAATCGTTTGGGAAGCGCATATTAGGGACTTCACCTCCGATCCGACTATTTCGGGAGACCTGAATGCGAGATGGGGCTCTTATAGCGCTTTTATAGATAAGCTGGAATATATCAAATCACTTGGTGTAACTCATATTCAATTGCTTCCTGTTATGGCTTGGTATTACGGGGATGAAGCCAATATGACTGAGCGTGAGATGGATTATTCTACGGAAAATAATGAATACAACTGGGGTTATGATCCGCATAGCTATTTCTCACCGGATGGTGCTTATTCAGAGAATGCTAAGCAGCCAGAGCAGCGTGTGAAAGAGCTGAAGGGCTTGATTGATGCTATTCATGAAGCAGGTATGGGTGTGTTGCTGGATGTTGTCTATACCCATATGGCAAAAGCAGATTTCTTAAATGATATTGTTCCGAACTACTATGCATTCCAAGATGCGAATGGCAACAATATAGGCGGCTTCGGAAATAACTTGGCGACCAGCCACAAGATGGCAGAGAAGCTGATGGTAGATTCCGTTAAGTATTGGTTTGATGAGTACAAGATTGACGGTATGCGCTTTGATATGATGGGCGATGCGACATATGATTCCATTCAGAATGCATACGATGCAGCAGCTAGCATCAATCCGAAAGCCTTGTTTATCGGAGAAGGTTGGAGAACGTTCGGAGGAGCGGCATCCGATTCATCATTGACAGGCAAAGGTGCTGATCAGGATTGGATGAATAAAACGGATAGTGTCGGCGTCTTCTCTGATGAGATCCGTAATGAATTGAAATCAGGTTATGGCTCAGAAGGGGAGCCAAGGTTTATTACAGGCGGCGCAAGAAGCATAAATACGATCTTTAATAATATTAAAGCACAGCCTAGCAACACACCGGCAGATGACCCGGGCGATATGGTGCAATATATTGAGGCGCATGACAATCTTCCTCTGTATGATGTTATCGCGCAATCAATCAAGAAGAACCCGGCAATAGCGGCCAATGATTTAGAAATTCATAAACGAGTCAGACTCGGGAATATGCTGGTTTTAACCTCACAAGGAACAGCATTCTTGCATGCAGGTCAGGAATATGGAAGAACGAAGCAGTGGCTCGCTCCGGGAATTCCTGAACAGAAATACCATGAGCTTCTAGACGAGAATGGTGTAGGATTTGGTTATTTTGTACATGATTCCTACGATTCCTCCGATGCGATTAATCGTTTTGATTGGGAGAAGGCGACCAATGCGGAGCTATATCCAGTCAATATCGTAACAAAGGATTATACGGCGGGTTTGATACAGCTAAGGAAGTATACAAATGCATTCAGACTGGGCGACATGGATATGGTTAATTCCAATGTGACACTGGTTCAAGCGCCGGAAGTGAAAGCAAGCGATCTTCTTATCGGCTACAAAAACAAAGCAACAGATGGTACGGGCAATTATTATGTGTTTATGAATGCGGACAGCACGGAAAGAACGATTACTTTGACGGAGGATTTAACTTCCGGAACGGTACTCGCAGATGATGATGAGGCTGGAATTACAGCGGTAGCTGCTCCATCAGGATTTGAACTGACAGCAAGCTCCATTAAGCTTCAGCCGTTAACAGCAGTAATTATCAAAATGGAAGCTTCTGCAGCGGAGCTTACAGCTCTGGAATTGAATAGTGCAAGCTATTCCCTTCAAGTGGGAGAGGTTCATGAGACGGTCGTATATGCGAAATACAACGACGGAAGCAAGAAAAAAGTAACAGGCGCAGCCGCCTATTCTTCAGAAAAACCGGCGGTAGCAAAGGTCTCTGCTAGTGGCCGAGTAACAGCAGTTGGTGCTGGTACAACAACGATTACGGCTACGTATGGAGGCAAAACCGCTACTATTGCGGTCAAAGTGACAACCGAGGCTTCCAAGCGTTATGTACAATTCAATTATATTAGGCCGGACGGCAATTATAAGGATTGGAACATTTGGACATGGAACACGGGAGCGAAGGATGGCATAAAGCTTTTTGACAAAATTGAAAATGGTGTTGCAACCGCTATGATCGAAGTTGCACCGGAAGCGGTTGGCGTCGGTTTTGTTTTGCGCAAAGGGGAAGATTGGGATACGGCGAAGCAGGACATTGGTGATGATCGTGTCATTCCGTTAACACCAGGAGCTGCTTATACAAAAGTAAATGTTAACAGCATGATTAGCAAGCTGGACCTATACCCGTCCATTAATGGACCTCATTTGGAAGACGGGGACATTACCTTCCTATACCGGGATGATGCTTTGTTCAAGAAGGGACAAATGGATAGTATCACAGGTGTAAAAGTGAAGGTAAATGGTGTGGAATACGATATGGTTTATGATGCAGCTAAGGAACTATATACCTATACCCTTGCTCATGCAGCAGTTGGAGAATATGAATATAGCTTCCTCGTGACGAAAGACGGAGACACCATTGAACAGTTGGATCCGAACAACGCGCTAGACGGTAAGTCAGTGGTGACATACAGGCAGCCAGCAATAACAATATCTGCTTCTGTCAATCCAGGCACCATCTCTTCTAACGAGAATGCAGTGCTGTCCGTTCAGGCTGCGGGCATATCGGAAGAGGTTGCATTTAGAAGCGGATATTTGGATCTGACAGCGTTAGGCGGACCGGCAGTGGTTGATTTCGATACGGAGCTGATGGCTCAATCTATTGCAGTGAAGGATAGTGTTACAGCGGGTGTGAAGCAAATTCCAATTACACTTGTAGACGTGTATGGCAATAAGCATAGTTATACCGGATCAATTCATGTTAAGGCGAGAACATATGCTGGAGATCTTGATTTTGATTGGGATGAGGCTCGTATCTATTTCGCTCTGACAGATCGATTTGCTGATGGCGATGCAACGAATAATGCGGATGTGGATAAAACGCATCTCGAAGCCTATCATGGCGGCGACTTCAGAGGTATGATCGATAAGCTGGACTACTTGAAGGAGCTTGGCATTAATACGCTATGGATTACTCCGGTTGTTGATAATATCGATTTTAACAACGGTGCAAGCTGGAATGGCAAGCAATACGGTTACCATGGCTATTGGGCTAAAGATTTCACGAAGCTCGACGAGCATCTTGGTGATATGAATACCTTTAAGGAGCTTATTGAGAAGGCTCATGACAATGGTATAAAAATAATGGTCGATGTCGTCTTGAATCATGTGGGCTACGGCTTGAAGGGAACGGATAGCATACCGGGTGTAACGCAGGAGGATAAAGACCGCTTTAATGGCATGCTGAGAACGAATGGCTTGAGTGCGGATGTTAATCCTATTAAGGGTGAACTGGATGGACTTCCTGATTTGAAAACGGAGGATCCTGCAGTCCGTGATCAAATTATCGAGTGGCAGACAGGTTGGTTAAACAATGCAAGAACGGAGCGTGGAGATACCATTGATTATTTCCGCGTGGATACAGTCAAGCATGTTGAGAGCACGACATGGAAAGCATTCAAAAATGCGCTCACGGCAATTGATCCTAGCTTTAAAATGATCGGAGAGCAATTCGGCGCAACGGTAGACGGCGATGCCGGTCTTCTTCGCAGCGGACAAATGGACAGTTTGCTCGATTTCGGCTTTAAAAATCAGGCAAGAGATTTTGCAAACGGTAAAATTGATTCCGTTGATGCCTACTTGGCTGATCGTGAGATGAAGCTGGATAACACGAGCATGATGGGTCAGTTCCTAAGCAGCCATGACGAAGATGGATTCTTATCTCATCAAGTAGGTGGAGACAAGGGCAAGCTGAAAGTTGCAGCTGCGCTTCAAATTACGGCAAAAGGACAGCCTGTGATTTATTACGGTGAAGAGCTTGGACGTTCGGGAGCCCATGCAGGAAATATGAGCGAAGGACAGTTTAGCGAAAATCGCGGAGATATGCCGTGGGATCAGCTGACTGCAGAGCAAGCGCTTCATGAGCACTATACGAAATTGCTCAATATTAGAGCTAAGTTTTCTAAAATTTACTCCAAGGGAACGCGTACGAAGCTGGCAGGTTCAGATGAGTTAGCATTCCTAGCATTTAATAAAGCTTATGGCGGCGAGAATGTCGTAACCATTATTAATACAGCAGAAGCTGCACAGTCCGTCACCATCCAAGTGCCGTTTGCAGCAGGCACGACTGCAAAGGATGAATACAGCGGTAAAACCTTTGCCGTATCCGCTAATCAACAAGTGACATTGGAATTGCCGAGCAGAGATGCTGGCGGTACGATTATTCTTAGCGGAGTTTCAAGCACAGGAACAAACCCAGGACCAAGTACGGGCACGCCTTCAACAAACACAGATCCACAGATTATTTCGGAGAGCAGCCTGCAAAATGGCGTGAATGGCATCGTATCCCTAGGAGTGGCGGCGGGAAAAACGCTCGTTCAATTACCGCTTAAAGCCGCTTCCATACTAGGTAAAAATGATCTAGAGCTGAGCCTAGACGGGTTGACGGTCAGATTGCCTAATGAGGTGCTTGCTGCTGTTGCAGCATTGTCAGGAGTCAGCGCAGCAGATGGTTCGCATATTTTATTTGAAGCGAAGCCGATAGCTGCTTCGGCTGCAGCTGCTTTGTTGGATAAGGGTAATAACGGCGATCTAAAAGCAGCATCAATCGTATATGAGTTCAAGCTGAGTCTCGTTGCGAAGGATGGCAAGGTTACATCGTTAACGAAATTTGAGAAACCGATCACGCTAACTTTCAATATCGACAAAGCTGCGAACAGGGAGCTTATCGGAATCTATTATGTTGGCGATGACGGTAAGCTGGCGTACATCGGCGGAATATTGAAAGAGGATGCCATGACGGCAGAAGTATTCCATTTCAGTAAATACGCTGTACTTGAATGGAATAAGGCGTTTGCGGATGTAGGGGCAGACCACTGGGCTTCCTCTGCCATTAAAGCATTGGCGGCGAAGCATATCGTAACGGGCATTAGTGATACGCAATTTGCGCCGAAAGCGAATGTAACGCGCGCAGAATTTGCAGCGATGTTAATTCGAGCGCTTGAGATCAAGCCGGAAGGAAAAGCGAGCTTTGCGGATGTCAGCACAGACAAATGGTATTCCCCTTACGTAGCGACAGCTGTTAAGCTGGGGATCGTCAAAGGACGAACCGACAAAGCCTTCGCTCCAAATGATAGCATTAGCCGCGAAGAAATGGCGGTTATGATCATCCGTGCGTATGAAGTGAAGAAGGGTACGGCCAGTGAGACGGTTGCTGAGCAACTTGTCTTTACGGATAGTGAAGACATCAGCAGTTGGGCATTGGCATCGGTTGCCGCAGCAGCTGAGCTCGGACTCGTTCAAGGAACACCGGAAGGCAGCTTTATGCCAAGGGGTAAGATGACTCGAGCAGAAAGCGCGAAGGTCATCTACAACTTGTTGGGCAAATAGGGAAATCTATTTCAGGAGAAATGCTCTAAAAAGAAAAAGCGGCTGTACCTCAAGGTCAATTCAGACCTTTTGGGACAGCCGTTTTTTTGGTTATGGACCTAGTAGATTTAAAGAAAGAAGGGGGGGAAATAAAATAGATCTATATATCAACGAATGCCTCTGTCTTCTAGTTTTTGTTATATAATTATGATGACCCCAAATTTTGTTTTGTTTATTTCTTTTACTATAACTATATGCGGAAAATGTTTGTTTTTTATAGAAGCAATTGGAGTATTTTTTAGCGTTTTTCAAACTCGTCATTTGGGTAATGATTGATTGTTCAATTGTCCCTGAAATTTCGTTCCAGAAAGAGGGAAATTATACGATTACTAATGAAACACTAAAGGAGAACGACGATATCTTAAAAACAGAATTTATAGATGTCATGTCCATTATTTCCGATAAGCTCTATGAATCGGCTGCAAGAGTTATGGATACAGCTAGTAAAATGATGCCGGCGAATACTTTTTGTATTGCAAATTTAGACGAGAGGTCAACGAAAGTCATTAAGGCATTTAATCGCAGTAAAATAATTCTTGGAGAAGGACTTGTCGTTGCAAATCAAGATTCATACTGTGCTCTTGTTACTGAGCATGCGCAGGGTCCACTGATTATAGATAATAATATGACACACGCTCTCACCAAAGATATGGATGCCACGCCATATGTGGGAGGATGCTCTTTTTTGGGTGTTCCAATTAAATCGGAAGATGGAAAAATCTTCGGTTCTCTCTGCGCTTTTGATCATGAATTTTATCAATATCAGCAGAGAGATGTTGAATTGCTTCTTTCATTGTCAGATTTCTTTTCCACATTATTAGAGCTGGAAACAAATATTCAAAACCTGAAAACAGCTGAAATAATAGCAGATAAGCTGCTAACCGAAAAATCAAATCTCTTGGCGGTACTTAGCCATGAAATTCGTACGCCGATGAATGGTGTGTTAGGTATGGCTGACTTACTTCATTCTACAGATTTGTCATTGGAGCAAGCCAATTATGTAGATGTAATAAAAAAGAGTGGCAGCAGTCTGCTGTTAATGATGGATCATATATTGGACTATTCGAAAATAGAGGCTGGAACAATAGAACTGGAATACGATTTGTTTAGTATCCGCGAGAACGTAGATCATGTCATGCAGCTGTTCGCAGCTGAGGCATCGAGCAAGGATCTGAGCGTATACGCAGAGTTTGATTCGGGGGCAGATACCCTTGTCATGGGCGATAGTAATAAAATTCGACAGATACTCTCCAATTTGATCGGAAACGCGCTTAAATTCACTCAGCAAGGCTACATTTCCATTAACGTTCAAATGCGTTTTACCCAAGGAGATACGATCGAATTGATGGTCGAAGTGAAAGATACAGGCATTGGCATACCAGAGAATCAGAAGGAGCGCTTATTCAAGGCCTTCTCCCAAATTCACGAAAAGGATACCCCGGGAAGATACGCTGGCGCTGGTTTGGGATTGTCTATCTGCAAGCAGCTTGCGGAACTAATGGGTGGGAGCATATGGCTTGTGGAATCCAATGAGGATGGTAGCCGATTTGCGTTCAAAGTGAATGTAAAGCAACATGAATGATCTTGAGAGATGTTAAATGGCTGAACTTTCACTCCATTGGCGCGGAAGCAAATTTTAGTTGAATGATAAGAAGCAGCTATGAAGGGACAACTTAGTTGTGCACAAATAGTTGCGATACGCTGCTGTCACTGCTCTATACTTCGATTGAAAGGAGGGAATCAGATGGATTGGCTTGCGAGAATGAATCTAGCAATGGATTACATTGAAACGAATTTAACCGGTGAGATTAAATTGCCCGAGGTTGCCCGTAAAGCATGCTGTTCGTCGCATCAGTTCCAAAGAATGTTCTCATTCATAACAAATGTGACTCTTGCGGAATATATACGGCGTAGACGACTAACCTGTGCGGCAATTGAATTACAAAATAGCGATGCGAAAGTTATTGCTATTGCCCTTAAGTATGGCTATGAATCCCCGGTTTCCTTCGCGAGAGCTTTTCAATCGCTGCATGGTGTCAATCCGGCAATAGCAAGGCAAGAAGGGATTGCGCTCAAAGCCTATCCTCGACTTTCCTTCCTTATTTCAATTAAAGGAGCGGAAGCGATGAATTATCGTATCGAAACGAAAGAAGCTTTCCAAGTATTTGGAATCGAAAGAGTGTTTCAAAACAACGGAGGCGGCGAAGAACCGCATTCACCGGCACAATTTTGGCAGGAATGCCACAGCAATGGGGAAGTGGAGAGACTTGCTGCCAATGCGGGTGATTTGCCTTCTTTTGTGAGCGAGGATTTGTACAAAGTACATGGGGCTTGCAGCTATAGAAAAACCGAAAATGATACTTTTCCATATTCGCTGTGTGCATTTAAGAGCGCATCCAGTCAAATAAACGGCTATTCAACAATAGCGATTCCAGCACAAACGTGGGCTATATTCCCCTCTGAACTATTCACTTGGGATAAATTCGATGATACCATCGAGACGTTATACCGACGATTTTATTCGGAATGGCTGCCAACAGTAGGCTATGAGCAGGTTGATGAAATGGAATTCGAAATCTATGGTGGAAGAGATGGGCTTAGTTACGTTGAACTATGGTTTGCGATAAGAAAAACAGCTTAACCGTATAGAGAGAACAAGGTCGCCTTAGTTGAGGGCGACCTTGTTTGTATTTTTTTTACTATTGAATTTCAGCTTGTAACATGCTATTTGATGGTATTAATTGGTCAATTGGGTAAGGGTTAGCCATACTTTATTCTTTTTCCTTGCCATGACGAATGAATAGCCAGACCCCAAAGAGAATTAACAGTCCAGCTGCTAGTTGGTATGCCGTCAGCGCTTCCTTAAGAAGCATCCAGGCTAGAACAGATGCAATGACCGGTTCTCCCAGTACCGACATGGATACGGCTGCGGCGCTCATATGCTTGAGCAGCCAGTTAAACAGGTAATGACCAAATAGTGTTGGGACGATAGCGAGCAGGAGGAAGATGCCCCATTCCTTTGCACTGTAGCCTGTGAAGGAATAACCGCGTGCCAAGTTGTAAAGGGCAAGCGCAGTTGCTGCTATGAAGAACACCCAAAAGTTATAAGAGAAAGCGCTCATATCCTTCCGAAGCTGCTTGCCGATCATCATGTGAATGGCAACAGCAGCTGCGCCTAGAAAGGATAAAATATCACCAAGCAGTGCATCCCCGGAGAGCTTGAAGTCTCCTGAGCCGATAATGATGGAGCCGACCATCGCGATACTCATGCCTGCTACCATCATCTTGTTTGCTTTCGTACGGAAAAGCCAGTATGAGCCTAGCATAACGATAACGGGCTCCAGCGTTAGAATAACGGTAGAGCTGGCAACTGTTGTTAATCGCAGCGAACTCATCCACAGTAGAAAATGAAGAGCCAGCATAATGCCGGAAGCAGCCAGCAATCGCCATTGCCGTGCGGTTAACTGGAAAAGTTCAGTTCGATACTTCCAAACGAGCGGAAGCATGAGTAAATTGGTCAGGTATAAACGATACATGGCAATAACAGATACATCTGCACTCGACCATCGAACGAAAATAGATGAGAAGGATATTGCAATAATACCGATTATGTAGAGCATCTCAAATGTTGCAAGCGGTTTTGTGTTACGATTCATTGCTGCATGACTCCAATACTATGTTTAATGTAACGACCCCGCGTCCGCAAGTAATCGTACTATAACTCTTGAGAGGTTCGCAATTGTTATATTTACCTGTAAGAGCCAACACCTAGAATGCGAATGGATAAGAGAGGACGGGAGAGAGCATTTTTTCGGAAATATGGCATAGGCTTCTAAATAATAGACCGTGAAGTAAGGAGGAAAGCCGATGAGCTTTAATCCGCATATGAATCATTTGGAAGGTTGGAGGGACTCCCTTCCGTCTCATGCCAAGCTTGCTAAGCTTCCTGATGAGCGTTCTGCCTATATATTAACGGATGCTGACGGCGATGGTACCAATGAAATGATTGCTGTTTATGAAGAGCAGGGTGAGTTATGGCTCATCATACTCAAAGAGATAGACGGTAAGTGGAGCTCTATAGCAAGGCAGAAGGGAAATGGCTCTCAGTTAACTCATTTGTCGGCAGCTCCTATTACGGGAGGAGACGGGCAAACGATTATTTTAGGATGGCATATTGATGGACTGTGGTCAGAGCTAAATTTACTGAATTGGTCTGATGGGACTTTATCGGAGGTGATCGCTAGAGGAACCCTCTTCAGCAAGCTGGAGGTGGAAGATATAGCTAGCCTCTCTAGCAATGGGAAGGATGGGATACATGAGCTTGCTTTATGGGTTCACGCTGCGGGAAAAGCATATAAAGTAGAAGTTTACCGTTGGAGCTTAGAGGGATTAAAGCTTGCGGAGGATACCTATCCGTATTATTTTCGCAAAGTGATCCATTATTATGAGAATCTTCTAAAAGAAACCCCGCGCAATTCGGTGTATTGGTATTATCTTGCGGATGCTCAGGTGAAAGCAGGACAGCTGCGCCTCGCCATTCGGACGATTGATTACGCACTCACGCTCTCATCTCCTTACCCGTCTAAAGAAGAGCTCTTGAAGCTGAAACAGAGATTGTTAGCGGAAAGCTCCTTCCCCCCGAAACGAATTTTTCGTAATGTTGGCGTGAAAAAAATAGCTGCAGGTCATTATAATGTTGCAGGTGAGGCGAGTGTGTTTCAGGGCATCGTAGGCTATGAGGTGCTGGAGAAGGGATTGTCTATTTTGCAATCCTCCACACTAGCAAATGCCGGCAGTCCAGCTTGGGGCAGGTTTAGCATGACTGTCGTCATTAAGGAGAAGCCAATAACCGCCTATGCGCTCGTACTCTTCGAGCCAACACCAACAGACGGCAGCGTGCCAAGCATCCATACCCTCACAATCCCTCTGACAGCTTCTAGATAAGAAGAAAGGACCGCCACATTGGATTGATCCAATATGACGGTCCTTTATGAGCCAACTACGTACAATAAACGAGTCGTCTATCCAGCTTGTCCAGCTGTAGAGTTGGACAGCTTCTCCAGCTCTGCATCGAAATATTGCTGAAGCTCAGCAACCTTTCTCATATCCTCGAAGGATTCTTTTCCTTCCAAATAACGCTTAGCGAAAATTTCCCACTGAGGAATGATCTTCTGAGCGGTCATCGAACGAATCGCATTTTTGACCATTCTTCGTTCCTTCGCATTTGTGTACGTATCTTTGAACTGTTGCTTAAGGTCGAAATCGAGCTCGTTGAAAATTTTCCGAAATACTTCAGCTGTCATACGAGCATCATCAAGTGCACGATGTGCGGAGCCCTCAGCTGATATTTCAAGATCAAGCAGAGCGCCTTCGACACTAACGTCATTCGTTACATTTTTAAAGCGAATATAGCCTTTTAATAAATCGAAATAATCGGCTTTCATCCAAAAGCTGTCATCCAGCTTGTGCATCCGAGTATCATAAACGATGCGCTTCAAATCCTCGCCGCCCCAAGTAAAGAGAAGAAAAGTGTCGCTTTTTTTCAGCCATGCTGTGAAATCGGTAATGACTTTAGGAAAACGTTTTGCCACGTCAATGTCTTCCTGAGGTATGCCTGTTTTCTTACGTATAAAGCTATTAAGTTTTGAAAAGTAGATGGGTTTGACGAGGGCTGAAAATTCATCCGTTTGTTCTAAAGAGCTATTCAGACGAACCGCACCAATCTCTATCACTTCCATAGGTAAATCACTTGCAAACTTGCGGCCGTTAAATTCAATATCCAATATAATATAATCCAAAATCGTTACCTCCGATAAATAGCCTGTGTTATCCATTCTATCAGAAAAAGGTATCTAGAAGGAAACTACAATATGGCAGTTGCCTTAACTGAAGTTGACGAAAAATATAAGTATACATATAATAAGTGTACATACTATATGTGAGCTTATTATCGAGGAGGTTAATCCATGTTTGATTATGACTTGCAATCACTAGGCTATTTATTGCATCGAACAGCTTCGACGCAAAAGAAAGTAATGTCTCAGTACACGAAAGATTTTAACATTACGCCAGAGCAGTACGCATTGATGGTTAAACTATTCATTAACGATGGCATTAGTCAAAAGGCGTTGGCTGATCATTTGTCTAAAGACCAGGCTACAATTGGAAAGATAGTTGATAAAATAGAGTCGCGTGAATTACTGAAGAGAGTGGCCGACCCAAACGATCGGAGAGCGTTTGTCCTTCACTTGACGAGCGCTGGACAGGATATCGTGAAACAGCTTATCCCTGTAGTCGAAAGGGTTCACGAACAGGCTGCTAAAAACATTTCGTCTGAAGAGTTAGAGCTTTTTATTAGCATTATAAACAAATTGAACAAAAACTTATTAGAGAAAGAATAATAGAATCAAGAATAAGGGATGGATAGCATGATAACAGCAGCAGCATCATTTTTGAAAATGAAATATACCCGAATTGGTCTCGTATTTGCATTCTTTGTCCCCATTGTGTTTTTAATGCTTTGGATGACAGGCTACAAAGGAGCAACGGATCGGATTGATAAACTAAACGTCGCACTGGTGAATGAAGGAGATCAGCAAGCAGTATCCATATCCGATTATATTGCTGCTAACGTGCCCTTTCAAACGGAGTCCAAAGCATCACTGAAGGAAGCTTTGGAGGAGATGAATGAGGGCGGTACGGAAATGGTCATCGTCATTCCACAAGCTTTGGGTAACGCTGTTGAAGGCGGTGAGCGTGCAAAGCTTACTTATTACGTAAACGATCGAAACGCTGAGATGGTTAAATCGATTATGGAGAGTATCGCATCGCAAATTACCAGTCAAATAAATGTTCAAATTGTACCTGAGCTTAAGCAATTATCCATACCCTCTGAATTAATAAAAACGAATAAGGTAGCCGACTTTTCTACCTCTATGCTTCCAACAATTCTAGGCTTTATTCCTTTTATTGCGATGATGACGATGAGTATACAGTTTAATCTCGCTTCACGCATGATGAGGCAGGAGCATGGCAAATGGAACATATTTTTTGGGAGACAGATTGTGATGGCTGGTGTCGCAGTAGTAGGACCTCTTGTTGTTACTCTGTTAGCCAAGGCATTTGTACACGTTGACAGCTCCTTTTTGAAACTATGGGGTTTTGAGATGGTTGTGTTTGCTGCCTGCATTTGTGTGACACAACTGGCTTTTAGTTTATTTGCTGACGCAGGAGCGCTATTTAACGTATTCCTCGTATCCTTACAGCTCATGACGGCAGGAAATATTATTCCATCTTCCATGCTCGCACCGTTGTACCAGCATGTAGGCGCATTTCTTCCTGTCCAAAATGGAGTATCAGGAGCGATGCATTTGGTTTATGGCGGGGGGTCGATTACGGCGTATGCCATCCATTTACTCGTTATTGCTGTTGTAGCATGGGGGCTCAGTGTCCTACGGTTGGCTTTAACGAAAAAAGATACGCTAATTACTCCACGCGCTCAAGCGGCTTCTCATTAAGAATCCAGTGTTCAACTAACTGATTTGTTTATCCCGCATCCATCCTCTAAATCCTCCATGTATGAAAACCTGTTCGGTAAACGAATCTTTGATCTATCTATTTATTTACACAGGATTATACATGTGAAAAATAAAAATGGCGACCAAGCTGGTCGCCATTTTTTTGTATGGATTCATTTGTAAAAGAGAGGAGGGTTGAATTAAGACCGTTTCGTACTGCGAGCCTTAAGCCATAGCGGAATACGGAAGAGGAGATTAATAAGCAGCACGACGAATACGAGGACTGCGGCAGCTTTTTGAGCAATTTCCTGCGCATCACCGACAATAGCTTCGGATTGTACGTACCAGAGATGGACGGCAAGCGTAGCGCCAGGGGAGAATAAACTGAAATCCCACATTTCACCAGATGTTGTTACGCCAGCTGTCAGAATAATAACGGCGCTCTCGCCAAATGCACGGCCGGCAACTAGACAGATACCCGTGATGATGCCAGTTAGCGCTGCGGGGATAAGTGCTCGTGTAATGGTTTGCAGATGAGTTGCACCGAGTGCGAAGGATGCGCTCTTCAGCTCCTTCGGAACGGAGCGAATGGATTCCTCCGTAACCCTTGTGAGAACGGGCAGGTTAAGGAAGGCTAGGCTGACCCCGCCGCCGAGGATGGTAAGACCGATCTCGAAATATTCGACAAACAAGGCGATACCGAACAGACCGAATATGATGGAAGGAACGGATGCAAGACCCTCTACACATATTCGTACAAAGCCGATCAGCTTATTGTCAGGTGCGAATTCTGCTAAGTAAATGCCTGCAGCCATGCCAAGCGGAATCGCAATGACTAGCGATATGAACAAAATATAAAAGGAGTTGAGCAGGGTCGGTCCAATACCCCCCCCTTCCTCGATTTCACTAGGGAGTCCAAATAGAAAATCCCATGTGAGCTTAGGAAGACCATCTTGCAGGATAAGATAGAGCAAGCCGATTATAAAAGCGATAATGAGAACGCCAATGGTCCAGACAAGACTTGTGAAGAATCGGTCTTTGACGCGGTTGAGTCCTCTTTTACCGCTGAAGGGATTGATTGCTGGGTTGCTTATAGCTGGTTTCATGCTTGCGACCCCTTTCTTTGAATAAAGCGAATGGCAACGATCATCAGCAAGGAAATGATAAGTAGAAGGAAGCCCATCAAGTAAAGCGCGTAGTTCCATGTAGAGTCAAATGGAACATTGGAAATTTGCATAACAATGTTGCTTGTCAGCACGGAAGTAGGCTTTAGCAAGCTGTCTGCCAGCTGCGGTGTATTGCCGATTACCATAACGACAGCCATCGTCTCACCGACTGCGCGTGCCATGCCAAGAATAACCGCATACATAATCCCGCTTTTGGCAGATGGGATAAGCACACGCCATACGGTTTGGAAGCGAGTAGCGCCTAGTGCATAGGAAGCATCACTGAATTTGGCTGGAACTGCGCTGATGGCATCATCGCTAATACGGCTAACCGTGGGCAAAACCATAATAGTCAGTACTAGGGCAGCTGCTAGCACGCCGTCACCCATGCCGCTTCCCGTTACGTCACGAATTAAAGGAATAAGGACAGTTAGTCCTAAGTAGCCATATACGACGGAAGGAATGCCGACGAGCAGGTCGAGCACAGGACGAAGCATATTTTTGAGCCATGGCGGTACGAATACGGATAAGAATATGGCGATTATTAAAGATAACGGTACGCAAATGAGCAGCGTCAAGGCAGTCAAAGTGAAGGTGCCAAATATGAAAATAAGTGCGCCATATTGTTCATTCTCAGGATTCCATTCTGTAGAGAAGAAGAAGTCCGCAAAAGAAATTTGACCAAATGTCAAAACACCGGTACGAAACATGAGCCCCAGGATAAGAAAGAGAATGAGACAAACAAAGCCTGCAGCAGCTATGCATAGATAGCGAAACATGCGGTTCGTGAAAAAAAGGCGAGATCTTCTGTCAAATGGTTTGCTGCTTCCAGCCAGTATGGCATTGCCAAGCTCGCTGGAAATGGATTGCTGCCTTGCAGGGGGTGACTCCAACATAATATTCGGCTCCTTCCGTCGAAAACGGCCGGCCTGTGCGCTTGGTTGCGCCAGCCGACCGCTTCTTCTTACTGTTTTTTTACTTCATTGCGGAGATTGGAATGAATTTAAGCTTTTTAAGGGAACCATTTTGGAACTTGTCGCTTTGCACGTATTCGATGAAAGCTTTAGTAGCGCCAGTTGGTTGGCCTTTAGTCATATAGTAGCCGTAGCCCCAAACTTTATATTTACCGTTGATTACATTAGCTTCTGTTGGAGAGATGTCATTGATTTTCACAGCAGTCATTTTGTCTGTTACATATGCAAGGTCCATATAACCAATTGCATTCGGAGTCGTTTCGATTGTTGTTTTCATGTCGCCGCTTGTTTTAACTTCCTTGTAATTGTCGCCTTTAGTCATGAAATCCGTACCTGCAAGCGCTTTGTCTTGGAAATTAACGCGTGTGCCTGAACCGAAAGTACGGTTTACAACGATAATGTCAGCGTCCTTGCCGCCAACTTCTTTCCAGTTTTTAATTTTACCGGAGAAGATACCTTGCAAATCTTTTGTTGTCAGGTTTGTAGCAGTTACGTTCTTGTTCACAACGGCTGCGAAAGGGATAACCGCCACTTTGTGAGCAACTTGACCATCAAACTTCTTGAAGCCAGGAACATCTACAGATGCATCCCAGTCTACAGCGCCGATGTCAGCAATGCCTTTGCGAACCGCTTGAGGTCCTGTAATGGAGCCGGCAGCAGATGCAGAGATTTTTACTTTCGGGTGCAGCTTTTTAAATTCA
The DNA here is from genome assembly GCF_056269295.1 of Paenibacillus sp. J31P13. NCBI lineage: Bacteria > Bacillati > Bacillota > Bacilli > Caryophanales > Paenibacillaceae > Paenibacillus > Paenibacillus sp. J31P13. The sequence continues at coordinate 714,823 of NZ_JBWDNR010000003.1, forward strand.
TTGGATGCTTGAAGAGTAAGAGGAAGTAGAGCCGATGAGCCATTGATTACGATTTTGCCGCTTAGTTTGCTTGCAGCTTCGGCTGCTGGAGTTGAAGCAGGCACTGAGCTAAAGCCAATTACAGCAATAAGCGCAGCGATTGTCATTTGTTTGAACCATTTCATTAGGAATAACCTCCATTAATTAGTTAGTGATATTTTTCCAATTTCCATTTGCTGAAACTGCGAGTTGTCCGTCAATAAGAACTGCGAGTTGACCATCACTGGAAACGCTCAAGTCAGATGCGCTGTCAGACACTTTTTGAAGAAGCTTGCTTAAACCGCTTGTCATATCAATCTCATAGATAGCGTTCGTGCTGTCACCGTCAGCTGTTAGTGCGTAAAGCTTGCCGCCGGATTGAACCAATTGATAGATGTCCTTATCTGCAAAGATTGTGCTGATTGCTTTTCCTGCGTTGTCTACGGAAACCAAAGTGCCAACGCTTGCATCGTCTGCACTAACGGAGACATAAGTAACTTTGGAGCCGTCAGCGGCGATTGTAAGGAAGACTTTATCACTAGCATCTTTTGTCAGCTGCACGGGTTTGCTATCGCCTGATAAAATGCTGTAGTAGAAAATTTGTGCTTCTGTACCTGTTGCATCAATGACAACATCGTCAAGCTCTACATCCTTGGAGCTGTCAGCTGTTACTTTCGGTTGTTTATTAACGGAGAAAGTAAATTTAGTGCCGTCTGCAGACACATCCAAGTTTGCTTTATAATCGACTTTATCATCAAGTACTTTAGTTACAACGCCGTCTGCTGCATTGATTTTGGCGATAACAGAGTTCTTATCTCCTTGCAAGAAGAACAGGGACGAGCCGTCTTTGGACCATTGCAGCTCATTTTTAATGGAAGTGTCCTTGCTGATTTGAGTTGATTTCTTCGAGTTCAGATCAATCGCGAACACAACGCCGTCAGCATCGGAGTAAGCGACTCTGCTTCCATCTGGCGAAAGAATAAGATCGGAAGTATCGGAAGAAGCGAGCAGCAGCTCATATTTTCCAGTAGCTGCATCTACTAAATAATCTTCACGGCCTGCGTTGCCTGTATTGGATACGAGCAGTTGGGAAGAGCTGATCCAGATCGCTTGCTCAGCATCGTTAAGCATTTGAATAGTAGAAATAGTTGGGTTTTCTGCATCAGTGGAGTATGTACCGCCTAATGCCTTTACGAATGTTGCCGGCTCAATAAAGGCAGTGTTGCTTACTGTTTTAACGGCATGCTGTAGAGCAGTTGCTGTACCGTTCACTGTGATCGATTTTGAAGCGGATTTAAGCTTAATAGTCGTAGAACCTAGCTTAACGACAATTGTGCCATCGCTATTAATATGAAGCGTTGCACCAACAGCATTTACGATGTCGCGGACTGAAGCGAGTGCAGCACCAGCATCTGAAAGGGTCCGAATAGCCGAAGGGTTTGCGTTTACGATAAATGTTGTATTACCGATTTGCAGCACCTGCTGGTTTGAAGCTGTTTGTGCGAGTACCGGAGTAACTGCTGTTGCGCTTATAGCCGCTGCGATCATGGAGATTACCATTGCTTTTTTCATTTGCATGGAGTAGGATCACCTTTCTGGTTTGGGATATTTTTTAATCAGTTTGCAAACTGTACTAGATGTATTTCGTATGGATGAATCATTTCTCCCTGATATTAACAGTGAATTATTATCCCAATATTTATAAAATATAAAGAAAATGTAAATGTAGTAACCTTTTTGGTCTAAGAGAAAAGGGTGGGAAAAGCAGAAAAAGCCTAGAGAATAGGCCTTTTTACACAAGGACTGAAGTATGATGAGATCATTTGATTTGTAAACGCAAAATAAAAAAAACCTTAAAAGATCCGTATACAGATCCTTTAAGGTTTTTTTTATCGTTTTATTCTATTTTTTCATCATTTTAATCAGCAAAATAATAATCGTACCGAAGATGATGACCAAGCTCACTGGCAGCAGCCAGATGCCAAGCCCGGATGAGTGTCCGAGAGCATTTTGAACAAAGGCCCAGTTTAAATATCCGAAGAGAGCGACCACTTCAAGCTTCATCCAACTGATTAGAAGAATTGACAGTTTGTACTTATGCGGTGCATTTTGCTCTGTAATGGCTATAGGATAATTAAAGTGATGCGGAGGTACTTTTCGTAAAAGGGTAAAACCGACGTAGAAGAGCAGCAGCAAAATGGGGAACATGACCATCGTCCCCTTGCCTCCCCAGCCATCAGCAACGCCGCTGCCATTATAATGAATAGCTATTGTGGCAGGCAAATCGGACCATTTAAGGATCAGATACACAATGGAGAAAAGTAGAATAAGGATGGAGATCAAATCATGCCATTTTTCTGTACTTGTTTTTGGGATGGAGAGGACAGGTCTTTCTACCATAGGAGCAGCACCGCCAATCAATGAATAATTGCATACCTATTTGATTATACGAAAAAACCCCTAATTTGGTAACAATTATATCATTTATAGTTTACTAGGTTAAACGTTTGGCGTAACAGTGACGAGGCATGCCGCCATACATCGGTTTTGTAAATTGAAGCGTGAACCCATGCGCCTCTAAATTTTTGCGGCTGGCATGATTATCTGGATGAACCGTTGAGTATAAATGCAAGCAGCCGTATGCGCGTGCTTGTTCCTCTCGCAGATTGTGAAAATATAGCTGCAAGCCTTGACCGCGAGCAGACTCATGTACGACTGTTCCATTTAGTGAGGCTACACGAAGAAGTTCATTTTGAGGTACGCCGAACTCTCTGGCTAGATTATCGGCCTCAAAGCCTGGGAATGCTATAACCGAGTAGGCGAGTAGGCGATCATTTTTGTAGGCCCCATATATTTCTCCTCTATCACGAATAAGCGAGTGCAGGTATTCCTCATCGTCTGTCGCATACAGATCGGACTGTGGAAGACGTGACACGACGTCTAACATTAAAGCATGCACCTCTGCTATGTCATCATGCCCCAGCTTGCGAATGATCATATCCAATTTATTTACCACCTATCATCTATATTTGATCTGAAGGCTATCTTATAAACCTTATGATAGCAGTATAAAACGTTCTAAAACAATCCTAATATACAGAGCATCCGCCTCTCAAGAACATACTGGACTAGTGCATGCAACCTTTCAAACCTCATCCTCGTTCGAAATAGTGAGCATACAAAAAGAAGCAGGAGGCGAAAACAACCATGAAAAAACGATGGGGGACGGCAATTGCAGCGATCGCTGTGATGTTATCGACATCATTTGCAACTGAGGCCCTCGCGGCTGCTCCTTTCACAGATATAGCTAATACAAGCAACAAACAGAAGATTGAAGCCCTGCAGGGGCAAGGCATTATAAAAGGGGGGAGCGATATGGAATTCGGTCCAGAAGAGGAGCTTACAGCTGCACAAGGTATTTCTCTAATCGTAAGAACGACGCAAATCAGTCTTGCGGCAATCGATTTTAATATCGCACCTACTGCTGAGGGTCTGTTCTCGAAGGTGAAAAATGAGGCTTGGTATGCGCAGGATTTCATTAGTGCTCATTATAACGGTGTAGATATTCCAGCAGATATCGATCCAAGCGCGCCACTAACGAAAGAGCAGTTCGTTCATTATCTTATTCAGGCGGTTGAAGCAACAGGACAATATCCATTAATCAAAATGTACATACACATTGCGGATATGGATGATATCGATGTCGCCTATCAAGGTACGATTCAGCGTTCGCTACTATACAGGTTTACAGCGTTAGATGAAGCAGGAAACTTTGATCCAACTCATGTGTTGACTCGGGCAGAAGCTGCATCCATCTTGTATGAAGCCAATAATTTCTTAGAGTTCCACAGAAACCATGCAGCTGCTGAGAGTGAAGCGAGCGAATAAGATCAACAAGTCAACAAACAGAAAAAAAGAAGCTGAACAGAAGGTGATTAAACGGTCTGTTCAGCTTCTTTTTTTGCATAATATCACACAACAACTATTTTGTTCTATGTGTTCGATTTTTTCTTAATAGCGGCAAAAACAGCAAAAGCATAATTTTTGTAAATGCAATCGGCTTCAACAAAACCCGCTTCCCGCAGCCAATTCAATTGATCCTCGGCGGTTGCGTTAATATCTAGCTTTCTTCGTTCCATTGACGCTTCAATATTTTTCGTTGAGAGATCAGTCCTGCTGACGGAGTCTTCCCATTGCTGCATATTAGCTCGCTCGAAGAAGGCGGATGTGCCTGCAGCCTGATCAGCGTTAACAAAAACACCCCCATCTGTCAGCAGGTCATGAATGACGCGAAATAGCTCTCTCTTTGCAGGGTGAGGCAGATGATGTATGGATAAGGAAGAGATAACGGCATCATATTTTCCGGTATAATCATATTTCAAATAGTCTGCATTAATATAATTGAAAGCGGGATTATCGGCAAAGCGGGTGCGAGCCTGCTTTAGCATTTCATCGCTTAAATCAATCAAGGTAATAGCAGCATTCGGATATTTTTTGAGAACATAAGAAGAAAAAAGTCCTGTTCCAGCACCTAAGTCCAAAATACGCGGAGCGTCGTTTTCGCAGTTGACCCAATCGGTTGCTATCCCGTAGAAATCATCGAAGCAGGGGATCAAATGACGACGCTGAATATCATAATTCTCGGCTCCGGCATCGAATTGTTTTTTCAAAATTTCACTCATAATGGGACCTCCTTGTTTTTGTTTGGTCATTTACTTAATCTGTATATTACTGCCATTCCGCTAATTAAGGAAATATATAAAACAAATATAATTAATAGTTTAAAACTATAAGACAACGACTTCTTATTAACAAAAAAATGGGTATTGTGCTCTCCAGTTTTTGATGTTATTATTGGTGAAATTATTAAATGATTATCCTCACGGATGAAATGATAACCAATCAAATAGCTACAAAATCGATGACGAGAAAGAGTACGTTATACGACTGATCGAACAGAGAGTTGGGGCAGCTGAAAACCAATGTTCAGGCGTTAATGGAAAGCCATCTCCGAGAAGCAGGCTGAATTTGAGTAAGCTCTGCCGCAATTCCAGCGTTATAAGGAACATGTATTGTTTGATACATGAGCGGAGTGTCACGTTTAGGCGTGAAACTAGGGTGGTAACACGGGTGGAGACTCGTCCCTTTATAGGGATGGGTCTCTTTTTTTTGTTTTCAAGCGAACTGGCTAGACAGAATGTGACTACAAAAATTTTAGGGGGTTCTACAGTGAAAACTTGGTCAATGAGTGAGATGATATCACCAACTGTAAAGCAAATTCCGCCTTCGGGCATTCGGAAGTTTTTTAGTCTGGCGGAAGGAAACAAGGATATTATTTCACTAGGCGTAGGGGAACCTGATTTTGTAACACCTGAACTTGTTAGGAGCGCATGCGTGCGCGCTCTTGAGCTTGGAAAAACGTCTTATACGCCAAATGCTGGTCTGCTTGAGCTTAGAGAAGAGATAGCAAATTATTTATATAACGGCTTTCAAGTGAAATATGAGCCTTCGAATGAGATTATTGTTACGGTGGGAGGCAGTGAAGCGATCGACCTTGCACTGCGGACTTTAATTACAACTGGCGATGAGATTATTGTGCCGGTACCTAGCTATATTGCTTATTCTCCTATTGCGCAGTTAAATGGCGGCAAGGTTGTTGAGGTTGAAACGTATGCGAAGGATCACTTCAAGCTGACGGCTCAGGCTTTGCGGGCTCAAATTACGCCGCGTTCAAAAGTCATCATTGTCAATTATCCCAACAATCCGACGGGCGGCATCATGACTTATGAGGATTGGCTGCCGATTGCGCAAATCGTGGAGGAGCATAATCTGATTGTCATTTCGGATGAGATCTATGCGGAACTAACCTATGACCAGAAGCATGTGAGCTTCGCTTCTTTGCCGGGAATGAAGGACCGAACATTGCTGATCAGCGGTTTCTCCAAGGCATTTGCTATGACAGGCTGGAGGATTGGTTATGCATGCGGACATCCAGAGCTTATTGCAGCTATGCTGAAAATTCATCAGTACACCGTGATGTGTGCGCCGATTCTAGGTCAGATCGCGGCAGTAGAGTCGCTCCGAAACGGTATGGAAGAAATGAAAATGATGATGGAGTCATACGCTCAGCGCAGACGGATGTTCGTGCGGGGGCTTCAGGATATCGGGCTGCCATGTCATGAGCCTAGGGGTGCTTTTTATGCATTCCCGTCGATTGCGCATACCGGATTAGACTCTGATGCTTTTGCACAAAAGCTGCTTACGGATGCTAAGGTTGCAACGGTTCCGGGGCATGTATTCGGTTTAGGAGGGGAAGGCTTTATTCGCTGCTCCTACGCATCCTCTGTATCCAGACTCACAGAGGCGCTTGATCGCATAGACCGCTGCTTGAAGGCGAATAGTTAAGCTGCATACTAAATAAGGGAGCCATAGGAGGCTCCCTTGCTTTCAGCCCTTAATAGAGGCAGGTTAAAATCATTGAAGCACAGCCCATGTATTACTTGCTCGGGAAAATAATCATAATGTCGGTACCCTCCCCAAGCTGGGAGCGAACCTCGATTCGTCCATTATGTGCCTCTACAATCATTTTTGCGATACTCATGCCAAGACCTGTTCCTACCGTGGATTCTTCGGTATTCGTGCCGCGGTAATATCTCTCGAAAAGCTTCTGCAGCGTTGTCTCATCCATGCCATTTCCATTATCGGATACGTGAATGAAGGCCTCATCATTAAACATTCCACATGCTGCCGTGACGGTTATGCCGGGCGAGTTATGCTTCACAGCATTTGAAAGTAGATTGTCCATGAGCCGCTGCAGCCACTTTTCGTTTCCAATTACGGTAATAGGAAGTTCAGCTTCTTCATAATGGAATTCCACAGCGCTGAGGGTTGCATCATTCACATATTTTAAGATGGATCTGCGCACAAGCTCACCCAGCTCCAGCTCTTCACGGTCCATTTGCGCTTCGGGCTGCTTGAGTTGAAAGACATGTGAGAAGTCGGTCATCAGCTCCAGCATATAGTCACTTTTTTCGCGAATCATTTTACCCATTTCCTGAAGCTCTTGATGGTCCCAATCTGTCGGCATGTCTTCCAAAATGTAAGCATAGCCTTGGATCGTTGAGAGGGGCGTACGTAAATCATGTGAAATGCCGCTCATCCATTCCTCGCGTGTTTTCTCAAGCTTAAGGCGATCCTTCTCCGTTTGCGCGAGCTTCTCTGCCATTTGGTAAAAGGCATGAATAACCTCGCGATAGAGTCGATAGCGAGTGCGCAGCTTGCCATTTCGGCGAAACACCCTCTTGCGATCCTTTGGTGTAAGTACTTCGTCATACAATCCTTGTTCCATTCGTTCAAACCATCCTGCAAATAGAATGAGAGGCTGCCCATAACGATAGCCATGCCATGCGGATATCGCAAGCGACAGCAGTAGAGTAGCAGCTGCAACCCAAATGAATACCCACAGCGCTTCTTTGAAAAAGGGTTGACCGAAGACCTCACCAGGCTTGTTTGGAGTATGCATAATCCATGTTAGGCTGCTGCCTTGGGGCTGATATACGATGATATTCGTATCAAAACCACCAGGTGATTGCTGTATCGCTAAAATTTCAAGCGGTTCATAAGTGTTGTCGGATGGCGCATGATCGCCAATGATTTGGACGCTCTTTCCGTTTTGATCGGCAACAACGAGATAGCTGTTGCTTTGTCGCAGTTGATCCAGCAGGAGAGGCATCTTCGCATCGGCAACGAGACCGTCTTGCTGATAGGCCTCGTACCAAGTCGCAAGCATATCCAGCTGCGGGTTTTCATAACCGAGAAGGTAGAGCATTGGTGATGCATAGCTTTGATCAAGCTCCGTTTCGACCGTATAAGGGCCGTATTTCTTCGTTTGCTGAATCTTTAGCAGCTGTGTTACAGAATAGGAGCTTGGCAGATCTGAACCTGTGTTTTCTGACACGATGACGTTGCCCTTGATGTCCAATACCTGAACCCATACATGGCGCTCTTTAATAAGCTTTTTCCAGTGCGAGGGGACTTTAACGTTCTTATTATCGATATAGGACTCAGCAACGATAGATGAAAGTGCGCCCGAAGGGAAGTTTCTTTTTAGCTCTTCATTTCCGATTTTATTAATAATGATAAGTAAGAGCACCATAATTGCCAAAAATATAAGGATGGAATAAATAATTAATTGGTAGGTAAAATGAAAGGCCATTCGCCGCTGTACCCTCATAGGCTGATTGGCTCCTTGGCTAATTTATAGCCTAATCCGCGAACAGTTAGCAGATGCGTCGGCATGCTGGGGTCGACTTCGATTCTCTCGCGTATGCGCCGAATATGAACCATGACCGTATTATCATCACCAAGCCCGTCAATGCCCCAAACTGCCTCATAGAGCTGGCCCTTGGAGAAGACAATGCCGGGATGCTTGCAGAAATGCAGCAGCAGCTGGAATACTTGTGCTGGGCAGGCGACAGGCTCATGATCGACGAGCAGCTCTCCGGCTGCTTCATTTAATTGAAAACGGCCATAGCTGAATATAGGCAGTGCATGTGCTGGATTAGTTGAAGGAGCAGAGCTTCCTATTTCATCAAGACGACGGAGCCGCGCTTTAATCCTCGCCGCAATCTCTAGCGGATTGAATGGCTTGGTTATATAGTCATCACCGCCCATTGCAAAGCCGGTAAGGATATCAAGATCGGAAGCTTTAGCAGTTAGAAAGAATATATGAGGATTGCCTAACAGCCGAATTTTCGAACAAAGCTCAAATCCGTTACCGTCTGGGAGCATCACATCAAGCAGGATAATATCGGCTCCGTTGAGGGCGATGGCATCCAGTGCTTCTTGGCAGGTTCCGGCTGTGAAAACCTGTTGAAAGCCTTCCTTTCGCAGGACAAGCTGGAGCATTTTCACTATGGAAGGCTCATCATCTACGATAACAATTTTATTCATAATCATTTTTCATCACCCTTTGCTATGCTACCATACAAACCTTAACAGCAGTTTAACAAAAAAGGAAAAAATTAAGCTGCTGTTATACCCTTGTTTCTTCACTGTTCAAGTGGGCTCATTAAGATTAGAGACGAGGTGATTGTCATGATAAATGGATTGGAACAAGGAGGCCGGGTTCGTGTTATTGACGCGATTCGAGGCTTTAGTTTACTAGGTATTTTAATAGCAAATATGTTGATTTTTCAGTATGGCTTGTACGGGATGGATGAAATGGCATTTTTCAATCCATCAGGACTGGATAACGTCGCGCATGCCGTGTTGAAAGTGATGGTGGAAGAAAGCTTTATGCCGATTTTTATGTTCTTGTTCGGATATAGCTTATACAAGCTGAGAGACGGTCTCGTGCAGAAGGGGCTGAAGCCGTGGCGTTCGCTCGTACGACGTTTTTCTATTTTAATGGGGCTAGGACTTATGCATAGTATGTTTCTGTGGGAGGGTGATATTTTACTGGCTTATGGCCTGATGGGATTTGTACTGTTTCTATTTATAAAAAGGAAGCCGAAAACGCTCATCATTTGGGCTGTTATATTAAGCGTCTTATTGGCATCCGCCGGTTATGGCAGGAATGAGATGTCGCCGAAAGATGCGAACATGATGACGGAATATGTGGAGCAGTCTATTCCTATTTACACCAGCGGAACGTATAAGGAAATCAAAGATTTTCGTCAAAACGAGAAGCCGTATGAGCAGTCAGATATTATACTCGCTCTGATGCTCCTTATTACCCCGCTTCTGCTTGCTCCGATGTTCCTATTCGGGCTAGCCGCTGCACGTAAGCAATGGTTCCATAATCCGAGGCAGGAACGAGGGAGGTACGTCAGGCTTGGAGTGATTTGTCTGCCTGTAGGCGTTTTGTTCAAAAGCATTAGCGTCTGGAATGAGGATTGGGCGTTTGGAGGAATTTTCTACACACTCGGTGCCCAGCTTTTAGCCTTCGGATATATCTTTGTATTTGCCGTCATGCTGTCCGCTTTAGGGAAGAATTCCATCATCGTCTCGGCTTTCGAAGCGGTTGGAAGAATGTCGTTGACTAACTATTTGATGCAAACGGTCATTTGTACAACGATCTTTTATGGATATGGGGCAGGCTGGTTCGGTAAAATAGGCGTGGTGAACGGATTATTACTCGCCTTACTTATTTATGCCATTCAAGCAGCAACCTCCCGCTATATGCTTAGTGTTGTGAAAAATGGACCTATCGAAAGATTGATGCGGATGTGGACCAATTGGACACTAAGTGGGCGGGCTGAAGCAAGGAGTAAGGTCATTAAAGGCGTAGATTTGGATGCTGGTTGAATGATAAAGAAAAGACAGCGATAATCGCTGTCTTTTCTTTTAACTCTTATTGATCGCTTCCATGAGCATATCAGCATAATACTTCGCTCCAGTTGTCTTCAAGTGGACGCCGTCATGATTGAAGAAATCTTCTTTTCCTTTGCTTTTCGTATACCAATCAACTAATGTAACATTTTCTTCATTAGCAGCTGTTTCTGCCAGCATTTTATTTACGGTATCCTGCCATTTGCGAGGAACACGGGCGTTGACCAAGATAATATGTCGCTCTGTACTGATAGCGGTGAGCAGTTTATCCATCTGTTTGGTTGTGAATGCTCCGTTTGTTCCAAGCTGAAGAATAACCGTACCGCCAAGCTTATTATTCTTTTTCATTTCTTCAATAACTTCGATGGCTTGCGATAGCTGTCTACCTACTTTGCCGTCAACGATGATCCCCGGAAGTGCTTCCTCCAAATAAGGCGCTACGTTCAGAATGACTGAGTCGCCGATTACACTGATGCCGCCTTGAACGATTGGCGTCGAAGGCTTCGATGTAGGAGTTGGCGTAGGCGTCACTTCCTCCTGCGGCGGTACAGTGGTCACTGGTTTATCCTTCACAGGTTCTTCTGTTGCAGGTGGCGGGGTGACCGTTTCCTCAGAATCTGGATTTTTCGATTGATCTGTCGATAAATCATCCGGTTTTTTGGAGTCTTGATCGGAGGGCGGATCCGCTTTATTCGGCTGTTCTGTTGGTGCAGGAGGCTTCTCCTGCTCGTTATCTATGGGTTGCTTGTCGCCCCCATCGCCTTCTTGCCCAGTCGTTCCTTGCGTCTCATCCTGGGGCGGAGCGACGGTTTCATTGGAAGGACCAGGTGCTACGGCAGTGATGTCATTATCGTCTCTATTAGCAGACTGTAAATTTTCGCCGTTCACGAAGAACATGACGGAAAAGATAAGAACCATAGCTGCGAGATAAGCTATATTTTTTACCATTTTAGGTTTACGCATTTGTTGAATGAATAGCCGTTTAATCATGCCCGCTGCCTTATCCAGCTTACCATGGCGGATTGGCTCCTCCACAAATCGCCAAGACAGTTCAGCTAAAATAAAGGTTAAAGCTATTTGAATGATGACTCGTACTGGTTGGAATTCGCCAATCTCAGCTGTTGGTGTCGTTAATACGATAATCGGATAATGATACAAGTATATGCCATAGGATCGAACACCAATCCAGGTAAGAACTTTACTTCCGATGATCCGAGAGAGTCTGCTTGCAGGATGTGCCAGAGCAGCGACTACAATAGCGGTAGCGACGGCGAGCAATACCATACCGCCTTGATAAAGAAATGAGCTGTATTCACCCGTCCGGTTTATCATAACCAAAATGATTGCTAAACCAATAGTTCCGATCGCATCTAAAGTGAAACGGCTTCGAGTGGATAGTGCCTCAGACAGCTTCCAGCTGGGCCATACGATAGCAAGCGCTGCACCGATTAGAAGAGCGAAGGCTCTTGTATCTGTGCCATAGTAGATTCGGCTGGGATCAGCCCCGGGCTGATACAGCACCGCCATTGCAGCGGCGGATAGGGCTGCTGCTGCAAGTGTCAACAAGGCGAGTTTACCACGTTTTGGAACAAACCGTACGATGAGTGCAAGCAGCAAAGGCCATAAGAGATAGAACTGCTCCTCTACCGCCAGAGACCATAAATGGCCAAACGGGGAGGGAGGGCCGAAGCTCTCGAAATAGGAAACCTTATGAAAAATGAGCCACCAGTTGCTTATGTATAGTAAGGCTGAGCCGATATCTCCTTTTAGTGTAAGGAGTCTCCCCGCATCACTAATCCATAGCCATATGGAAACGAGTGCGATCATGGTAAACATCGCGGGAAGCAATCGTCTAGCGCGCCGTATGAAAAAAGTTTTTAGATCCAATTGTTTATTTTGACCAAGCTGCTTTAGCAAAATGTCTGTGATGAGATACCCAGAGAGAACAAAGAACATGGTAACACCAAGCAACCCGCCTGGAACCCAGTCAAGGTTTAGATGATAGGCGATAACAGCAAGAACGGCAATGGCTCGTAGACCATCTAGTCCCGGCATGTAACGACTGCTGCTTTTGATCGGCTTAGGCATGGTGACATCCTCCTAGACTTAAAGAGACAGGGAGATTCGCTGCAAGGCGGGTTTGACGAAGAAAGTGAGATAAGCGATGATTGTTGAAAATAATACCGATGGTAAAAATGATGTTCAGCCCCTCTGGATGTTAAATCGTTGTATAACTAATTATAGGGCTTGAAACGATGAAAAGTCGTAACAGACGGGTTACAAATCGGTATCAAATGGGTTACAACGACGCTTTTATATGGTATTTTAAACGAGCGACTACTATTATGGATCATTCATGCTGCTAGGTTTCCAGATGGATGAGAAAAGGGAGCGATAAACATGTCAGAGCAATCCAAAGAGTGGATCTTGCATTCCGTTATTTTCAGCTTGAAGCATGAGAGGGATTCAGAGGCGGAGCGTTTGTTTTTGGAAGATGGTAAGCGCATTCTTTCTTCCATTCCTACTGTAACGAACTTTCATGTATATAAGCAAGTAAGTGTTAAAAATGATTTTAGCTACGGCTTCGCTATGGAGTTTGCGAATGGAGCCGATTACGAAGCTTATAATGTGCATCCGCTTCATGTTCAGTTCGTCAGTGAGCGTTGGGAGAAGGAAGTCGAGAAGTTTCTAGAAATCGATTATGCAAAATAAGAGAAGCATTGAAGATTTAATATAATCATCATATAATACGGTATAGATAGAACATTTTCGAACAAATATGAACGAAATGGGAAGAGGGACTAGCAGATGAAAAAGCTTAGAGTGTTGCAGCAGCTAGCGGATGCGGGCGTTGTGGCGGTATTGCGCGCGGACTCCGCAGAGGAAGTAGCAGACATGGCTCGCCATGCGATTAAGGGCGGAATTAAGGCGATAGAAATTACGATGACGGTGCCGTTCGCGCTTCGTGCAATTGAACAGCTGTCGAAGGAATATTCAAGCTCCGCAGCGCCTGATGCGGATAACTATGCAATCATTGGTGTAGGCACGGTGCTCGATCCGGAAACGGCCCGCGCTGCTATATTGGCAGGAGCAGAATACGTGGTTGCTCCAGCGCTTAACCCTGATACGATAAAGCTATGCAACCGTTATTCCATTCCGGTTATGCCGGGAACGATGACGATTCATGAGATTCAAAGCGCGCTTGAACTGGGCGTTGATATCGTGAAGCTTTTCCCAGGCAATCTATACTCACCTAGCGTTATTCCTTCTATTAAAGGACCGTTGCCTCAGGCGAATGTTATGCCTACTGGCGGAGTGTCGCTCGATAATCTGAAGGATTGGATCAAAGCGGGCGCGGTAGCGGTCGGTATTGGTTCCGATCTAACGAAGGATGCCGTTAAGACTGGCGACTTCTCACTAATTGAGAAGAAAGCGGCGGCATACATCGCAGCATATCGCGAAGCAAAAGGACTTTAATTCATTCCATACCCTGATAGAGCGCAAACTCTATCGGGGTATTTTTATATGAGGCTGTTAACGGTTTCGATCAACCACTTTTATAAATTGTTCTTAGGGGAAAATAAGGTACATGCCGCTATTTAATCGAGATCAGATTCGTATTCGTGATCCATATATACTCGTGAATGAACGGGAAAATGTCTATTATTTGTACGGCATGACTGACGCTAATGTGTGGGATGCATGCTGTTTCATTCCTTGCAAGGGAAGCTAATGCTTGCGAAACATACGCCGAATAACCAGCCCTTAGAACGAGCTGTATTTATAGAAGTGGAAGAAATGGAAGGGACGCTGCAACGTCCCAATCGCGTATAAATGTCACAACTGACCGTCTCTAATTATAGTTTTAGGCTTCATTCGCTTGATTCTGGGCGGAATTAGCGTTATAACAGAAACAGGATGTTAGAGTACTAATTAATTGATTAAAGGAGTCGTTCATTTAATGGATTATCGTATTGAGAAGGATACAATGGGTGAAATTCAGGTTCCTGCAGATAAGCTATGGGGTGCACAAACACAACGAAGCTTGCAAAACTTTAAAATTAGCGGAGAGCGTATGCCGATTGAAGTCGTCTATGCTATGGCTTATATCAAGAAAGCATCTGCTCAAGCAAACGCGAAGCTAGGCGTTTTGGATGCGGCAAAATCAGCTATTATCGGTGAAGTGGTAGACGAGATCGTAGGTGGCAAATGGGACGAGCACTTCCCGCTTGTCGTATGGCAAACAGGCAGCGGCACACAAACAAATATGAACGTGAATGAGGTTATCGCTAATCGTTCCAATACATTGCTTGCAGAACGCGGCAGCGAAGTACGCATTCACCCGAATGACGACGTGAATCGTTCACAAAGCTCGAATGACACTTTCCCTGCAGCTATGCATATCGCAGGCGTTATTGCGCTTGAAGATCGTTTGCTTCCGGCGATTGATCTGCTGAACGGCACACTTCGCGCGAAAGCAGAGAAGTTCAATGACCTTGTGAAAATTGGCCGTACGCATCTTCAGGATGCTACACCTATTACGCTTGGTCAAGAGATTAGCGGCTGGTACTCCATGCTGGACAGAACACGCGCGATGCTTGTACAAAGCGTAGATACGATGCGTGATCTTGCACTTGGCGGTACAGCTGTAGGAACAGGTCTTAATGCACATCCTGATTTCGCAGTTGCGGTTGCGGAGGAAGTAACGGCTCTTACAGGCAAAAGCTTTGTAACGGCAGCGAATAAATTCCACTCGCTTACAAGCCATGATCAAATCGTATATACGCATGGCGCTGTAAAGGCACTTGCTGCTGATTTGATGAAAATTGCCAATGACGTAAGATGGCTGGCAAGCGGCCCGCGTTGTGGAATCGGCGAAATTTCTATTCCAGAGAACGAGCCGGGCAGCTCCATTATGCCAGGTAAAGTAAATCCAACACAAAGCGAAGCTTTGACGATGGCAGTATGTCAGGTTATCGGAAATGATACAGCGATTTCGATGGCGGCAAGCCAAGGTAACTTTGAGCTTAACGTGTTCAAACCGGTAATTATTTATAACTTCCTGCAATCAGTAGCTTTGATGGCTGATGGCATGATTTCATTCAACGACAATTGCGCGATCGGCATCGAGCCGAACGAAGTGGCAATCAAACGTAATTTGGATCAATCACTTATGCTGGTTACAGCTCTTAATCCTCATATCGGATATGAGAACGCAGCAGCGATTGCGAAGAATGCTCACAAAAAAGGACTTACACTGAAGGAGTCGGCTATTGCGAGCGGCTTGCTAACTTCAGAGCAATTCGATGAGTTTGTTCGTCCTGAGAATATGATCGGCAAACGCTAATAAATCAGTTGCAAAAGAGTAGGGGCTGGCGCCCGTCTGATGAAGACAAAGCGCTGGCCCCTTTATTTGTGGTATGATACGAGTGATTGTGATAAAGACTATATCATCCAAAAAAGTAGGTTTGACTCATGCATTTATTATCGGTTGAAAATATAACAAAAAGCTATGGCGAGAAAGTATTGTTCGAAAATGTAACCTTTGGCGTGGAGGATGGCGACAAGGTCGGCATCATTGGCGTGAACGGTACAGGAAAGTCAACGTTTCTGAAGGTAATTGCAGGGCTGGAGCCTGCTGATTCCGGCAAGGTTTCAATCGGTAATCGCGTCACGGTTCGGATGCTTGCTCAGGACCCTACCTTTGCTCCTAATGAAACAACGCTGGAGCATGTGCTCGGCGGCGATTCCCCGCAGGCTCGCGCGGTACGTGCATATACGTCTGCAATGGAAGCTATTGAATTGAACCCTAATGATCTAGCGGTTCAAGATAAGCTGATGAAGGCAAACGAGCTGATGTCAGAATTTGATGCATGGCAGCTCGAGAGCGACGCTAAAATGGCGCTAACCAAGCTCGGCATTTATGACTATGAAGCAAAGGTAGAGACACTCTCTGGCGGTCAACGCAAACGGGTTGCTATGGCAGCTGCGCTGCTGCTTCCATCAGATGTGCTTATCTTGGATGAGCCTACCAACCATATCGATAACGACTCTGTTGCTTGGCTGGAGGGTATGCTTCAGAAGCGCAGAGGAGCATTGCTCATGATTACGCATGATCGCTATTTCCTTGATCGTGTAAGTAATCGGGTAATCGAGCTTGATAAAGGCCAAGCTCATTTCTATCAAGCCAATTACAGCCGCTTTCTAGAGCTGAAGCTGGAGCGGGAAGAACGAGAGTCGTCTACAGAGTCGAAGCGTCAAAGCTTGCTTCGAAATGAACTCGCATGGATTCGCAAAGGAGCAAAAGCAAGAACGACGAAACAGAAGGCGCGTATCGATCGTTTTGAAGCATTGAAGGCAGATGCTCCTAAGCAAGCGGGCGGTAAATTGGAAGTGTCAGTTGCTTCTACCAGACTCGGCAAAAAAATTGTAGAGATGGAAGGCGTTACGAAGCGCTATGGCGATCGAACGCTTATCCGTGATTTTAATTATATCGGTGTGCCGGAGGATCGCGTCGGTATCGTTGGCCGCAACGGCAGCGGAAAATCGACGTTAATGAAACTCATTGCTGGAAAATTGATACCGGATGAGGGAACAGTGGATCTAGGAGCTACGGTAAAGCTAGGCTGGTTCTCACAGGAGCATGAAGAGATGGATCAAACGATGCGTGTCATCGAATACATCCGTGAAGATGCGGAGCAGGTGAAAACAGCAGATGGATCACTTATATCGGCTGGACAAATGCTGGAGCGTTTCTTGTTCTCGCCAACGATGCAGTGGACGCCGATCGCAAAGCTATCTGGAGGAGAGAAACGTCGATTGCAGCTGCTGCGCGTGCTCATGAATGCGCCTAACGTGCTGCTGCTTGATGAGCCGACGAATGATCTCGATATTTCCACATTGACGGTTCTTGAAGATTATTTAGATGATTTCCCAGGCGTTGTGTTCGTTGTATCTCATGATCGCTATTTCCTGGATCGCACAGTCGATAAGATTGTCGCATTTGAGGGAGATGGCCGAATTACTCACCACACCGGCAACTATACGGACTATCAGGCTTATGTTGAAAAACAAGGCAAACTTGCTTCAGCAGCTGCTTCTTCGGCAAAATCAAGCACAGCTTCAACAAATGTCGCAGCTGCGCCAGCTGCTAAACCAGCAGTGAAAGAGCCCGTGCTCAAAATGTCCTACAAGGAACAGAAGGAATACGAGGAAATTGACGATAAGATTTCAGCAATGGAAGCAAAGCTGAACGGGGTCGCGGCAAGCATGGAGGCGGCAAGCAATGATTCCGCACGCTTGCAAGAGCTGATGCTGGAGCAGGGCGAACTTGAAGCGAAGCTTGAAGCGCTGATGGACCGCTGGGCGGAGCTTAACGAACTGGCAGAAAAAATTGCTGCTCAGAAGTAAAGAGAAGCCTTTTTTGATAAAAGTGCACGAGCTTGATAGGGCTCGCTAATTTTGAGAGGAGCTGCAACATAAATGAGTACAACGGATATTCGCAATATTTATTGCATCGGACGCAACTACAAGCTTCACGCGCTGGAGCTGGGCAATGAAGTTCCTGAGGAGCCGCTCGTATTTACGAAGCCTTCGCATGCGGTCATTCCGATGAATGGTCAAGCTATTGCGCTTCCGGGCAATGTGGGCGAGGTGCATTTTGAGCTGGAGATCGTCTTGCGGATTGGGAAAGCTTACGAGCCGGGGATGGATACGGAGCAATGTATCGATGCGATGGCACTTGGGCTTGACTTGACGCTTCGCGATGTACAATCTAAGCTGAAGGCAAAGGGCCAGCCATGGCTTGCTGCCAAAGGCTTCAAGAACTCCGCACCGCTCAGCAATTGGCTTCCTTATCCGGGAGCAGCTGCGCTTGCAGAGAATGAGTTTGTACTGCTTCGCAACGACGAGGAAGCTCAGCGGGGGCTTGCTGCTGACATGCTGTTTAATGTCTCTCAGCTCGTTGAGTATGTTGGCCAGCATTACGGTCTAGACGTCGGCGACATTATTTATACCGGAACACCAGCGGGTGTAGCTGCGCTTCATGATGGTGACCAGTTGCAAGCCGTATGGGCAGGAACGCCTATCGGCAGCTGCAGCGTAAAGCTTGCTTAAGCATCTAATCTATCTTGTAATAGAATCTTTTTTATGAACAGTTCTTCCGTACACTTGGAAGAACTGTTTTTTTGTGTCACAATTTGCTCATGGGAGAGTGAGTAGATTGTGAGAATCGTATGGATAGAGGACGAACAACAGCTGCTTTTGGAATGCTCGGATTTTTTACGTAAGGAATCGGTAGAAGTGTACGGCGCTTCAACATTAAGTGAAGCGGAGCTTCTTATTGCTAAAGTACGTCCTGATTTACTATTGGTCGATTGGATGCTGCCTGGCGGAGCTAGCGGAATAGATATATGTAAGCTGAACGAGAAGCGGTGGAAGCTGCCGTTTATTATGGTAACGGCTAAGGGTGATGAATTCGATAAGGTGCTGGCACTTGAGCTTGGCGCAGATGATTATTTGACGAAGCCGTTTGGTTTGCGGGAGCTAAGTGCGCGAATTAAAGCAGTTATGCGCAGAGCAGGCAAGTCGGATGACCCTGCGGAACAAGTTTTGAATGAGTTAGTGATTCGAAGAGGACCGCTTTTACTGGATCAGGCTCGTTTTTTGGCGATGCTGGATGGACAGAAGCTTGAGCTGACTCGTACCGAGTTTTTGCTGCTATGGAAGCTTGCGTCGAACCCGGGCAGAGTGTTTACGCGCACGCATTTAATGGATGAGGCATTAGGCGATGGCTTTCTCGGCTATGAGCGAACGCTTGATTCTCATATTCGTAATTTGCGGCGTAAGCTGGAGAACTTTGAGGAAGAACGATCTCTTATTCAGACGGTCTATGGTGTAGGCTATCGCTTCGCAGAGGGAGTGTAGTCTAGGACATGAAAGAGATAAAGAGGTATGGGGCTCATTTGAAGCTGCTCGTGATAACGGGTTTAGCTTTTCTTATCGCATGGTCATGCGCGCTTGGTCTCGCACAAAGCTCCTTTAGAAAAGAACAAGCGTCGGCGGAGCTGTTTTGGAATGGGTATGCCAAATTATATTATGAAATGAAAGGCAGTTGGGAGGGTTTAGATGCCAAGCTTAAGGCGGATCGATACATGGCAGCGCGGAATAAGTCACTCTCGATAAACATTTATAGCAGCGATGGGGAAAGGAATGTCGCGGCATCGAACCCCCAGCAGCAGAGCGAACAGCGGGGCAGAAAAATTTCCGTGCTGACAAATGGAGCTGTTGTGGGCTACACCGAGACAACCCTCTCCAAACACCCGTTCATGAGCTATATGATCTTTGGTGTACCGGTCATTCTAGCTTGCCTTGTTTACGCCGTGGGACTGTGGCGATTAAGGGGATCGAAGCGATATAAGGAACGAATGGAGCGGGCTGCTGGAAAGGCTATATGGGAGAGGCTTGCGCATAAAAGCTCTGAAAAAGCTCCAATTTCAACTGTCCCAATCAGCAGCAGCAACAGCTACAGCGGCGAGTTTAACACAGCGTTACAGGCTGTTGATGAGCTCGTTTTGAGAGTTGAAAGACTGGAAACGGTGAGGAGAACGATGGTTGCAGATATCGCGCATGAGCTGCGTACACCGATCGCGATTATGCGCACACAGCTGGATAATGCCATAGGGGACGGACAGCCGCTTCCTCTGGCGAAAATCGTATCCCTTCATGACGAGACCCTTCGTTTGACGAAACTTGTTCGAGATCTTCAAGAATTGTCGCTCGCGGAATCCGACCACTTGCCGCTCAATAAGGCTTGGTTTTCATTAACAGAGCTGGTTGCTGCTGTTACGGAGACGCTCGTCGTTGGTACGGAGGATAGGATAATCAAGACGAATCTGGCATTGAAGGATGATGTACGGATTTATGGGGATGAGACTCGAATCAGGCAAATTATTATTAATCTCATAGGCAATGCGATTGGGCATGCTCGTAATGAATTACGTATTGAAGTTATCTTAGCTGAGGGACAAGCCCGTGTGACAATAGGAGACGACGGGTGGGGAATTGAAGAGGAAGAGCTGGCCTTCGTATTTGATCGGTTCTACCGCGGTAAATCATATGTTGATGCTAGGAAAAGAGGTGCGGGATTAGGTTTAGGTCTCGCGATAGCCAAGCAATTCGCCATTGCCCATAAGGGATCGCTAACGGTAAGCAGTCGGTTTGGAGAAGGGGCTGCTTTTACACTGGGATTACCAATTATGGTTGAATAGGCTTATGAATAGTAATCTGCACAGGTTCTGCATATTTGCTCCATCAAGAATGCATATCGGTTTGCTAAAGTTAGGGCATTCAATGGAACAAGAGGTGAAGTTAGATGATTAAAGTAAGAGGGTTAACGAAGTCATATGGCGTTGGCGAGGCAACTGTAAAGGCAATTCGGGATATTGAGCTCACTATTTTGAAAGGGGAGATGGTTTCGATTACGGGGCCATCCGGCTGTGGCAAAACAACTTTATTGCACATATTAGCTGGGATCGAATCCAGTGACAGCGGAGAAGTATGGATTGGAGACGCGCCGATTCATCTGTGGAATGATAAGCAGATTGCAAAGCTGCGTCTTGCTAGAATGGGCTTTGTATTTCAATCTTATCATCTGGTACCGGTGCTGAACGCTTGGGAAAATACGGCGCTGCCTCTCATCGCATCAGGCATGTCTGCCAATAAAGCGCGAACGAGAGCGCTTGAGGCATTGAAAGAGGTGGGGCTTGCAGAGAAAGCGGAAAGCTATCCTTCCAAGCTTTCCGGCGGTCAAAACCAGCGTGTTGCAATTGCCAGGGCGATTGCCGGGAAGCCGGATATCATATGGGCGGATGAGCCTACAGGAGCTTTAGATACCGATACGGCGGAGCAAATCATCGGTATGCTGGAGATGCTGAATCGCCATCATGGCACTACGGTCGTGATTGTCACGCATGATCCTAGAATAGCGAGTCGAACCTCACGTACGATTCGCATGCAAAACGGTCGTGTCATGCAAGGCGGAGGCGTACTGCTATGATTAATTCCAGCTTAGTATGGCGGATGGCATTTGGTCATTTAAAGAAGCAATGGAAGCAGACGATGCTTACGATTATTGCAGGAGCGATAGGAGCCATGCTGATTGCTATAAGCGTGGTCAACTATGAATCGGTGAAGCACAGCGGAGCAGAATGGATCGAGATGCATTTGGGGCCTATTAATTGGAAAATTACGCCTGAAAATCTGGATACAAAAGGCTTCTCTCCTGATGAAATTGCGATTCTGAAAGATTATACAGGCTCTGTGAATAGAAACTATACTATCTTACCATATGTAAAGACAGAAGCTGCGTTGATTTCAGATGCCAAGGGCGGTCTGGATCAAGCAGCATTGACCAACATCTTGCTGATCGGCTTTTCGCTGGAGGATGCAGCTGATTTCGATCCGAAGGGAGCCGAGCTTTGGAAGGGTGGTTTGGCTGATGATGAGCTCATTATTAACCGCCAAATAGCTGGCATTTTAGGGGTTAGTATTGGTGACACCGTAACTATACCAACAGATGATGGTGCTAAGCTTTTCCGTATACGCGATGTAGTTGAGCAACGCGGACTGACAGGATACTTAGAAAATAATACGTACATAGGTTCAGTTATCGGAAGTGAACGTACGGTTCGAGAAATGTCTCATCAACAGGGAGATAGCTATGAAGCGATTCTCGTTGGTTCGACGGAAACAGCGGTAGATTTGTACGGGATGTTTGTACTGTCTGAGCTTCCATTTCAAGTGAATTATTTGAAAATGGATGCGAAGAACAAGCTTGAGCAAATGAACTTTGTCATTATCATCGGTATGATCAGTCTCGTTGCGATAGCATCCAGTATGCTGTTTATGCGGCAGGTGCTGGTTATGATTGGTGAGTCGAGGCAATCGATGTATGGCATTCTGCGGGCTATCGGATTTTCGAAAGGAAAAGTATCAGCCATATTTCTCGTTGAAGCTTTTCTTCTTTCCTTGTTGAGTGCATTGCTTGGCACGTTAATTGGGATCATTGGCGGCTATGTTCTTGTCGATGTGCTCTATGGGACCTATTCTGAAGAGCTGTCGCGGATGTCAGGTAATACAATACCGATTAATCCTTATGTATCATTAGGAAGCATAGCTGCTGTATTTTTAATTATTTTATTCTTTCTGGTTATGATCTCTTTCATTGCCGCACGTCGAGCAAGCAAATTTCAAATTGTCGAAGCGTTGCGTGGCACATCGGATGATGGCGGTGCGGTGCAGATTGTAAAGAAAAAGAGCTTTCTCTTTTGGATGGTTTTTGCCGTAGGGATATCGTCTGCATGTATTCATTTTTACTTTGCATTTATTGATGCTCCGGAAATGAACAGCAGTAATATGCTGCTCATTGGTATAACATGGCTGATCACATGCTTTACCGTGTTGTTTATTGCGTTAAAAGTTTTGGGACATATCGATAAGCCAATGCAGAAGATGCTTCGCTTTATTGGACTGCCTTC
Source organism: Paenibacillus sp. J31P13 (assembly GCF_056269295.1). Lineage (NCBI taxonomy): Bacteria > Bacillati > Bacillota > Bacilli > Caryophanales > Paenibacillaceae > Paenibacillus > Paenibacillus sp. J31P13. The sequence goes on from NZ_JBWDNR010000003.1 coordinate 737,709, forward strand.
CATTTCTGTCATGCTTGCCGTTAAATATCCTCGCAGGCACACGGGCAGAACGTATACAATAGCACTTTTATTCGCACTTGTTATGCTGGTCATTACGTTTATGACTTGTCTGATGCAATTGATACTTGCTATGGGGAGTGTGGACAGAACCACTCAAACGGTTATGGGCTTTGGCGGCTATGCTACCTATCAATCAGTGGAAGAAAAAGCGAAGATAGAGAAGGCTGTTGCGAATGATTCTTTTATTAAAGAGCATGTGACGGGGACCATGAGTGTGGAGCCTTTTATGCTAAAAGTGAGAGAACGTGGAATCGCACAGGCAGCTATTCCAGTTACAACGGAAATTGTGAAGCATGGCGGCTTGGAGCTGCTCGCTAGATCATCTGAGTTCAACAGCGACGAGGCTGCCTGGCAGAAAGTGCTGGATGATCCGACTTATATTATTTTGCCGCATTTTTACATGATGGATGACCCGTTGTTTCAAGATGAAATACAGCTGCTGAAGGCTGGCGATAAGATAACGCTGCCCATATATGAGGGGAAAATGCTTACTCGTGAAGAGGATGATCCAGTGAAGGCGATTGCAGAAAAATCTTTTATTATCGCAGGCTTTATATCAACGGGTGCGACGAACGTAAATGATTTTTACGGCGGAATGTTTTTGAATGAAAAGGTTGTAGAGGAACTTCGGCCATATGGCTTCAAATGGCCTCATCATACGGCGCTAGGTTTTACACTATTTCGTTTTGATTATAAAGATACTAAGCTGTCGCTAGCGCTAGAAGAAAGATTAGCGATACATGGCGTGCTTACTTTTCAAGTGCCTTATCTGAAACAAACGGCTGCGCAGCTAATGAACAAGCAGATCGGAAATGGGTTTATAGGATTTACTGTTATTTCAGCTTGTATTGGTTTGATGGGACTTGCAGTTATTCAGTTTAGGGCGGTACGCGAGCGAAGCAAGCAAGTGGCGATGATGCGCTGTATTGGGTTGCCTGGCAAGCACATATTTTGGATGTTTTTCATCGAGGGCTTCATTATAAGCGCATTGGGCTTGTTGGTAGGATGGGGTGTTGGCTCGTCTGGCGCGCGTATATTTGTGGAATTTATGAAGGAAGACCTAAGAGTCTATGAGGAACCGCTAACGGTCAACTACCCATTAGAGATACTAGTTCCGATTATTGCAGGCTTATTAGTCACATCCTTGCTCATTAATATAGCCCCGTCCCGGGCTGCTTTAAAGCTTAAAGCGGCGGATGCGCTTCGTATGGGGAATGAGTAGGGTATCTTCTGCCTATGAAATGAGTAGGGTATCCTTCGCCTATGCCATGCTAGGCTGATTCGTCAGTGAACAACTCTTTAACTATTGGTAATCTTCTATGCTCACATGTGTGGACTCATATACGGACGTGCTGTTTTAGATTTTAGAATTAGATTTCAGAATTAGGTTTCAAAAACAAGATTTAAGATCACTGTGTGACACTAACGTGCTGTTTTAGATTTTAGAATTAGATTTCAAGAAGTAGGTTTCAAGAACAGGATTTAAGATTACTGTATGAAACTAATTCACTCTATGAACCAACCAAATCTTGCCTAGTATCAGAACTTGAAACTAACTTAAGTAACTGAGCTAGTATGATGCTCAAAAGGGCATAATAATTTCAAATTATGCAGCTAACACACCAATATCTTGCTAAGATTTATAATTAGTTTCAAATGTTAAAACTAACGTTTCTTTAAGTAGCTTGTACACTATGGGTGTAGTGGAATTCGTGAACTTTGTTGGACAAGTGAGTAAGGGTAAAGGTAAAGGTAAAGGTAAAGGTAAAGGTAAGTGTACAGGTAAGGGTGGTGTAGGTGTATATAGGTGCAAATATGGGTTTGGTGGAATTAGCGGGCTTGTTGGACAAGTGAGCATGGGTAAAGGTAAGCGAACAGGTTGATGTATGCGTAGATATAGGTTTAGGTTTAGAAATAGGAATAGGTACAGGTTTGGATTTAAGTTTATGTTTTATGGATACAGCTACCGTGTAGGTAGACGACTTGTCAAAATTATGTGTGACGTTAGGGATGTTTCACAAAAGAAGAGGAAACAGCAGCTCACCCTCATAGGAGGAATGAGCTGCTGTTTCAAATTTTACGACGGTATTGCCAAATCAGAGTCACTAGTAACTCTTACTTCAATTGTTATTTTACGTTGTTAAATGCGCTCAGCATCCATACATGTTTCTCAAGCGTGGTATGAATAGCGAGAAGCATATCAGCGGTTGTTTCATCGCCAGATTTCTCTGCGTCTTCCATACCTTCCTTAAGTTCGCCGATGAGAGTAGTGAAGTCAGCAATGAGCTGATCAACCATTTTCTCTGCATCTTCCTTGCCAGTTGCTTCTTTAATGCTTGAACTGGACAGGAACTCTTTCATCGTTGCGACAGGTTTACCTTTCAAGGCAAGTAAACGCTCTGCCAGCTCGTCGACATGAAGAGCGGCTTCTTCATAAAATTCTTGGAATTTCACATGTAGTGTGAAAAATTGGGAGCCCTTCACGTACCAATGGTAGTTGTGAAGCTTAATGTACAATACGCTCCAGTTCGCAATTTGTTTGTTTAAATGTTGGGGTACAGTAGTCATTCATAATCATCCTTTCTGATGATAGTCTGTGCTATAAGCAGGGAGTGAATACAAGATGATTAGGATTTCTCCTAATATTCAACTTTAGACTAATTCCTTATTTATAATTATTACAAATAAAGAGTTGATTGTCAAGTCACATACCGTACTGCCTCGCAAAAATCTCAGCTCCAAATCCGAGTACCAAGATTACAAACTATACGATATACCAATTTGCTTCATTGGCTTCTTCTATTCTTTTACCCAAAAGGGACGAGAACAAAACAAATGGGAACATAAAAAACCAACAGCCAGGGAATCACCCATTAACTGTTGGTTTATGTTCATAAGCTTTCTGTGTAAATATTAATGCGATTTATAAAGAGAATCAGTGGTTGTAAAATACACACTTATAAAGATTGTACAGTAAACACTTATATAGAAAAAGAAAGGAGTGAACGTTAGCTTTTAATGGTTTGTGCATCTTGTGCATCTCGAGGAATTTCCGTTTTCTCTGCCTCTGCCAGCATGAAAATCGTTAAGATAAACATGGCATGTGACCAGGTAAGCGGAACAACCCATGCTGTTTCTCCGGTATGTTTGTCGATCTGCTCAGGAAGCAAGCCCAACTCTGTGCGATGATCAAGCGCCCATTGAAGCAACTGCTTAGCTTCATTAATGCTGCCGGTCTGAATGCGATAGTGCGCAAGCCATAGCGTGGTGAGAATCCAAGGATTTCCGCCGATATAGTTATCATCCTCATAGCGTAAAATCCCGCCTACTCCAGGCACCGTTAGCGCAGCTTCCACTGTATCAGCAGTGCGAAGCATATACTCGTGCTCGGCTGGCACAGCTCCGAACGGAACGGCTATTCCAAGCAAGCTGACATCGATGATTGGGTCATGCCTTAGTATATATTTGTTGTAGCCTTTGCTAGTTTGAGTTATAAAGCCTTCAGCTCCTGCAGCCGTGTCACGTTCATATTTATCGGCATAAACGGATATGTTAAGACCGCGATAGAAGCTGCCGCTTTCCTCATTCCAGCAATGCTCTACTAAGGCGAAAGATATTCTCTCAGCCGCTGCATTCCATTGCTTCGCTAATGCCGTCTTTCCAGCAAGCTCTGCGAAGTTTGCGGCAGCTGTCAAGCCGCCGTATACAGCTGCGGAAGAATACGTATGCGAAGCTTGCCGTTCCTCCCATAAATCGATGCTTGGCTTAGGAAGTCCGCTTTCTTCATCGATGAAGCTCATGAGGAAGGAAGCGCCTTTCTCTACAGCAGGCCATACTTGATCAGCGAATTGGCTGTCCTTGTTCTCTAAGTAATGCTGCCACATTCCCCATATAATCGATGAGCCTTCATCAATTTGAAGACCCCATGAAGGTGCTAGGCTGCCATCATGATAATGGCGCTGCTGCCAAGAGCCGTCGGGGGATTGAGCTGATAGTGTCCAAGCATAAAAACGGTCGGAGAGAGCGTTAAGTCCTGCTTTATCAAGCGCTGTCGTAATGAATGCCGCATCTCGGCCCCAGCAGAAGGAATATCCTCCGCAGCGTGAGAAGTTTTCATCGAACTCAGGCGCAGCGATGATGCTGCCTGTTTCCTCATCAGACATGAGCTTGAACATGAGAAGAGAACGCTCATATAGATCTGAAATAATAGGATCATCAATTGGACAAGGCGTTGCCGCAGCTAGATATTCACTCCAATAAGCTGATGTTTGTATAATCCATTCCGCACTTGTCTTGCTCTTAGCAGTCCGCATTTCTTGCAGTACGCTTTCTTCATTGTACCCAGCAGTAATGTATACGGGAATCGTTACAGATTCACCGGCTGCCAGCTCATTAATCTTCCATTTCATTGCGCTGTCTGGCTTCATATCAATGACGTTTCCGTAAAGCTCACCGCTCTGAACAGCATCCCAGCTTAATCCTGCATGAAAACCAGTGCATACGTTTGCGCTTGAGACAGCAAAATAGTACTTATGGCGGAAGTGAACCAATGCATCGTCAGCTTCATTGAACAAGACTGTATTGTAAAGCTTATTCTCGCTTACAAGCAAAGAGGAATGCAGTACAAAAGAGAAGGAAGCAGGCTGATCGCTTACATTGGTGAATGTATATTCACGCAATAGAATATCTTGACCGGGAACGGCTAAGTGTAAGCTTTCAATAGCGATAGAGGACTGCTGGGAAGCAGCCTTTATGCTTAAAGTATTCGTTTTTGGGACGTAGGCCGCTTCATGCGACCATTCCCCAGCCTCATCAAACCATGATAAGACTGAGTTTTCAAATTGTATACCTGTACGAATAGCATCAACATGCTGAGGCATATCAATATTAGGCCACCACATGCGATACATTTTTCCGGTACGGCCGAGTGAGGCTAGAAATCTGGAGTTACCTATGATAGCGTCCACTAAAAAGGGTTTTTTGTTCGACATTCCGTCAGCTCCTCTTGGAAATAGCTTGTATAGAAGATTCACGAACGATCAACCGATGAGGAATAATCATGCGGGTCTGATGCACGCTATCTTCTTGAATAAGTTTTATAAGCATTTGTGAAGCGGTGTAGCCAAGCTGATAGGTCCCGATATCAATGGAGCTGATAGGGGGAGTCGCAAGCTCAGACAGCGCAATATTATTGAAGCTCACGAGGCTAAGATCGTCGGGAACCTTATAACCAAGCTCCGTTAAGCCGCGCAATACGCCAAAGCCAACTACATCGTCAATGACGACTAAACCAGTTGGCCGCTCAGGCAGACTCATCATAAAAGACATTGCGCGATAGCCGCTTTGCTGCAGGAGCTCACCCTCTACTATCCATTCGTTGCGCATCGTCAAGCCTGCATCATTCATAGCCTTGCGATAGCCTCGAATACGGTCATAGGAAACCGTTAGTGAAGGAGGTCCGCTAACAAAGCCGATCCTTTCATGACCTTGAATAATCAAGTGCTGTGTTGCATCATAGGCTGCTTGTTCATTATCGTTATCAACGGACAATATATTAGGATGACCTTCATCTGTACGTCCAATTAATACTGTAGGGAAATTATGCTTGTTCAGCAGTTCAATTAAGGGGTCATTAACGCGGGATGATAACAATATAATGCCGTCTACACGACGTCCAAATACGAGTCTTGATACCGTCTCTGACTCATCGCTAGGTGAGGTTGCTGCTGTTAGGAGCATATCGTAGCCCGCACGAGTGGATTGTGTCAAAATGCCGCGAAGCAACTCTCCGAAGAAAAAGTCCTGAAATAACTCCTCAGCAGGACGGGGCAGCATAATAGCGAGCGTTTGAGTTGTTTTGGAGACAAGGCTTTTTGCCATCATATTTGGATGGTAGCCCATTTCCTCCATTATTCTTTTTACCTTTAAGGTCGTAGCTTTGCTAATTCGAGGGTGATTGGAAACTACCCTGGAAACCGTAGATGGAGACACTCCAGCGGCTTTTGCAATATCTTTAATAGTGACCATATATATATTGAGCCTCCCTCGCGTAATTCCTTGTGCATTTATGCATCATACCAGTGCAACTAATTGTCTAATTGTAAATATATATCTTTAGAATGCTTTGCACAAATGATAAAAAACTGATCCAGAGAGAGAGAAACGACGGAAAATGAAGATAACGCTTTCTTTTCCCAATATTTTGAACTGTGCAAACGTTTTAACAAACTGATATCGCTGTTGTATGATGAAAACACGAATAGAGCGCTTCCACTACAATCACATCATCGGATCCAAACGTGAAACGGGAAATAAACCGAATTCATGACATTCTCCTTCGTAACTTGTACAAACGTTTGCGCTCCTTAAATGAGCATGATTGAACTTCGATTATGCTTCATGAAAAGCGAAGAGCAATAGCCTTGTATAAGGTAATCGAACAACTCGTAGGAGAACGAACTTCAGGAATTGTAAATGCGTTTTTATTCAAATGAGATATCTAATACACATTATGGAGGGGATCTTTTAGCATGAAAAAGTGGTTTGTAATGTCATTAATCGTTGCCTTGTTTGTTATCTCAGCATGTGGTGGTACAAATAACGGAGGAAATAAAACTGGTAATGCAACAAATGCTCCATCTAATACAACAACAAATGCACCTACTGAAGAGCCTGTAGTTGAAGATACTGGTGAAATCGTTCCAGAAGAAGGCGCAACATTGCTTGTATGGGACAGTAAAAACCAACGTGCAGTTCTTGAAGAGCTTGCGAAAGAATTTACAGCTAAATACAACATTCCTGTAAAAATTGAAGAAGTTGAATCGCCTGACCAAGTTGGTCGCTTGGTAACAGACGGTCCTGCAATGATCGGTGCAGACGTTGTAACCTTCCCGCATGATAACCTTGGTAAAGCTATTACGGCAGGTCTAGTAATGCCGAATGACTTTTACGAAGAGCAAACGAAAAACGATAATGTGGAAGCAGCTGTAAACGCTGTTACTTCAGGCGGTATCCTTTATGGTTACCCGCGTTCCGTTGAAACTTACGGCTTGTTCTACAATAAGGATCTTGTTCCAACGCCTCCAGCTACTTTCGATGAAATTATCGAGCTAGCTAAAACGTTTAACGACACGGCAAAAAACAAATACACATTGATGTGGGAACCGTCTAACTTCTACTTCAATTACATCTTCTTCTCCGCAACTGGCGGTTATATTTTCGGTGATAACGGTGAGAACCCAGCGGATCTTGGTCTGAACAATGATGGCGCTGTAGAAGGCTTGAAATACTTCCAATCACTGAAAAGCATTCTGCCTGTTAATTCTGGTGATGCATCGGCTGATATTATCCAAGGTAAATTTGCTGACAAATCGCTTGCCATGACCATTACTGGCCCTTGGAAAGTCGGCGATTTCAAAAATCTTAACATTAACTTTGGCGTAGCGCCGCTTCCAACTATTAACGGCAAAGCACCAATTTCATTGTCAGGCGTTAAAGGCTGGTATGTAAATGCGTTCACGAAATACCCGAATGCTTCTAAATTGTTCGCATCATTCCTATCTTCCAAAGATAGCCAGCTAAAAGATTTCGCAGCAACTGGCGCTATCCCTGCTAACAAAGAAGCTATGGAAGATCCAGCATTCAAAGCGGATGAAATCTCAAGCGGCTTCGCTGCACAATTTGTTAATTCAGTAGCTATGCCTTCGATTCCTGAAATGTCTAACGTATGGGATCCAGCTGCTGCAGCACTTGCAGATATCTGGAACAAAAACGCAGATGTAAAAACAGCACTAGACAACGCTGCACAGCAAGTTAAAGATAAAAATGCTGGTAGCACGAAGTAATAAAGAGATTATTCTCAATTACGCAATCGCAATGATTATCTAGGATCTAGGATTGATTAATACATGATGAACGATGGATCACCCGCCGAATGAACTTTGGCGGGTGAAGACCATGGAAGGGAGCCAAGCGGTATGAATCATCGTCGAAACACCGCGGCCGTTTTGTCTGTTCTGTTCATGGGACTGGGGCAGCTTTATAATCGGCAATATATTAAAGGTCTCATTCTGATTTGCATTGAAGCGGTATCGCTTGGATATTTCATACCGAATTTGGCACATGCCATTTGGGGAATTATTACGCTAGGGGAAGAGCCTACGAAGATGGTGAAGGTAGGCAAGCTTTATCAGACTGTAATGGGCGATCACTCCATATTTTTATTGATCGATGGATTAATTACTATACTTTTATTGGCCGTTGTTATCGTTTTTTATGTGATGAATATCCGCGACGCGTATCGTACGGGAGAAATAAGAGACAATGGTCAATCGTCTGCTACGTTTAAGGAAACGTTAAAACATATCGGAAATAATAAATTTCCTTATTTGCTTCTATTTATTCCGGCTATGGGCGTTTTGTTTCTTACCGTTATGCCAATTATTTTCATGGTATTGCTCTCATTTACGAATTACTCGATGCCTCAACATATTCCGCCAGCCAAGCTCGTCGACTGGGTCGGTTTCCAAACCTTTCTAGATTTATTGACGTTAAAAACATGGAGCCGCACATTTTTTGGTGTATTTACATGGACCATCATTTGGGCTATCGCAGCAACAGTAACCTGTTATTTTGGCGGGATACTCGTAGCGCTGCTCATTGAACAGAAGGATGTTCGCTTCAAAAAACTGTGGAGAACGATATTCATTTTGCCATATGCGATCCCACAGCTTATTTCATTGCTCATTATGCGAAACCTATTTAATGGCCAATTTGGACCGATCAATGAATACTTATCCTATTTTGGATTAGGGAAGCTTCCGTGGCTTACGGATCCAACGATGGCGAAGATCACAGCAATTATCGTGAATATGTGGGTCGGTATTCCGGTGTCAATGGTACTCATTCTAGGGGTACTTACCGCTATTCCAAAAGATCTATATGAAGCAGCTGATGTTGATGGTGCTTCCGCTTATCAAAAATTCCGGATCGTTACATTGCCATTTGTTTTATTCGCAACTGCACCGATTCTAATTACGCAATTTGCAGGAAATATCAATAACTTTAACCTTATATTCTTGCTCACGAATGGTGAACCGCTTAACGGTGACTATCAATATGCAGGCAGCACGGATTTGCTTGTCACGTGGTTGTACAAATTAACGTTAAATAATAGCCAGTTTAATATGGCTTCAGCAATCGGTATTATCATCTTTATCCTGATCGCATCTTTCTCTATCTTCAATTACCGCCGCACGAAGTCGTTCAAAGAGGAGGACATGATCCAATGAGTAACGGGGGTCGGAAATCGAGCTTTCTGCGTTTGACGTTCAGCTACATCATACTCGTTATATTAGCGATATGCTGTATCTATCCTGCACTATGGGTTTTGCTATCTTCCTTTAGGCCGGGTACTAGTCTTTATAGTGCAGATTTTATTCCAAAGACATTTACGTTGCTGCATTATAAAGAATTATTTGATTCAAAAGTATTCATGTTCGGAAGATGGTACGTGAATACATTGAAGATAGCCTTCTTTACGATGATTATCTCAACGCTTCTATCTACGTTATGTATGTATGCCCTATCTCGTTTCCGCTTCAAAGGGCGTCAAACGATACTCTCATGGCTGTTAGTGCTCGGTATGTTCCCGGGCTTCATGAGCTTGATTCCAGTCTACATCTTCTTGCTGCAATTAAACTTACTAGATACGCATGCTGCAATCATCATTGTGTATTCCGCGGGATCTGTATTGTTTAACGGATTCGTTATCAAAGGTTTTTTTGATACCATTCCACGCAGCCTCGATGAATCGGCACGAATCGATGGAGCCAATCATATGCAAATTTTCACACGCATTATGATTCCGCTAGGCAGGCCAATTCTCATCTACGTAGCACTGACAACCTTCACTGGAGCGTGGGTTGACTTTATCTTTGCAAGACTTGTACTTCGTTCCAAAGAAAATTGGACACTTGCGGTCGGTATGTGGGATCTCGTAAGCTCCTACCAGAACAGTAACTTCACGATGTTCGCTGCTGGGGCTGTCATGATTACCATTCCAATAACCATTCTGTTTGTTTTCCTGCAAAAATTTCTTGTGCAAGGACTTATGTCCGGCGCATCCAAAGGGTGAGGCCATGAACAAGGCTAAGCGATTAACAAGGATAGTTGTACAAAAGAGAAGAGGGTCGCGGCTTGCCGCGGCTCTTTTGCTTACCGCACTCATGCTGATTGCAGGCTGTACGGGCAACGCGAATGAGGAAAAGGATTCGAATAAAGAGCCTCAGAATACGGTTGAAATCAACAAAAACGAGAGTGATCCTATTGCAGCACCCTCGGGTGCAGCCTACGCTGTTGATGAACAACCAGGCACCGTATTTTATGAGATTTTTGTCCGCTCCTTCTATGATACGAATGGAGATGGAATTGGCGATTTGAATGGCGTAACCGCAAAGCTCGATTATTTGAAGGAGCTTGGTATTGGCGGCATTTGGCTAATGCCCATTAATAGCTCACCGAGCTACCATGGCTACGACACGACAGACTATTATCATGTAAATGCAGAATATGGCACGCTTGATGATTTGAAGAGATTGCTTGCTGAAGCGCATAAGCGAGATATTAAAGTGATTATGGATCTTGTCGTTAACCATTCCAGCACAGAACATCCGTGGTTTAAAGCTGCGATATCCGACGAAAATAGTCCTTACCGAAACTGGTATACGATCGTGAACGCTGACGAGAATGTGAAAGCGGACGGTGCAACAGGAGGTAATCCTTGGCATGCTAATGGAAACTCGAAATACTTGGGGGTTTTCTGGGAAGGAATGCCTGACTTTAATTTCGATGAACCGAAGGTTCGCGGGGAAATGATTGCGATCGGTCAGTATTGGCTGGAGCTGGGTTTAGATGGCTTCCGTCTCGATGCTGCCAAGCATATTTATGGTGATTTCGCCTCAACTGAGAAGACAGCAGATACCCAAGCGAAAAATAAAGCATGGTGGCAGGAATTTCGTGCAGGCATGGTAACAGTGAAGCCGGATGTCTATTTGATCGGTGAGGTTTGGGATTCGTTGGCTGTTATTGCTCCCTATTTTGACAAGGCATTTGATTCCGCCTTTGATTTCGATTTAGCTAGCCGTATCCTTGGTGCGGCAAGCGGTGAGCGAGATGCTGATTTTGCCTTCTCGCTCGGGCGCGCATACGGGGTATATGAGAAATCATCAAACGGCACCTTTGTTGATGCTCCTTTTCTGAGCAATCATGATCAGAACCGGGTGATGACAGCACTGACTGGCAATGAGTCGCATGCTAAGATGGCAGCGGCGATGCTGCTTACGATTCCAGGGACGCCATATATCTATTATGGAGAGGAGCTGGGGATGCAAGGAGCTAAACCGGATGAATTCATCCGTGAGCCAATGCTCTGGTACAGCAATCCTGCAGGCGGGGAAGGCCAAACGTCTTGGGAGCCTTCACGTCATAATGCAACGGCTGGTGCAGTATCGGTTGAAGCGCAGTCGGCAGATGAGCATTCTATGCTGAACCACTACCGTGAGCTAATTAAATGGCGGAATGAAGAGCCTGCACTGCGAGATGGAGGGATAGCTGAATTTCAGCTGGAGCCCGCTGAGTCTAAGCTCAGTGTCTACATTCGTGTTACGCAGAAGGAACGTGTACTCGTGGTGCATAATCTATCTGGTGATCAGCAGTCGACAGACCTAAAGAAATCAGAGACTTACGGAGAGTTTAGTAAGCTTATACATTCAACCAGTACTGATAGCTCACTGGAAGGAAGCAAGCTAACGCTGCCGGCCTATAGTACTGTTATTTTAAAATAGCTTGCAAAGAGGGGATCGTCCAAATAGGATGATTCCCTTTTTTTATTGTTCAGGAGGACTGGAAATATTATGAGCATACAAGCCGGCAATTTGGACAAAATACATAATTATGTCAGCACAAGGTGGTCAGTCATGGCAAATTCCGAGGCGCAGCAACTATATAAGCAGCTAAATAAAAATGTGAACTATATAAAGCAGAAGCTAGGCGATAGTAATGATCTTGTCATTAAAAGCATGACGGGCAGCCAAGGCTGGCACGGTGTACTCCTATATATAGACGGCTTAACAGACTCCACTGTTATTCATCAGTTAATTCTTGATTTTCTTGTATCCGATCAGCAAAAACACACACGATTCTTTCAGCAATCTGGTATCGATACCCTTCATTATTTGAAAGATACTGTACTCGCAGCTGGTGATATCAGTGTAGTTGAGCAATTTAATGTTTTGTTCGCAAGCTTGTTGTCGGGTGCTGCCATTCTCATGCTTGAGGATTGCTCCAAATGTCTAACGATCGGCGCGGGAGGCTGGAAGGATCGCAGCGTGAGTGAGCCGACCTCGCAAGGTGTTGTACGAGGCCCGATGGAAGCTTTTACAGAAAATATTCGAACAAATACAGCGTTGATAAGACGAAAAATCAAAGATCCGCAGCTATGGATGGTTGAGAAAACGATCGGCACGGTAACGCAAACGAATGTTGCAGTCATGTATTTGAATGAGATTGCGGAGAAGAGATTGGTCGATGAGGTTTTCCGCAGACTGGGCGAAATTGATATTGACGGTATTCTGGAGAGCGGTTATATCGAGGAGTTTATACAAGAGAAGGGATATTCACCTTTTCCCACGGTTTATAACACGGAACGACCCGATGCGATTGCTGCAGGCCTGCTGGAAGGTAAGATTGCGATTTTGGTGGATGGCACACCGTTCGTACTGCTTGTTCCGGCATTATTCGTACAGTTTTTTCAATCGTCTGAAGACTACTATCAACGCGCTGATGTAAGCACACTGCTGCGATTTCTAAGGTATGTAGCCTTTCTAATCACGATGCTTGCACCTGCTGTCTATATTGCGATTACGACCTTTCATCAAGAGATGCTTCCTACCGCACTGCTTATTAATCTAGCTGCACAGCGTGAGGGCGTACCATTCCCAGCCTTTGTTGAGGCGATGCTGATGGAGGTAACGTTTGAAATATTGCGGGAAGCTGGCGTGCGAATGCCCAAAACGGTAGGGCAAGCTGTATCAATAGTAGGTACGCTCGTCATTGGGCAGGCAGCTGTTGAAGCTGGGATCGTATCTGCGGGGATGGTTATTATCGTCTCCATTACGGCTATTTCCAGCTTTGTCATTCCCGCGGTCAATTTATCAATATCTGTGCGCATGATTCGCTTTGGGCTTATGGGCTTGGGTGCATCCTTTGGTTTGCTAGGTCTATTTATTGGTGTGGTCTTGCTTGTTATTCACTTGAACACGCTGTATTCCTTTGGTGTTCCTTACATGCAGTCATTCTCCCCATTTGTCTGGAGTGATCAGAAGGATACCCTTGTTCGTTTGCCATGGACTCGGATGATAAGAAGACCGTCCGTTACGGGAAATCGCAATCCAATTCGTCAAAAGCCAATGAAGAAAACGAATAAATAAAATGAATGAATGCTAGGGATGGGGAGTGACTGATATGAGAAGAGCCATTGCGCTATGCATGGCAATAGCTTGCTCGATATCCCTTCTTACTGGCTGCTGGGATAGAAGAGAGCTTGATCAGCTAGGCATCCAAATGGGAACATCCATTGATAAGATCGAAGGGCAATATCGTGTAGCGGTTCAGGTGGTCTTACCGGGGGAGGTATCTATAAGAACGAGCAGCAGCGGTATTTCCCCTGTTACACTTTATGAAGCAACGGCACCTACCATATTCGAAGCGTTTCGAAAGCTAACGGAAACGAGCCCGCGGAAAATTTATTCTGCTCATATCCGAATTGTCGTTCTAGGTGAATCGCTGGCCAGAGAAGGTATAGCAGATGTACTGGACATGTTCTGGAGAAATCCAGAGACTAGAACAGATTTCTATCTCATGGTAGCTCGGGGGAGCTCGGGGCTCGATGTGCTTAAGATGTTAACCTCATTGGAGAAAATTCCTGCAGAAAACCTTTTTTCTACACTGGATGCTTCTGCAAAAACATGGGCGCCTACGACTACAGTATCCATAGAAAAGCTTGTTGAAGAATTGGTTACGGAGGGACTTAATCCTGTATTAACTGGTGTAGAGGTAGCTGGCGCTCGCAAAAAAGGGGGGGAACTGGAAAATATACAGGTCATAGATCCCGGTGCTCAATCCAAGTTTCGCGGGCTGGCCGTATTCCGGAAGGACAAGCTGAAGGGATGGCTTAACGAGGATCAAAGCAAGGGTTTTAACTATTTGATGAATAATGTACAAAGCTCTGCAGGACATCTGGCATGCCCAGAAGGCGGCTACATTGTGCTGGAAACCTCACTAAATAATACGAAGGTGAAGGCGGATATGGTGAATGGGGAGCCGGTCATTAGCGTTAAAATGAAAAACGTGAGTTCGGTGGCAGATGTGGAGTGCAGAATTGATCTGAAGAAGCCCGAGACGATTAGACTTCTAGAGAATGAAGCAGAGAAGAATATGATCACTTTAATGAATGACGTTGTCGTACACGTTCAGAAAAAATATGGCTTTGATATTTTTGGTTTCGGACAAGCTCTTTATCAATCACATCCTCGCGATTGGAACAAAATGAAGGGGAATTGGAGTGAAACGTTTAAGGGGCTCAAAGTTAAATACGATGTAGAAGTTCAAATTCATAAAATTGGAACGACAAATGATTCCTTTCAAAATTATATAAAGGAGTGATTTCATGACCGCTGTTTTTGTGCTTTTTCTCTGCTTGGTTTACGCGATCGCACGTGATATCGTACCGCTCATAAAGGAGGGCTGTGTGAAGGATGTTGGTTTTTATTCCGTCATCTTTCTAGGAGGAGCTGTTCTTAGCTTCTTCGCCATGAATGAAGCTAAGATTCAGAGTCCGATGGTTGTATTGCAAATTATTTACGGTCCTATCATAAAAGCCTTGGGACTATAGCGGGGGAGCGAGGAATCAGTATGAATGTTGGGCAAAACATCACCGTCAAGCAAATGAAGGTGCTTCTTATTTTTTTCATCGTCGGCGATATTATGTGGTATCTGCCTTCTCTTACAACGAGTATGGCAGAGCAGGACGCATGGATCTCAGTGATAATAGGACTTTGCATAGGTGTTGGAGTTGCCTCGCTCATCTACTGGTTTGGCAAGCAATTTCCCGGAAAAACCATTGTCGATATACACCGCCAAGTACTCGGTCGGTTCGTAGGCGGTATTTTTTCCTTGTTGTTTCTCATTCATATTTTCGCGAAAGGGGGCGCACAAGTCCGGATAGTTAGTGATTTCATGACGACACAAATGATGCCGGAAACACCAATGCTGATTGTTCTGCTTTTGTTCGGACTGATTACGCTCATTGCCGTTAGAACAGGCTTCCCAGTCATAGCGCGAACGGGGCAGGTTTTTTTCGCCATCTTTATTTTATTGTTTGTTCTATTGGTTGTTCTGCTTTTTTCAGAAGTGGACCCTGCGAGAATACTTCCTGTATTCAGTCACAGCGCAGCGGATATTGCCAGGGGCGCTTTTTACGAGATCGCTTTTCCATTCTGTCAGTTAACGGTATTTTTGATGCTGTTTCCATTAATAGAGAAGGATAAAGCTATGTATAGAAGCTTTCTGAGCGCTGTCATTATTGGTGGAATCATGAGTATGATTTTAATTGTATTATCCATACTAGTGCTGGGTTCTTATATGACGGAGCATCAAATATACTCCACTTACGCTATGGCGAAAAAAATAAATATAGGCAACTTTCTTCAGCGGTTGGAGGCTATATTGGTTATTAGCTACTTATTATCAACCTACTTCAAATGCGTAATCACCATCTATGCCTTATGTCATGGCTTGAAAATTCTGTTTGGGCTCAAAGATCATCGTGTGCTGACCTTTCCCATATTGCTGCTTCTGTACGGATTTTCCTACTTTATTTCATCAGATGTCGTGTTTTTCTCGAGCCTCGCTCCAGGATGGGCGTTGTGGGAAGTGACAGAGCTATTGGTGTTAATGATCATCATCTATGGTGTTCATTGGATAAAGCAGCGGTTTGGCAAGCAGAAGGGACAAGGCCAGAAGCAGACACAGGAGCAGGAGCAGGCTGAAGGGGCAAGGTCAGAAGCAGAAACAGGAGCAGGCGGAAGGGTAACAAATTCATGATTTCCAATTTCTAATTGCTGATTATTGTACTAGTATTGTGGAGTTTTAACTTTTCACGTAATAGCGCCAGCAGCGGCGGTAGGATTTGTGAATAGAGCTAGTTTCTAGCTCTAATGAGGCGAATATGGTTAGTTTATTGAGAATAGAGCTGAATTCTAGCTCTATTTGATCGGATATGCCGCCGAGAGGTCATTTGGCGGTGTAAGGAGCCGGAATAGAGCTAGTTTCTAGCTCTAATGAGGCGAATATGGTTAGTTTATTGAGAATAGAGCTAAATTCTAGCTCTATTTGATCAGATATGGCGCCGAGAGGTCATTTGGCGGTGAAAGGAGCCAGAATAGAGCTAGTTTCTAGCTCTAATGAGGCGAATATGGTTAGTTTATTGAGAATAGAGCTAAAATTTAGCTCTATTTGATCGGATATGCCGCCCCAAAGGTCATTTGGAGGCATAAGAAGCCAGAATAGAGCTAGTTTCTAGCTCTATTCCGGCCTGGGGATTTGAGTTAGTTTGAAGTGAAAAAGCTAATCATCTTAAGGCATTACATTACACCTTAGTTTGTTTCAACACGATGAAACCATAAGCGGGTAGAGTAAGCTGCAGTTCACCTTCAGCATTGCTTAGTAAACCATCACTGGATTTAACCGCATCGAGATCGGAATCTAGACCTGTCTTGCTGTCGCTCGAGAGGAGCGTAGACCAGCGAGATATCTCGACTCCTGAAGAGACAAGTGTGTTAGTTGTTGCGGTACTTGAAGTCATGGTAATTGCATTTGAATTTGAATTTGAATTTGTATTTGCATTTGAATTTGAATTTGCACTTGCATTTGTATTTATAATTTCATTTGCACTTGCACTTGCACTTGCACTTGCACTCGCACTTGCAGAATCAAAGGTACTGGAAGCGATAACAGCGGTTTCTTTCAAAGCGTTAGCGTATCTTTGAAAAACTACAGTTTGCGGTTCTGAAATACCATTGTCCGTCGGCGTAGCCTCAATCTTAAAGGTTAAATCTGCTGCTTCTCCTCGCGCATTCATTGCGATCAGTAAGCGCTCATCACCGTCACGGCGTTCGTAGACGAGCGTGCCACCTACATTGTCGGCGGCAACGAAGCGAATATCGGCGCTGCGAAGAGAGGTATGAGTGTGGCGAAGACTGATAGCTTCCTTATAGAAGTGAAGCAGCTCTAAGTTTTGCTCGGCTGGGTCCCAGACCATGCATTTGCGGCATTCAGGATCTCCCCCGCCGTTAATGCCTACCTCGTCGCCATAATAAATACAAGGCGTCCCCGGATAGGTCAGCTGGAACAAAGCAGAAAGCTTCATTGCTTCGGTATTATCGTCACAGATCGTGAGCAGTCTAGGCGTATCATGGCTGTCGAGCAAATTAAAGGCACTCTCTGTAACCTGCTGCGGGAAAGCAGCGATCTGGGCACCGATTGCATTCGCGAATGTCTTTGCATCAATCGTTTGGTAGGCGAAGAAGTCCAGCACGGCGTTCGTGAACGGATAGTTCATGACGGCATCGAATTGGTCACCCTGCAGCCACATGATGGAGTCATGCCAAATTTCCCCCAAAATATAAGCTTCTGCGCTTACGGATTTCACGGTTTGGCGGAACTCGCGCCAAAACTGATGATCTACCTCATTTGCAACATCCAGCCTCCAGCCATCAATGCCAATCTCCTCAATCCAGTACCGCGCTACATCGAATAAATATTGCTTCACTTCTGGATGCTCGGTGTTCAGCTTGGGCATAAGAGGCTCGAACGCAAATGTCTCATAAGTAGGAATGCCGTCAATGACCTGCAAAGGCCATTCCCGAACATGAAACCAATCCGCATATTTGGAGCTTTGGCCATTTTTCTGAGCATCTACGAATGGCGGGAATGTTTTGCCGGAATGATTGAATACGGCGTCCAGCAGCACGCGAATGCCGCGAGCGTGGCAAGCTTCAACCAGTTCCTTCAGCTTCTCGTTCGTACCAAAATGAACATCCACCTTCATATAGTCCTCGGTATCATATTTATGATTGGTTGTAGCCTCAAACAGAGGTGTGAAATAGACGGCGTTGATGCCGAGCTCAGCGATGTGATCCAAATGATTGATAACACCTTGAAGATCTCCGCCAAAAAAGTTTTTAGGTGTTGGCACACCGCCCCAAGGCTCAACATTTTCTGGATCAAGAGATGGATCGCCATTCGCAAAACGTTCAGGGAATATTTGATAGAATACCGCGTCCTTAACCCATGCTGGGGGCGTAAATACGTCGATTGGATTAATATAAGGGAAATCAAACATTGTATTGGAATTTTCGGGAAGCTTTAGCTCAAAGCCTTTGTCTGTCAGCCATATCGTTTCTGCGCCGCTAGTTAGTTGAAACGCATAGCGGAGACGGCGGAAAGGAGGAATAACGGCGATTTCCCAATAGTCGAATAAGGCATCAGAAGATAAAATACGCATCGCAACTGTTGTTATCGTTTGTTCCCATGCGTACTTATCACCGACAATTGCGGATACTGCAGAGATATCGTCTTTTTTGGTGCGTAATCGAAGGTGAAGCGTCTTACCATCGTAGGCATAAGCCCAGTTTTGCTTTGGTCTGTGATAAATGGCTTCTAATAACATGCTTTCATCGCTCCTCAGAGATTGGTATGATACTAATCTTTTACTGTTGATGGAAGATGCCGGAATTCTAGAGAGAGGAGATTTCGCTTGAAACGCGAAAAAAGGCACAACCTCTGCTCTCGAAAGCCGAGGTTGTACCTTTTTCCCAAAAATGTTCAGGTCTCGAAAACGAGGTCCATTATGAACATATGGTTTTGGTAACATTGCCTTTATATTGTATCTCTCAACAAAATAATTATAACTAATTTGCATGAATTGTACTAGAGCTTTTTAGAAAAAAATTAAGCTTTAACCGTTTCATGCACTTGTGATTCCAAGTAACGCTCACAATCAAGAGCAGCCATACATCCGCTGCCTGCAGCTGTAATCGCCTGACGGTAGTTGCGGTCCTGAACGTCGCCGCATGCGTATACGCCTGGGATGTTCGTCTCCGAAGTTCCTGGTTTCACAATAATGTAGCCTTGCTCATCCGTGTCGATTTGACCGCCGAGGAAAGCAGTATTAGGTGTATGGCCGATAGTAATGAAGACACCATCTGTTTCCAGCAGCTCTTCTTCACCTGTTTCATTATTGCGTACTTTCAACCCTTGCAAGCCCATGCCTGTCGCAGTTACCTCAAGTGGTGTACGGTTAAGGCTCCACGTAATTTTTTCGTTGGCGCGAGCACGGTCCTGCATGATTTTTGAAGCGCGCAGATCATCACGACGGTGAACGAGACGAACCTCAGAAGCAAAGCGTGTAAGGAACACGGCTTCTTCCATAGCGGAATCGCCGCCGCCGACAACGATAATTTTTTTGCCGCGGAAGAAGAAACCATCGCAAGTAGCGCAAGTGCTTACGCCGCGTCCGATATTTTCTTGCTCGCCGGGAATACCCAAATATTTCGCCGATGCGCCAGTTGAGATAATGATTGACTCGGCTTGAAGCTCGCCGATACCTTCAACATCAAGCGTGTAAGGACGTTTGCTGAAGTCGACGCTTTTTACAGAACCAGTCTTGAATTTCGCACCAAAGCGTTGAGCTTGTTTACGCATGTTAGACATCAATTCACTGCCCAAAATTCCCTCAGGGAAACCCGGGAAGTTCTCAACCTCAGTTGTCGTAGTAAGCTGACCACCCGGCTGCCAGCCTTCAATAACGAGCGGCTCCATGTTAGCGCGAGCGAGATAAATAGCTGATGTTAGACCAGCGGGACCAGTTCCGATAATAATCGTTTTGTAGATCATATATATATCCTCCATTCGATTGTTAAATGAGTGTAATGAATACTAGTTTAAAATTATTACAAACTGGATCTAATGTCAATATTGTTCATGTGATGTTCATGTTGGTGCTGTATGATTGAAGAAATCATTTCATCATAACTTTTTTAAAGCACAACTGGAGGAACAGGATATGCCAAAAATTTTAGTAGCAGACGATGATTCCAACATTCGCGAGCTGGTCAGTCTTTTTTTGAAGCGCGAGGGTTATCAGGTTATTGGCGTTGCAGATGGTATAGATGCATTAGAGAAACTGGAGAGTGTTCGTCCTGACCTTGCGATTATTGATGTAATGATGCCCCGAATGGATGGATGGGCATTATGCTCGGCTATTCGCGCAAGCTATGATATTCCTTTGCTGATGCTGACGGCAAAAGGGGAGACTTCGCAGAAGGTGAAGGGCTTTGAGCTGGGAGCAGATGATTATGTGGTCAAGCCGTTTGATCCGCCTGAGCTGATTGTTAGGGTGAAGGCATTGCTCAAAAGATACCGGATTGCCGCTTCCCAAACGGTTGAATTCGGAGAACTAGTCATGAATCAAACGGACTTTCATATGTCTGCCAGAGGAGATACGGTTACGTTGCCGCCTAAGGAGTTTGAGCTGCTTTTTAAGCTGGGCAGCTATCCAGGGAAAACCTTCTCGCGGGATCAGCTGATTGAACAGCTGTGGGGAATCGACTATGAGGGCGATGAACGAACCGTTGATGTACATATCAAAAGATTGCGGGATCGCTTTCCTGAGGAACCATATCGCTTCCGTATTGTAACCATTCGTGGACTTGGCTATCGATTGGAGGAGTGGGCATGATCCGCAGTCTATACGTTCGTATAACAGCAACCTTTCTCATTATTGTTCTTGTGAGCATTGCCGTTGCCTTTCTTTTCACAAATCAATTGTTTAAACAGGGTGCTAGGGGACAGTTGTCTGATCAAATGGGCAATTCAATCGATCGGATTGAGCAGCTGTATGCGGTATCCAAACCTGCCTCCATGCAGAAGTTTTTAGAGGAAATGTCGAAGCTGCAAGGGCTGTCCATAGTTGCTGTAAGCAGCTCGAATCGTCTAGTTACTGTGGGGGAGAAAAGCGAAGCTATGGTAGATCAGCTCAATTATATGCTCTTATCCAGAGTGTTTAATGGCGAAACGGTAAGGCTTGATCGATTTGAGAGAGACGGAGAAGGTCCGCCATCACCTCCAGCCATTGGCAAAATGGTTCAGTTCGGCAATGAGAGATGGGCTTTGTTCGTGAAGTCGAATGATTTTCCGCAAAACAGCAACTTCATTTGGACAGCTGTTACCCTGCTCTTTACGCTGCTAGTGGTTGGATCTCTTCTTATACTAATAGCTGCTCGTTATTTAGTGAGACCGCTTAAACGTATGACGAATGCGGCGAAGCAAATAGCAGAGGGCGATTTCAACGTCCGCTTGCCGGTAAAACGAGGCGGGGAGCTGGATGAGCTTGCAGCAAGCATGAATCAGATGGCGATTAGCTTGTCACAGATTGAAGCCATGCGTCAAGATTTTGTTTCTAATGTGTCGCATGAGATTCAATCGCCGCTTACCTCGATAGGTGGATTTGCAGAAGCACTGAGAAGCGAAGAGGTTACGGATGTAGAACGGGAGCATTATATCAACATCATAAAACAAGAAAGCACAAGATTATCGCGCTTGAGTGAAAACCTGCTTAATTTGGCATCACTGGATTCGCAGCAGCATCCTTTTCATCCTAAGGCCTATCGATTAGATAGCCAATTGCGAGATGTCGTTATTGCGTGCGAGCCGCATTGGTTAGCCAAAAGTCAGACGGTTGAGCTTTTAATGGAGGAAACCATTATTTTAGCGGACCAGGATCAGCTCGGTCAGGTGTGGATTAATCTGCTTGCCAATAGCATGAAGTTTACGCCTGAGAACGGTAAGATTTCCTTCTCCTTGACGGAGCAGGACGGTTTTGCAGTCGTTCGCTTATCCGATACGGGGATTGGGATTAGCCCTGAGGAGCGTGAGCGCGTGTTTGAACGATTTTATAAAGGAGATATGTCAAGGGACAGAAGCCAAGGCGGAAGCGGACTAGGTCTATCTATTGCTCAAAAAATCGTTAACATTCATGGAGGTACTATTTCACTAGATCCAAGTAATGAGGAGCAAGCAGGGGCATGCTTTACCATCCGGCTGCCGCTTCAAAAGATGTCTTTATAAGTGTTAAATCTCCATATATGAGCGTAGCAACCCCAATTTCTTCATTACTTCATTGGATAATTCAGGGTGGAGAGGTTATGATGGAAGGAAAGCATAATGTGCAAAATGGGGGGAGTCATATAATGGAGAAGCGAATAAGAAAAGCAATTATTCCTGCTGGGGGATTAGGAACGCGGTTCCTGCCGGCTACAAAAGCGCAGCCGAAGGAAATGCTTCCGATTATAGATAAACCAGCCATTCAATATATAGTAGAAGAAGCGGTGCAATCCGGTATTGAAAGTATCATTATAGTAACCGGCAGAAATAAGCGAGCCATCGAAGACCATTTTGACAAGTCTGCTGAGCTGGAGATGGAGCTTGAAGCACGGCATAATGAAGAAATGCTGGAGATGGTTCGTAAAATATCACAGCTTGCCGATATTTATTATGTGCGTCAAAGAGAGCCGCTAGGCCTTGGCCACGCCGTATTATGTGCTAAGCGCTTTATAGCGGATGAACCTTTCGCGGTGCTGCTTGGTGATGATATTTTGAAATCTAATCCGCCATGCCTGCGCCAAATGATGGATGTATATGAGCAGCAGGATACTTCTGTTGTAGCGGTTATGGAGGTACCGTGGGATCAAACCCACAAATACGGTATTGTTGACATTGAAGCTGGACAGCAGGTATCCCGGGTGAAGGACATTATTGAGAAGCCGGCGCCTGGACAAGCACCTTCTAATTTTGCGGTTGTTGGCCGCTACGTGCTGAGTCCTGCTATTTTCGATTTACTGGAGCGGGCAGTACCTGGCAAGGGTGGAGAGATCCAACTAACGGACAGCTTGCAGGAATTGAATCGTATCGCATCCTTATCGGCATTCCGCTTTGATGGCCGACGCCATGATGTTGGTGACAAGCTGGGCTTCGTGCAGGCGACCATCGATTTTGCTCTTGAGCGGGCTGATCTTGGTGATGATGTGAGACGTTACCTGATAGAGAGATTGAAGGAAACGCACTTATAAATTAAATATTGTGGAAGAGAGCCGCCTTCGGGCGGTTCTTTCTTTTTATAAGCGGTAGATAAGTGTGAGTGGCTTGAAGAAGTTAATCGATCATGTACGTACAAGTTTTGATTATGCTATACTACTAGGCATACAACTAACGGATTGAGGTGCGGTGTGAAGGAACAACAAACGCCCAAATATATGCAGTTAAAGCAACAAATTTTGTCTTGGATTGTCACTGCGCAATTCAAGCCGCATGATAAGCTGCCATCAGAAAATGAGATCGGAAAGCAATTTGAAATGAGCCGTCAAACGGTGCGGCAGGCGCTGGGTGATTTGGAGCAGGAAGGCTGGCTCTATCGCGCACAGGGCAAAGGAACCTTTGTATCGGATCAGTCTGTCGCCGAGCGGCGCAACACCTCGCAGGGGATGACTATCGGAATGATCACGACACATATTTCAGATTATATTTTCCCGACGATTGTTAGAGGGGTTGAATCCAGCCTGCGGGCTGTAGGGGCAAGACTTCTGCTTGCGAGCACGGACAATGAGAAGGACAAGGAAAAGGACAGCTTGGAATCTATGCTGCGCGAGCCGCTTACAGGTCTCATTATCGAGCCTACTAAGAGCGCGGAAGGAAACCCGAATTTCAATTACTTTTTGGCGCTTGAAGCGCTGAAAATTCCTTATATTATGTTGAATGAAAGATATAGTGATGTCGATGCGCCTTGTCTTCGCGTAGACGATGAACTGGGCGGATTTCGAGCTGCGGAGCATCTCATTAAGTTAGGCCATAGTCGTATTGCCGGTTTTTTCAAAACCGATGATTTTCAAGGCGTGCATCGGATGCGGGGCTTTCTAAGAGCTCACCGTGAGCACGGCTTGACCGTTCCCCCAGATTATCTTCTGCGCTACTCTTCTGAAGAGAAAGGGGCCAAGCCTGCACAAGCCTTATCGGATATGCTGCTGCGCGAGCATGGTCAACGGCCGACAGCTATCATTTGCTACAATGACGAGCTTGCAGTGAGGATGCTGGATATCGTGCGGCAGATTGGACTCGCTGTACCGGAGGATCTATCGATTATTGGATTCGATGACTCTAACCTGGCAACCGCGACGGAAGTGAAGCTGACGACCGTTGCTCATCCCAAAACAGAAATGGGCGAGGATGCTGTAGCTCTGCTGCTCAGCATGGTGGAGAAGCAGCAGCGTCGATTGACTCAGGACAAGGTTTATGATCCTGAGCTTGTCATAAGGGAATCTACACAGTCTCCTAGAATATAGCGCGAGCTTAAAGCTTGCATTTATTTTTAAAGAATTATTTACAAAAAATACGTGACACACTTGTACGTACAACTTATAATAAAACTAAGTAAAATATTTAATGATGTCCGTATAAGTGATTCTGGGAGCGGACATGAAATGGAAGCAACTTGAGGGGAGCGAACGATTACATGTTGGAATCGTTGAAGCAGGCGGTTTGGGAAGCCAATATGGATCTTCCAAAATACGGACTTGTCACATTTACTTGGGGAAATGTAAGCGGTATGGATAGAGAGTCAGGACTTGCGGTTATTAAGCCGAGCGGTGTACCTTACGAGGAGCTCCGGGCGGATCAGATGGTCGTTGTTGATCTAGAGGGCAATGTCGTTGAAGGCAATCTGCGTCCATCATCGGACACAGCAACCCATGTCTTATTGTATAAAGCTTTTCCTGCAATTGGCGGTATCGTGCACACCCATTCACCTTGGGCGACAAGCTGGGCGCAAGCAGGTCGTGCAATACCGGCGCTTGGAACGACGCATGGCGATTATTTCTACGGCGAAGTGCCATGTACACGTGCAATGACGGAAGCGGAAATTAAAGGCGCATACGAGCATGAGACAGGTAATGTAATCGTAGAAACATTCAAGTCCAAAGGCATTGATCCTAATCAAGTGCCGTCAGTGCTTGTGAACAGCCACGCTCCTTTTTGCTGGGGCAAAGATCCTCATACAGCAGTGCATAACGCTGTTGTTCTTGAGGAATGTGCGAAAATGGCACTGCACACCTTCCAATTAAACCCTAATGTTCAGCCGATGGATCAAGATTTACTTGACCGCCATTATTTACGCAAGCATGGTGCAAATGCCTATTATGGCCAAAAATAAGGAGGACTTCGAGAAATGAGCAAAAAGTATGCAATAGGTGTAGACTATGGCACACAATCCGGTCGTGCCGTTCTTGTTGATCTATCTAATGGTGCAGAGGTAGCGGAGCATGTTACCCCTTATACCCATCATGTCATTGATGAGAAGCTTCCGGTCTCCGGTATTAAGCTGGAGCATGATTGGGCGCTTCAGCATCCGCTTGATTATATTGAGGTGCTTGAGCTGTCTGTTCCTGCAGTGATGAAGGAATCAGGCATTAATCCTGCTGATGTTATTGGTCTAGGTATCGACTTTACAGCGTGCACCATGCTTCCTATTGATGAAGCTGGACAACCGCTTTGCGTACAGGATGCATACAAAGACAATCCAAATAGCTGGGTGAAGCTTTGGAAGCATCATGCAGCACAGGATGAGGCAAATCTGATTAATGAGCTGGCGGCGGAACGCGGCGAGAAATGGGTACCGCGCTACGGAGGCAAGATTTCATCGGAATGGATGATGGCGAAAGCTTTTCAAATTTTGAATGAAGCACCTGAAATTTATAATACGGCTGATAAATTTGTAGAAGCAACGGACTGGGTCATTGGACAATTGACTGGCAATATTGTTCGCAATAGCTGTACAGCAGGCTACAAAGGAATGTGGCATAAGCAAGATGGCTACCCGAGCAAGGCGTTTTTCAAAGCGCTGCATCCAGACCTTGAGAACCTAACGGAAACGAAGCTGCGCGGGGAAGTTGTTCCTCTAGGCTCCAAAGCTGGTGATTTGACAGCTGATATGGCAGCTCGCATCGGTCTAACGGCTGGAACAGCTATTGCCGTCGGCAATGTAGATGCACATGCGGCTGTACCGGGTGTAGGTGTTGTAACGCCAGGCAAGCTTGTTATGGCAATGGGGACGTCGATTTGCCACATGCTTCTTGGTACGGAGGAGAAGGAAGTGGAAGGCATGTGCGGCGTCGTGGAAGACGGAATCATCCCTGGATATTACGGTTATGAAGCGGGTCAATCTGCAGTAGGAGATATCTTCGAATGGTATGTTGAAGAAGCAGTTCCGGCATACGTGCTGAAAGAAGCAGAGGAAGCCGGCGAGAATGTGCACGTCTATTTGACACGCAAAGCAAATGAGTTGAAGGTCGGTCAATCCGGGCTGCTGGCTTTGGACTGGTGGAACGGTAACCGCTCGGTATTGGTGGATACAGATCTAACCGGTACGCTTGTTGGTTTGACATTGCTTACTAAGCCGTGGGAAATCTATCGCGCTTTGCTAGAGTCAACTGCATTTGGTACAAGGAAAATTGTTGATGCATTCCATAATAACGGCGTAGAAGTGAATGAATTGTATGCTTGTGGAGGTTTGCCGCAGAAGAATGCACTTCTTATGCAGATTTATGCGGACGTAACGAACCGTGAGATCAAAGTAGCTGCTTCTAAGCAAACGCCTGCGCTTGGCGCAGCGATGTTTGGCGCGGTTGCTGCTGGCGCAGAGAAGGGCGGCTTTGACAACATCGTAGATGCGGCGCAGAAGATGGCACGCGTACGTGAAGAAACGTTCAAGCCAATTCCTGAAAATGTAGCTGTGTATGAGAAGCTTTATGCAGAATACAATTTGCTTCATGACTACTACGGACGCGGCGCTAATGATGTTATGAAACGTCTGAAAGCGATCAAAGAAGAGCAGTCATAATATAAAATGAGGGGCATAGTCGAATAGACTGTGCTCTTTTTTTTGAAGTATACATTTCCCATTAATAAAAAATAGAGAACATTTACTTTTTAATATAGAATAGATAGATGTGTAAATAGATAGATATGTACATAGAGAGAGCTTTAGTTGGGAGTTGAACGGAATTGTATTGCCATCATTGCGAGAAAAAACGGTCGGATGATGCGATCTATTGCAGCCAATGCGGTAGACAGCTGTCTGCTGATGAGCCTGCTATAGCGGCATCAGATGCTATGTTACCTGTTGAGTTGTCGGAGTCTGCCGCAGCATCTGCTGAACCAGAATTAATAGGATTTCCATCTAATAGACTTCGGAAGAAGCGAGGCAAGCGTGGGTCAGTCTGGTCATGGTTGACGCCCAGCGTGCTGGCGATCGTTATGGCTGCTTCTGTATTTACTTACTATAGATATGAAATGGGGATAAATGATAGAGTGCTTCGACTGCAAAATGAGGCAAAGGAAGCTGCGCTTGCAGGAAAGTATGACGAGGCGCTCGTGAAACTGAAGGAAGCCGCCGAGGCGCGTCCGGCATATGTCGCGATTGGGAAGGACATGGATGTAATCGCTCACGCAGCGGAGCTGGAGAATTTGCTTAACGAAGCGGTCAAAGCACTTGAAGAGCATAGCCAGAGCTTGAGTGAATCGGAGCATGCGCTTGAGCAGATCAAAGACGAGCTGAAGGGTCATACAGAGCCCATTTATAAGAAGGCTAGAGAGTCTTTGAAGGCTATAAATAATAAATTTGGTGTTATGAAGCTGACGGATGAGCTGGTTGGGCTTGAAACAGTGGATGAGCTTGCGACAAAGCTAAGCATTGCAAGCCATTTGAATAGCGAAGAAGCAGCAGCGGTAAGAGCCGATATTGTTGAGCGAATTGTTAACATTTGCTTAAAAGAAGGGGAGGAGCTGCTTAAGAAGAAAAACTATTCCGAAGCATTAGCAGTAATCGACAAAGCTCTTACTTTTGCAAATGGCGATGATCGATTGATAGCTCTGGAAAAAAAGATAAAAGGTTCTCAGACACAATACGAGAAATCTGAACAGCAGCGACTGGAGCAAGCGATGCAAAAGGCAGCGGCTGAGGATTTAAAAAACCAGACAGCAGCCGTCGAGGTTGTGAAGATTGAATCGAAGCTTGATGAGCTGGGGGATCTTAATATAGAAGCTGAGCTGCGAAATGTGGCTACTAGAGCTATTTATTCAATAAAAGTGCAGTATACGGTATTTGATAAAACAGGTAATAAAGTGGGCTTCGGCGAAGCGACTGCCACTCCGGAGTACGTGGAACCGGGAGAGAAGATGAGCTTCAAAGCGACAGTGAAGGGTGTTCAGGATGAAAATACAACAGTAGTCGTTGATCCTACGACTTGGTATCTAGATTAAGGGGGCGAGAAGATGAGTAAACGAGCATGGCTTAGCTTCATCGCCTCACTTGCAATCATATGCGGGGGTGTGGGCGGTATTTATATCGTTCATACCGAAATTCCGAGCAGGCTAACGGAAAAGCCGCTGCTTGCTGTTGCCGAGGCGAAAAAGGCGAAGACGCTTAAGGATATTATTTTTGAAACACAGAAGCTGGTCGTCATGATTGAGACGGAGAATGGAACACAAGGATCTGGTTTTCTTTATAATTTAGATGGGGATTTAATTACGAATGCACATGTGGTTGCTGGTTCTCGCAAGGTGAAAATAAAAACAGCGGATGCGCGTGAGCTTGCCGGTGAGGTTATTGGCATTAGCTCGGATACGGATGTAGCTGTCGTTCGTGTCCCTGATTTGGCAGGTACAACCCCTTTACAAGTTGTGCGTGAAGAGAAGGCGGCAGTTGGTGATGATGTGCTTGCTGTCGGAAGTCCGCTTGGCTTACAAAATACGGTTACGACAGGCATCATTAGCGGTTTGGGCAGAAGTTTTGAAATTGAGCCGTATTTTTATTCTGATTTATATCAAATCTCTGCACCTATTACGTCTGGAAATAGCGGTGGTCCGCTCGTAGATCAGAAAACAGGTGAAGTGCTCGGGATCAATTCAGCAGGCTACGAGCAAGGCTCAATAGGTTTTAGCATTCCGATCATTAATGTAATAGAGATCGTGGAGGCGTGGTCGAAGGAGCCGATGAAGGAGCTGCCGGATTTGGAGGCGACAGATGATGTAACTGCTCCTGGGAATGAAGCTTCAGTCGAAGAATTCGCAGGCTATCTCGTCACGCACTTCTATGATAGCTTGAATAACGCTGATTATGTGTATGCTTATTCGCTGCTAGGCGGAAGCTGGAAGGAAAATAAAACCTATGAAAAATTCCGTGAGGGTTATTTAGCTACCCGCAACGTTGTCATTGATAATATGCATGTCAAGGATGGCAGTAATGGCAATGCGTTAGTCATTGCGGTTATTTCGGTGGATGAGCGGGTTGACGGAGAATACGTGCTTAGCAAATATCAAGTAACGTATGAGGTTGGTTATGAGAATGATCAGCTCAAGCTGCTAAGCGGCAAAGGCAAGGCTATTAAGTAACAGAGATATGTAAATAAAAAGCGAGAAGAAATCGTCCGGGGGGGGACAAATTCTTCTCGCTTTTATTTGGTCATGCAAGCTCAAGCTTCGTTTTCTTCTTGACGAGGGAATGGTGTGAAAAAGAGCTGAAGTGTGAGGGTGTCATTTCGTTGAAGAGGGAAGCTAAGCAATGTTGAGGGAATGACGCGCCCATTCAATTGAAGCTGGAAGCTAATATTCCCGCCAATCGGAATCCCGCTGACCGCTATGATTTGACCATTATTGTCGAAACGAACAGTACCGGTTTCAGCGAGCGCTTGATAGATTGTTAATCCGGGACGGAATGGTATACGGTAAGCTTGCGTTACATTCGGGAATGATATTCCACCATTAATGAAGACTGTTACTGACGATTGTGGACCTGGAGGGAAAGGGAGCGGCAGCGGGAATATTGGAAATATCGGAAATGGTGGACGTGGCGGTGGAAAACCTGGGCCGCCCGGGCCGAATCCACCGCCTGGACCGCCAGGGCCAAAGCCACCGCCTGGACCACCAGGGCCAAAGCCACCGCCTGGACCGCCCGGGCCGAATCCGCCGCCCGGACCGCCCGGGCCAAAGCCACCGCCCGGACCGCCAGGGCCGAAGCCGCCACCCGGACCGCCCGGGCCAAAGCCACCGCCCGGACCGCCAGGGCCGAAGCCGCCACCCGGACCGCCCGGGCCAAAGCCACCGCCCGGACCGCCCGGCATACCGGGACCACCAGGCATACCGGGACCACCGGGCATACCAGGCATTAACATTCGCGGACCGCCGCAGCCGCAATCACGGCTGGTACGCGCATTTTGATAAGGATTAACGAGATATTGTTGCTCGTTGGTATAAGTATTTTCCATGCAAGCACTCAGTCTCCTTCAAGAAACAGATTAGGCATTTATCCTTATGTATCCTATGCGGTCAATGCCTATCGGTGTGCGGAGAAGGTACACAAAAAAACAGCGCTGCCTCTATTAGAGGACAGCGCTGCTTAATGAAAAACTATTATTTTACAGCTGCTTCGTAACGTTTGCCAACTTCATCCCAGTTAACTACGTTCCAGAACGCCGCGATATAGTCAGGGCGTTTGTTTTGGTAGTTCAGGTAGTAAGCGTGCTCCCAAACATCCAAACCAAGGATTGGCGTTTCGCCTTCCATGATTGGGCTGTCTTGGTTAGGCAAGCTGTATACTTTCAATTTGCCGTTTGCAACTGCTAGGAAAGCCCAGCCGCTGCCGAAGCGAGTTGTTGCAGCTTTAGCGAAGTCAGCTTTGAATGCTTCATAGCCGCCAAGCTCGCTGTCGATTGCTGCTGCAAGAGCGCCAGTTGGTGCTCCGCCAGCATTTGGTGCGATTGTTTCCCAGAACAAGCTGTGGTTAGCATGTCCGCCACCGTTGTTACGAACAGCAGTACGGATAGCTTCAGGAACGCTTGCAAGATCAGAGATTAGTTCATCGATTGATTTGCTTTGCAATTCTGGAGCGGACTCCAAAGCTGCATTAAGGTTAGTCACGTATGCATTATGGTGACGGCCGTGGTGAATTTCCATAGTAGTCGCATCGATATGCGGCTCAAGTGCGTTGTGCGCGTACGGCAAAGCTGGTAGTTGATGTGCCATGTTTAACAGCCTCCTATAATATGTAGTTATTCCATTCTATTATCCCTTATCCGATCGAATAAATCAACATTATTGTTTCAAAAGTCGCCAGGGAACGGTGCATTTGACATAACCTAAAATAGCATTTCTCTGAGTTCCATTAATTATACAAAACCACAAGTTCGATACATAAAATTTACAAAAAAAGCGATTAAATGAATGAAAGCGCTTAAATATAAGCGCTTTCAAGAGTAAATCGATGATTTCTTTAACTTTTTTAAGGAATATTAAAGATTCAAGCAGGATTTCGTTAAAATTTGTCGTAATATATTCATAATGCAGGACTATGACATGGTATAGAAGGTGTAATTTTAATGAATGTTCGTTCCTTCCAGTTGTCCGATTACCGACTGATTACCGCTTTACTAGAGGATGTTCTTACCGAAGAGTGTTATGAACAAACAATGGAAGCATTTGCCCGCCAATTGTCATGGGATAGTGATTTAGTTCTAGTCGCTGTCGAACATTCAGAGATTGTTGGCATGATTATCGGTACAATTGATAATAACAAAGGTTATTATTATCGTATTGCAGTCTCTTCTCTCCATCAACGGAAGGGAATAGGCAAAGCGCTTGTTCAAGCTTTGCGTCAGCGCTTCGAGCAACGTCATGTTACAAAGATACTAATTACCGCGGACGAGCACAATGAGCCGGTTCTGCCGTTGTATGAGTCGATGGGGTACGTTGCAAACGACTTTATCAAATCTTTTCAGAAACTAGCTATTGTAGCCGGTTAACGCGAACTTTACTGCATGTAAGTTTGTACGCAGGGCATATCTGCATCGCCATTGCTTTTGGCGGTGAGATATGCTTTTCTTATTAATATATGCTTTACTGGGGTGAACAGATGGAAACATATCGACATTGTGTCATTAAAAGCTTTAAGCATAACGGTCATATCCATCGAACATGGCAACAAAACTGGCTTATTCCAGACGAGCTGCTCGCTCCTGAGCATAGGAGTGAATCCATGACGGTACTTATTAATCGTCAAACGCCAATCCAAGAAGCTGATGGCAAGGTATGGATCAGCCGCGTACCGGCTGTCTCCTTTTTTATACCCGGACAATGGTTCAATGTCGTCGCTTTAATGGAAGAAGGGGGCGTTCGATATTATTGCAATCTTGCCTCGCCGCCTTATTTGCAAGGGGACGTTCTAACCTATATTGATTATGATTTGGATGTCATACGTCCGCTTGATGGTGAAAGATTTGTTGTTGATCAAGATGAATATGAGCTCCATAAGACAGCTTATCACTATCCGAAAATGGTGGATGATAAGGTGCAAGAAGGATTAGCTGCGCTTTTGCAGCGAGTGGATAATGGTGAAGCGCCGTTTCAGGATAATCTTGTAATTCTTTACTATGAGGAATGGCTAAGATATATGGATAAGGTGGATGAATGAGCTTGGATGGAAATAATGATATGGAGCATGGGAAAAAGTGGGCTGAAAACGGTCAACCATCTTCTATTTTGCCAAACGGAAACAAAACGAATTGGCAAACGGAGCTGAAGGACTGGTTGAAGACAATTTCGATAGCTTTTGGGATCATGCTTATTTTGCACCTGTTTGTATTTAATTTGTCGAAGGTTGAAGGTCATTCCATGGAACCGACGTTGAAGGAGAAGGAATGGCTTTTTGTTAATAAAATCGTATATTTAGTTAGTGAGCCCAAATTTGGTGATGTCGTTATTTTAAAGCAACCGGGCACTCTTGCCGCAGAGAAGAAATTTCTTGTGAAGAGGGTAGTCGGGCTTCCAGGAGACCAAATTGAGGTGCATGATAAGCATTTGTACCGAAATGGTAATCTGGTTGAAGAGCCGTATACGGATTCTTTGATTGAGGATTTGAGCTATGGACCGGAAGTGATATTAGCGGGGCATTACTTTGTCATGGGTGATAATCGCCATGCGAGGGCCAGTCTAGACAGCCGATCATTCCAAGCGGTTGCGGATGAGATGATCCGAGGGCGTGCTGATTTTATTTTGTGGCCGTTCAAAGAAATAAGATCACTTAACTAGTCATGATAGGAAATAAGGGCAGACTTATAAAAACAGATTTGCTCTAGCAAATTTTAGCATACGCTTACAATGCTGAACTGCATCCGCTAAAATAGGCCTATGCTTATTACGAAGACAAGTTTTGCATTCGCAAAACTTTTTAGGAGGATAAAAGTGAAGGACGTTATGATTTACACGGACGGCGCTTGCTCCGGCAATCCAGGTCCGGGGGGCTGGGGGTCGGTGCTTTTTTTTGGCGAGCATCGGAAGGAGATATCCGGCGGTGAGAAGCATTCGACGAATAATCGGATGGAGATCAAAGCGGTTATTGAAGGACTAGCCTTGTTGAAGGAGCCTTGCAATGTGAAGGTTTACAGCGATTCTGCTTATGTTGTGAACTGCTTTCAGAAGGGCTGGATCAAAGGCTGGCTGCGCAACGGGTGGAAGAACAGCAAGAAGGAACCGGTCGAGAACCAAGACCTGTGGAAAGAGCTTTGGGAGCTTATGAGCAAGCATAAGGTCGAGTATGTGAAGGTAAAAGGCCATAGCGACAATGAATGGAATAATCGCTGTGACGAGCTAGCTCGTGAAGCTATTAAACGGTTATAGCCAATGACAGATCGTTGGTTGAAATTAAAGGAAGAGATGCAGGCGGCTGCGAAGAGTCTGGGCATCGACAAAATAGGCGTCGCTTCAGCCGATCCTTTTCTATCGCTTAAGCAAATACTCATTCGGCATCGGGAGCTTGGAAGAGAATCCGGCTTTGAAGAGCCGGACATTGAGAAGCGGACCACTCCGTCGCTACTGCTTGAAAACCCTCAGTCTATTATTGCGATTGCGATTGCCTATCCTTCAAAGCTGCAAAATCCGCCAAAGTCTGAGCCTGGTGCTAGGCGGGGAATCATGTCGCGTTCGGCATGGGGAGATGACTATCACCGCGTATTGCGTGACCGTCTTGCGAAGCTGGAGGCGTGGCTGAGAGAACGCGTTCCAGATATGCGTTCGGAGAGCATGGTCGATACTGGTGCTCTTTCCGATCGAGCGGTGGCAGAACGGGCAGGCATCGGCTGGAGCGCCAAGAATTGCTCTATCATCTCCCCCGAGCTTGGCTCATGGATTTATTTGGGGGAAATGATAACGAGCTTACCGTTGCCTCCGGACGAGCCCATAACGGAAGGCTGCGGCTCTTGTACGAAATGTATAGATGCTTGCCCGACAGATGCACTGGTCGGTCCGGGTCAATTGAATTCAAGTCGGTGCATCTCATTCGTCACTCAGACCAAGGGAATGTTAACCGATGAGTTCATGCGCAAAATAGGAAACCGCTTGTATGGCTGTGATACATGCCAGACCGTTTGTCCAGTGAACAGGGGCAAAAACTGGACGCATCAGCCTGAGCTGCAGCCAGATATGGAGCTGGTTAAGCCACTGCTTATTCCACTACTAACAATAGGAAACAAGGAGTTTCAAGCTAGATATGGGCGCACTTCATCTGCATGGCGCGGCAAGAAACCCATACAACGCAATGCAGTTATTGGGCTTGGCAATTTCAAAGAGTCCAGCGCCGTGCCTGATTTGATTCGGGTGTTGGAGCAGGATACGAGACCTGTGCTTCGGGGGACAGCAGCCTGGTCTCTCTCCCGAATTGGAGGAGCGGAAGCAGAAGAGGCGTTATTGCATGCTGCGAGCAAAGAACAGGATGAAGAAGCGCTGGCTGCCATAACCAATGCGATAGAGCAGATCAATCGCAGCAAGTTGGAGCAGCAACAGCAGGCAGTAGAAAAGGAAGCTGAAAACGTTGACCGATGAGAGCTTTCTACGTGTACAAAATAGCTTTTGAAAATGATATAAACAAGCCATAAGCAGTTCATTGCGAACACGAGATGAACATGCTATCATGGGAACATTATAAACAGCAGGAGATTGGAAAGGGTTAGGTGACATTTATGAGTTGGGTTAACATTGTAGTGCCTATCGTTACATTACTAGCAGGAGCTGTTGGGGGCTTCTTTATCGGAGTATTCTACCTGCGCAAGCAGCTTGAGAAAATGCAAAACGACCCTGAAATGATTCAAAAAATGGCTAAACAAATGGGTTATAATTTGAATAAGAATCAAATGCAAAAAGCACAGCACATGATGAAAAATCAAAAAATGCCTCGTAGATAATAGAACTAGGGCAAGGGTGCAGCAGGGCGGAAGGAGAAGTCGCAAATGGCAGGATTGAAGGATTACGTCAATTCCAATGTAACGAGAAACCGAGAACAGATCGAACACCATATTAAAGAAATACTAAGACTCATGGGCGAGGATGTAGAGCGTGAAGGGCTGCTTGAAACACCGGCGCGCGTAACTCGCATGTATGAGGAGATATTTGCTGGATATGAGGTTGATCCTCGTGATGTATTAGGCGTTACGTTTGATGAGAAGCATGAGGAGCTAGTGATCATAAAGGATATCGTCTACTATAGCCAATGTGAGCATCATATGGCTCCGTTCTTCGGAAAAGTGCATGTAGGTTATATTCCTAGCGGTAAAATAGCGGGTCTAAGCAAGTTTGCTCGTCTTGTTGAGGCAATTACTCGGCGTCTGCAAGTACAAGAGCGTATTACTTCGCAGCTTGCAGACATTTTGACTGAGGAGTTAGAGCCGCATGGGGTCATGGTTGTCGTAGAGGGTGAGCATCTTTGCATGTGCGCCCGCGGCGTCAAGAAGCCTGGCAGCAAGACGGTAACGTCTGCAGTACGCGGTGATTTCCGCAGCAATGCGGCGCTTCGTTCCGAGTTTCTCACATTGTTAAAAGTGTAATTGAACAAAAAAAGAGGTTTGCAGGGATATGGCTCCCAGCAGACCTCTTTTTTTATTTTCATCCTAAATATAGGATAGATGCTTTACGGGGGTAAATAGCCTCAAAAAGGCTGCCAAACCAGTCGCCTTGCCTCTTCGAATCGATCATTCACGTAAGGCCAGTTGACGACGTTCCACCAATCCTTCACATACTCCGGCCGCCTATTTTGATGTTTTAAATAGTAAGCATGTTCCCACACGTCGAGAACGAGCAGAGGTACGACATCCCACTGCGATAGATTTTGGTGCTTTTCGGCAGTTAAAATTTCAAGTCTTCTACTGCGCGGGCTCCAGACGAGAATAGCCCAGCCGCCCCCTTCTACTTTAGCTGCCGCCTCGCTGAACTGTTTTTTAAATGCAGCATAGCTGCCGAAATCATTAATAATTTGGACACCAATGTTATTTGTGGCATCCCCCCCGCCGTTAGGGGACATATTGCTCCAAAATAACGTATGCAAATAGTGTCCTGCCCCATTGAACGCAAGCTCGCGTTCCCAATGCTTTACAAGATCGAAATTGCCGGTATCTCTAGCGATTTGCAGCTGTGACTCCGCTTTGTTAAGTCCATCCACATAGGACTGATGATGGATATCATGATGAATTCTCATCGTTTCTTCGTCAATATAGGGTTCAAGGGCATCATAAGCGTAAGGAAGGGGGGGCAGTGTATGCCCGCCTATGGGTACTTGCTGAAGCTGAGCACGATATTCGGAGTTTCCAGGACTATTAGCAGCCTGGCGATAGGCGCTCATTAAGCCGACATAATAGTTTGATTCACGGATGGAGTGTGTGATGACCGTTCGAATATTGGAATTTTCATGTGAAGCGGTTGTTCGATCAATAACCTGAGCCAGCTGATCTACGTAAGTACGCGACTGTTCAAGCGCTGCGTCTACCAAGCTTTCTACTGTATTCTCGACATGCGCTGGCAGACGGGAAGGGAAGGGCAGCCATTCATCTAGCCACTGCGTGGCATAATGAGCGGTATGAGAAAAAACGGGCTCCCAGGATTGGAGCAGCTGCACGTATTGACGATCAAGCTCGGGTGCGGCTTGCAAAATAACGGCGGTATGTTCTTTTTCTTGCATTTTCCAATGACGAATCAATTCCATGACTCTCACGGGCATGAGCGTTCCATAAACAAAAAGCACGACCATCGCCTCCTTTAATGACAACAAGTTCATCTATGCTAGATGTATTCGTTGCCCCTAAGGGATATGTCGTGCTTTCTACTTATATTCGATCCGCTTGAAGCTGTTGATCCACTTGGCTCAGGAATAGAGCTGCTCTTTGAATATATTCTTTCGGGTGAACTTGGAACAGCATCTCGTGCTGACCATTAGGCACAATCCATGAACGAGACAACATATTGCCTTGATCTGCGGCAATGGCTTCCGCTGTCTGGTAAGGTGCCTTCACATCGTTAGTCCCATGAATAATATAAAGCGGTATTTTATAAGTATTTGCAATAACCTCACTAGCAGGGATAGAGCCGAAGCTTGTTCCTGTCCAGAGTGGAATTAGCGATTCTATGAGCGGCAAAGAGAACCTCGGCAAGGAAACAAACTGATTCAAATTATCGAAGAGCGCTTCAGGACTTGGTATAAAAAGACTATCCAAGATCATAGCATCTATCTCATCGGTTTGAAGTGCTGCTTGCAGTGCTGTTCCAGCGCCCATTGAGAAGCCCCAGACGACGATATCCTCAGCGCCGCGGCTTTTCACATAATCTACAGCGGCCAGCAGCTGCTGTGACTCCTCGAGCCCGCCAGTGGCTGGTGCTTTGTATTCCTTAGAGGCGTATCCATAATCAAATAGCAATATATTATAATTTAATTCGTGAAGCAGCTTTGAAAGCTCATACATC
The DNA here is from genome assembly GCF_056269295.1 of Paenibacillus sp. J31P13. Lineage (NCBI taxonomy): Bacteria > Bacillati > Bacillota > Bacilli > Caryophanales > Paenibacillaceae > Paenibacillus > Paenibacillus sp. J31P13. Next base: position 775,767 of record NZ_JBWDNR010000003.1, read on the forward strand.
GGCACCCAATTCTCTTCACGGTTAGCACCATAGCCATGGCTGAAAACAACAGTACGAGCCGAAGGATCCGATTGGCTTTCCTCCGCATCAGCTGGGATAAACCATCCGCTGACCGTTGTATTGCCGCTTTTACTAGGGAAAATGACATCTTCATAGCTCAGGCCAATGGCTGCCTGTGGGTTAGATGATAGTGGAGCAACAAAAGGGTAGGCCAGCAGCCAAGCGACATAGCCGTGGAATATAATGACAACTAGCAGACACATAGCCAATAGAGCGGCAATTGAAGCAACTAACAGATGTTTGCCACGACTTTTGGATTTGCGAAATTGAAAGAGACTATTAGCATCTCCCAAAGGAAAGGGGTTCAGGTTCCCCGTCATACCGCCTTCTAGCGGCAAGGGTGTCATTGTTGTTGTGCTCATGTCGGTTTCCTCCCTCGGATGCAACTTTAGATGCTCTTTCATCCTTCATAATTGAAAGCGCGTTCTTATCTAGTACTTTTATCTTAGGACGGTCCTATATGCCTGTCAATTGATGTCGAGATACTGTTATGCACTTGTAATATATCTGTAATGTAAGGAACATTTCTTTACGGTACGAACGCCAATGAGTTATACTAGATGAGAATCGGTTTCATTGGATGAAACCATATGATAGGGAGGCGCGGTTGCATGGAGGATGGAAAATCGACGGTTCGAGCAGTGGATCGAGCACTTGATATATTGCTTTGCTTTACTTCCAAAACGGATTGGGCGATGACGGAGATAGCTGAACATGTTGGATTGCATAAAAGCACCGTACACCGCATGCTGGCTACTCTGGAGGATAAAGGCTTTATTGAGCGGGATCGTTCAACAGACCGTTATCATCTAGGGCTAAAGGTGTGGGAACTGTCTGCCAACTTATCGCGTACGGATGATCAAGCAACGATATGGCTGCCTGAAATGGAACGGCTTCGTGACCGACTCGGGGAGACAGTCAGCATATATGTAAGAGATGGTTCGGAAAGAATTCGGATACAGGCAGTACAGAGCAACCAGCCTGTTAGGCGAGTAGCGCCAGTTGGCGTAAGATTGCCGCTTTATGCAGGGGCATCCAGCAAGGTACTGATCGCTTATTCCGATCCTGTCGTGCAAGAGAGTATCTTTGGCCATCCGGAATGGTTGTATTCCATTGATTTGGATCAATATAAGGAGCTTTTGGAGGATATTTGCGCCAAGGGCTATGCGACTAGCTTTGAGGAGAGGGAGCCGGGGGCGGCTGCATTATCCTCGCCTATCTTTAATCGGAAAGGCGAAATCGCAGCGGCTCTGTCTGTTTCTGGTCCTGCGAGCAGGATGACGATAGAGACGATGAACGAGTATGCGCCTGTTATGATGGAGTCGGCTAAGCGAATGGGAATTATGATCGTATAACAGCTATATAAATATACAAAAAAAAGCAGGCTCAAGGGATTATCCCCTGAGCCTGCTTTTTGTTTACTGCTTGTTTAAGGCTGATTATTACATGTTAGCAATCATTTGGCGAAGCACGGTTTGAAGGATACCGCCATTGCGATAGTAATCCACGTCAACCATGGAATCTAGGCGCACGATTGCTGGGAATTCGAATGTTGTACCATCTTCGCGAGTAGCTGTAACGGTAACTTGCTCGCTTGGCTTAACGTCATTGGACAAGCCAACGATGTCAAAAGTCTCACGACCCGTAATACCAAGTGTTTTCCAGCCTTGGCCCTCTGGGAATTGGAGTGGCAATACGCCCATACCAACCAGATTTGAGCGGTGAATACGCTCGAAGCTTTCAGCGATTACAGCTTTTACGCCAAGAAGGTAAGTACCTTTTGCCGCCCAGTCACGGGAGCTGCCTGTTCCGTATTCTTTACCAGCTAGAACAACTAGGTTTTTGCCGGATTTTTGATATTTCATGGAAGCATCGTAGATGGACATAACTTCTTCTGTAGGAAGGTAAGTTGTTACGCCGCCTTCCGTGCCAGGAGCCACTTGGTTACGAATCCGAATGTTCGCGAAAGTACCGCGCATCATAACTTCGTGATTACCACGACGTGAGCCGTATGAGTTGAAGTCTTGACGTTCAACGCCATTTTCGATCAAGTATTGGCCGCCTGGGCTGTTTACCGTAATGTTACCTGCAGGTGAGATGTGATCCGTTGTTACGGAATCGCCCAATAGCGCAAGAACATTTGCCGAATGAATGTCGGAAATATCATCAAGATCAGGACCCAATTGTTCAAAGAACGGCGGGTTTTGGATATAAGTGGATTTTGTATCCCACTCATAGCTTTCGCCTTTTGGAACGGAGATTGCGTTCCAACGTTCGTTTTGCGTAAATACATTCTCGTATTTGTCGCGGAACATTTGCGGATTAAGTGCTGCTGACATGGCATCGTTAATTTCTTTCGATGTTGGCCAGATATCTTTCAGGTATACAGGTTTGTTGTCTTCTGTATAGCCAATTGGGTCATTAGTAAGATCGATGTTTGTCGTACCAGCTAGAGCATAAGCAACAACTAGCGGAGGAGATGCCAGGTAGTTGGCTTTTACTTGAGCATGAACACGACCTTCAAAGTTACGGTTACCGGATAGAACAGCTGAAACTGTCATATCATTGTCAATGATTGCTTTGCTTACTTCATCTGGAAGCGGACCGGAGTTACCGATACAAGTTGCGCAGCCGTAGCCAGCAACGTGGAAGCCAAGAGCTTCAAGCGGCTCCATTAGGTTAGCATTGATCAAATAATCAGTTACAACAAGCGAGCCCGGTGTCAGGGATGATTTAACATAAGCTGGCTTCTTAAGTCCAAGTGCTACTGCTTTCTTAGCAACAAGGCCGGCACCGACCATAACGCTCGGGTTAGAAGTGTTCGTACAGCTTGTGATCGCAGCGATAACAACAGCGCCTGTGCCCATTTTGCTCACTTGGCCATCATTATGTTTTACAGTTACGACTTGCTCGATTTTCTCATCGCTCAATCCGTAGCCGCCTTTTTCGATTGGCGTGCGAATGATATCATTGAAAGATTCTTTCATTGCAGTAAGCTCTACACGGTCTTGTGGACGTTTAGGGCCTGCAAGCGAAGGAACGATCGTCGATAGATCAAGCTCAACAATATCCGTAAATACTGGATCTGGCGTTTCGTCAGTACGGAACATGCCTTGCTCATGGTAGTAAGCATCAACAAGTTCAATCAAATCTTCCGAACGGCCAGTTTGACGCAAGAAGCTAAGTGTTTCGCTGTCAACAGGGAAGAAACCAACTGTTGCGCCATACTCAGGAGCCATGTTGGCAACTGTAGCACGGTCAGCAAGACTGATGTTGGACAAACCAGGACCAAAGAACTCAACGAATTTACCAACAACGCCTTTTTTACGAAGAATTTGAGTAACAGTAAGTGCAAGGTCAGTAGCTGTGGAGCCTTCTGCCAGCTTGCCTGTTAGTTTGATACCAATAACTTCTGGCATAACGAAGTAAAGCGGTTGACCAAGCATACCTGCTTCAGCCTCGATACCGCCTACGCCCCAACCAACAACGCCAAGACCATTGATCATTGTTGTATGGGAGTCCGTACCAACAAGGGAGTCAGGATAAACGACAGTTTCGCCGTCAATTGTTTTTGTAGCTGCTACAGATGCCAAGTACTCAAGGTTAACTTGGTGAACGATACCTGTGCCCGGTGGAACCGCGCGGAAGTTATCGAATGCCGTTTGAGCCCAGCGAAGGAAGCGATAACGCTCTTCGTTACGTTCAAATTCAATTTTAGTGTTGTATTCAAGAGCTTCAGGTGAGCCGAATGCATCAACCATAACGGAGTGGTCAATAACCAGATCAACAGGTACAAGCGGATTGATTTGTTTTGGATCTCCGCCAGCTCTTTTCACAGTGTCACGCATTGCTGCTAAATCAACAACAACGGGTACACCGGTGAAATCTTGCAGTACAATACGTGCAGGAATGAAAGGGATCTCTTTATCTACGCGTCCGTCAGCCCATGTTGCGAGCTGCTTTACATGTTCAGCTGTAATGGCGTGACCGTCAAATTGACGAACAGCAGCCTCCAGCAATACTTTGATTGAGAAAGGCAGCTTTGAAATGTTGCCCAAACCTTGAGCTTCTAGTCCGTCTAAACGATAGTACGCATAGGATTTGTCACCTACGTCAAGTTTGGAGCGAACAGAATAATGATTTTGATTAGACATCGTCATTCTCCTTTTTGAATATAGTCTGCGTTTCATCTAGTGAAACACAATTTCAAAAAATGCTATATACATAGTATATCTTTAAAATAGCCACTACGTAAAGTCCAATTATGTCCTTCCTACCTGTATTTCTTATGGAAAATGAGCGAGACGAATATTACATGAAAAGAACATTGGCTTCATATAATGAAGCAGTTAATAAGCGTCAGCCGCCTGCTATCGCATCACCACATGGTTTGGGAGGGATTGGGATGCCGCGTACGGGTAACCGTGGACCGAGCAGTCAGACAAAGAAGAGCAATGGAACGGCCTCAAAAAAGGATTCAAGACCGCGCCAGCCTCAGCAGAAGGCTGTGTTAAATGCTGTGAACAATGGGACATCTCCACTTGCATCAAGTCAGCAAAAGGAAAGCGACGCGACATCAATGGATGGATTGCTGAGCAAGAAGATGGCCGTTAATAAAAACGTCAAGCAGCCTAATGAAGAGATGCGCGGGCATTCAAAGCTCAATTCGCTGCTGCGTTCATCGGATTACGATCCAACTAGACAGCTTGGAAAGCTCCAAGGCTGGCAATCTGCTGTGCATCGCTATGTGAGCCTATACAACCAAGCAGAAACAGAGCAGCATGCTGCGGTCCTGACTGATTTTGTAACGGATGGAGATCATTGCTCTCGGCTGAGAGGCAGACTAGAACGGCTTCGTCACCGGGATCTGCTCAGAGGGGCGATTCCAGCTGGAAGCGAGACAAAAGCTGAGCTGATTCGGGTGAATGAATCATCCAGCGAGGTGTCTGTGTTAATTAAGCTTCATATAAAAAGAAAAATGGAACAGTCAGGTCGTTACTATATGGAGGAACGATCTGAATTTGAACGAATCTGGCTTGGCTTGCAAAGTACGGGCTGGGATATCATGCGGGTTGAGCCCATTATTGCAGAGCGCAGACCGCGTTTTGGCGCGTCCACTGACAACTGGATGACAGTAGACGACTATTCAGAAATGTTTGGCGATATTTCTTCACCTTCAACACCTTACTTAAATTATGACCTAATACCGCAATTCAAACACCGTCCAGCGGGTATTCGGTACAGGAGAGATTTGGTCGCGGCATTTGCGGATAAATGGTGGAACGAGGGGAACCCGTCCTACGAGCTTTTTGAGGTGAATTGCACAAACTATGTATCGCAGTGCATCTTTGCAGGCAATGCCCCGATGAACTATACTGGTAAAAGGGAAACAGGCTGGTGGTACAAGGGCCGCAATAAGGGGAGCGAGTGGTGGAGCTATAGCTGGGCCGTATCTAATGCTCTGACCAATTACTTAACTGCTTCGAGAACCTCGGGTCTGCGTGCTACTGTCATGCAATCGGCAGAGGAGCTTCAGCTTGGCGATGTCATTACTTATGATTGGAATGGCGATCATCGCTTTCAACATAGTTCAGTAGTGACCGCTTTTGATTCCTTCGGTATGCCCCTAGTCAATGCAAATACGGTTGCCAGCAGGCATCGTTATTGGGATTATCGTGATTCTTATGCTTGGACGGAACAAACGAAATATCGTTTTTTTCATATTAATGATCTTTTATAATTTATTATACCGGAGGATATGCCATGAATAGCAAGGTTCGTGTAGGTTTAGTTTACGGGGGGAAATCAGGAGAGCATGAAGTCTCTCTTCAAACAGCATTTGCGGTAATGGGAGAGTTTGATTACAGCAAATATGAAATTAAACCTTTCTATATTACGAAGCAAGGCGAATGGGTTACGGGTGATGTTCTTCACGCCCGTCCAGCTTCGGTAGAAGAACTACGTTACGAATCGAGCGGGGCGAAGCAAACAGGCTTCGCGCTCGCTCCATTGTTTGCGAGCTTGAATGGAGGAGGGGCAGGCGACGAGTCCAGCGTCGACGTTGTATTCCCGCTATTGCATGGTACATTCGGCGAGGATGGCACTATTCAAGGTCTCTTTGAGATGGCTAACATTCCATACGTAGGTGCGGGTGTTCTCGCTTCTGCCGTTGGGATGGACAAGATTTTGATGAAAAAGGTATTTGCGCAAGAGGGCTTGCCGCAATGTGTATTCCGCTATTTCAATCGCACGCAGTGGGAGAAGGATTCTCCATTCTTTATTATGGAGTGCGAAGTGGCCCTAGGCTATCCTTGTTTTATTAAACCAGCGAATCTAGGTTCAAGCGTTGGTGTATCCAAGGCTAGAAATCGTGAGGAACTAGTTGCAGCTATTAATTTTGCCTTCCGTTTCGACAGGAAGGTTATTGTGGAAGAATTCGTAGATGCTAGAGAGATTGAAGTCGCTGTGCTTGGAAATGACGATGCCAAAGCATCTGTCCCGGGTGAAATTGCCCCGTCCAATGAATTCTACGATTACAAAGCCAAATATATTGATGGAGCATCAACTGTACAAATACCAGCCATACTAACGCCTGAAGTATCAGAAGCGGTACGTGAAATGGCGATCCGCGCTTTCCAAGCTATCGACGGATCAGGACTATCCCGCGTAGACTTCTTCATTCGCAAAAACGACAATCAAATCTTTATCAACGAAGTAAACACGCTCCCGGGCTTCACCCCATTCAGCATGTACCCGCTGCTATGGAAAGAAACCGGAGTGCCATACAAGCAGCTTCTAGACACCCTAATCAACCTAGCGCTAGCTCGCCACACCGAAAAGCAACGCATAGACTTCACTGGCGGCACAATAGCGTAAGTTAAGTTAATATAACTGGTTACTAAATCAAGTTCAGGTTTAATTTACTCTAATAAATTTTCTATCTTTTTGTTTAGCTACACGGGATTTATCCTGTATAGCTAACTATTAGGGACGTTAAGCGTGTCCCGCAAGGGACGAAAGCGATCATACACTAACGAGGCTCTAAAACGTCACTTTATCTCCATCGTTCCTCCAATTGCGGGTGTCCAGAGGGTGCAACCCTTGGGGCCCTCCCTTGGAAGGGAGGGTTTGGGTGGGTTCGAAAAGCCTTAAAGGTTTGGTTGTGAATGGACTTTGAAGGTCTGGCAGTAAAAGCCTTTAAGGTTTGGTTGTAAATAGCCTTTAAGGTCTGGTAGTAAAAGCCTTTAAAGGTCTGGTAGTAAATGCCCTTTGAAGGTCCGGTAGTTAGTTCCTTTGAAGGCACAAGGTAGAAATTTCACTCAAGGAGGGAAAATATATGGGTTTTGCAACTGAATTTAACTCGGTATGTAAGTTCAAGTCGGAACAAGAGCTGTATGAATTGTTAGAGTATGGTCGGGGCAAAATGGTTAAGAGCGGCTTTCGTGTCTATCCTGTAGGCCAGAAGGTAATTGCCTATACGCTCTCGAACGAAGCGGTTGCGATCGTCCGTATTTCAGCTTCAACAGCTGAAATTAATTTTCAAGGCGAGGAAGTAACAGGCGTCGAGCTTGAGTTAGTAAGGAAACTGACTGAAGAAGAAGCGCGAGTACAAACAGCACTTGCCTTTGAAATGTTTTTTGGGGAGCAAAACTAAACGATGATTGTGAGATTTGGCTTTGTTGCGATGTGCTTGCAGCTGGAGAATGTGACTCCTTCTAGAACGATGACGTTCGCAAGTTTCTCCAAGTTGGATGACCGCGAAGCGGGCCTAAGGAAACTAGAGAGAATTACGGAGGATAATTTGCGCAGCACGCTTCGTATTCTAAAGCTATGTAAAGCATGCGAAATTGGGATGTACCGCTTTTCGTCCAAGATCATTCCTCTTGCTACACATGAGAATCTCGTTGATTGGGATCCTTATCTTACGCTAGTGCCTGCCTTCCAAGAGGTAGGACAATTTGTAAAGGAAAATAACATTAGAGTGTCGTTCCATCCCGATCACTTCTGCGTACTCAGTACGCCTAGACCGGAAGTATTGGCGAAGTCTGAGCTGGATCTAATCAATCATGTTCAGATGCTTGAAGCCATGGGGCTTGATGAAGCGGCCAAATGCAATATACATATGGGCGGGGCATACGGTGATAAAGCGGCATCTAGTGAACGGTTTGTCAAACAATTTGGTGAGTTGTCACCGCGACTTAGAAACAGGATCACTCTTGAAAATGATGATAAAACGTTTACGGTACGCGAAACGCTGGATGCAGCGGAGCTAGTAAATGTACCGATGGTGCTTGATATTCATCATCATGCGGTTAATTCCGGCGACACCGATGAGGACGAGCTGTACAATGAATTATGGCCTCGGATAAATGAAACATGGCGCAAGGAACGTGAGCGTTTGGGCTTCACTAGCACCGATCAGCTTCCTCCAAAGATTCATGCTTCTAGTCCGAAGAGTGCTGCCGATATTCGCGCTCATGCTGATTTTGTTGACGCAAAACCGCTTGTGGATTTTTTGCGGCAAGCTGCACGTACGACAGATTATTTGGATTGTATGCTGGAAGCCAAGAGTAAGGATAAAGCAGTATTGAAGCTCATGGCCGATCTCAAAGAAATGGAAGAGAACGGCGAAGGTGTTAGAGTATTAGATGGTGGCAGCGTGGAAATAAAGATATAAGCTTGTTTGATAGCAGCACCGTCCAGGATGAGCCTTGGCGGTGCTGTTGTCCATTTTCCCTATAAAACGCGAGTCAGCATGATTACGCATTAGAAAAAGGTGAATGCTTAGTGGAATGGATATTACTTGTATTGTTAGGTGTTGTAGCCGCTATGTTCGGCAGCATAGTGGGACTAGGCGGAGGTATTATCATAGTACCTATGCTCATGCTTCTTGGCCCCGTATTGACGGGCAGTGAGATTGAACATGCAACAGCTGTCGGTATTTCATTAACGGTATTAGTTGTTACAGCGCTATCCTCAACACTAGCGTATACAAAGCGGAAAATTGTAGATTTTCGCAGTGGCTGGCTCTTATTTATTACGAGCGGTCCTGCTGCGATGCTGGGCTCAGCGCTTACAGGTTTGCTGCCTGCTGGTTTGTTCCAGCTTATATTTGGCGTCTTTATGTTGCTGATGGCCTCCTTGCTGGTTGCTCGTGACTATATGAAACCGTTTTCGAAAAAATGGCCAATTGAGCGCACGATGACCGATGCAACAGGGCAGGTTCATACTTATAGCTACGGGATTGTTCCGGTATTGCTTATTGGATTTGGCGTCGGGGTTATGTCGGGGCTCTTTGGAATAGGCGGAGGATCATTATTTGTACCGCTTATGGTGTTATTGTTCAAATTTCCTCCGCATCTTGCTAGTGCGACCTCGATGTTCGTCATTTTCTTATCGTCGATACTTGGAAGCAGCATGCACATCTACCTCGGAGAAATTGATTGGCTGCTTGTGCTTGCACTTGTGCCTGGTGCTTGGATTGGCGGCAAGCTAGGCGCAGCGATAGCGGTGAAAATGAGTGGGAAAGGTTTGTTATGGCTGTTAAGAATAACATTATTGGTGCTTGCAGCACAATTAATCATTGAAGGTTTGAGATCGTTTTGATAAGGTTGTACTATTCACATGCAAAACCTGGAATGAAAATTATACCAATCCAATTATAGCTCGGGCGGAACATGTATGAATATACAATTCACAAAGAGAGAGAGTGAAGACTCGTGAGTGATCAGAACAACAATTCCGTTGTTGGCGGGAAAAGCTTTACTGCTGTCGCTATCAACTGCGCGTCGAAAGCAGGAGAATGGATCAAGACGAAGCTTGGAAATTACGCAAGCCTTGATATAAAATATTCCTCGCATGATCTGGTAACTGAGGTAGACAAGGGGTCAGAGCGTCTCATTAAAAATTTAGTTTTAACTCATTTTCCGAATCATTCCTTTCTAGGCGAAGAAGGAGTAGAACCCGGTCCAGAAGCCTCGACACGTGCGCTGGAGAATATACGGGATGCAGAATACTTATGGATTGTTGATCCCATAGACGGAACGACGAACTTTGTGCATGGCTTTCCATTCTTCTGTGTGTCCATCGCACTGGCTTATAAAGGGGAGGTCATTGTCGGGGTTGTCTATGATCCCATGAAGGATGAGCTTTTTGTAGCTGAAAAAGGCAAAGGCGCATACGTTCATGGCAAACGAATGGTCGTTTCTAAGGATGAAACACTGCGCGGAAGCTTAGTTGCAACTGGTCTTCCAGCTGATCATCACTATGCGCTGCCGTTAAATCTGAAGGGAATTGGAGCTATTGCTCCACAGGTTCGAAACCTTCGTATAGCAGGCTCAGCGGCATTACATATGGCTTATGTAGCTGCTGGAAGGTTGAGCGGTTTCTGGGAGATTGGCCTTAATAGTTGGGATTTAGCAGCGGGGGCGCTTCTCATACAGGAATCAGGCGGTGTCGTAGGAGATACACTGGGGAATCCTTATGATTTGGGCGTAAGAAATGTAGTTGCAACAAATGGATTAATTCAAGAAGAGCTTATTGCTGCGCTTACGGAAGCGGAAGCGAATAAATAAACAAAAGGACAGCATTCCGCTTAGCGGAAGCTGTCCTTTTTTATTAACCGGGTTGATTATCTATCGGCTGTCCCATTGCTATTTAAGTTTTGAAAAAGCAATTTTAGCAGCGTCGATTGTTGCATCAATATCTGCTTCAGTATGTGCTGTTGTGAAGAACCATGCCTCATATTTGGATGGGGCGAGGTTAATGCCTTGCTCAAGCATCAACTTGAAAAATCTGCCGAATATTTCACCGTCTGTATCCTGTGCTTCGTCATAATTTGTAATCTTATGATCACAGAAATGAGCGGAGAAGGAGCCGCGGATTTGATTGATTGTCAGCGGTATGCCATTTTCTTTTGCTGCTTCAGATAATCCTGCTGCGAGTCTTGAGGCAAGGGCATCCATTCGATCGTAAATACCAGGCTCCTGCAGCACCTCTAAGCAAGCAATACCTGCAGAGATAGAGGCAGGGTTGCCAGCCATCGTACCAGCCTGATAAGCAGGACCAAGAGGCGCAACCTGCTCCATGATCTCACGGCGTCCGCCGTATGCGCCAATCGGAAGTCCCCCGCCGATAATTTTGCCAAGCGCCGTTAAGTCTGGCTCAATGGCTTGGTGATCCGGGAATGCGGCATAGGTTTGTGCCGAGCCGTAGTGAAAGCGGAAAGCACTGATGACTTCATCATAAATAACGAGCGCACCAGCCTCGCGCGTTAGCTTGCAGAGACCCTCCAGGAAGCCCTCATGAGGCATGACCATGCCGAAGTTGCCAACGATTGGCTCAACCATAACGGCTGCTGTTTCGTTGCCCCAACGCGATAGAGCAGCTTCTAGAGCAGGCAAATCGTTAAACGGTACCGTTATGACCTCACTAGCAATGCTGCTTGGTACGCCAGCGCTATCGGGAATGCCAAGCGTTGATGGACCAGAACCAGCAGCTACCAGCACCAAATCGGAATGGCCGTGGTAGCAGCCAGCGAATTTAATAATCTTTGAACGTTTTGTAAAGGCGCGAGCAACGCGGATTGTCGACATTACCGCTTCTGTGCCGGAATTGACGAAGCGAACCTTATCAAGTGAAGGTATAGCTTCCTTGAGCATACGTGCCAATTTGATTTCGAGTTCGGTAGGCGTTCCGTAAAGGGTGCCATTTTGAGCAGCTCGAATAATGGCATCTGTAATATGGGGATGAGCATGTCCAGTTATAATAGGGCCGTATGCAGCCAAGTAGTCAATGTAGCGATTGTCATCAACGTCCCAGAAATAGGCGCCTTCACCGCGTTTCATAAAAACAGGAGCACCGCCGCCAACCGCTTTATAGGAGCGGGAAGGGCTGTTAACGCCGCCGACAATATGCTGCAGCGCTTCTTCGTAAAGCTTTTCGGAATTAGGTCTTTGCGTAGTCATGAATAGAAACCTCCACTTACTTATAATTTATGAATAAAAATACACGCAACAAGCATAAGCCGCTGCGTGTATCTATAAGCTACTCTTGTGTATTGCTGTTAGCGGCATTGCTGGATGGACTGCCAGAAGGTGTTGGTGATTCTGTAGGTTCTGGAATCGTATCATCCTTCTGTAATACTTCTTGAACATAAGCACGAAGATCGTCTTCGTCGCTGATTCCAATGACAGATGCGCCGCCAACGCGATCTTCTTGAATGAGCTCCATAGGCGGGATTTGTGTTGTTCCGGCTACATGGCTTTTGACGCCTAGCTGACCGAGCTTCAGCATGTCTGACACACTAATGTTCATTTTTACATATGGCTCAACACTTTCCAATATTTTAGCCATACGGACAATGTTCCATGTGGATTGAAGCTCTTTGGCTACGGCTTTAAGCAAGTTGCGCTGACGCTCTGTACGAGTGAAATCACTCATAGCATCATGACGGAAGCGCACATATTGGAGCGCTTTATCTCCGTCAAGCAGTTGATAGCCCTTTTTCAAATCAATATCATAGCGATTACCGTCGGCATTATCGGTGTAATGCATATCCTTCTCTACATCAAAGTAGATGCCGCCCATCGTATCGATCAGACTTTTAAAGCCTTCAAAGTCGGTGTATGCATAATATTGGATATCAAGACCGAGTAGGTCGCCGGCTGTTTTCATTGCAAGCGGATAATCTCCGAGTGTAATTGCCGTATTTATTCGACCGCGTCCATAGCCTTCAATTTTAACGTAAGTATCTCGCAAAATCGAAAATAGATGCGCTTTTTTTGTAACGGGATCAAATGAAGCCACTAACATGGAATCGGAGCGCGGCTTCGTTCCCTCTTCAACGCCTCGCACATCCCCGCCAAGCAGCAAAATATTAACGCGCTCCTTGCCTTCCCATTCCGGAACAGTAATAGGTACCTCTGATGTGCCTTCTGCAGGAGGTGTTGCTTTACTATCATTACTGAAATTATCAAGTGCATTATATACGCCAATCCCCCAGTAGATCGCGAATACAAGTACAACGCCTACTATGGTGGAAAGGCTGATGAAGAACCATTTCCATTTTTTTGAGAGTTTTTTCTTAGTGCGCATTTGGTTAGAAGCGCTCCTTTCAGGTTCTGTTGGATGGTTTTGAGAGTAATGGTTTTATACGCTTATAATGAGATCAATAAGGCACAGTCATTATTTCACTTTACAAAAACTAGGTAAGCGAAATCGTTTACGCAATGCGTGAAGTGCTGTATGATTACATATCATAAAATTATAAAGCTGAACGACATGCAGAAGCAAGTTTTATCGTTTTAAGTAAAAAGAGAGCGGTATTTCCTAGGAAATGTCGAAGCGAGAGGAGCATGAATACCTTCATGTTAGCGATTGATGTAAAAGATTTAAGAAAGCAATTTAAAGTTCAGAAAAACCGAGAAGGCTTATCCGGAGCGCTCAAAGACTTGTTTCAACGCGAGTATAATGAAGTGACTGCGGTTAAAGATATTTCCTTTCAGATTCCACAAGGCGAAATTTGCGGTTATATCGGTGAGAATGGTGCTGGAAAATCGACCACGATTAAAATGCTGACTGGTATCTTGGTACCAACATCAGGCGATATCAAGGTTAACGGTTATGTACCTTTCAAGGATCGTGAGAAGTTCGTCAACGGTATTGGTGTTGTATTCGGTCAGCGTTCCCAGCTATGGTGGGATATCGGTGTAATCGAGTCCTTCCAGCTTTTACGCAAAGTATATCGGGTATCTGAGCCTGATTTCCGCAAAAGATTAAATGAGCTCGTTGAGCGTCTTCAACTCGGTGATTTGCTAAATCGTCCCGTTCGTAAGCTGAGTCTTGGTCAACGGATGCGTTGTGAAATTGTAGCTTCTTTGCTCCATAATCCATCTATTTTATTTCTTGATGAACCTACGATTGGTCTTGATATCGTGGTAAAAACGGAAATTCGTGATTTTCTCATGCAGATGAACAGAGAACAGGGGACGACTATCCTCTTAACGACACATGATCTTCAAGACATTGAGGCATTATGCTCGCGTGTAATTATGCTCGATGATGGTCGCATCATTTATGATGGCGGTCTTGATGATCTTAAGAATCGTTGGAGCAAGGGCCGTGAAATTCAGTTTCAATTTGCTGTTCACACTCCGCTTGCCAAGCTGCAGCAGCTTACGGCATCATTGGATGTCTCATGGACTGTTGAAAATGAATTGACTGCTAGAATGTGGCTGCCGCATGCTGTGAATGTGTCGGATGCGCTTGCTTGTGTCGTAAGCGGGACTTCGATTCGAGATATCAAAATTTTTGAAACCAATACGGATGATATCGTCCGCAGCATCTATTCCTCAGGTTCGGCGTCTACATCCGAGGAGACGGTTAAATCATGATGAGCGCTTATATTGATTTTATTCGCATTCGTTTTATTATGATGCTTGCTTATCGCGTTAATTATTATAGCGGTATTATTATTTATGCCATTAATATAGGTGCGTATTATTTTTTATGGCAGGCTATTTATGGGGACAAAGATTTGCTTGCCGGCTTTACCGTCAACCAAATGACCACTTATGTCGCAGTCTCTTGGATGGCTCGCGCCTTTTATTTCAATAACTTGGATCGAGAAATAGCGAATGAAATTCGCGACGGAAGTGTTGCTGTACAACTCATAAGACCTTATTCTTATTTGCTTGTGAAAATGATGCAGGGCTTCGGCGAAGGCTTGTTCCGTATGCTCCTGTTCATGGTGCCGGGTATGATTATTGTTTGTCTTATATTCCCGGTCACACTGCCGACTGATCCGGCAACCTGGGCTATTTATTTAGTCATGTTGTTCTTTAGTTTCTTAATCAATTCGCAGATAAATATTTTGACCGGCTTATTCGCTTTTTTCGTTGAAAACAACGAGGGTATGATGCGTATGAAGCGAGTGATGGTCGATTTATTTTCCGGAGTAGTGGTGCCGATTGCCTTCTTCCCAGGCTGGTTGTCCGCAACGATGCAATGGCTGCCGTTCCAAGCGATTACGTACTTGCCAAGCTCTGTCTTTACAGGGCGTACACCGCTTAATGAAGCGATGCATGTATTTGTCATCCAGCTTCTTTGGTTCGTAGGATTGTTATTGCCGATATGGTGGACGTGGCGTGCTGCTCGCAAGCGGCTGTTCGTGCAAGGGGGTTAATAGAGATGAGATATGCATCATTGTTCTGGGAATACATTAAAAATTACGCAAAATCAAAGCTGACCTACCGGGCGGATTTCTGGATCGAGGTTCTCTCGGATCTCCTGTTCCAAGGGATGAATCTAATCTTTATTTTAATTGTGTTCCAGCATACGGAGTCGCTTGGGGGCTGGTCTGAGGCAGAGGTTGTGTTTGTTTATGGGTTCTTTATGATTCCATATGGCGTGTTCAGCACCTTCTTCAGCATTTGGAATTTCAGTGAGCGTTACATTGTAAAAGGAGAAATGGACAGGGTTCTGACAAGACCGGCACATAGCCTATACCAGGTTCTGCTCGAAAATGTTGATCCTCCATCGCTCATCGGATCATTTGTCGGCACCATTATTATGGGGATATGCTGGGTTCAGCTAGGCTTGCCTTTCGAGTTTTTGGATATCATTATGCTCCTTCTTCTAGTCATAGGAGCTGTACTCATTTATGGAGGGCTTTATACGGCGCTGAGCGCTATTTCATTTTATTCCGATGCACCGACAGGTATCGTACCGCTTATGTACAATATTCAAAACTACGGCCGGTATCCAGTTAACATTTATAACAAGATCATTCGATTTGTACTTACATGGCTGCTGCCATTCGCATTTGTTGGCGTCATCCCCGCATCCTATTTTCTTGAGAAAAAAGCGGATGATTTGTCTCAGCTCGCGCTGCTGACACCTGTTATGGGTGTTACGGTGTTCACATTGGGATTATTGCTGTGGAATCACGGTGTGAAGAAATATCGGGGAGCAGGCTCTTAGATTAGCTCGTCATCATTTACTGCAGAGAACACATTCAAGAGGAGATTAATCTAATGACGGAATTGCGAATAGGGGAATCAGCACCAAATTTTACATTGCCAGCATCGAATGGGGAAAATGTCTCATTAAGCGATTATCGCGGGAAAAATGTTGTCATCTATTTTTATCCAAAGGATATGACAACAGCATGCATACAGGAATCATGTGATTTCCGTGATGCCAATGCAGAAATGCTGCGCTGCAATACGGTTATATTGGGGATCAGCATGGACACCGTAAAATCTCATCAACGATTTATTGAGAAGAAAGAACTGAATTTTCTTCTTTTAGCAGATACGGATCATGCCGTTTGCGATGCCTATGGCGTATGGCAATTGAAAAAGCTCTATGGCAAGGAGTATATGGGACTTGTCCGGTCAACCTTTCTGATTGATGCGGAAGGGAAGCTCATTCAGGAATGGCGAAAAGTGAGGGTAAAGGGTCATACGGAGCAGGTTCTTGAGGCTGTAAAGGGACTTCATGCCACAGCTTCAACGGGTTCTTTGTAATACAAAGTCTTTCTCCATACAGAGAAGAGATGGCATTTATATAAAATATGGTTAGTGAATAAAGAGGGTATTTCCAGAGCTTAAGAGCTGCGGAGATACCCTCTTTGCTTATTTATAAGAGTCAATTGTATACCAGCTTCTCTCTCAGTCCCTAGTCCCCAGTCCCGACAAGGCACGACTAAGGTCTAGGTAAGACTACATTCTGCAGACCATTATGCGAAGTGCTTAAACAAATTACAATAAATCCCACAGGCAGAAATTGGAGACGAAAGATTAACAAATGGTTTGAAAGAGAAAAGGAGAGAATAGAATGAAATTTTTTACAAGTTTTTCACTTCGCAATCCGGTAGCAATTGTACTGCTGGTCATTTTGATCACAGTAGGTGGCGTGTATGCCACATTAGGATTTAAGCAAGAACAGCAGCCGGAAATTGCTTTTCCAGGAATTATGGTCACTGCTGTCTATCCTGGAGCTGCACCAAATGAAGTCATGAATCAGGTTACGTTGCCTCTTGAGAAGGTACTGCGAAATATGGAGGGCGTCAAAAGTGTAACGTCGCAATCCGCAAATAGCGTCTCCATGCTTCAGCTCGAATTTAGTTACAATGATGACATGAAGAAGAAGCAAGCGGAGGTATCTCAAGCATTAGGTGAGGTTCAGCTTCCAGAGGGTGTGGGCAAACCAGAGGCGAAATATTTCTCTACTACAAATCAGCCCATTATGTATTCTAGTGTCACAGCGCAAGGTGGAGTGACGGAGGAACAATTAGCGAATATTGTGAAAAATTCATTGCTCCCAGATCTTCAAGCTATTGAAGGTGTAAGCGATGTGCAAATTGTTGGCCTTAAGGATGAGGGTGTGTATATCACTCTTGATGCTGCCAAGATGGCTGATAAAGGAATCACTTTTGATCAAATCACGAATGGTTTGCAGGCTAATAATCTGAGCATTCCGCTTGGAGAAGCAACAATCAATCAAACTAATTTGCCGGTTTTCGTTCAGGGTGATCTTCGCACGATTGATAAATTGAAAGAATGGAATCTAACCCCTGACGGAGTCAAATTGACAGATATCGCAGAGGTGAAAGAAGGCAAGGATCTCAGCATACTTAACAGGACCAATGGAGGAGCAAGCGTTAATCTGAACATCGTAAAGTCCGGGGATGCCAACACGGTAGAAGTGTCAGAGAAGGTGCTTAAAGTATATGAAAATGCCGAAAAGGATGGTCAAATCAAAGCATTGATCATGTATAACCGTGCTACCGATGTTAAGGATTCGGTAAACACGCTTGCTCGTGAAGGAGCGCTGGGCGCACTGTTTGCCTCCATCCTGATTCTATTCTTCCTTCGAAACTTTAGAGCTACGTTGATTGCGATTGTCTCGATTCCGCTCTCCATGCTGATCGCTATGATCTGTCTCAAATATTTTACGGATGTAACGTTAAATATTATGACGCTTGGCGGTTTGGCGGTAGCAACAGGTCGGGTTGTGGATGATAGTATCGTAGTCATTGAGAATATTGTACGCAGAACAAGGGGCGAGAAAATTAGCAAGGACTTGATCTTGTCGGCGACAGCAGAGGTAGGCAGAGCCATTACCTCATCTACGATTACAACGGTTGCTGTCTTCGCGCCGCTTGGCTTGCTTTCAGGAATGGTTGGCGGTTATTTCCGTCCATTTGCATGGACTGTTGGTTTTGCATTATTATCATCTCTGCTTGTAGCGCTAACCGTTGTACCGCTAATGGCCTGGGCATTAATGAGAAATGGCAAACTGTCAGAGCCTAAGGAGTCAGCGATAAGCCGCGGTTACAAGCGAGTGTTGCAATGGTCATTAGGTCATAAAGCGATTGTTCTTGTTGTATCCTTTATGCTTTTCATCGGAAGTCTTGTGCCGATCTTCGCCGGCAAGGTAGGGGTTATCCTGCTGCCTCAAACAGATTATAAATACCTTTTTGCTACACTCGAAATGCCTAAAGGATCAAGTCTTGCAACAATTGAATCTGAATCTAAGCGTATGGATGAGGTTATTCGCGCTTATAAGGATGTAGAGAACACGAATATTACGGTGGGTGCGCAATTCGGCGGTGATGCTGGTGCGCCTAATATCGCCGTTTGGTTCATAGGGCTGGATTCGAAGGCTGATCTTGATGTATTCATAGACGATATGAGAGATAAAGTTAAAATTCCTGCTGACAGTGAATTCAGCTTAGTTAAGGATGATATGGGCGGCGGCGGAATGATTGGCGTCACCGTAACCGGATCATCAATGGACGATATAAGAGATGCGACAAAGCAAATTACGACAGCTGTTCAAGATCTGCAAGGTACGGATAACGTAAGCAACAACTTGCAGGACGGAACCCAAGGTATCGCTATCGAGGTTAGAGAGAAGGATGCAAGTAAATACGGCTTGTCCGCGGCTCAGGCTTCCTTCATGCTGCGGCCTTTCCTAACAGAAACGAATGTAGGTCGAATTGGGGATGGCTCCAAGGCTAGCGATTTATTTTTAGCGCTTAGCGGTACATCGATTGCTTCAACGACTGACATTGCAAATTTAAAGCTTCTCTCTCCAATGGGGACATTTATAACCGTGAAAGATATCGCGGATGTGAAGGAAGTACAGCTGCCTAGCACACTGCAATACAAAAATGGAGCAGAATATGCAACTATATCAGCTCAGATTACGGATAAGAACGTAAATAAAGTAAATGATGCTTTAATTAAAGCGTTAGAAGGATTGACTCTGCCAGCGGGTGTGCAATATTCACTCGGCGGCAGCAATGAGGATGTACAGCAAATGATTGGGGATATGCTAATGGCGATGCTGGTCGCAGTCGGCATGGTATATATCGTTATGGTCATTGCCTTCCGTGAAGGCAGAGCACCGCTAGCCGTACTATTCTCCTTGCCGTTTGCATTAATCGGTGGTTTAGTCGGAACGATGGCTGTAGGCGAACCGTTATCTGTTTCCAGTATGATCGGCTTCCTCATGCTAATCGGAATTGTTGTAACGAATGCGATCGTATTGATCGAACGTGTACAGCAGCAGATTGAGCATGGGCTGAGCATTCGCGATGCGCTGCTTGAAGCGGGTGGAACTCGTCTTCGTCCGATTCTGATGACTGCGATTGCTACGATCTGTGCACTCATGCCGCTAGCTATTGGTTTGGGAGGCGGAAGCATTATTTCAAGCGGTCTAGCTGTAGTCGTAATCGGCGGTCTCACTAGCTCGACATTGCTCACTCTTGTTGTCGTGCCAGTCATGTATGAGTTGCTCTATTTCAAACGCGCACGGAAGCAGCTCTTAAATAAAGAAAATCTAAACGCTGCAGCTTAATGCTCCTGAGCAAAGAGCGACGAAACGCAGGCGCGTAATAGAATTACTTTTACTTTTTGCAAAAAAGATTTTTACAAGGATGCTCGCAACATTATTGAATTCGATTTAGTCTATTCAATAAAAGGGGCTGATTGAATTGAACAAAGGAATGAGCATCCTGTTCGTTCTTCTAATTGGGTTTAGTATATTTATTCAAACAGCATATGGAGATTGGGCGCATAAGTTTGTTGTGTATGATGGAAGCAGCTATGTTATCTCTGATCTTGAGGTTGATAAAAGCTTAATCAGCAAGAAAATCGGCAAGGTAACCAAATACTCGGATCGTGAAGGTACGTATCGAGGTAATTTCTCGAATCATTATCCAAAAGGTACAGCTTACTATTCCATTAAAGATGTTGAAGTCAGCAAAGCTATTGCCATTAAAGATAATGATGATAAGTACATGAAAGCTGAATATCGTGGTGAATATGCGGGCGGGAAAATGGATTTGCTAACGATAATTCCCTATGTAATCGGATGTATGTTAGTGTTGTTAGCCTTTTTGCTGGTCAAAAATTCAGTTAGGAAAAAGAAATGAAAAGAGAAGGAAACGTATTCTGCAGTTATCGCTGAATACGTTCTTTTTTTGTTTATAAGGAGTGTAAGAGAGTAAATGAATACATAGTGGAAACAATAGGAGAAGTTTATTTTAATGTTAGTAGTGCTTAATACCGGCGTATTACTTGAACCATTTCATGGATTTCAAAATGGTACAATACATGAGTAGACTAATGCGAATAGTTGGAATTTAACGCAATGGTAATTTATTACTGTTGACAGGATGCTAACACATTTATACAATATGTTCTTGCTTGTCCGAAAGGGGGTTATTCAACTGATTAGCTTAATGAACATCAAGAAATCTTACCGAGTAGGTGCTGTTTCTGTTGAAGCCATTCGAGACGTTAGTTTGAACGTTCGAAAAGGCGAAATATTTGGTATTATTGGTCATTCAGGAGCGGGCAAAAGCACATTGCTCCGCTGCGTTAATTTACTTGAAAAACCAACGTCAGGTTCCGTGATCGTTGGTGATGTCGAGCTGACAGGTTTGTCAGAGGGACAGCTGCAAAAACAAAGGCGTCGTATCGGTATGATTTTTCAACATTTTAATCTGCTTTCAATGTCTACGGTTCGTGAGAATATCGCTTTTCCACTTTCGCTTGCCAAGCTTTCAAAGAGTGAGCTGAATAAGCGTGTGGACGAGCTATTAAAGCTTGTGCAGTTGGAGAAGCATGGGGATAAATATCCGGCACAGCTCTCAGGCGGTCAGAAGCAAAGGGTGGGCATTGCAAGAGCACTTGCAAATAACCCTGACGTGCTGCTTTGCGATGAGGCAACGTCGGCGTTAGACCCGCAAACGACGAATGCGATCCTAAGCTTGCTGCTCGATATTAATGCAAAGCTAGGCATTACCATTTTACTGATTACCCATGAAATGAATGTCATTCGTTCTATTTGTGATCGTGTTGCCGTCATTGATCAGGGGGAAATTGTTGAGCTTGGGGATGTGCTTCATGTATTTTTGAAGCCGGAGCATCCAGTAACTCGTGATTTTGTCGAACAGGTTTCCGATAGTGGTGCAAATAGCGGTTTGCTGCGTGAACGAAAGGGCCGCTTGCTGCGCATGACCTATATTGGTGATTTGACGTATGAACCGATTCTTTTTAATGCGGTGAAGCCAACATCGGTGCAATTTGCAATTCTACAAGGTACTGTATCGCGCATGAAGCAGACACCATATGGTCAACTGATTGTAGAGTTGATTGGTGATGCTGCGGAGGTTGAGCACGTTATTGCTGTATTGCGTGAGGAAGGGCTGGAGGTAGATACACTATGATGAGCTTTGAAAATGTTCGATGGCCGGAAATAGGGGAAGCAACGAGGGATACGCTGTACATGATGACAGCATCCTTGGTGTTTACGATACTATTTGGCTTGATTCTTGGCGTCGTTCTGTTTCTGACTTCACGTGGACAATTGCTACAGCAGCCAATTGTTTATGGTATGCTATCAGTAGTGGTTAACATATTGCGTTCGGTTCCATTCGTTATTTTGATGATCTTAATTATGCCTGTAACGAAGTTCATAACCGGAACAACGCTTGGCGTAGAAGGTTCCATTCCACCGCTAATTGTGGCGGCAACGCCTTTCTTTGCTCGGCTCGTGGAAACGTCTATGCGCGAGGTGGATAGAGGCGTTATCGAAGCGGCTCAAGCGATGGGCGCATCCAAATGGGATATTGTGAGACGCGTTCTTTTGCGTGAATCAAGACCAGGACTAATTGCTGCAGTGACCATTACTGCCGTAACGCTTGTGTCTTATACAGCTATGTCAGGTGTAATTGGCGGAGGCGGGCTCGGAGATTTGGCGCTTCGTTATGGCTATCAGCGTTTCCAAACCGATGTTATGCTTGTTACGGTAGCGCTGCTTATTGTCCTTGTTCAACTGCTGCAAACGCTGGGTGATGTACTCGTACGCCGCTATAGCAGAAAATAGTTCTTTCTGATTTATCACATCATAGAAAGAAATAACAGAAGTAACGGAGGAATGAACATGAAGAAGACAAGCTATGCAGTTGTGATCATGATGCTGATGTTCGCATTGACAGCATGTGGTCAAGACAAAAACAATACAAACGGTGCTGATGTTAACCAAGGAACCGGCGAAGAAACGCCGTCTATGGTTACGTTGAAAGTTGGAGCATCACCAAAGCCGCATGCAGAAATGTTGAAATTTATTCAGCCGATGCTGAAGGAGCAAGGCGTGAACTTGGAGATTCTCGAGTTCAACGATTATATCCAACCGAACACACAATTGCATGAAAAGAATATTGATGCGAACTTCTTTCAACATCAGCCTTACCTAGATCAATTCAACAAGGATAAAGGCTATGACCTCGTTAGTGTTGCTGACGTTCACATCGAGCCTTTTGGCGCTTACTCCAAAAAGATAACGAAAATTGAGGATCTGAAAACAGGTGCTAAAGTGGTTATCCCAAATGATCCATCCAACGGCGGTCGCGCGCTTGCGCTTATGGCGGCAAACGGCTTGTTAACATTGAAGGATGGCGTTGGCGTAAGCGGCACAGTGTCAGACATTGTGGATAATCCAAAGAAGCTTGATATAAGAGAAGTAGAATCTGCGACGCTTCCGCGTGTGCTTGGTGAGGTTGATCTTGCTCTGATCAATACGAACTATGCGCTTGAAGCAGGTCTTGTGCCAACGAAGGATGCTTTGTTCATCGAGGGCAATGAAACACCGTATGTGAACGTTCTTGTTGCACGTCCAGACAACAAAGATTCAGAAGCTATTCAGAAGCTTGCTGCGGCACTTCGTTCACCAGAAATGAAGAAATTCATCGAAGATACCTACGGCGACGCAACTATTCCTGCATTTTAGGCATTAGCGTTTAAGCGTAAGCGAATATATGATTGGAAAAAGCGTCTCCGCTCAATTAGCGGAGGCGCTTTTTTTCTTTGAGGAGTTGGACTAACAAACCAACAAACCAACAAACCAACAAACCAACAAACCAACAAACCAACAAACCAACAAACCAACAAACCAACAAACCAACAAACCAACAAACCAACAAACCAACAAACCAACAAAC